>NZ_JAHZIA010000001.1:0-57629 GCF_019420015.1 Anaerofustis sp.
TACAGGGTTGTTTGAAGAACCTATAAGTCCAACCATACGAGATGAAACTGTTGCAAAGAAGAACCCGAATATAACTATTATAAGAGCTCCTATAAAGTTAACAGGGAACATAGGAAGTAACCATATTGCAACGGCAATGATTAATAATGCAAGCATTAATATAGGCATAGGCAAATCAAGTTCTGTACGAATTGCTTTTTCGCTAGAAGTTTTTTTGCTCATGCTCTTCATTGCTTGAGAGAAAGTTTTTATTATAAGAGGAAGACTCTTAATCAAACTTATGATACCTCCGGTAGCAACGGCACCTGCACCGATATACTTGATATATGTACCCCATAAATCGCTTGGAGCAAGAGATGATATTACGGTATCTCCCGGGAATATAGTTGCGTTTGCACCGAAAAGTGCAATAACAGGCATTAGTACAAACCAACTTAAAGTACCACCTGCAAGCATGTAGCTTGAGATTTTAGGTCCGCATATGTAACCTACACCAACCAAAGCCGGAAGAACCTGTATTCCTATAGAAGAACCTGCATATCCTTTTATATCATATCCTATTTCGCTAGGGAAGATTTTCATTCCGTCAGCTATAAATTTGTATAGAGCCGAAATTCCAAGACCTGCAAATACAACGCCTGCTTTGCTTCCTCCTTCTTCACCAGCTAGAAGAACTTCTGCACAAGCTGTTCCTTCTGGGAACGGAAGTGTTCCGTGTTCTTCAACTATAAGCGCTTGACGAAGTGGTACCATGAAAATAACCCCAAGAACACCACCTACCAAAGCGATTAGGAAAATAGTTAAAATACTAGGAGATGATATAACACCTTCGTTTGCCCATAAGAACAATGCCGGAAGTGTAAATATTGCTCCCGCCGCTACTGATTCTCCCGCAGAACCTATTGTTTGTACGAAGTTGTTTTCGAGAATTGAATCACGACGTAAAATTACTCTGATAATCCCCATAGAGATAACTGCTGCAGGGATAGATGCAGAGATTGTCATACCGACACGAAGTCCAAGATACGCATTTGCGGCACCGAATACAATTGCTAGAATAATACCGATAAGAATTGATGTTACAGTAAACTCCGGTGCAACTTTATCAGCCGGTATATACGGTTTAAAGTTTTTATCTTTGTCAGACATAATTTACCCCTTTCTGATTTTTATATTTTAAAAGACAATCGTATCAATTATACACGATTGTCTTTTAATTGTAAACAATTATTGTATTTTGTCATTATTTGTCTAAAGCTTCTCTTTTTAGTACATCACATAATAATGTATAGAAACGTTCAAAAGAATCAAGCGGAATGTATTCGTCAGGAGTATGACATCCTTTTATTGTAGGTCCAACCGCTATTGCATCCAATCCTTCTATTGCGTCAGAGAAAAGTCCGCACTCAAGTCCCGCATGAATTGCTTCTATTTTCAAATCATCATTAAACAGATTTTTGTAGCTTTCGATAAATATATCTCTTATAGGTGAATGTTCAGCAAAACTCCATCCCGGATATTCTCCCGCGATTTCGCACTTAAATCCAAAAGTTTCTCCCAAAAGAGTTAAACGTGCGGTCGTATCTTCCTGTAATGATTTTACAGAACTTCTCGGTGCGAATACTATACGTATTTCTTCGTCTTCTGTTTTTACAACTCCGAGGTTTGATGATGTAACAACAAAACCGTCTTGCTTTAAGTTTCTGTTAAGAACTCCGTTTGGAGCCATGTATACTGCGCTTATTAAATCTTTTGAGTCTTTTTTGTTCATTACATTTAAGCATGCTTTTTCGCTTTTTATTGAAATAACAAAGTCTTTTTCAAAAGGTATTATTTCTTTTTTTAGCTCTTCTGCCGTATTTTTTAATTTATCCTCGGCTGTTTTTGCTTCTTCTTCATTTTCGAATAAAAGAACGGCACTGCTGCTTCTTGGTATCGCATTGTCTTTGCTACCGCCGTTAAACTCAGATAGATATGCGTCCGAATCAACGATTGCCTGATTTAATAGTCTTGCCAAAAGAATATTTGCGTTTTGTCTTTCCTGATTTATGTCCATTCCTGAGTGTCCGCCAAGCAGACCATCTATCGAAATCGAAAGGGCTACACCGTCTTTTTTCTCTTTTTGTATTGATTTTATAAGAGAGAATCTCATTCCTCCAGCACAGCTTACCGTAGCGATTCCTTCTTCTTCAGAGTCCAAGTTTATCATTGTTCTGGCGTCTATTAGTGATTTATCAAGGAAATGAGCTCCGCCCAGTCCTGTTTCTTCCTGTGTTGTAAACACACATTCAAGTTTTGGATGAGAAATACTTTCATCATCGAGTATAGCCAGCATAAGAGCCACAGCCGCACCGTTGTCGCCTCCAAGGGTTGTCTTGTTTGCCGTTAAAATACCGTCTTTTACAATTAAATCTATTCCGTCTTTTGTAAAATCGTGATTTGAATCGGAAAGTTTTTCACAAACCATATCCAAATGTCCTTGAAGCATTATAGGCTTTTTGTTTTTTGCTTCTTTACTTGCTTCTTTTTTTATAATTACATTATACAGTTCATCTTGATAAACCCATAAATTACGTTTTTTTGCAAAATTCACTATGTAATCGCTTATTTCTTTTTCATTGCTTGAACCACGTGGAATAGCACTTATTTCTTCGAAGAAATTAAATAACTTTTCCGGTTCGTAACCTTTGATTTTATAATTCATAATTTTACCTCTTTCTCGTATAATCATTTTTGATTGAATTTGCTTATTACATATTATATAAGAAAAGAACACAGAATACAATATTAATAAAATATTGGTAAAATCATAAACTTATTTTTTTACTTAAATTGATTTTATTGTATATAATTATATAATCTATATTAATATTGTTTTAGCGAGTCAAATATAAAACTAAGAATACTTTGAGGTGAATTCATTTATGATAATCAGTGCCAGCAGACGAACCGATATCCCTGCTTTTTATGGGGATTGGTTTGTAAACAGAATAAAAGAAGGTTATGTATACGTAAGAAATCCGATAAACAAACATCAGATAAGTAAGGTAAACTTATCTTGTGATGTCGTTGACTGTATTGTTTTTTGGAGTAAAAACCCTAAAAATATTTTAAATAAATTAAAATATTTAAATGATTATAAATATTATTTTCAGTTTACCCTTACTTGTTACGATAATGATATTGAATATAATTTACCGCCCAAAAAAGATATTATAGAAACCTTTAAAGAACTTTCTTTACAAATAGGACGGGACAAAGTAATCTGGAGGTACGATCCCATATTTTTAAGCCGCAAATATACTTTAGATTATCATTTAAAATCTTTTGATGAAATTTCAACAGAATTAAGCGGATATACTGACAAAGTTATTATAAGTTTTATAGATATGTACAAAAAAATCTTGCCTAACGTAAACAAACACGGGATTCGGGAATTAAATAAAGAAGAAATCGAGCTTGTTGCAAGTAGGTTTGCCAAAACGGCAAAAAGGAAGGGGCTGTATATTGAAACTTGTGCCGAAAAGTACAATTTGTCAGGATACGGCATAGAACACGGACAGTGTATTGATATTAATTTGATAGAAAATATATGCGGATATAAAATAAAATGCGGCAAAGACTATAATCAAAGAAAAGAATGCGGATGTATCCAAAGCATAGATATCGGGGCGTACGATACATGTACCAATTACTGCGCTTATTGTTATGCAAATTATAATAAGGATACGGTAGAGAAGAAGTGTATAATGTATAATAAAAATTCCAAGCTACTTTGTGATGTTTTAAAAGAGGAAGATAAAATAGTAGAAAGAAAAGTAAGTTCTCTTAAAGACGGACAACTGAGCATATTCGATTAAATAAAAAGAAAGTGGATTTGAAATGAAGAAAATATTGATGATTGCAACCGGCGGAACAATAGCCTGCATAAAAACACAAAACGGATTAAAACCCAACATCACCGCCGAAGAGATTATATCTTATATACCCGAAATAAGAAAAATCTGTGATTTAAGCGTTAAACAGCCTTTTAATATTGACAGTACCAATATTCAGCCCGAACATTGGATTGAAATTGCAAAAATGATACAAAAAAAATATGAACAGTATGACGGATTTGTAATAACACACGGAACCGATACCATGTCTTATACTTCCTGCGCTCTTTCTTATTTGATTCAAAACCCGTCAAAACCGATAATAATAACGGGGGCTCAAAAACCCATAAATGCAGAAATATCGGATGCGAAAAAAAATATTACGGACAGTCTACGATTTGCTGTTTGTGAAAATACAAAAGGAGTGTATGTTGTTTTTGACGGTAGGGCAATAGCAGGTACAAGAGCCAGAAAAATAAGAACAAAGAGCTACAGTGCTTTTGAAAGCATAAATTATCCCGTATCGGCTTTTATAGATAATGAAGATATTGTAAGATACGTGGATAATAATCATGAAATTGCAAATACGAAATTTTATAATACTTTAAATTCAAAAGTGTTTTTACTGAAATTGATTCCGGGGATGGAGCCGGATATACTTGAATATATATCGGATAACTATGACGGTATTGTAATTGAAGGCTACGGTGTAGGTGGGCTTCCTTTTCATGATAAAAGAAATTTTTTTGATAAATTAAATATTGTAACAAAAAAGGGTAAGACTGTGGTTTTGTCTACTCAGGTAATGCTTGAAGGAAGTGATGCGAAGCTTTATGAAGTGGGGAATACTGTTTTGGAAAATTACGGAGTTCTTGAAAGTTACGATATGACTACCGAGGCCATATGCGTAAAATTAATGTGGATTTTATCCATCAGTCGAAATCCTAAAGAAATAAAACAATTATTTTATAAAAGAATAAACAATGATATTTTAAGATGTCATTAAAGATATGAAAAAAATGTAAAAAGTATTTGAAATTTTCAGAATTTTAATATATAATTTAAATCGAAAATTTAATAAAATAATAATTTAGAACAAAAGAAGTTTGTAGGAAAGTAGGTTCGCCCTTACCGAAGGAGTAAAACTCTCAGGTGTTCGTTTTCGAATAAGGACTATAAACGGATGTGGCTCTGGAGAATCTCTATTGAGTGCCGAAGGTGCAAGGTGTTTATACACTAATCTCTCAGGCAAAAGGACAGAGTATAATAAAATTATTTTAATATATCAAATAATGTTATTATTTATGAGCCGAATGTTTTATTCGGCTCTTTTTATCTTTTGTTCTTATTGGAAAGGTGTTTTTATGTGGAGTAATTTAAATGATATTCTTGTTAAAATCAATGATTTTGTATGGGGAACGCCTCTTATCGTTCTTATTTTGGCAGGAGGTATACTTCTTACGTTAAGACTTGGTTTTACTCAAATCCGTAAATTGCCTTTGGCTCTTAAGTACATGGTTAAAAACGAGGAAGGCGGAGAAGGAGAAGTGACATCCTTCGGTGCTCTTTGTACCGCTCTTTCTGCCACAATAGGTACAGGTAATATAGTCGGAGTTGCAACCGCAATAGCTGAAGGCGGCCCGGGGGCTTTGTTTTGGATGGAAATAGCCGCATTTTTCGGAATGGCGACAAAATACGCTGAAGGACTTTTGGCGGTTAAGTATCGTGTTGTCGACAAAGACAACCATGCTTTGGGTGGACCTTTTTACTATATTGAACGGGGTATGGGTGATAAATGGAAATGGCTTGCAAAAATATTTGCATTTTTTGGTATATGTGTAGGTCTTTTCAGTATAGGTACTTTTACTCAGGTAAACGGTATAGCTTCTGCCGTAAATAACTTTTTTGATCCCGGTATGAACTGGACTGTTTCGATTCCCGGAATAGGAACTTATTCATGGACTGTAGTGATAGCTTCTCTTATCCTTACTGTTTGCGTAGCTTTGGTTTTGATAGGAGGTATCAAGCGTATAGCAAATGTATCACAGGTTATAGTTCCTTTTATGGCTGTTTTGTATTTTGCAGTTTGTCTAATCCTTATGGTATGCAACCTTTCTGAGATTCCAAATGCTTTTAAGGTTATAATTCAAGGAGCATTCAATCCTTCTGCGGTTACGGGAGGTATAATCGGAAGTATGATAGTGGCAATGCAAAAAGGTGTTGCAAGGGGGATTTTTTCAAACGAAGCCGGACTCGGTTCTGCACCGATAGCTGCTGCGGCTGCCAAAACAAAAGAACCTGTAAGACAAGGATTGGTTTCTATGACGGGTACATTTATAGATACTATAGTTATATGTACAATGACAGGTCTTTCAATAGTCTTAACGGGAGCATGGCAGATTGAAGGTCTTGAAGGTGTTGGTATAACCAACTATGCTTTCAGTCATGGACTTCCTTTTGCACCTCAGGTTTCATCTTTTATATTGATGATATGTTTGGTATTTTTTGCATTTACCACGATACTGGGATGGGATTATTATTCGGAAAGATGCCTTGAATACTTAAACGGCGGAAACCAAAAAGCTCTGCTTGTATTCAGATGGATATACATCTTAGCTATTTTTATCGGTCCTTATATGACGGTTAAAGCTGTTTGGACCATAGCCGATATTTTTAACGGACTCATGGCTGTACCTAATATGATAGCTCTTTTTGCTCTCAGCGGTGTTGTTGTAAATGAAACAAAAAAATATTTTAATAAGCTAAAAGAGAAAACCTCTACTGAGGCTGATTAGATTTTAAGTTATAAAAAGAATTTCCAAATATGGAGATTCTTTTTTGATTTTGTCTTTTATTGACAAAAAATATAATTTGTCATAAAATTATTTAAAGCAATATTTTATTGCTTATTTTTGTTGTTTACCGACATGGAGGATTAATATATATGAAGAAAATTATTGTAACAATAGGAAGAGAATATGGTTCGGGTGGGCGTCTTATAGCTAAAAAGGTGTCAGAGCTTTTAAATATTCCTTTTTATGACGAAGAACTTATAAATCTCATTGTAAAAGAAACGGGCTTGGCGGCTGATTACATACGTAATGCGGATACAAGACGACCTTTGAGTTTCTTCTCTGATGTCAGTTTCAGTTATGACAATTTACCTATAGAGGATCAATTGTTGATATCTGAAAATGACGTTATAAAGAAAGTAGCTGACAAAGGCTCTTGTGTTATAGTCGGACTATGTGCTGATTATGTTCTTAGGGATTATGAAAATTGTATAAAAATATTTGTAACTGCTCCTTTGGAAGAAAGAATTGAAAGAGCTAAAAATAAATATAACATAAATTGTAAAAATATTGAGCATTATATCTTAAAAATAGATAAATCTAGAGCAAAATACTATAATTATGTTACAGATGAAAAGTGGAATAGTATGAAAAATTATGATTTGATTATAAATAGCAGTATAGGACTCGATTCTTCTGCAGAGTTGATTAAATCATTGGTGGAAATAAAGGAGAGAGAGCTTGATGGATAATAATATGAAATTGGAAAAACGAAAAGAAAACAAGATGGGTGTTATGCCCGTAAACAAACTGCTTATTTCAATGTCGCTTCCTATGATGATTTCTATGCTTATACAGGCACTTTATAATATTGTTGACAGTATGTTTGTCGCAAAATTAAGCGAAAATGCTCTTACGGCAGTTTCTCTTGCTTTTCCCATTCAAAATCTTATGATAGCGGTTGCTGTAGGAACAGGGGTAGGGATAAACGCATTCTTATCCAAGTGTCTTGGAGAAAAGAAGACGGAAACAGCAAACAAAACAGCAAAGAATGCCATATTTCTTGCTTTTTTGAGTTATATAGTATTTTTGATATTCGGTATTTTCGCTTCAAGGTTGTTCTTCCTTTCTCAAACAGACATAACTGAAATTGTTAATGACGGAACGGTGTATCTTTCTATATGTTGTATTTTTTCTTTCGGGGTGTTTTTTCAAATTACTTTTGAAAGACTCCTACAGTCTACGGGTAAAACAATCTACAATATGTATACCCAAGGTTTGGGAGCAATAATAAACATCATTTTAGACCCTATTATGATATTCGGTTTATTCGGTTTCCCCGCTATGGGTGTTGCCGGTGCGGCGGTTGCTACCGTAACCGGACAGATTATAGCTGCTATTACGGGTTTTATTTTCAACCACTATAAAAATCATGAAATTGATGTAAGTTTAGTAGGTTTCAGACCTTCTCTTTCCATAATAAAGAAGATTTATTCCGTAGGTGTTCCTTCTATTATAATGTCATCTCTTGCTTCTGTTATGACTTTCGGAATGAATAAAATATTAATAACTTTTTCTTCTACCGCAACTGCGGTATTCGGAGTGTACTTCAAACTGCAAAGTTTTATATTCATGCCTGTATTTGGTCTTAATAACGGTATGGTTCCGATAATTTCATACAATTTCGGGGCGAGAAAAAAAGAACGTATAGTAAAAACAGTTCAATTGAGTATACTTTACGCGGTTTGTATTATGATTATAGGATTTTTGATATTGATGATATTCCCAAAAGAATTGTTATCCATATTTAATGCTTCTCCTACAATGATGGAAATAGGAGTCAATGCTCTAAGGATTATAGGTATAAGTTTTATATTTGCGGGATTCAGTATATGTACACTTTCAGTATGTCAAGCTCTCGGCCATGGTTTTGCAAGCCTTACCGTTTCTGTGGTAAGACAACTTGTGGTGCTACTCCCCGTTGCATTTATTCTTTCTAAAATCGGAGGACTCAATGTTATATGGTGGGCGTTTCCTATAGCCGAAATTGCCGCGGTATTTCTTTGTATTTATTTTCTTATCAGATTGTATAATAAGGAAATTAAAGACTTATAGAGTAAATAAAAGTATATATGTATCCTAAAACAGGTATTTATGTAATAATCAAACTTTGATTCATTTTATGTTTTAAAACATACTGTTTTATGTTATACTGAATTTGTAATTTAAGGTAATAATTATGATTAATTTGGATGTTAGATTAAAATCTGTATACGATATGATAGGAAAAACACACTGTCTGGTTGATGTGGGCTCGGATCATGGATATCTTCCTATACGTTTGTTAAATGACGGTAAGATTGAAAAAGCAGTAGTTACGGATGTAAACGAAGGACCTCTTTTAAACGCAAAAGAAAATTTTATGCAATATAATATATCAGACAGAGCTAAGCTGATTTTGAGTGACGGACTTAAAAACGTAAGTGTCGAAGATATTGATGTTCTCAGCATATGCGGAATGGGCGGAGAGCTTATTATAAGTATTTTGGATTTTGACATAAATAAATCCAAAAGTTTTGATTACTTGGTACTTCAGCCTATGAACAGTGTAGATCTTGTAAGGCGCTATTTGTATTGTAATGGATTTTCTATAGTAAAAGAAGACTTGGTAAAAGACAGACATCATTTTTACAATGTATTAAAAGTAACTACCAAAAAAGACAATAATAAATACGACGATGTGTTTTTCGATATAGGTTATGACTTATATAAAAACGGAAATAAACATTTCTGTGAATATTTGGATTATAAAATAAATGTAAATAAAAAAATAATTGAGAACTGCGGCTCTCAAAACACAATTAATGCAGTTAAGGCAAAAGAAAAAGCGGCAGAGTACATAAATATTCTGGAAAGGATAAGAAGTGAATATGAAAGTAAAAGATATAATAAAGTACATTAATGTATTTGCGAACGAGAGTTTTCAGTATGAGTGGGATAACTCGGGATTCCAACTCGGGAACAGGAAAGACGAGGTAAGAAGAGTTCTTCTCACTTTGGATATTACCAACGAGGTTATAGACGAGGCGATAAGAGAACATTGCGATATGATTATATCTCATCATCCTCTGTTTTTTAATAAAACAATGAATATAGAACAATCCAGTATAAAAGGGGATATGATTTTCAAACTGATAAAAAACAACATTAATGTTTATTCTGCCCATACTCCTATGGATGTATCGACTATAGGTCTTAATATGTTTATGGCAAAAAAACTCGGACTTAGTGATATTAAACCTCTTGAGAGAGTGGTCAGCGAAAAATGTGAAGACGATACGAACTTATTCGGTCTCGGAGCTGTTGGATATCTCGATTCAAGAATGCCTATGAATATTGACGGACTTTTAAAAAAGGTAAAGAGAGCATACAATACAAATGTTTTAAAAGTAACCAACAATTACAATACCCTTGGAATATTGAGCAAAGTCGCTTTATGTACAGGAAACGGTTCTGACTTGTTGGATAAAGTAAAAGACAAAAACGCAAAAGTTTTTATTACTTCGGATACAAAGTATCATGAGATGCAAAACTTTGTAGATAACGGAATTGTTTTGATAGGTGTCGGACATTATAATGCTGAAATTTGTTTCCTTGATATCATGTATGAATTATTAAGATTGAAATTTCATGAAATAGAGTTTATAAAATCCGAAGAAAAAAATGTTGAAAGCTTTGCATATTTCGTTTAGGGAAAATGTTAAAATCGCTGTTTGACAAAGAGAAGATTCCTGCTTACTTTGCAGGTGTGATATATTCTTCCGTATTTGGAATGACATTTGCTTTTACCTCCAAAGCATTGGAGGTTATGTCACCTTTGGATTTGCCTGCCGTCAGATTTTTGTTTGCGGCGTTGTTTATGACTTTGCTGTACTTTCTTAAAGTATTCAGAGTTGATTATAAAGGTAAAAATGTAAAAAAACTTATACCTTTGGCTTTATGCCAGCCTATATTGTATTTTATATGTGAAACCTACGGTGTAAAATTAACGAGTTCTTCTTTATCAGGAACTATGATAGCAACCATACCGGTTGTAATGTGCATACTTGGGGTTTTTATGCTAAAAGAAAAACCTGCTTTTAAACAGTGGGTTTTCGTGTTGGTTTCGGTTTTGGGTGCAATTACGGTTGTGTTCGGAGCATATTCTTCTGATATGGGATTTGATTTTACAGGTTTTTTATTTTTGTTTTTAGCTGTTTTTGCTTCTTCCATGTATGGAATTTTGGCAAAGTCTTTATCGGATGAGTTCAGCGTCACCGAAATAACTTTTTTTATGATGTGGTTTGCATGTGTGATTTTCGGTATCATCTCTGTTGTAAACAATAAAGGTTTTGGCGGATACATTTTGTCTTTTAAAGATTTTAGCGTACTTTTGAGTGTTTTGTTTTTGGGCTGTATCGGTTCCGTTGTCGGATTTTTCGGTAATACTTATACAGTTTCCCACTTAAGTATAGCGTCTGCTTCGGCTTTTTCAAACTTTACCACTGTTGTATCGGTTATTATAGGAGTTTTCCTTTTAGGCGAAAGTTTTGGGATTTTGCAGATGATAGGTTGCTTTGCTATTTTAATCGGAGTTTTCGGAGTTAATTATTTTGAAAATAGGTCTTAATGTAATTTATTTTTATTTTAAATTACATAAATTAATCAATCATAAGTAATCTCAGGGTTTTTTCCTGGGATTTTATTATGTTATAATGTAAAAAACGGAGGAAAGCAGATGAACGGGGTAATATTTGATTTTAACGGTACCATGTTTTTTGATTCTGATAAACATGAAAAAGCATGGGATATATATTTAAAAAATTTATGTAAAAGAAAAATAACAAAGGAAGAATTCAAAGAATTCGTTCATGGCAGAAACAGTTCTTTTATAATAGAACACTTTACGGGAAGAAAGCTAAGTAAAGATACTCTTATGAAAATGTCAGATGAAAAAGAAGCCGTATACAGAGATCTTTGCCTAAAAGATATGAATAATTTTTGTTTGGTAAAGGGACTTGGAGAATTTTTAAACTACTTAAAAAAAGAAAATATCAAAGTAAATATCGCTACTGCGTCCAATAAGGATAATATCGATTTTTATTTTGAAAGATTTAATCTTGGAAAATGGTTTGATTATAATAAGGTTGTATACGATAATGGCACTCTGCCGGGGAAACCGAGTCCGGATATCTATTTAAAAGCCGCAGATAATATAGGAATAAATCCTGGAGATTGCGTAGTATTTGAAGATGCCATTTCAGGTGTAAAATCGGCTTATAACGGTGGATTCGGTAAAATTGTTGTTATAGCAGGTGAAAAAGATAAAGATTATTTTTATGATACCGGTATGGTGGATAAGGTGATTTCTGATTTCACGGATTTAAAACATTACATATATTAGTTGTAATGTTTTTTTATTTCTATATGTAATTTTAAACAGAAAACGACAGTAAACATTATGATGTTTTCGGGGTATACTTTAAAAATATGTTTACAAATTAAAAAAAACATGATAACATAATTATGTTAATAAAAATGAGATAATGAAAAATACATTAACGGTTTAAAACAAAGATTATATGAATTAGAAAATATGGGATAGATATACCGTTTAAAAGTTGTTTATATGATATTTTGTAAATAATTGTATTCTTTTTCAAGGGTGGATTCTTATTTTTTCTATTTTAAATAATGTTTGTTTGGGATATATATTATCCCATAAAATAATTATATAATTGTATGTGTTATTTACTTCATATACTATAAAAGTATAAAACTTAAGTAGAACATAAAATAAAGAAATAAAAAAGGAGATAAAAAATGGGTAAATACGGTGAAAGAGCAGTAAAACTGCATGATGAAAAATACAATTGCTGTCAGTCTGTTGTATTGGCGTTCTGCGACGAAATAGGAATTGAAAAACAGGAACTTGCAAAACTTGTGGCAAACTTAGGCGGGGGACTTGGCTATGCCGGTGAAGTTTGCGGAACTGTTTCGGGTATGGCTATTGTTTCAGGTTATTTGGGAAAATGGGATGTTCCTACGGATCAAGAAAGTAAAAAGGTAAGTTACGATACCATAAAAGAACTTGTTGAAGAGTTTAAAGAAAAAAACAACTACACCAGATGTCCTGACCTTTTGGAACAAAGACATTCCGGGGGAACAACATGTTCAGAACTTATCGGTATTGCGGCAGATATGGTTGCGAAAAAAATGGGTCTTGAATAATTAATATAATCCAGTTTAAGGAGTTTTTATGAAAGAATTACAAGATAAAGTCGTTATTATCACCGGAGCAACCGGAGGAATAGGTCGTTTCATCGTTAAAGCTTTGGTAGATGCAGGTGCAAAAGTATTGATGGCAGATATAAATGAAAAGGCATTAAAAGAACTTTCTTCGGAACTTGGGGAAAATGTTTCTTATTATGCTGGAGATTTATGTGACAGAGATGTGTGCGGAAAAGTTGCCGAGTATTGTAAAGAAAAATTCGGTAAATTGGATGTTTTAATCAACAGTGCGGGCGTTGCTTTAAGAAAACCTCTTCTTGAGGTTGAGAAAGACGAATTCATGAAGTTGTATGAAATAAACGTGTATTCAAATTTAGCAATGACGCAGGCTTGTTATGAAATGCTTAAAGAGTCAGATTCTTCGGATATAATTTCGATAGTGTCTTCTTCCGGAGTTTATCCTCACATACATCAAGGAGCGTATTGTTCGACTAAATTCGCTCAAAAAGCATTAAACGAAGTACTTAACATAGAACTTTTTGACGATGACATAAGAGTACATAATCTATATCCTTCGGCTGTTGAAACACCTATGGCAAAAATAGCCAGAGGAGATCTTAAAGAAAATATGTCTTGTAAACCTGAAGAAATAGCGGAAATTATTGTTTTTCTTCTTTCTCACAGAAACAATTCGGTAATTGATGATGTAATAATACGACGTTACACCAAAAGACCTGATGAAATGTAAGTAAATTTAAAAGGAAATGATTATGGAAGATTTTGTAAAAAAAGCGATTGAATTCGGAGCGACAAGTGCTAAAATGATTGACTCCAAAAGCGTTGTTACCGCTCCGTGGACTTTAAATAAGTGTAAATACGGATGCAAAAATTATAATAAACGTCAGTGTTGTCCTTCGATTGCACCTACATATAAAGAAACTCAAGCAAATCTTGATATTTATAAAAACATATTGCTTATACAATGTCTTGATCCCTATGATGTAAATAAAACATTGAGGAAAATGCTGGATTATCTCGGCAAAAGAGGTTATTACAAAGCTTTGGGGTACGGAGCTAAAAAGTGTGAGATTTGCAGAGACGAATACGGTGAAGAGTGTTCTTTCCCAAATTGCAAACATGCGGATAAAGTAATTCCTCAAATGGACGGAAGCGGAATCGATGTTATTCAAACCGTTATAAACAACGGTTATGAGGAACACGGCGTTAAGGCATGGGGGAAAACGGATGGATTTAAAGTACTTCCTCATGAAAAAGGTGGAAAAGACTGGAGAGATTCTGGGATTAATTTTTACGGTATGATTATGATTGAATAATAAAAGGAGGTATTTTTATACCTTCTTTTTGTTTTTTTTGCTTATAATTGACGTAATAAAGAAAGATTTGTCGTTATAGTGAAATTTTTGTATTGTCTGGGTGAAATAATCATGCTATAATTATTATTCATTCATTATTATTTATTGGGGAGGAACATAATGTTCGAGAAAATTTTTAAACTTAAAGGCAAAGGTACCAATGTAAAAACTGAAATCATTGCCGGTTTAACAACATTTCTTACAATGGCTTACATCTTAGGTGTAAACCCTGGAATGCTTGGTGAAACAGGTATGAATTTCCAATCTGTATTTTTGGCTACAGCTATTTCTTCAGGAATAGCAAGTATTATTATGGGGCTTGTTGCAAATTATCCTGTAGGTTTAGCTCCTGGTATGGGTGTTAATGCTTTCTTTACCTATACTGTATGTATGACTTTTAAATATACATGGCAAGAAGCTTTGGCCGCTGTATTGATTTCTGGTATTATTTTCTTAATTGTTTCTGTTACCGGAATAAGAAAAGCCATTATCAATTCAATTCCTAAAAACATGAAGCTTGCAATCGGGGCCGGTATTGGATTTTTTATAGCATTTATAGGTCTTAAAAACGCAGGCATAGTTGTTGCTGACCCTTCTACATACATTGCTATGGGAGATTTGACAAATCCTACGGTTTTACTTGCATGTTTCGGTTTAATTGTAACCGTTGCTCTTCTTTGTAAAAAAGTAAATGCAGCAGTATTCTACGGAATGATAATAACAGCTGTTGTAGGTGTTGTTGCGGGATTATTCGGAGTAAGCGGAATGCCTGCTTTACCACAGGGAATACTTTCTTTTGATTTTGCTATGCCTACTTTCGGTGCTTGTTTTGACGGATTATCTTCTTTATTCTCAAAACCATCGTTTATTATGGTAATATTTACTTTCCTTTTCATAGACTTTTTCGATACTGCGGGAACTCTTGTTGCCGTTGGTAACAAAATCGGTTTGGTTGATGAAAACGGTGAAATGGAAAATGTTGAAAAAGCGTTACTTTCTGACTCTATAGGTACATGTGTTGGTGCTGTTTTAGGTACTTCTACAGTTACTTCATTCGTTGAATCAGGTTCTGGTGTTGCAGCAGGAGGAAGAACAGGTTTAACTGCTTGTACAACCGGTGTATTATTCTTCTTATCTGTATTATTTATGCCTCTTTTAACTGTTGTTAACTCAATTCCTGTTGGAGAATTATTCCTTTCTCCTGTTACAAGTGCACCTCTTATCATTGTTGGTGTATTGATGGCTCAACAACTTAAAGAAATAGAGTGGGAAGATATAGCTACTGCTGTTGCCGCATTTATTACAGTTATTACAATGGTATTGACATATTCTATTTCAAACGGTATTGCCGTTGGATTTATATTCTATGCGATTTCTAAAGTATTTACAGGAAAAGCAAAAGAAATTAATGCAATCACATGGGTACTTCTTGTGATATTCTTGATATATTTGGTAATACTTTAATAAAAAATATATAATAAAAAACAGATACAAATTTTTGTATCTGTTTTTTTATTACAACTGTGATTTAAATATATTCACAACATACTGGAATATTTTGGTCTTCTTTGAACGGTGCACCCATTCGTCGTAAGTGATTTCCGTGCTTTCGTTTATTACATTCATAACTTCTTTTTTTAGTTTATCGGTAAAATCTTTATCTCCGATAAATGCTCCGCATTCGTAGTGAATATAAAAACTTCTGAAATTCATGTTTACGGTGCCGATAATATTTGCAAAATCGTTTAATATAATTTTGCTATGAATAAATCCTTTTTCGTATTCGTAAATTCTAACCCCATTTTTTAGAAGTCTTCCGAAATTAAATTCGCTTAATAACTTTGATGTCTTCTTATCGAAAATTTTGGGAGTTACAATCCTTATGTCAACGCCACTTTTACCTGCCAGTGAAAGCATATCTATCATTTCATCGTCAGGATTTAAATAGGGGGTAGTAATATATAAGGTTCGTTTTGCTGTGTTAATAAGATATTTATACATATCTTCTGCAAATTGTACATAATTTGAAGGTCCGTCGGCAAATGGCTGGCATAGAATGTCATTTTTTATATTATGATTAGGTTTGTATTTTTCAACTTCCTCGATTTTATGACCGGTTGTATTCCACATTCCTATAAATATAAGGGTAAAGCTCCAAACGGCATCTCCCTTTATTCTGATGGCACAATCTTTGTAATATCCGTATGACGATTTATGGTTTATAAACTCGTCTTTAATGTTAAATCCACCCGTATATGCCGTGTTTCCGTCTACAACAACAATTTTTTGATGGGAACGGTAATTGTAATATTGTTTTGATGCGTTTTTATGTATCGCGTTAAAAACAGTAACTTCTATTCCGAGTTCTTCGAGATGAACTTTTACATTGTGCGGTATTTTTAGAATAGAACCTACATCGTCATATATTATTTTTATCTCTATTCCTTCTTTTGCTTTTTGTTCCAAAACTTCAAATATTTCATCGAACAATCTGCCTTTTGCAAGGGTATAAACACTTATAAAAATAAATTTCTTTGCTTTTTTTATGTCTTCCAGTATATTTTTATAAGCTTCCTCTCCTGAGAAACAGAATTTCAAATTGTTGTTTTTATAAGGCGGATAAGAATAATTTGTTAAATATAAAGACAGTCTTTCCAAATCTTCATGTTTTATTTGAGAGATTACTTTTCCGTCCATTATTTGATTATTGTTTACTTTATCTATTTCGTCCTGTATTTTAGTGTGTTTTCTTATATGAGAATGGGACTTTCCCCATAAATCATACATTATATGTCCGACTATAGGTAATAACAGAACTATACCCATCCAAAGCATTTTATATGCCGAGTTTCTTTCATCCGCCATAAGATGTATAAGCACCATTATGCTTAGTACTTCTATAAAGGTGTAAGCGATAAAAGCATGTTTTTTGAGCATATATGTAAGCAGAATCATACATGCAATTTGCATAATGAATAAAAATGCAATGAACAATATTCTGAGTATGGTGTAAATTTTATTTATATTAAGGCCCTTTTCTTTCATTTACTCTCCTTATAATAAAAAAAGCGAAATGTTATAAGATATTTTATTTTCTTATAAATTCGCTTATGAATTACCTTTATGCAATAAAAGTATAAAATAAATTTTTTGATACGTCAATTATTTTATTAAATTTTCGCTTGAAGACGATACTCCTATAGCCCCGCTTTTTATACATGCAATAACTTCTTCTTTTGTCTCTATCATTCCTCCCGATATGACAGGGATATTTATTTTTTCTTTGATAAGTTTTATTGCTTTTGGAGCAATCCCGGGAAGGATTTCCACCAAATCGGGTTTTACTTCTTTTATCAGCTTTGAAGAAGATGCTATTGTAGGTGAGTCGATTACAAAAACTCTTAAAATACTTATCAGATCAAGAGACTTTGCCTTGTTTATTATAGATTTTTTTGTTGTTAATATTCCGTCCGGTTTTGTAAGTTTATAAATATATTCAAGTGCCAGCGGAGAAGATGAAAACCCGGGTATCAAGTCTACGTGTATAAAAACAAGCTTGCCTGATTTTTTTATTTTTTTTACCTGTTCAATAAGATGGTTCATGTCTATATGTATTATAAATATTGCTTCTGCCCGACTTTTTACCGCTCTGTCGACTTCTTCTTCGTTTCTTACGGAAGCTATTATTGGATTTTTCTTAAGTGCATCAAAAAAAACTGTGTTCATATATTACTCCTTTGTTAAATGCTCGATATATTATATCATTATACGAAGAAAAAATAAACCTAATATATTTATGCAAGTAAAAAGTAATTTTTCAAAGTCTTATTTCAAATCCTTTTATTTATAATATTGGCTATCGAAATATATTATTTTTACATTATCTAAAATTGTCAATTAATCTATACTTTTTGTAACATTATAAAACAATTAATATCCATATAGATCATGTAACGTGATTAAATAGAAATACAATAAAATATTTTATAGAAGTAAATATATTGTAATATAAAACATTATACCATGAGAGTTACAAAAAGTATAGATTAATGGGGATACAATAAATAGGACCACATATATAGTATTTTAATAAAACAGGAGGAAGATTATGAAGGAAAAATTAAAAAAAACAATGAATGACTTAACTCAAAATGTAAAAGATGGAATAAAAAAAGAACTATCTATTGATGAACAATCTATAGCTGAAAAAAATAATCCTAATATAAAAACTTATGGAGTTATAACCATAGACGAAGAAAATAATCGTTTTAAAATTAAAGGAGCAGTAAAAGGAAAAATAGCTGACACTAAAGGGAAAAAAGTTTTAAAAGCTACTGTGGCTTTAGCTACCGGCGGTACCTCATTACTTATACCTGATGGAAAAACAAAAGTTGGAACTGATATTTGGTATGATTTTGCAGATTTATTAACATATGAATTAATTGAGGACAATGGCGTTGTAAGTTCCGGAGGAGTTGCCAGTGCTGTTATCGGAGGTTTAGCCTTTGGTGGAGATGGTGCTATTATAGGTGGATTGACAGGTAAAAAAAAGTCTAAAAAAATGGTGGAAAATATTATTGTCAGAATAACTTTAAATGATAATGATAATCCTATGGTATTAGTTCCATTTATAAAAAAACCAGTAAAAACAAAAAGTTCTGATTATAGAAAAGCATTAGAAGATTCAAGGGCATTAATTTCAAGATTAGAAATTATAGCAAAAAAAGTTGATAATGAACCCAATATACAACAATCAAATAATAATCAATTAGAGCAATTAAAACAATTAAAAGAACTGTTGGATATGGGGGCAATTACGGAAGAAGAATTTGAAGCAAAGAAAAAAGATTTGCTTGGATTATAAAAAGAGAGAGTGATCTCTCTTTTTTTGTAAATTTTATCTTTATATTACAAATAAATGTATTTTTAATTAAAAAGATTAAGAATCTATTAAATTTATTCAATAGATTGTAAAACTGTGTTAAAATACATAGATGTAAGGAGATATATATGGAAAAAGTTTGTCCAAAATGTAAAAGCAGAAATATCGAAGAAATGATGTACGGACTGATGTATTTTGAGGCATGTGAAGACAGAGGCTTAAGTGAAAGTTTTTACGGAGGGTGCTGTGAGGATGATAAAACAAGACCCGACTACATTTGTCTTAACTGCGGATATGAATGGAAATAAACTTACATATTAAAAGGAATTTACAATGAATATGGAAAAAGATCTCAACAGGACATTTATAAGTACGGTAAATGTTCCGAGTGATACAAAAAATTATTTTCTGGAGCAATCCGGAGAATATAAAGAAGCCATGATGATGTACAGCTGTGCAATTAAAGAGGTAAAAACCAAACTTGAAGTTTTAAACGAAGAATTGGCTATAAAGCGTATTAACAGTCCTATAGAGTTTATAAAATCAAGATTGAAAAAACCTGAGAGTATAGCTAAGAAGCTTGAAAAAGAAGGGTATGAAGTATCAATTCAGTCTGCGATGGATCACTTAAACGATATAGCAGGGATAAGAATAGTATGTTCTTTTATAGATGATATTTATGCTCTTGCGAAGATGGTTGCCAAACAGGATGACATAACCGTTATAAAAGTTAAAGACTATATAAAAGAACCGAAAGAGAACGGATACAGAAGTTATCATATGATAGTTGAGATTCCTGTGTTTTTTTCTGACAGAAAACAAAATCTAAGGGTTGAAATTCAAATAAGAACAATTGCAATGGACTTTTGGGCAAGTTTGGAACATCAACTTAAATACAAGAAAAATGTTGTCGATGAGGAAAAAATAATGAGTGAATTAAAGGAATGTGCAACGTTGATTTCTTATACTGATGTAAAAATGCAGGAAATCAAAGAAAAAATACATTCAAAAGATGAAGAGTTATAAGATGTTTAAATACATTTTTTTAATAATATTTATTATATTGACATAAAATTTAAGTTATGATAGCATAAAGATACAATATAATATATTCGGGGGAGCTTTTTGCTGAGAGGAAATACAATATTTCGACCCTTTAACCTGATTTGGGTAATGCCAACGTAGGAACTGAAGTAATTTAAGTATATTAACGAGAATCCAAATAGGTTCTCGTTTTTTTATTAATATAAAAAAATATTTGACAAATTTATTAAGTTTGGTATTTATTATATGATTAATTATAGGAGGATTAAATAATGTTAAAAGACATGCTTAAAAACGTACGGGAACAGGCACCTTTGATTCATAATATAACAAATTACGTTACCGTTAATGATTGTGCAAATATACTATTGGCTTTGGGAGCTTCTCCAATAATGTCGGATGACAAGGAAGAGGTGGAAGAGATTACAAGTATTTGTTCCGGTCTTAATATTAACATCGGTACATTAAATCAAAATACAATTCCTTCGATGTTTTTGGCAGGAAAAAGAGCAAATGAACTTTCTCATCCTGTTATCCTTGATCCGGTAGGGGTAGGGGCTTCAAAGCTTCGAACAGATACCGCAAAGGAATTATTGAAAAACATCAATTTCACGGCCGTAAAAGGTAATATTTCAGAGATAAAGACTTTGGCTATCGGCAAAGGAACAACAAAAGGTGTTGATGCAGATATCAGTGATAAAGTGGATGAAACAAATTTAAATGAAGTTATCGATTTTCTAGAAGATTTTTCGAGGGAAATTGAAGCAATAGTAATTGTCACAGGTCAGATAGATATAGTAACAGATGGTAAAAAAAGTTATATCATAAGAAACGGACACAGTGTGATGTCATCCATTACGGGTACCGGGTGTATGCTTTCGGCAATCACTTGTGCTTATTTGGCTGCAAATAAAGATAATATGCTGGAAGCTTGTCTTGCAAGTGTTTGTACTATGGGATATGCAGGGCAGATGGCGTATAAAAAGATGAAAGAAACAGGAGGAGGCAATGCTTCCTTTAGGAATTATCTTATAGATTGTATTTTTAATTTGAATTCTACGGAACTTGAAAAAGGAGCCAAATATGAATGTAGATAAAAATGATATGCTTTTGTATGCGGTTACGGACAGAGCATGGAGTGATGAAGAAAGTTTGTATGAACAGGTGAAAAAAGCCATAAAAGGCGGGATTACTTTTTTACAATTAAGGGAAAAAGATTTGAATGATGAAGACTTTTTTAAAGAAGCCGTAGAAATAAAAAAGCTGGCAAAGGAAAATAACATTCCTTTTATAATAAACGATAACGTAGATATAATGCTAAAAGCGGATGCTGACGGAGTTCATGTGGGTCAAAGTGATATGAAAGCCGAAAATGTAAGAGAGTTAATAGGAAAAGATAAAATACTCGGTGTTTCTGTACATAATTTGGAAGAAGCAAAGCTTGCAGAAGAAAAGGGCGCGGATTATTTGGGGATAGGTGCGGTTTTTTCTACATCTACAAAACTTGACGCAAATGATGTTTCTTTTGAAACGTTAAAAGAAATTTGTGATAATGTAAGCATTCCGACGGTTGCAATCGGAGGAATAAATAAAGGTAATATACTAAAATTAAAAAACAGCGGAGTAGACGGAGCTGCTGTGGTATCTGCCATATTTGCGAGTAAAAATATAGAGAAAGATACAAAGGAGCTTCTCAATTTATCCAAAGAAATGGTAAAGGGAGATTATTGATATGAAAAAAGTTTTAACTATTGCGGGCTCTGACTCCAGCGGAGGCGCCGGCATTCAGGCTGATATAAAAACAATAACAGCGCATAAATTATATGCAATGAGTGCTATAACAGCTCTTACCGCACAAAACACAACCGGTGTATACGGAGTTATGGATGCATCAGGTGATTTTGTAAAAAAACAGCTGGACTGTATATTTACAGATATAGTACCCGATGCAGTTAAAATAGGTATGGTTTCAAGCCTTGATATAATTGATGCAATTGCAAGCAAACTTAAAGAGTACAAAGCTTCAAATATTGTTGTAGATCCTGTTATGGTTTCAACAAGCGGAAGCAGTCTTATAAGCGATGAAGCAAAAGATGCATTGACAGAAAAATTATTGCCACTGGGAAGTATTATAACGCCGAATATTCCGGAAGCGGAAGTACTATCTGGTGTGAAAATAACTGACGAAGATTCTATGATAACTGCCGCAAAAACAATATCATATAAAATACCTGGAGCAGTACTTATCAAAGGAGGTCATTATGATGACAATGCAAATGATTTGCTTTATGACAATGATGATATCTTTTGGTTTAAAGGAGAGAGAATAGATACAAATAATACTCACGGAACCGGATGTACTCTTTCGTCTGCCATAGCCTGCAATCTTGCCATGGGTTTTTCAAAAGCCGAAAGCATAAAAAATGCAAAAGATTATATTACCGGAGCGTTAAAAGACGGACTCGATTTTGGAAAGGGATGCGGACCTTTGAATCATATGTATGATTTGTAAAATATATTTTGATTTGTAAGAGGAGAAATCCTCTTTTTTTAATATTTGACTCAACAATATGGTGTAAAATAATAGTAAAATTTTTTATTTTATGTTTTTTTGTATATGTATTTGACAAAGAAAATGTTAATATAGGTTAAAAGTAACTTCATAATATAACCGTAATCAGAATTACTCTTTAAAATACACAGAAACTACAGATAATTAACCGTTATTTTAAAGTGAGATTTTATAAAAAATATGTTGTTTACTTTGCTACAAAATTTTGAGGTTTGTAAATTGAAAGTAATAATATCACCGGCAAAAAAAATGAGAGTTGTTTTTGATGAGAATAAAACTCTTTCTGTTCCCGTTTTTTATAAGGAAGCAGAATTCTTGGCAAAGAAAATAAAGAAACTATCTTTGGATGAAATAGAAACCATAATGAAAGTTAATCCTAAAATAGCAATGGATACTTTTATATATTATAACGATTTTTTTGATTTTAAGCATGAAATACCTGCAATTCTTTCTTACTGCGGTCTTCAGTATACTCATATAAAAGCGGAAGAATTCAAAGACTCCGATTTTTCTTTTATTAATGACACAGTGAGAATTTTAAGCGGGCTTTACGGAATTTTAAAACCTTATGACGGCATTTGTCCTTACAGGCTTGAAATGCAGTGTAAACTTGATATTAACGGTAAAAATTTATATAAATATTGGTCAGATAAGATATATAAAGAACTTTATAAAGAGGACGATATTGTTATAAATTTAGCGTCTAATGAATATGCAAAAGTAATAAAACCTTATTTAAAAGATAAAAATAAATTTATAACCGTTGATTTTAAAACAGTTCGTAAGGGAAAAATCAGAACTATCGCAACCGAGGCAAAAGCACTGAGAGGAGAAATGGTTAAGTATATTGTAAAAAACAATATAGATAAAGCACAGGATTTAAAGGATTTTGTATATGAAGGATATAAATATATAAAAGAAAATTCATATGATAATAATTTTATATTTATGAAAGTATAAGGAGGAAAAGAAAATATGTTGGAAACAGGAGTAAAAGCACCGGATTTTAATTTAAAAGATAAAGACGGAAACACGGTTTCTTTGGAAGATTTTAAAGGAAAGAAGGTAGTATTGTATTTTTATCCGAGAGATAATACACCGGGATGTACAAAGCAAGCATGCAATTTTAGGGATAATTATGATAAATACAAAGAAAATGATATTGTGGTAATTGGCATAAGCAAGGACAGTGAAAAGTCACACAGTAATTTTATAAATAAGCACGATTTGCCTTTTATTTTATTATCTGATCCTGATCTTGAAGCCATAAAAGCCTATGATGTATGGAAAGAAAAAAATATGTACGGAAAGAAGAGCATGGGAGTGGTAAGAACCACATATGTTATCGATGAATCGAGCAATATCGAAAAAGCTTACGGAAAAGTAAAAGCGGCTACGAATGCGGAAGATGTTCTTGTGGATTTAGGAATATTTGAAAAAGGACTTTAAATGTCCTTTTTCTTTTCTATTTCCATGTAAGCTTCGTAATAATCATATTTTCCTTTTTCGTAATCCGTTAAAAGATATCTGGCTATTGTTTTCCCGGTATCAAAACCCATCTTATTTAATTCATTTTGGTGTTTTTTGATATCTGTTGTTAATTTATAATAGTCTTGTTTTAAAAGAAATCTTGCATATTGTTTTTTTCCGTCACCGTCGTTTTCCCATAATACGGTGTCTTTTTCTTTTATGCTTTTTGTTATAAATCCGTAATTAAAATTTTTAGAGTTGTTATCTATAAAATATACAAAGTGTCCAGGATGAGATGTATATTTTTCCAGTATTTCCTTATTGGTAAACTCAAATTCCACAACATAATTTACATTTTCTATTTTATTCTTTATTTGATAGGGACTGTTCTTGATTTCGTTAAAAATATCAATTTGCTCCAGCCTATCATCGATCATGCGTATTGTTTCTTTTAAATTTTTTATTTCTTTTTGAATGTTTTTTTTATTGTTTCTAAATACATTTCCTATTTCATATAGATTTTGGGTTTCTATTTTTTTTAGTTCCTTTATGGAAATGTTTAATTTTCTGTAAAAAAATATATCTAAAATTTCAAATATCGAAGAAACCGAAAATTCTCTGTATTCATTAACGGCATTTCTTTTCAGATTGATTATCCCTTCTTTTTCCCAGTATCTGAGTGTCGATTTGGGGATGTTAAGTATCTTTGATATTGTTCCTATATTGTAAGTTTCTTTCATTTTTTCACCTCTTTTATTATTATATTAAAATTACCCTTGACATTCAAGTTACTTTAAGGTTTATAATGTAAAAGGTATTAAGATAGCATTAAGATAAAGGAGGATAAAATGAATAACAGTATAGCGAAGGAATTTAACCTTAAATCCCTTATAAAATTCAGTATACCGACAATAGTAATGATGTTGTTTATGGCTTTATATACAATTGTAGACGGAGTTTTTGTCTCAAGGATAGTTGGAATAAACGGACTTAGTGCGATAAATATAATAGAACCTCTTTTGAATCTTTTCTTTGGGGTTGGCATAATGTTCGGTACAGGCGGGAGTGCGATTATAGGTAAAAAAATCGGAGAGAAAAAAGATGCTGAAGCAAACGGTGATTTGTCTTTGATTGTTTTGGCTGTCTTTTGCATAAGCATCGTAATGGGAATATTATCTTTATTGTTTTTGGATAACATAATATATTTTCTCGGTGCAAATAATGTACTCTTTGAATATTGTTTTGATTATTTGAAGATATATCTGCTTTTCGTTCCTTTTTTAATGTTTCAGCTGGTATTCAGCAGTTTGTTTGTTACTGCAGGGAAGCCTACCCTTGGATTATTTTTTACCATACTTGCGGGAATCAGTAATATATTTTTGGATTATTTGTTTATGGTTCCGATGGATATGGGTATATCAGGAGCAGCTTTGGGAACTATAATAGGATATTCGATACCGTCTTGTGCGGGACTGATATTTTTTATCGTAAATAAAAAAGGACTGCATTTTTCTGCGATAGACAAAAACCCTTCGGTTCTTATCAATTGTATGACAAACGGAGCTTCTGAAATGGTAGGGCATATTTCAATGTGCATAACCAACTGGATGTTTAATGTATCGCTGATGAAACTTATCGGTGAACAGGGAGTTGCGGCGATTTCGTTGCTATTATATGCTCAGTTTTTGTTTAACTCAATGTATATGGGTTTTTCAAGTGGTGTTGCCCCTGTTATAAGTTATAATTACGGGAGTAATAACGATACTCAGCTTCAAGTTGTGTTTAAGAACAGTTTAAAGATTATTGCCGTTTCTACGGTAAGTATATTTTTGCTTTCTTTGGTATTTGCAAAAGATGTTGTTACAATCTTTATTCCTGTAACTCACGAAGCCCATTCATTGGCATTAAGGGCATATTTGTTGTTCTCAGTTACATTTTTGTTTTCAGGCTTTAATATATTTGCTTCATCGATGTTTACGGCACTGTCAAACGGTAAGATATCAGCTCTTATTTCTTTTATGAGAACTTTTGTTTTTATAGCCGGAGCAATATTGATTTTACCTTTGTTTATGGGGACTGACGGATTGTGGATAGCAATACCCACTGCCGAAATATTAGCACTTGTAATATCTTTTGTGTGTATAGTAAAACAAAAAGACAAATATAATTATATAGGTGAAAATTAATTTAAAAGGTTAAACATTGTTTTAACCTTTTTTAGAGTTTAAATTATTTTTTTAATCAATGTATTTTTTTATGAATTTCAGGAAATAATTGATTATAAAGTTGAGATTTTGGTGTCAAAAATTTTAATTGGAAAATTTTGAAAAAAAATAAAAAAATGGTTGACATATTATAAATCTCATGTATAATAGATAAAGTAATAAGCGTTCCTCAGTAGCTCAATCGGTGGAGCAGTCGGCTGTTAACCGAAAGGTCGTAGGTTCAAGTCCTACCTGGGGAGCCATTTTTTTATCTAAAATAACTGTTAAAATATAAGAAACTCCTTATGGAGTTTTTTTATTTTTGGTTGAATTGTAAATCTTATATATTGTAATTAAATATATCTTTTTATCAAATCTCATCGCTTTTATGGGAAGTATACATAAATAAATTAAATTATTATTTTAGGGTACAAACTTGTATCACTTAACAAATAATGACAAATAATAAAAGTATTAAACCAAAAGGGGATAGAAGCTTGAGAAAAAGAATTTTTGAGATAATAGATATACCTGAAGAAAATGATCATTTAAGCAGAATATACGATATTTTTATTTTGAGCGTCATTATAATAAGCATTATTCCTCTTTGTTTTAAGAGAAGTAATATTATTTTTTATATAATTGATTTTGTAACATGTATTATATTTCTTGTGGATTATGTGTTTAGACTTATAACTGCAGATTATAAACTTCGTTTGGGTAAGTCATCTTTTTTTATTTATCCTTTTACTCCTTTTATGATTATAGATTTTATATCCATTATCCCTATAATAACTTTATTTAACAATTCCTTTGCCTTATTTAGATTGATTAGAATATTTAAGACATTTCGTTTGTTTAAAAGTTTACGATACTCAAAAAATTTTGATATTATAATAAGGGCTATAAAAAAAGAAAGAGAAATTTTGACATCGATACTGTTAATAGCATTGGGCTATACTTTGATTTCATCTCTTATAATGTTTAATGTGGAACCCGGAAATTTTAATAATTTTTTTGATGCTTTCTACTGGGCAACATCGGCTCTTACAACCGTTGGATACGGAGATATATATCCCATTACCCAGGCTGGGAAAATAGTAAGTATAGTATCTTCGTTTTTCGGTATAGCGATTATTGCTCTTCCTTCAGGCATTATAACGGCATCATTTATAAGCGAAGTGATGGATAAGAAAAATTGATTTATGTATATTAAGTATAAAATTTTGCATTGATTTTATTTTTGTGTTAATATTCTAATATAACGGAAAACGTTCGGAAAGGTTATATTTATGAATGGTATAAACAGAAATAACCCTAAACCTTTATATCTTCAACTGGAAGAAATAATAAGGGGGAATATCGAAAAAGGACTATGGTTAACGGATACGAAAATCCCTTCGGAAGCAGAGCTTATGGAAGAATACGATTTAAGTCGAATAACAGTAAGAAATGCCTGCAATCAATTGGTTAAAGAAGGTGTTTTGTATAGGGTAGCCGGTAAGGGAACTTTTGTAGCACAACCCAAAATAATGACTTCTTCTCTTGCTTATATGGGCTTTAGAGAGCAGCTTGAAAAGATGGGTTATGAAACGCAAACAAGGCTTTTGGATAAGCAGCTGTTAAAAGCAAGCGTAAACATAGCTTCCAATTTAAATATAAAAGAAGGTGAAAAAGTTATCTTTATTAAAAGACTTCGCTTGGTTGATAACGAACCTTTGAGTCTTCATTATTCTTATCTTCCTTATGAAAAGTTTAAAGACATTTGGCAGTCCGATGAACTTGAAAATAAGCAGCTTTGCGTAATTATAGAAGAAAAGTACAATATCAAACCGTCAAAGGTCCTCGAAACTCTTGAGTCGATGACATCGACGGAAGAAGTGAGTTCAATTTTTGAAACGGAAAAAGGATACCCTTTACTGGTTTTGGAGGATGTGATGTATGATTCTTTTAAAAGTGCATATGAATATTCAAAAGTTGTTTTCAGAGGGGATAAAGTTAAACTTAGATATGAATTTGATTAAAAAAGAACCCGTTAAGGTTCTTTTTATTTTTTGTTATATGCACTACAAATCAAATTTTTGATTTCTCTTATTGATTATGTTTATATTGACATCTTTGTATTTTTTTATTATTTTTTCCAAATCATTTATATACTCGTAATTATCCATAAAATGCATAGGGAAAACATTTTTTGTTTTTATGTTCTTTAAAAAGAAATCAATTGCAAGAATTGAATTTTCTTTAAGCCTTCTGTCTACAGGAATAAAAGCTATATCCAAAGTTCTTCCTTTTAAATATTCTTTTAACTTTAGTATTTCTCTCTTATAATCGTTACCTTCTTTTTCTTTCGTCTCTTCGCTGTCGTTTTCCCAGTACCACCAATTCAAATCTCCGCTGTGAAATATTAATTTTTTATCTGTTTCTATAAGATAACTTACTCCTAAATCGGTTGAAGAAAAAGTTTTTATTTTTATGTCTTCTATATTGATTTCATCATATTCTTTAACGAACATAATATTATCTTTTTTATTCTTTATCTTTATATCGTCGCTTAATATACAAAACCCTTCTTTTAATATAAAGTCATTAAAATGATCATGATGGGAATGAGTTGCAAGGCAAATAATTTTTTTGTTTTTTCTGTTTTCAATTTCTGTTTTGTACATGCTGTCTATTATGAAAATATATTTTTCCGATTCTATGATAAAACCACTGTTATATAAATATCTTACTTTCATAAATTCACCTCCTAAGAATTAAATTATAACAAACACTACTTTTATTATAAAGGCAAATATGGTAATATATTATTTAAGTTTGTAATAAAAAATAGATTAATTTCGGAGGAAAATATGAAGGCAATAATCACCGTAATAGGAAAAGATAAAACAGGTATTATTTATAACGTTTCTAAAGTTTTAAGTGAATGTGAAGTTAATATTGATGATATTTCACAAACAGTAATGCAGGATTATTTTACAATGTTGATGTTGGTAACGATAGACGAGGAAAAAACAACATTCAAACAATTAAAAGCAGAGCTTGACAAAACGGCCGAAAACGTAGGTTTGTCAATAAGAGTTCAAAAAGAAGAAATCTTTGACACAATGCATAAAATTTAAGGAGATTAGCTATGATAATACATAAAGACGTGCTTGATACGATAAAAATGCTTGAAGTTGAAAATCTTGATATAAGAACCACAACTCTCGGTATTTCTTTGCTGGATTGTTTTGACAGAGATTACAAGAAAGCAACAAAAAAAATATATGATAAAATTACATTTATTGCAAAGGACTTGGTCAAGACAGCAGATACTGTTGCTGACGAATACGGAATTCCGATAGTAAACAAACGAATCTCGGTAACCCCGATAGCTTTGGCATGTGCAAATAACGTTGACGAGTGGGTTGAATATGCAAAGGCTCTTGACAATGCGGCAAAAGAAGTCGGTGTTGATATAATTGGCGGATATTCAGCGCTTGTTCAAAAAGGTTGCACCGAAAGTGATGTAAGCTTTCTTGAATCCATTCCATATGCACTTACCGAAACGGACAATATGTGTTCAAGCGTTAATCTCGGAAGTACCAAATCAGGTATAAACTTTAACGCCGTAAAGAAGATGGGACCTCTTATTAAGAAAACCGCATATTTAACTAAAGATAATAATTCATTCGGTTGTGCAAAATTTGTCGTTTTTGCAAATGCCGTTGAAGATAATCCTTTTATGGCAGGAGCTTTTCATGGTGTAGGCGAAGCCGAAAAAGTAATAAACGTCGGAGTAAGCGGACCGGGGGTTGTTAAAACCGCACTTGAGGGAATGAAAGGCGCAAGTGTGGACGAAATAGCCGAAACAATAAAAAGAACTGCTTTTAAAATAACGAGAGCGGGATCTTTGATAGGGCATGAAGTAAGTAAGAGGCTTAATGTTCCTTTCGGAATATTGGATTTATCTTTGGCTCCTACTCCTGCAATAGGAGACAGTGTTGCCGAAATATTGGAAGTAATGGGACTTGAAAGATGCGGTGCACACGGAAGCACAGCGGCTCTCGCAATGCTTACGGATGCCGTTAAAAAAGGCGGTATCATGGCATCAAGTCATGTAGGAGGCTTAAGCGGAGCTTTTATTCCGGTAAGCGAAGATAACAGAATGATTGCTTCTGTTGAAGACGGATGTTTGAAATTTGATAAACTTGAAGCTATGACCAGTGTTTGCTCTGTAGGGCTTGATATGATAGCTATTCCGTGGAGTACTCCGGAAGATACCATTTCGGCAATGATTGCCGATGAAGCGGCAATAGGTGTGATAAACAATAAAACCACCGCCGTAAGGGTTGTACCTGTGTACGGTAAAGAAGTGGGAGATAAAGTAGATTGGGGCGGTTTGTTCGGAAGTGCGCCTATTATGGAAGTGAACAGTTTCAGCAGTGAACAGTTCATCCAAAGAGGGGGAAGAATTCCTGCTCCTGTACATTCATTTAAAAATTAATATAAGGAACAAGTATGAAACCAACATTAAAGATTGATTTAAATAAAATATACGAAAATGCATTAACGGTAAAAAACACTCTTGGTAAATACAACGTTGACGTAACAGCAGTAACAAAGTTACATTCTTGCAACGAAAAAATAGTTAATACTTTAATGGATGCCGGTATAAATAAATTTGCAGATTCGAGAATAGAAAATCTTGAAAACATAAAAGATATGGATACGGAGAAATGGCTTATAAGACTTCCCAGTATATCTCAGGCAGAAGATGTCGTAAAATACAGCGATATATCTTTAAACAGTGAATATGACACAATAAAAGCTTTAAATGAAGCCGCAAAACATCAAAAGAAAAAACACGGCATACTTTTGATGTTTGATGTGGGGGATTTAAGAGAAGGCTATTTTGAGAAAGATGATATTATAAACAATGCAAAAAAAATCAAAAAACTTTCAAATATAGAAATAAAAGGTATTGCAACAAATTTGACTTGTTACGGCGGTGTTTTGCCGGATAAAAAGAATTTAAGCCATTTGGTAAGTATCAACTCCGCACTTGAAAAAGAATTGGATATGAAACTTAATATTGTATCGGGGGGCAACTCTACCAGTTATACGTTATTTAGAGAAAATAATCCGGTGGAAGGAATAACAAATATCCGAGTAGGAGATACCATTTATTTCGGAAGAGACTGTACATACCGCACTCATATAGACGGAATGTATAAAGATGCCTTTACATTAAAGGCTGAAATAATAGAAATAAAAGATAAACCTTCCGTTCCAATAGGAAAAAGAGGTTTTTCGGCTCTTAATTCAAAACCTGAATTTAAAGACGAGGGAATAAGAAAAAGAGCAATTTTGTCTGTCGGTAAACAAGATATAGATCTTGATATGTTTCCTCTAGACGAAAACACAAAAATATTGGGAGGAAGCAGTGACCATTTGATCATTGATATTACGGATAGCAGCAGAAATTATAAAATCGGTGATACGTTTGAGCTTTATATGTATTATACCTCTGTTCTCAGAGCATTTACTTCAAAGTATGTGGTGAAGGAGTTTGTAAGATAAATGAACGATATTTATTTTGACAATGCAGCAACTACAGTTTGTTATGAGGAAGCACAGGAAGAAATAAAAAAATATCTCTTGGAAGAATACGCAAATCCTTCAGCAATACACAAAAAAGGATTTGAAGCCGGCAAGATAATCAAAAAGACAAAAGAGAATCTTCTTGACTTTTTAAATCTTGAACAAAACAGGAGAGTGATTTTTACTTCAGGTGCAACTGAATCCGTTAATCTGGCTTTAAAAGGAACTATAGATAAGTACAAAAACCCACAAAACATAAATATTATTACGAGCAATATTGAACATCCTTGTGTTACAAATGTTTTTAAATATTACAAAGAACAAGGGGTTGAAGTAAATTTTATTCCGGTATATGAAAATGGTGAAATAAATCTAAATAAATTGCTTCAAAGTATAAATAAAAATACAAAAATCATAAGTTTAATATACGTTAACAATGAATTCGGAGTGGTTCAAAACTTAGAAAAAATAATAAAAGAAATAAAAAACAGAAATGAAGATATTCTTGTTCATATAGATGCAACACAAGCCGTTGGGAAAATTGATTTACATTTAAAAGACGCAGATATGATTTCTCTAAGTGCCCATAAATTTCATGGACCGAAAGGTATAGGTGCACTGATTTTAAAAGATAATATAACTCTAGTACCTTTAATTCACGGAGGAGGACAACAAGAAGGTTATAGAAGTGGAACAATAAATACTCCTCTGATAGCGGGATTTAACCGCGCAATAGAAGTAAATAAAGTAAATTTTGAAAATAACAAAAGAAAATACAAAGAATTATATTTATATATGATAAAAAAAATCGATGAGAACATAAAAAATTATCATATAAACACACCTTATGAAAAAGCTGATATTTCTTATCATATTCTGAGTATAAGCTTTGAAAACATAAAGGGTGAAGTTTTGCTCCATATGCTTGAAGAAGATAATATATTTGTTTCGGTTTCAAGTGCGTGTTCTTCAAGAAATACTGGAGTAAACAGTATCTTGAAAGCTATAGATGTTGATGATAGTTTAATTGAAGGAACTATAAGAATAAGCTTCAGCGAGTTTAACACCAAAGAAGAAATAGATTTTTTCGTTAAAAAATTAAAAGAAAATTTAGACAGATTGAATCTTTTAAATAAAATGAGTAGGTAGAAAATATATGAAAAAAATGATAATTGTAAAGTATGGAGAAATAAGTTTAAAAGGTCTTAACAGAAAGTACTTTATAGATTTGCTTGCGAAAAATATACGACTTTCTCTTAGAAAATTCGAAAACATAAAGGTACATACGATACAAAGCAGGATTATCGTAAGCGGATACAAAGAAGAAAATGAAGAAGATATAATAAACAGACTAAAAAAGGTATTCGGAATCGTTTATTTGACCAAGTGCTACGAAGTCGAAAAAGACATGGATAAAATAAAGGAAACAGCACTTAAAATAATGAAAGAAAATGATTATAAAACTTTCAAAGTGGAAACAAAACGAAGCGATAAAAAGTATCCGTTGAAATCGCCTGAAATAAGTAAAGACGTTGGTGCTTACGTGCTTATAAACACAGAACATCTTAAAGTTGACGTTAAAAATCCGGATGCTGTTTTAAAGGTGGAAATCAGAGAAAATGCTTATGTATATGCGGGCGACATTAAATGTAATGCAGGACTTCCCGTAAACAGCAGCGGAGTGGGCGGACTTCTTCTTTCAGGCGGACTCGATTCTCCGGTTGCAGGTTATTTAATGAATAAACGGGGAATGAAAATTGTGGGGCTGCATTTTCACAGTTATCCTTTTACAAGTATGGACGCAAAAGAAAAGGTTAAAGATTTGGCAGAAGTTCTAAGCGACTATAATATGGGAATAACTCTTGTGAATATTAGTCTTACAAAAATACAGGAAGCTATTATTCAAAATTGTGAGGGAGAATACCTTACAGTAATTCTCAGAAGATTTATGATAAAAATATCAAATATGTTAAAAGACAAATTTGGTTTAAAAGCGTTAATTACCGGCGAAAGTTTAGGACAGGTGGCATCGCAGACCATAGAAGGCATATCTTGTACAAATGCATGCTCTTCTCTTCCTATACTCCGTCCTTTAATTGCTTTTGATAAAACGGAAATAGTCGATATATCAAGAAAAATAGGGGCATACGATATTTCAATAAGACCATATGAAGATTGTTGTACTATATTCGTACCTAAACATCCTATAATAAAACCAAAACTTTCACGTGTTTTGGAAGAAGAAGCAAAGCTTGATATTGATGAACTGGTTGAAGAAGCTGTAAATAATATAGAAATTTTAAAATTATAAAAATTAAAACTGAATAAACGACAAAATAAGGCTTATTTTTTAAATTATTTGAAGTAATATATATAAAAACAACAGTTTAAGGAGTAAAGTTTTGAAATATACTATTACACAAGCATCCAATATTTTAAATTGTAAGCCTTATTTACTCAGATTTTATGAAGATGAATTCGAACTGAAAATACCCAGAAGCAGCAACAACAGAAGGTACTATACGACAAAAGAAATAGATATTTTCAGATATATCGAAGCTTTAAAGGGCGAAGGAAAAAAGAATAAAGAAATTAAAGAAACCCTGACAGAAGGCAAAGAAAAAATTATTTTTGAAGAAATAGAAGAAGAAAATCCTGTTAAAGAAGAAAATAATATTACTTGTCTTATTAAAACAATTAACTCTTTAAGGGAGGAAATTGAGAGTTTAAAGCAACAGGATACTTTCAAACAAAGGGATGAACTTATTGCAGAAAATGCGAGACTGAAAATGAAATTAAAAGAGAGAACTTATGAAGTATCAGTGTTGAAAGAAAAATACAATGCGCTGAAACAAGCGAAAAAACGCAGCTTGTTTAGATTCGAATAAATTGGAAAAATGTACCTGTGTATTTTTGTTTAATCCGTCCATAATAGAATTATAACACTTATAAATGGAGGTGAAACAAATGAATAAAGAAGCTAAAAAAGGTTTAGACCAATTTAAGAAACAAGTTGCTAGTGAACTTAGCATTAATCTTCAAGATGGATATAATGGTAACTTAACAAGCAAAGAAGCCGGTTCAATCGGTGGTGAAATGGTTAAAAGAATGGTTGAATCTTACGAAAATTCTATGAAATAAGTAAGATATCATTTGTATGATATAAAAGGAAGCAAAAAATTTTGCTTCCTTTTTTTATTTTTTTTTTTACATATGATTCTCAAGATTAAATTAAACCTGTCATAACTCTAATTTTTTCAAAATTCTACATATCGTTATTGGTAATATAATGTAGGCAAAAATAATATAGAGAGGTTAAATAATGAATTTTGAAATTAATATAGACAATAATATCTTAATTGTTAATATTTCAGGAGATTTGGATGATCATGGAACAATGGAAATACGTGAAAATATAGATTATGCATTATGTAAAAAAGAAATTAAAAATCTGATTTTTGATTTGAGCAATATATCCTTTATGGATTCTGCGGGCATAGGATTGTTTATGGGAAGGTATAAAAAAGTACATAATGACAAGGGAAAATGCGGAATCGTGACAAAAAACAGGCAAATAATAAAAATTCTAAGAATGTCGGGAATACTCTCGATTTTTGATTTATTTAACACTTTGGAGGAAGGAATAGAAAAATATGAAAACAGGTAACAACATAGATAATTATTTAAATGTAAAATTCAAAAGCATATCGGAAAATGAATCTTTGGCAAGGCTTATAATTTCCAGTTTCATACTCCCTTTAAACCCGACAATGGACGAGCTTAACGATATAAAGACCAGTGTTTCCGAAGGGGTTACAAATTCCATAATACACGGATATAACAACGAAAAAAACAATATCATCACATTGGAAGCATTTATAAGAGACAGAGAAGTGACCATAAAAATCATTGATGACGGTGTTGGAATAAAAGATATTCAACGAGCCAAAGAACCTCTTTTTACATCAAAACCTGAACTTGAACGTTCGGGGCTTGGGTTTACTATAATGGAAAGCTTTATGGATGAATTAAATGTATGTTCAGAAGAAGGAAAAGGTACAACTCTGGTTATGACAAAAAAAATTTTAAGTTCTAAGGGTAATACATATAATGAGTAATACCTCTGCTAAAATTGATTATTTTTCAGATGAAATAAAAGAACTCATAATCAAAGCTCAAGACGGAGATAAAAATTCACTGGAAGAGTTGGTAATAATCAATACTCCTCTTATAAATTCTATATTAAAAAGGTATTTGTCTTTTAATATTCCTTATGATGATTTATTTCAAATAGGTGCAATAGGACTTATAAAATCAATAAAAAGATTTAATTTTGAATTTAATACTAAATTTTCCACTTATGCGGTATATGTTATAAACGGTGAATACAAGCGGTATTTCAGAGACGAAGGAATAATAAAAGTAGGAAGAAATTTAAAAAATATATATTTAAAATCAAAAAGTATAAGAGAGGAATATATAAAGAAAAACGGAGCTGAGCCCGATATTGATTATTTAAGTGAAAAAATAGATGTATCAAAAGAAGATTTGATTATGGCTTTGGAAGCGTGCAAGCAACCGGAGTCGTTAAGTAAGGAGATACACCAAAACGATAAATCATCCGTTTTGTTGATGGACAAAATAAAGGACGAAAAAGACAATAATGAAATCATTGTTGAAAAATTGGACTTGAAAAATGCAATTATGAACCTTGAAAAAAGAGACAGACAAATAATCGTTTTGAGATATTTTAAAAACAAAACACAAAAAGAGGTAGCCGATATACTTAAGTTATCTCAAGTACAAGTGTCAAGACTGGAGAAAAAAATAATAAATAATATAAAAAAAACTTTCGAAAATTAATTTTTTGAAAGTTTTTCTATTTTTGGGGAAAAATAATAATAAATTTTTACTTAGGAGTTTATTGATGGAAACGAACAAAGAAAATATAAAGCAATATGAAGAGATTGTAAAAAAAAATAAACCAAAGGCAAATAAGTCTCATTTGATTATGTCCTTTATTGTAGGAGGCATAATATGCATGATAGGTCAATTTGTAAATGACTTCTTTTCATCCAAGGGGTTTTCTATGTTGGAAGCATCAAATATGACATCGATAGTTATGGTATTTATAGGATCTTTTCTTACCGGACTTGGATTATATGACAATATAGGAAAGAAAGCCGGTGCAGGGTCTATAGTTCCGATAACGGGATTTGCAAACAGTATAGTATCCAGTGCCATGGAGTTTCAAAAAGAAGGATATATTTTTGGTATGGCGGCCAATATGTTTAAAATTGCAGGACCGGTCATAGTATTCGGTATAACTTCAAGTTCATTGGTTGGGTTAATATATTTTATTTTAACGAGGTAAACATGAGTAAAAAAATAGGAAAACAAACTTATAAATTTGATGCAAACATAAATATTTCTGATACGAGAGTTATTGTAGGACCTGTTGAAGGAGAAGGTCCTTTAAAAAGCTATTTTCATGAAATAATGAAAGACGATTTGCTTGGAGAGAATTCTTTTGAAAAAGCGGAACACATGATGTGTCTTAACAACATACTTTCTTTAATAGACAGTAATAATCTTCAAAGGGAAGAGGTGGATCTTTATATCGGCGGAGATTTGTTAAATCAAATCATCACAACAAATTTAACCGCCAGAGATTTGAAAATTCCTTACTGGGGTATATACAATGCATGTTCTACCTTTGTAGAAGCCATTCAGATAGCCTCTGTAATGCTTGACGGTGATTTCATAAATAAAGGAATAATAAGTGCTACAAGTCACTTCTCCACCGCAGAAAGACAGTACAGGTTTCCTTTGGAACTTGGTACCCAATCTCCTCCCAGTGCACAACGAACAGTTACGGGAAGCTGCGCTTTATTAATGGAAAAGGAGAGTTGTAAGAGTCCTTGTGTAACACATATGACAGTAGGAAAAGTGATGGATTTCGGACAGAGTGACCCAAATGATATGGGAAGTGCAATGGCTATAGCGGCATGTGACACAATAATGACTCATTTTGAGGATACCGATCAGAGCATAGATGATTATGATTTGGTTGTAACGGGAGACTTAGGTGATGTTGGTTATAAAATAACAAAAGACTTTTTAAAAGAAAAGGGAATAAATATAGAAAATAAATATAAGGACTGCGGACTTTTGATTTACGACATAGTAAATCAGGATGTTATGTGCGGAGGAAGCGGTGTCGGATGCAGTGCAAGCGTATTTGGAAGTTATTTATTCGATAAATTAAAGAAAAAAGAAGTAAATAAGATTTTACTTGTCGCTACGGGTGCATTGTTAAGTCCTGTATCAACCGGGCAAAAAGAAAATATTCCATGTATAGCACATGCCGTAACCATAGAAAATTTGATTTAAGGAGACAAAAATGGATTACTTATATGTTTTTATAACCGGCGGGATATTGTGCCTTATAGCTCAAATTATAATGGATAACACAAAGCTTGTATCCGGGCAGATTTTGGTAATATATATCGTTGCCGGAGTTATATTGACGGCACTTGGATTATATGAGCCAATAGTCAGATTTGGAGGGGCAGGTGCCACAGTTCCTCTTACGGGTTTTGGTTACAGCCTCGTAAAAGGTACCGTGTATGCCGTAAGTCAAGACGGGTTGTTGGGAGTTCTGACAGGACCTCTTACTGCCACTGCAGGAGGAATTACGGCGGCTATTGTATTCGGATATATATTTGCCGTTATATTTTCACCAAAAACAAAAAAATAAAGAGAAGAAAATTTCTTCTCTTTTTTATTACATCATTCTTATAACTCCTATTACTTTTCCGACAATTTTACAATCCGTTGAATATATGGGATCATAAGCCGGATTTTCGGGTTGAAGCCTTATTCTGTTTTTTTCTTTGAAAAAAGTTTTTACAGTTGCTTCATCTTCAATCAAAGCAACCACCAAATCATGATCATTTGCGGTATCTTGTTTCTTTACTATAACCATATCACCGTCTAAGATACCCGCACTTATCATACTGTCACCTTTTACATTCAGCATAAAACATTCGTTTTTTCCTATAAATGCACTTGGAAGGGGATATGTGTCCTCAACATTTTCTTCCGCAAGTATCGGTGTACCCGCAGCAACGTTGCCTATGATTGGTACATTTATTATATCGTCGACTATACTGACTTCGTCTATTTTCTCTTCATTGTTTTGATACGGTGAAAACCCTATTACTTCAATGGCTCTTTGTTTTGATATACCTCTTTTTATGTATCCTTTTTTTTCAAGATTGTTTAATTGGTTATGAACCGATGAGGTTGATGTTAAACCTACATTTGAGCCTATCTCCCTTACTGATGGAGGATATCCCTTATCTTTTAACTCCGCTTTTATAAAATCCAATATTTTTATTTGTATTTTTGTTAAATCATTGTACATAACATAAACCTCCTATAAGTATATTATACATAAATTCATGCCCTTGTCAAACTTATGTTCTATATTTTTCAAAAATTTGTTCTAAAAATATTGACAAATAGAACAACTGTTTGGTATAATACGACCATAGAAAACGAACAAAAGTTCTTTTATATTAATAGGGGGACAAAAAAATGAATCAAAGAAATAATTTAAACAAACAAAGAAGAATGAGAATGATAAGAAGAAGAAAAGCAAGATTAAGAAAAAGAATCATTTGTACTGTTATGATTATGTTTATAATTGCTATGATTCCTTCTTTTATGAATAATATTAAAGCTAAAAACTTATATGACGTACATTATAAAGTTTATACCGTTCAAGCAGACGATACTATATGGGATATAGCACAAAACATTACTGATGAAAAAACAGATGTAAGAGAAACTATATATAATATTGAGAAATTAAATAATTTTGATAAAGGATATTCTTTAAATGTCGGACAGACAATTAAACTTCCAACTTATTAATTTTATTTTTTTAACATAGCAATCGAACAAATTATCTAATATTTGATTTTTAATATGAATATATGCTCGATATATATTAGCTCCCGACCCTCTTTAGGGATAATATAAACATATTGTAAACTCTAAAAAAAGACTGACTGTCAGTCTTTTTTTAGTATATTTATAATTAATTATATTAATCTTCTCTTAGTTTTGTAACTCTAGCTGCAATTTTTCTTCTTTCTTCTTCGATTGCTGCATAATGTTTTTTTGTTGTGTTTACGTCTTTATGTCCGAGAACATCTGCTACCAGGTAAATATCTCCGGTTTCTTTATATAAGTTTGTACCGTAAGTACTTCTTAACTTATGAGGAGAAATGTTTTTAAGGGGTACAACGATTTGAGTGTATTTCTTTAACATTTTTTGTATGGAGCTTTGTGTCATTCTTTTGTTTTGTAGGGATAAAAACAAAGCTTCTTCTTCGTTATCATCTTTCTCTTTTCTCTCTTTTAAGTAACGCAAAAGAGCATTTCTTACCTCTTCAGGTAAATATAATATTGTTTTATTTCCGCCTTTTCTCGTTACGACGAAACTGTTATTGTCAAAATCCACATCGTTTATATTCATTCCGACGCATTCACTTATACGAATTCCTGTTCCAACAAGCAAAGTAACAATTGCAAGATCTCTTACTTTCGTTTTATTGTGGTATTTCAGTTGTGAAGGAGTAAGGTTTTTACCGCTTTCTATCTCATCGAGTAAATTGGCAACCTCATGAGGTTCTAACCTTACAATCGGTTTTTCATAATTTTTTGGTAAATCCACAAGAACAGTAGGGTTTGTTTTTATAAGTTCTTTTTTAAAATAGTATTTATAAAAAGAACGAAGGGTGGAAAGTTTTCTCATTTTTCCTCTGTTTGAATTGGATAAACTTACCTTTGTTTCATCGTTTTTATAATGACCTTTTGTGTAATAAGACAGATATTCGCTGAAATCTTCAAGATCAACTGCCTTAATATAATCAAGATCCCTTAAACTTATATCCTTTATATCTTTATAATGTGTAAATTTAGGATGATTTTCTATTAAATATTCAAAGAATATTTTCAAATCCATCGCATAAGCTATTCTTGTTTTTATGGAGGTATTTGCGGAAATTCCTCTGAAAAATGTATTTACAAAGGAAGGAAGACATTCAATTTGTTTTCTCAGTTTAATGTTTAATTTATTTGACATTTCTTTACTGTAATCAGCCATTTTAGCCTCCAAAATAATTATATAAACAATTATATTACAATATTTTGAAAATTCAAAGCTTTGTATGCTATAATAATAAAAGTTTAGTTTACAAAGGAGTATTGAATGAGTAAGACATTTAAGGAAGCTTTTAAAGTAACCATGCCTGTACTTCTTGGATATTTGTCAATAGGGCTTGCGTTCGGACTTATGATGCAAAGTATCGGGCTTAATTTTATATGGGCAGGGGGAATGTCTCTTGTTATATACGCAGGAACACTTCAATATTTGGCTGTTATGATGTTTCAAACAGGAATGAGTATGATAAGTGTTGCACTTATGACACTTTTTGTTCATTTTAGACATATGGTTTATGGACTTTCTTTAATAGAAAAATTCAAAGATATAAGTTTTTTTAAGAAAGTATATATGATTTTTGGTTTAACTGATGAAACATATGCGCTATTAACTTCTTCAACCGTTCCTGAAAGTGTAAAAGACGATGTAGAAAACTACTATTTTTACATATCTATCTTAGACCATTCTTACTGGATTATAGGTTCAATTCTTGGTGCAACCATAGGTTCGCTTATAAATATAAACACAGAAGGTGTATCTTTTGCCATGATAGCACTATTTTGCGTTCTTTGCACAGAACAATGGTTTAACCTTAAATCAAAAGTACCGATTTTTATAGGAGGTATCTGTGCTTTAGTAACTTTATTTATTTTTGGACCTGATAATATGATGATACCTGCAATCATAGCAATAATGGTTCTTTTAATGGGAGATAGGAAAAAACTTGAAAAGGAGGGGATAATAAATGAATAAATATACTCTCTTTCAAGGATTGATGGCAATTGCAATAATGAGTGGAATTACGTTCTTTACAAGAGCTGTTCCTTTTGTACTTTTTTCAGGAAAAAACAAAAAACCAAATGATACGGTTTTATATCTTGGTAAAGTTCTTCCGCCGGCAATGATGGCAATGTTACTTATATACTGCTTAAAAGATACTTCTCTTATTTCTTATCCTTATGGAATACCTGAAATATTCTGTGTAATACTTGCAATAGGGCTACATGTATGGAAAAGAAATAATTTTATAAGTATATTCGGTTCAACAGTGGTATATATGATAATGGTACAATATATATTCGTTTAAAACTTCACGAAATAATTATTTAGTGAAGCAGATTATATAAAAGAGGTAAAACATGCAAGAAATAATAAATATATTATCAAAAGAATTTGACAGAAAACCAAAACACATTGAAAATGTAATTGAAATGCTTGATAAGGGGGATACTGTTCCTTTTATAGCAAGATACCGTAAAGAACTTACAGGTTCAATGGATGACCAGCTTTTAAGAGAAGTTACACAAAGACTTGGATATTTAAGAAACTTAAAAGAAAGAAAAGAAGAAGTAATTAGTTCTATTAAAAAACTTGATAAACTTACAAAAGAACTTGAAGAAGAAATAAATAACGCAAATACATTATCTGAAGTTGAAGATTTATACAGGCCTTATAAGCCAAAAAGGAAAACAAGAGCATCAATTGCAAAGGAAAAAGGTCTTGAGCCATTAAGCGATATTATCCTTTCACAAGAAGTAAATTTAGAGGATATAAAAGAAATAGCAAAAGCTTATATAAGCGAAGAAAAAGGCGTAAAGGATGAGGAAGAAGCCCTTAAAGGTGCGCTTGACATAATCGCTGAAAACATTTCAGACAATGCAAACATAAGAAAAGAACTTAAAAATTTAATCAGAAACAAAGGTAAAATAATAAGCAAAAACACTAAAGATGAAGACAGTGTATACAGTACATATTATGAATTTTCCGAAAATATAAAAAGACTTCAAGGACACAAAGTTTTAGCTTTAAACAGAGGAGAAAAAGAAGGATTCTTAAAGGTCAATATAGAGCTTAATAAAGACGAAGCTTTAAGTATAATCCATAAATACGTTATAAAAAATACAAAAAGCAGTGCATATGAATATTTAAAAGAAACTTGTATTGATGCTTTCGACAGACTAATTTTCCCATCTATTGAAAGAGAAATAAGAAGTGATTTGACGGAAAGCGCAAATGAAAGTGCAATAAAGACTTTTTCTACAAACCTAAAACAGCTTTTAATGCAGCCACCCGTAAAAAACAAAGTAACTCTCGGGCTTGACCCTGCTTACAGAACAGGCTGTAAAATCGCGGTAGTGGACGGAACGGGAAAAGTCCTTGACACAACCGTAATCTACCCAACACCACCACATAACAAAATCGAAGAAAGCGAAAAGATAATTAAAGATTTAATAAGTAAACATAACGTTGAAGTTATTTCAATAGGTAACGGAACAGCGTCAAGAGAATCAGAAAAATTTGTTGCCGATACAATAAAAGGCACAAAGGTTCAATATGTTGTTGTGAGTGAAGCCGGAGCGTCTGTTTATTCAGCTTCAAAACTTGCGGCAAAAGAATTCCCTGATTATGATGTTGCCTTAAGAAGTGCCGTTTCAATAGCAAGAAGACTTCAAGACCCTCTTGCGGAACTTGTAAAAATAGACCCAAAAAGCATAGGAGTTGGACAGTATCAACACGATATGCCAAAGGCTAAATTAAATGAAGCATTAACAGGTGTTGTCGAAAGTGCCGTAAACAGCGTTGGCGTAGACCTTAACACAGCCTCTGTATCATTGCTTGAATATGTTGCGGGAGTAAGCAGTGCCGTTGCAAAAAATATCGTAGCATACAGAGAAGAAAACGGAATGTATACAAAAAGAAGCGAGCTTTTAAAAGTTCCGAAACTTGGTAAGAAATCATATGAGCAATGTGCAGGTTTCTTAAGAGTTGCGGAAAGTTCAAATCCTCTTGATAACTCAGGAGTTCACCCTGAATCATACAAAGCGGCAAAGAAAGTTCTTGAACTTACAGGACATACTCTAAAAGACATTAACACAGAAAACATAAAATCAATAACGGAAGAAGCCGAAAAAATCGGACTTAACAATATTTCAAATGAATGTGAAGTGGGTATACCAACACTTAAAGACATACTAAAAGAATTAATCAAACCCGGAAGAGACCCAAGGGATGAACTTCCAAAACCTATTTTAAGAAGCGATGTAATGGAAATGGAAGATTTAATTGTAGGTATGAAACTTATGGGTACGGTAAGAAATGTTGTTGATTTTGGAGCCTTTGTAGATATAGGAGTTCATCAAGACGGACTTGTTCATATATCTCAAATATCAAATTCATTTATAAAACACCCTAGCGATAAACTTAAAACAGGGGATATAGTTGAAGTAACCGTTACCGACGTAGATAAAAAGAAAGGAAGAATTTCCCTTTCGATGATTATGTAGTAATAAAAAGACCTAAATTAACTTAGGTCTTTTTATTTTGTTAGAAAAATTTATTAAAAAAATACAAATAAAGTATTGACATGGAGTAAGCTCCAGGTGATAGACTAAAATCAGAAAGAAAACAAGGAGGCAAAAAAACATGAAAAATTTATTGGTTGCTTATTTTTCTGCAACGGGTACAACAAAAAGAAAAGCGGAAATGCTTGCTGAAACTTTAAATTGCGATATTTATGAAATAGAACCTAAAGAAATTTACACAAATAAGGACTTGGACTGGACAAATAAAAATTCCAGAAGTTCTGTTGAAATGAATGACAAATCATACAGACCCGAAATTATTGACAATAATCCTCATATTGAAAATTATGACGTAATATTTTTGGGTTTTCCTATTTGGTGGTATACCGCACCTACAATTATCAATACATTTCTTGAAAGTTATGATTTTAAAGGCAAAACAATTGTATTGTTTGCCACATCAGGAGGAAGCGGTTTAAGCGGTATTGCAAAAGATTTGGAAAAAAGCGTATCTTCCGAAACTGTCATAAAAGAAGGAAAACTTTTAAACGGAAATGTCACAAAGGAAGCTTTTGAAAGCTTTATTTAAGAAATAAATTTATAATAAGGAGAATAAAATAAAATGTTAGGAAATTTTTCATACTCTAATCCTACCAAATTATACTTTGGTAAAGACTCATTAAATTATTTAAACGAAGAGTTAAAAAATTATGGTAAAAATATTATGCTTAGCTATGGCGGTGGTTCAATAAAGAAAAACGGCATATATGATAAGGTAATCGAAATCTTAAAAGCAAATGACAAAAACATTTTTGAAGATCCCGGAGTAATGCCAAATCCAACGGTTGAAAAACTTTATGAAGGATGTAAAATAGCAAAAGAAAACAATGTAGATTTAATTCTTGCGGTAGGGGGAGGATCTGTATGCGACTATGCAAAAGCTGTTTCAGTTTCGACTTACTGCAATGAAGATCCATGGGATAAATATTATTTAAGAATGGAAGATGTAGATAATAAAATTATTCCGGTAGGATGTGTACTTACAATGGTAGGAACAGGTTCTGAAATGAATGGGGGAGCAGTAATTACAAATCATGAACAAAAACTAAAAATAGGTCATGTATTTGGTGAAAATGTATTCCCTAAATTCTCAATTTTAAATCCGGAATTTACATACACGCTTCCTCAATATCAAATGATAGCAGGTTTTTACGATATTATGAACCATATTACGGAACAATATTTTTCCGGTAATGATGACAATACTTCGGATTATATAAGCGAAGGTCTTCTTAAATCTTTAATTCACAGCTCTAGAATTGCCGTAAAAAATCCAAAAGATTACGAGGCAAGAAGTAATATAATGTGGATTGCTACATGGGCATTAAATACTCTTATTGCAAAAGGAAAGACTACGGACTGGATGGTTCATATGATAGGTCAGGCAGTAGGGGCTTATACCGATGCTACACACGGAATGACTTTATCTGCAGTTTCAATGGCATATTACCGTTATATTTGTCCATACGGTTTAGATAAATTTAAAAGATTTGCAATAAACGTTTGGGGAGTAAATCCTGAAAACAAAACAGACGAAGAAATTGCAAAAGAAGGTCTTGACAAGATGGAAGAATGGATGAAAGAAATCGGTCTTGTTATGAATATAACGGATTTGGGCGTTAAAGAAGATATGATTGAAGATATTGTAAAAAGTACATTTGTTATGGAAGGCGGTTACAAAAAGCTTGAACATGACGAAATCGTTAAAATACTTAAAGAAAGTTTGTAATAAAAAAACGGTTCTTAATTGAATCGTTTTTTTTATTATATAAAAAATAATATTTTAAAGGGAACATAAATAGTTTTCAATCAACTTTCCACTAAAGACAACTTTAACATAGAATTGACTGTATTTTATACTATATTTAACATATTTTTATACATCTCCTCAAATCCTTTGATTATCAATGTTTTGGCGTCTTATATGACATAAATATAATTATATTTATAACATTCTGAAATATTTTACAATTACCCCTTTTAACTTTATTAATTAAAATTTACTAAAAGGATTTTTATTCATATCAATTTCTTCTTTTTCATCCTTTAAATATCTTTCAATCTGTTTATCTGTTTTAAGTCCAAGAAAGGATTTTATTTCATTAAAACCTGCATTGTTATATTCTTTCAACATTTTAACTGAAGTATTTCTTAATATATTACTGCTTATCCCTTTTTCTTCTATTCCGATTCTCTTAAGAGCGTTTTTAACGATTTCCTGAATACGTCTTGTGGATATTGGTTTTTCAGGATTTGAAGGACTGTTTAACAGGTATAATTGGTCGTTCGAAAATAAAAAACGGCTTAAAATGGCTCTGAGAGCGTCATTTATTTTAATAACTCTCTCATTTTCACTGTTTTTGTTTATTATGATATTATTATCAAAAATATCCCCGGTTTTTATATTTTGAACTTCTTTGACCGTAAGTCCATTGAATAACATAAGAAAAATTATTATTTGATTCTTTTCCGGTTCAATATTTTTTACATAATCTATTAAATCTCTTATCTGCTCATTATTTAGCGTTTCATTTTTTAAACTTGAATTATCATATCTGAATTTAAAACTAACTATTTCATTTGTACTGCTGAATTTATTATTTACAAACTTATAAAAATTCTTAATTGAAGATATTTTTCTTGCAATGGTTTTATCAGAATTATTGAGTTCTTTTCTAAGGTAATCAACATAAGCATACATATCAATATTATTAAGACTTAAATAAAAATCTTTTTCGTATTTAACGTCTAAATTATCAATATGATTTCTTTTCTTCATAAAGGAAAGAAAAGTATTTAAATCATAAGCATATCCTTTATTTGATGAAGTTGACATATTATTATTTTTCAAAAATTCATTTATAAGTTTATTTTCCATTTTACAACTACTTCACTAAATATTTATTTAGTGAATATATCTTTCGTTATTTTATTAATTCTCTTATTTGTTTTGCAGTATACAGAGGGTTTTCTGCTTTTACAAGACCGCTACCGACAATAACAACATCCGCTCCGGCTTTACTTATATCTTCTGCAGTATTAATGTTAATCCCCCCGGCAACACTGATTTTAGTGTTCTTTACCATTTGGTTCACTTTTTTAAGTGTATCTAAAGGACTTTCCCCTGTTTTTTGCACATCAACACCTGTATGCACACATATATAATCAACACCCAAATTATCTAAATAGTTTACTCTAGCTTCTAAATCTTCTACTCCTATCAAATCAACCAGCAATTCTTTATTTTCTTTTTTTACTTCTTTTAAAGAATCTTCAATGGTGATATTATCGGCAAGAGCTAGCACTGTAACTATATCTGATCCTGCCTTTAAAGCAATTTGAGTTTCCAGTGCACCGCCATCCATAATCTTAAAATCTGCAAGAACTTTCTTATTGGGGAAATGCTTCTTTAATTCTTTCACACCCTCCGCACCATATTTATACACCATAGGAGTACCGAATTCAATAATATCTATATAATCATAGACCATATTGCCTATTTCAATACATTCTTCCAATTTGTTATCGTCAAAAGCTATTTGTAATTTTTTCATTATCAAATCTCCTTATTTAAATTAAATTGACAATTTTAATAAAAATCCCCGCATCAAAAAAGATACGGGGAAACATTAAATACTATTCAGATTTTAAAAGATCTCCGAAAATATCACCTAATGTAACGTTGCTGTCTTCTTTGTGATATAATTTATTTCTTTCAATCTTTCTTTTTGGTGGATCCATAGTTTCTTTAATACTTAAAGAAACTTTTCTTTTGTCTTTATTGATTTCAATAATTTTAACAGTTACTTCATCACCGGTTTTTACTGCATCTTCAACTTTATTTACTCTGTCATGTGATAACTGAGAAATATGAATTAAACCTTCAACATCAGGAATAATTTCTGCAAATGCACCAAAATTAGTAGTATTTTTTATTTTTGCAGGAACTGTTTGACCTACTGAATAATTTTCAATAAATTCTTGCCATGGTTCCTTTGTTAAATCTTTAAGACTTAATTTAACTTTGTAATTATCTTTATCAAGTTCTGTTACTACTGCTTTTACAGTATCTTCAACTTTATATAAGTCATTGATGTTGTTTACTCTTTTCCAAGCTATGTCTGAAATATGAATAAAACCATCAACTCCGTTTAAATCAATAAACATACCGAAGTTTGTTATGTTTTTAATAGGAGCTTCAACAACTTTACCTATTTCAAGAGCTGAGATAGCAGCATCTTTTAATTCTTTTTCTTTTGCTTTTCTTTCTTTGTAAGCTTCTTCCAATAGAACTTTTCTAGAAACAATAATTTTGTTTTTGTTTTTATCAAATTCCACAATTCTGCATTCTACTTCTTTTCCTAGTAAACTGTCAAAATCTTTTATGAATCTTACATCATAATAAGAAGCAGGCATAAAAGCTTTAACGAATCCTAAGTCAACTATTAATCCGCCTTTAACCACTTTTGTGATTTTAGCGTTAACAGTTTCTTTTGAATCGAATTTTTCTTTTGCTTCATCCAAAGCGCTTAATTCGTCAACTTTTATTTTTGACAAAGAAACGTTACCTGTTCCGTCATTCATTTTCATAACCATAACTTTAACTTTATCACCTTTAGCAGCTTTTGTAGTTAAATCTTCCATTAGGTCATATAAATAATCAGCTTTTTTTACAATTCCGTCAGATTTGTAACCGATATTCATTGTTACTTCGTTATGGTCAACAGCAACGATTTCACCTTCTATTATATCCCCTTCTCTAAATTCTTTCATTGATTCTGCGATGTTTTTTTCAAAACTATCCACCATGTTGTTATCCATAGTATTCATTACCTCCTCTATTAACTGGGTTGGTGTAGATGCTCCAGCCGTTAGTCCAATATTCTTATATTCTTTTATAGCATCGTCCAAATCCGAAGCATTTTCAACAAAGAAAACATTTTTACATTTTGATTTACTTATTTCAACCAATTTCTTTGTATTTGAGCTATGAGTATCACCAACAACTACCATAGCTTCCACTTCCGATGCTATCAAACTGGCTTCTTCTTGCCTTACGCTTGTTGCATTGCATATCGTATTGAATACTACAACATTTGCGCAATTTTCTTCAATAATATTTACTATATCATTAAAAAGAGATTCTATTATTGTAGTCTGAGCAACAATACAAACGTTATTGTCCGTATTAAAAAGCTCGGCTTCTTCCTTTGAAAAAATGACATGGGCTTCGTTTTCACACCAGCCGTTTACACCTATTACTTCAGGATGAGATTTATCTCCTACAATTATTATAGTATAACCTTTATTATGATATTTTTCAACCTTATTTTGAATAGATTTTACATAAGGACAGGTTGCGTCGATCAGTTTTAAATTTTTTGCTTTTATTTTATCGTAAATATACTTACCGACTCCGTGAGAACGGATAATTACCGTGCCCTCATCAATTTTATCTAAATCATCTATTATATCCACGCCTTTTTCTTTAAGTTCATTCGTAACAAACGCATTATGTATTAAAGGTCCCAGCGTATACACTTTTTTTTTGTTTTGGCTTGCCTCATATGCCATATTTACGGCATTGTTAACGCCAAAGCAATATCCTGCACTTTTTGCTTTTATTATATTCATTTTATAATTCCTTTAATCTTATAATTTCAGGATAAATTTCTTTTTTGCATATTTCTATGAAATCTTCACCGCTGAGCTTTTTACCGTAATATTTATCCAAATAAATCGGTTTGCCGTAATTTATCACAAGAGGCTTTCTGAATTTATATTCTCCTCTTATTCCTACGGGAACAACAGGAACCTTCATTCTTGTTGCAAGTAAAACCAATCCACCTTTGGGTTCAAGCATATCTTTATCCGTTTTATTTCTTGTTCCTTCAGGAAAAAGGCCTAAAACTTCTTTATTTTTAAGTACTTTAATAGCGGTTTTTATTGCTACAATATCATTATCTTCTCTTTTTACCGGTATTGCGTATACTTTATGTAGAAACCAATTTAAAAATTTGGATTTAAATAAGACATCCTTTGCCATAAAATGGAGATGTCTACCTTTAATTTGCACAGCCATTAAAACAGGATCCCAAATATGGATATGATTTCCCGATATTATGTAAGCTTCTTCATTACCGGGAAGATTTTCGAGCCCTGTGACTTTGACATTATATACAATTTTTAATAAAACCTTTATTACAGGTCTTAAAATATCATATAACATATATTACCTACTAACTTTATTTATAATAAATTCAACAACATTTTCAATATTCATATCAGAAGTATCCAAAACCAAAGCATCATCACAAATTATCAAAGGATCAACTTCTCTGTTTTTGTCATTTTCATCTCTTCGCTTGATATCTTCCAAAATATCTTCGTAGGGAACTTCCTTTCCTCTTTCAATATTTTGAAGGTATCTTCTTTTTGCTCTTTCTTCAGCAGACGCATCCAGATAAAACTTAAATTCTGCATCAGGTAAAACAACGCTTCCTATGTCTCTGCCATCCATTATAACGCTTTTCCCTTTTGATATTTCACGCTGTATGAATACCATTTTTTCTCTTACTTGTTTTATAGCGGCATATAAAGATACGTTTTTATCTATATTTTCATATCTTATTTCTTTTGTAATATTTTGATCATTAAGAAATACATCATCTTTATCAAGCACTAAATCTATATTGTTTAAAAGATGATTTATACCTTCTTCATCTTCCGGCTTTACATTATTTTCAATAGCATAATATGTGAAAGCTCTATACATAGACCCTGTATCGAGATACGTTATATCTAATTTTTTTGCTATGATTTTTGCTACAGTACTCTTTCCTGACCCGGCAGGACCGTCAATAGCTATATTTATTATATTATCCATTCAATACCTCAAAATAATTATAAATATTACAATTTATTATATAATAAGTTTATCTTTTTAACAAGCATTTTTACTCTATTTTAACATCAAAAAGTTTATTGATTCCCTTTGTAAACGTATATTTTTTACCGTTTAAAGGATTTTTTATATTCTCAGATACTTTCAGTATCAATACGTTTAGCTCCTCTTCTTTGTACCTTCTTAAATCAATTTCCACAACATCTTTATTCTTTACAGCCAATGTCATTATATTATCTTTTAAAGTATAATTGAAGTTTTCTTCACCGTTTACTAAAATTTTAACGTTTTTGGGAGAACTTAAAGACATTTTTACTACGCCTGCTTTTATATAATTGCTTGAATTTACCAGTTTTGTTTCGTTTGAAGTGTTATTGCTTACAGTGGATATAATCTCGTTTCTGTTCATAATATTAAGACCTATACAAACAATACTTAAAATCACTATAACACTTACAATAAATTTTTCAAATTTATATACCATATTTACCACCTGTTTCCTACTTATATTCTATGCCTTAATATAAAAAAAATACTTATTACGTATACAATCCATTTCTTTTATTTGATGATAATATAAAGTATATATAAAAAAAGAACACAAATAATATGTGTTCTTAGTGTAAATTTTGTCCGGCCAAATACCCGGTGGAAAAGGCAATCTGCAAATTATATCCTCCGGTTACTCCATGAACGTCTATGATTTCTCCGGCAAAAAATAAATTTTTGATAATTTTTGATTCCATTGTCGAAGGGTTTATTTCTTTAACATTTACCCCTCCGTTTGTAATTATCGCTTCTTTAAAGTCTCCCAAACCTGTAATATTTATCTCTAGATTTTTGATAAGCTTTAATATAATCTTTCTTTCTTCTTTTGTAATCTGATTTATTTGTTTTTCTTTATCTATGTCGCTCAATTCGATTACTTTTAAAGCCAACGATTTAGGCAACAGCAAATCAAGAGAATTTTTAACCATTTTATTGTTGTTTGACTCAAAATCTTTAAGAAGTCTTTTTTCCAAAGTCTTAATTTCAAGAGCAGGCTTTAAATCAATTTTTATCTTGGTATCATATGTTTTATCCATATTTATGAAATTGCTTAAAAAAAGTACCGTAGGACCTGACACTCCTTTATGAGTAAAAAGAAGTTCACCGAATATACTTCTTTTTGTTTTCTTTCCTTCTATCAATTCTACATTGACATTTTTTAATGTCAGTCCCATCAACTCATGAACCCATTTGTCAGAAGACAACAATTGTACCAAAGCCGGAACAGGCTTTTCTATGGTATGTCCCAATTTTTTTGCCATAATAAACCCATAACCGTCACTTCCCGTCGCCGGATAACTCTTTCCTCCTGTGGCAAGAATAACATTATCCGCATATAACTTTTCCCCACCTTTGATAACAATACCTTTTACACAGCCATTATCAATCAACATATCCTTTACTTCGGTATTATACAAAATCTCACAATTTTTATACCCTTTTATTATATTAAGCAAAGTTTTGGTAACATCGCTTGCCTTGTCACTTTCGGGGAAAACCCTGTCGCCTCTTTCCGTTTTTGTTTTAAGCCCGTTTTTATTAAGCATATTTAAAAGCGCTTTATTGTCAAATGTATAAAGAGCACTGTACAAAAACTCTTTATTTTTCACTATGTAATCAAAAAATTCATAAATATCTTTATTGTTTGTAAGATTACATCTGCCTTTACCTGTAATATAAATCTTTTTACCGGCTTTTTCGTTTTTCTCAATAATCGTAACTTTTTTACCGCATTCTAAAGAGGAGATAGCTGCCATCAAGCCGCTAGCTCCCCCTCCTATGATTATTACATCTTTTTTAGTCATTATGTAAAACTCTTACGGAAATTATTCCTTTTACTTCTTTCAATGTATTTTCGGTATATTCACTGACATCACTGTCAATATCAATCATAGTATAAGCATTTTCACCCTTGCTTTTATTAATCATATTTGCAATATTGACATCATTGCTGGCAAGTAACGATGAAAATTGTCCTACCATATTAGGGATATTTTTATGGATTATACATATTCTTGCCTTAGAAGCCATTTGTCCCAAATCACATTCAGGAAAGTTTACACTGTTTTTAATATTACCGTTTTCCAAATATTCTCTTACCTGTCTTGCCGCCATAACAGCACAGTTTGTTTCTGATTCCGGTGTTGAAGCTCCAAGATGAGGAATACAAATTATATTTTCATTTCCCAAAAGTTTTTCATTAGGGAAATCCGTTACATAACAGGCTACTTTTCCACTTTCAACAGCTTCCAATATAGCATCGTCATTTACAAGTCCACCCCTGGCAAGGTTTATTATTTTGATATTATCTTTTGCTTTTGAAAGAAGTTCTTTATTTACAGTATCTTTTGTAGAGTCCATTAAAGGTACATGGATAGTTACAAAATCACATCTTTGGAATATTCTTTCTAAATCATAACTTCTGTTTATATTTTTATTTATACTCCAAGCATGCTCAACAGATAAATAAGGGTCATAACCGTAAACTTCCATACCGAGAGCATCCAGTGCATTCGCAACCAATACTCCAATCGCTCCCAAACCTATTACCCCTACTTTTTTGCCTAAAAGCTCGTTACCTTTAAAGTTTGATTTTTCTTTTTCAACTATTTTTGCCACATCATCATTTTTATCCAATGTTTGAATCCAGTTGGCACCTTTTGTAACATTTCTTGCAGCAAGTAAAAATGCACATAATACAAGTTCTTTTACGGCATTGGCATTTGCTCCTGGAGTGTTCATTACAACAACACCTTTTTCGGTACACTGCTCTACAGGAACATTGTTGTATCCGGCACCTGCTCTCGCTATAACTTTACAACTGTCAGATATATTTTCATCATTTAAGTTATAACTTCTAAGTATAATACCGTCATAATTATCATTGTCTTCAACTTTTACATTTTCACCAAGTAAATTAAGTCCTTCTTTTGCAATTTTGTTAAATGTTTTAATTTTGTACATAATTTATCTCTCCTTAATTGTTTGTCTTTTCATATTTATACATAAAGTCAATTAATTTTTTTACATCACATAGAGTCACTCCGTTGTATAACCCTACTCGTACGGCATTTTTTATTGATTTACTGATATTTATTATATCACTTTTTTTTGCACATTCTATAAAATCATCAGTATTTTTAACATTAAATACCAACGAAGTGACGGATCTGTCTTCTTTTACAATATCATTACCGTAAAATTCACTCTCATCTATAAAATCATAAAGCAAATTAGATTTTTCTATATTTACTTTTTCCATTTCCTTTACACCGCCGAACTCTTTTAAATACTTCAGCATTTCGTATATTATATACAAAGAAAAAGTATTCGGTGTCGTAAAGGAATTGTCGGAGTAAAAATAGTCCTTATATGACAGTATTTTCATAATATTTTTATCAGTTTCTTTTTCAAGCATATTTCGCTTTATTATAACTACACTCATACCGCTTGTACCCATATTTTTTGCACAGCTTGCAAAAGAAAGAGCAAACTCATTTATATTATAACTTTCACTTAAAAGGTTCGATGTCATATCCGCAATAAGAGGTATATCTCCTATCTTCGGTATTTTGTCTTTATTGAATTTGGATCCGGAAGATGTATTATTTGTACACATGAACAAATATTTAGAATTTTCGTCTATATCTTTTTTTGTTATTTTAGGAAGAGGTCCGTGGTTATTCATCAGATTAATCTGATTTACATTTGTATATTTTTCAGCCTCAATAACAGCATTATTTGTCCATAAATCACTGTTTATCATGGTTACAGTTTCATTTTTGGAAGCAAAATTAAGGGGAACCATCGCAAAGTGTATACTGGCACCTCCGTTAATGAATAACACTTCCATATCATCATTTAAATCAAGGAGTTCCTTAAATAAAGAAACTGTATCATTCATAAGATCTATAAAAACAGGATTTTTATAGTTAAGTTCCAAAGCAGAAAATCCATTTGAATAAAAATTGTTTATATTTGAAGTTATTCTGGATATCACATCTTTGGGTATAACCGGAGAAGATGCGGAAAAGTTCAGTTTATCTGCCATGTCTTCTTAACCATTCCTCTCTTTTTAATTTATTTTTTCTTTCAATTTCCCTGAGTAATCTTTTTTCTTCTTTCTTGCCTTCATGCTCAAGATGTTTAAAGTTTCTGTATCCGTAATGCCTCGCGGTGTTATCAAATCTTTTCATATATTTTAAATAAAATCCTCTTGCATATAGAAAAACAAAAACTATAAAAATCAAACCGGCAAGAACTGCTAAAATCAATTTCATATTTAAATCCTTAATTACATTATTACATGTTCTGCTATTTTCTTATAATCATTTATATATCCTTCGTATATCAACTTACTGTTCATGAATCCTTCAAAATCCATAGGGCGTCTTCTGGTATGGGCATCGTTAAATGAATAAAGACCGCTTTCTTCAAATAAATAAGATAAGAACTCGGCACAATAATAATGCTTTTCTCTTTTTATATCAAAACCTATTCCGTTACCTATAAGCCCGAGAATATTGAATTTATAATTGTATCTATCTTTATAAAATTCATCTATAATTTCTTTTATATTATTATAAATTCTTTCGTCCACACTGCACTCATATACCAAACATGGAATATCTTGAAATGTTGCATAAAAACCTGTTTCCCAATCTTCTTTTATAAACCCTGCAATAAGGGGATTTTTTGGTCGCCTTCTTCCGAAACAATACATCTCATCCAGTCCGATATCAAGAGATATCGATACATGATTATAAGGTTTTCCGACAACAAAACGTATTATTCTCGCTAAAAATGTCCTTGTGCTTGTAAGCACTATATAAATATTCTTATTTTCCATATAAAAACTCTTTTAAAATTGTAATGATTTTTTTATTTCTTCTCTATCCGAAAAGTAATATTTCTTGTCTCCGATTTCCTGGTATGTTTCGTGTCCTTTACCAAGAATCAAAAGTATTTCTTCTTTATTTTTTAACTTATTTTTAACTGCCGTATCTATAGCTTCTTTTCTGTCATAAATAATTTTAACTTTACTTTTATCTTCAATACCATTTAATATATCCTTTATTATATCTTCATTTCTTTCTTTTCTAGGATTATCCATAGTTAAAATTATATTGTCTGCATATTTTTGAGCAACACTACCCATAATAGGTCTTTTTCCATGATCACGGTTTCCTCCGCATCCGAACACCAGGGTTATTTTCTTATCACTTACTTCTCTTATAAGTTTAAGCACATTTTCCATCGCATCCGGTGTATGAGCATAGTCAATAAATATATCTTCACCGACTTTTTCTATCCTGCCGTTTGTACCGTGATAATTTAATATTGCATCTTTTATCTTGTTATAATCTATCCCCTCTTTAAGCGCTATGATAATGGCAGGAACTACATTATAAATATTAAATTTACCTATTGAATTTATTTCAAAATAATATTTTCTTTTACCGTTTATAAGCTCAAAAGAAGATTTATCCAGTGATAGTTCTTTTACTTCTATACGATAGTCACATTTATCGTTTATTCCGAATGATATAACTTCTTTTTTATCGTTTTTAAGTTCTGTGTAAAGTCTGCTTCCGTATTCGTCATCTGTATTAATGATGCTGAAATTATCAACCATATAATAAAGTTTCTTTTTTGCTTGATAATATTCTTCCATAGTTTTATGAAAATCCAAATGATCCATTGATAAGTTTGAAAAAACACCAATATAAAAATTAAGATAACTTACTCTGTCAAGAACCAACCCGTGAGACGAAACTTCAAGAAAACAATAATCGGTTTTACTACTTGCCATTTCGTCAAAATCTTTTGTAAGTTCTGTTATTTCTGGAGTCGTTCTTATAACTTGACCCTCAAGTTTTGTATTCTTTCTCCCTAGAGTACCTATATAATCCGTTTTATATCCTAAATTTGAAAAAAGAGTATTTGCTATATCACAAAAAGACGTTTTCCCGTTCGTTCCACTTATACCTATTAACTTTATTTTTT
>NZ_JAHZIA010000001.1:57639-91085 GCF_019420015.1 Anaerofustis sp.
GGAAAAGAGTAAAATCTGTTTGAAAAATACGCAAGTGCATCTCTGGTATTTTTGCACTTTATATATGTAATACCAGGATTATAGTCATCCAAATCTTCACTGTGGCAAATTACGAAAGCCCCATTTTGTATAGCTTTATCAATAAATTTATGCCCGTTTGTTTCGTATCCTTTTATGGCAAAAAACATGGATCCTTTATTGCATTTTCTGGAATCAAAAGTTAAATCTAAAATATCTGTGTTTTCTATGTTATCATTACCCTTTAAAATGTAATCATAACCTTCAATAATACTTTTTAATTTCAAAACTAAAGCTCCTTATTAAAAAATCATACCATTATTTTCTTATTAAACAGTATTTTAAACTTTATGATTTTTTATATATTTTAAAACTCTACATAAAATAATAACATTAATTTATCATAAAATAAATACCTTTAAATAAACTTAATATAATATTCATTAAAAAAGAAGGCAAAAGCCTTCTATGTTATGTACACATTCTTTTAACTTCTTTTTTTAAATTTGAAATAATTCTTTTTTCCAATCTGGAAATATAAGATTGAGATATATTAAGCATATTTGCCAATTCTTTTTGAGTCTTTTTTTCTTTACCGTTAAGACCAAATCTGTAATTTATGATTTCTTTTTCACTTTCTTTTAAATTATCTATCGCAAGAAGCATTATTTCTTTATTTACATCATCGTCTATTTTGTCTTTTACGGGATCTCCGTTTGTCCCAAGAATATCCGATAAAAGAAGTTCGTTCCCGTCATAATCAACATTAAGAGGTTCATCAAGAGAAATCTCTCCCCTTATTCTGTTTACTTTTCTTAAATGCATGAGTATTTCATTTTCAATGCACTTTGAAGCATATGTTGCCAGCTTTATGTTCTTCTCAACCTTAAAAGTCTTAACCGCTTTAATGAGTCCTATGGTTCCTATTGAAATCAAATCTTCAACGCTGGCAGAAGATGTATCAAATTTTTTTGCTATGTAAACAACAAGCCTTAAATTTCTTTCTATCAATATACTTCTGGTTTTGTTTGTTTTATCACTGTTAAGCCTGCTTAATACCTCAGTTTCTTCTTCTTTTGTCAAAGGTGGAGGGAGCATATAAGAACCGGATATATAAAACAGCTTATTTTTATTAAGCTTCTTTCTTTTTAACATCACAAATAAATTAATCATAAAAACCCCCAAAGCTATTTTATTATTGATACGGGAAGCAGCGCTTCCGACAAGTCAATATCAAGTATACCGATACAAGGATTATAAATTATCTTTTTATATTTATTGTTTTCAAGAATAATTTTGTCAAACCTTAAAATAGGAAGAATATTCTTTTTATCGGTAGTAGTGTAAAAAGTGTAAGTAAGATCATTCCTTACAGACAAAGGAAGATTGTTATAGATAAACAGATAATCATTATAATCTTCCAGAGTAAAAGAAAGATTGGTATTTAATATCTCATTTATTATTTTACTGTGAACTATGATTACGTCTTCTCCATTAATACTTTTTATAAAATTTCCCGTATCCAAATATCCGACAAATGAAATATTTCTCTCTTTAGAATATAACGTACATGAATAATAAAGTTTAAACATTATATTATTTAATTTTCTAAATAATATATATGCACCTAAAGCGGTAAAAATACCTGTAAAAATATTTCTTTTGTTAAACATTTCCTTCACCTCTGATGCTATTTTACACTTTGAGAATTAATCTTTTTGTCATAAAGAAATTATATGAATTTGTTATAAAAGAATATAATAATATTTAAAATCAACCGATTTATTTGTGCTTTAAAACAAATTTAATATGTTTTGTAATGAGAATGCCAATTAAAAATCTTTTTTGTTGCTTTTAATGCTAATCATATTGAAATGAGAAATTAAATAACCTATTTGGAAATATTTAATATAAATCAAGAATAAAAAACAAAAAAGCCTTTTCGTTTTTAACAAAAAGACTTTATAAAATAAAAATATTAAACTGTGATTTTATTTTTCTCTTCCGACCATTTCAATTTCCAATTCATATTTACTTCCCACAATTTTGGAATGGTCAATACAAATAGGTTTTTGCCCCATAAAACAGGTCCTTTTAAGTTCTATCAATGCATTGCCTACAGGGATATCAAGCATTTGACTTTCCTCGAATGTTGCATTTTTTGCAGAAATAAGTTCTGTAGCAGAATCAAAGCTTATTCCATATTCTCTTTCCAAAAATGCATAAAGTGAAGTTATATCATCCTGTCTTTTCATTATTTCGGGAACATCTTCTTTTCTTAAATAGTTTTTAACTATTGCTATAGGAACACCATTTGCAAGCTGTATCCTTTGAATTCTTATAATCATCGTACCATTTTCTATTCCCAATCGCTCACTTATAAAATCATCTGCAGCTACGGTATCTATAAATATGTTCTTTGGTTTAACATCATACCCTTTATGTCTTAAAGTTTCAGATACAGACGTAACATGATTTAAACTTTGCATTGTCTTGTTATCTGTAACGACTGTCCCCTTTCCCTGTTGAGCTTTTAAAAAACCTTCTCTTGAAAGTAAATCGACAGCCTTTCTTACAGTCGTTCTGCTGACATTAAACATCTTTTCTATTTCGGGTTCAGGCGGTATTAAATCTCCCGGTTTATAATATCCGTTTTCTATCTTTTCTTTAAAATACGTATAAAGTTTGCTATATTGATATACTTTTTCCATTATTATTACCCCTTATTGATTATTCATATATTTTAATATAAAAACATATTTAAATCAACAAAAAAGAGTGATAAACATCATTATCACTCTAAATATTTATATAAAATTGTCTATTATGCATATTGTCCTATGTCAAGTCTCATTTTATCAGCTACCATTGCAATGAATTCTGAGTTAGTAGGTTTTCCTTTGTTTTGATCTATTGTATAACCGAATATCTTATCTATAGTTTCAACTCTACCTCTGTTCCATGCAACTTCTATTGCATGTCTTATGGCCCTTTCAACTCTGCTTGGTGTTGTATTGTATTTTTCTGCAATCATTGGATACAATGTTTTTGTTATTCCACCCAAAAGTTCAACATCATCTATGACAAGCTTAATGGCTTCTCTTAAATAGATGTATCCTTTTATATGAGCAGGAACTCCCACTTCATGCAAAATAGAAGTAACCATAACTTGATAATTATTATCTTTTTTATCTTGTGTTTCTTTTGGTTCATCCTTAACATCAGGAGAAAAATAAGCATCTATTTCTCTAGATAATTCATTAAAATCAAAGGGTTTTAAAAAGTAATAGTCAGCTCCAAGATTTACCGTTTGTCTTGTAAATGATTCTCCGCCTACTGCCGACATCATAATTACATGGGGAGAATAATCCTCCATCTCTTTTTTGTTTAACTTTTCAAGCACTCCTATACCGTCAAGCATAGGCATGATAGTATCCACAAGCAGAATGTCGGGTCTTTCTTTATCGACAATATCAATCAAATCTTTCCCGTTTCCTACTACTCCCACCACATTATAATTTTCCTGTTCTTCGAAATGGTCTTTTACAGCCAAAGCAAATTTCTCATTATCATCTGCAATTGCAACTTTATATACCATAATTTCTCCTCCTGATTAAATATTATTTTGTTTTATTTTAATTTCTTTTAAAGATTACTACAATTTTAATGCAAAGTTTGTCTAATTTTGTTTAGTTAACAAATCTTCTAAAAGCCATTCTATATATATCCCATACCCTTTAGTTGAATCGGAAATAAAAACATGTGTAACGGCACCTACAAGCTTTCCATCCTGAATTATAGGACTGCCGCTCATACCTTGAACAATACCTCCGGTTTTCGATAGAAGCTCTTTATCTGTAACTTCTATAAGCATACTTTTAGTATTCTTCTTTGTTTGTCTGTAAGTTTTTTTTATTTTAATGTCAAAAAGCCTTGGACCGCTACCGTCAACAGTTGTTAAAATCTGTGCATCCCCTTCTTTTATTTTATCTTGAAGAAGGATGTTTAAAGCTTTGCCAGAAGAAGCTGATTTTTTCGTAACATCTCCGTAAATACCATAATCATTATTTAAATTTATGGAACCTATTACGTCTTTTTTATCCGCTTTTAATACTCCTCTAAGCTCACCAGGTGAATTCCTTCGTCCTTTGACGATACTTATTAATTCACTTTCTATAACATCTCCGTTTTTTACCGGCATTATAATACCGGTATCAACGTCATTTATGCTATGTCCTAAAGCAACAAATCTTGTCATATCTTCATTGTAACATGTTAAAGTTCCTATTCCCGCAACACTATCCCTCACCCATAACCCGATTTTATATTTATTGTCTTTCTTTGCTTTTTCAGGTAGTATTTTTATGGTTTGTTCAGTATTTTCTCTTTTTATGACCATAGAAACTTCTTTATGAGTTATTTTATTAAGCTCGTTTATAACTTCAGTGGCGTTATAAACTTTATTACCGTCAATCTCAAGTATTATATCCCCCATCCTTATACCTGCTTCTTTTGCCGGACAGACCTCATCATCATCTTTATTTATAAAAGACTGAAATTGTACGGCAATAGCACCTTTGGTGTTCATATTTACACCAACCAAACTTCCGGACGGGAAAAGTTTTACATTTGGGATAACATTTATATTGTAATTATTTATAGGAATAAGTCCAAACAACTTAGCTTTTAATTTATATTTACCTGTGGAATTGGAGTAAACTTTAATTTTATCATCATCAATTTTATATTCCGAATTGGATTTTCCGTTTACTTTTAAATCCTTGCTTTCATTTTCAAGTTTACAATTCTTAGGCAAATTTAATGAAACACTGGTAGTTTGACTTGATAAAACAGCTATTTCTTTAGTATTGTAATTAAGCAATAATAGATAAGCCGAAAATATTAATATTATAGTTAAAAACCCTAAAAGAATTTTTTTGTTATTTATTATTTTCACACTTTTTACCTCGTTTGTTTTTTTATATATTTTTTCCATTTATGAAAAAAATATAAACAAACTTATAAAGTGTTTAAGATTTTTTTATTTTTTCTGCATTAGTAAGCATATCTTTAGCATACATCAAAGCATTATTGCTTATATTTTCACCGCTGATAATCCTTACCAATTCATTTACTTTTTCTTCTTCGTTTAATTTTACGAATGAAGTGTACGTATTATCTTCTCGTATTTCTTTTTTTATGAAATAATTAGTATCTGCCATAGATGCAATTTGCGGAAGATGGGTTATAGCAAGTATTTGATGATTTTTGCTGAGTTCCCACATCTGCTTACCGACAACAAGGGCAGTTTGACCGCTTATACCCGTATCTATTTCATCAAAAATCAAACAATCAATATTATCGTTTTGAGAAAGTACTCGTTTAAAAGACAGCATAACTCTGGATATTTCGCCTCCGGATGCAACCTTATTCAATGCTTTTAAACTTTCTCCTTTGTTTGTTGAAATGAGGAAAGTAATATCGTCAACACCTTTTTTTGTATATAGATTATTTTCACTCAAATCTTTGAACTGTGCTGTAAAAACAGTCCCTTTCATTGAAAGAAGTTGTAAATTTTCTGTTATTTTACTGCAAAAATCTTCTGAAGCTTTAATCCTTTTTTCTCTCAATTCATAAGCAGCTTTTAAATATGTATCTTTCTTTTCCGCAAGCTCTTTTTTAAGTGCTGCTATTTTTTCATCATAATTATTAATAAGTTCCAACCGTGAATTTATTTTATCTTTATATTCCAAAATTTCTTCTATTGTAGAACCGTATTTCTTTTTAAGATTATTTATTTTATTTAATTTGCTTTCTATATCGTTAAGCTCAACAGGATCAAAGGTTATGGAGTCTCTGTAATCCCGAAGGAAGAAAACTACCTCATCAATAAGAGTCTTTCCTTCTCTAAGCATTTCAATATTTTCTTTTACGCTTTCATCGAATATCTCCACTTGAGAAAATGATTTATCGGCTTCCGATAAATTTTCAAGTACGTTATTTTCGTTTTTATATAAAAGAGAGTATGTTTTGTCAATATAATTATAAATATTTTGCGAATTTAAAAGTATTTTTTCCCTTTTTATAAGCTCTTCATCTTCACCGGGTGTAAGTTCGATCTCATCAATTTCTTCAAACTGTCTGGTAAGAGTATCAAAGTTATTTTCATTATCTTTTGCTTTGTTTTTTATTTCATTAAAATCTTTTTCTGCTTTCTTAAACGAACTATAAGAGTCTTCTACTTTTCTTAAAATATCTTTTATCTGATTATTCGCATATGAATCCAAAAAATCCAAATGAGTATGTTGATTTAGAAGCTTTTGATGCTCATGTTGACCGTGTATATCAATAAGATGGGTTCCTACCTCTTTTAAAGTTGAAACATTAACCAAAGTAGAATTTATCTTACAAATACTTCTGCCTTTGACATTTATCTCCCTGGATAAAATCAAAGTATCGTCGCTTATATCTATCGAAAGTTCATTTAAAACCCTTCTTAAATCATCATTATTTTCAGGAATGGTAAACAAAGCTTGAATGCTTGCCTTGTCTTTACCTGTCCTTATGTTCTCACTCTTTGCATGCTCTCCCAAAACTAAGGATAATGCCCCTATAATTATAGATTTTCCTGCTCCTGTTTCACCTGTTATAATATTCAAGCCTTCTTCGAAATCAATACTTAATTTATCTATGATTGCATAGTTGTTGACATTAAGCGATAACAGCATATTATTTTCCTTTCTTCAAAAGTGATTCGAATTTTTTCACAAGTTCTTTTGCACTGTCTTCGTTTCTTACCAAAATAAACAATGTATCGTCTCCTGCCACAGTACCTATAACCTCATTCAACTTAAGTGCATCAATTGCAACTCCTGCCGCCTGAGCCATTCCGGTTATAGTATGAAGGCAAACAAAATTATTGGCATAATCAATCGTCAATACCGCTTCTCTGAATACATTAACTATTCTGTCATCCAAATCAGAACTTTGATTGGTGTACGCGGCATATTTATATTTTCCGCTTTTGGTCATTACTTTTACGAGCTTCATTTGCCTTATATCTCTTGAAACGGTTGCTTGTGTTACATTTATACCGGCTTCACGTAAATAATTTGTCAAATCTTCCTGCGTCTCAACCTCATATTTGTTTAGTATCTCCAAAATTTTCGAATGTCTGTCAATTTTCATTATCAATTTCTCCTTCGGCAATAGGGTTTTTTATTTTATTTACAAGTAAAGAATAGAAATTATAATCATCAAATCTGATAAACGGTGCTTTTAAACTGCTTTTCTTTACTATTATTTCATTTCCTTGAATTTTAGGTTCCATACTGTCTATGTATATACTGGTTATGCAAGGATTGAATTTTATTTTTACAACATCTTCACTACTGACTATTATACTTGTACTGTTTAAAGTATGAGCACATATTGGATTTATAATAAATAAATCACAATTTGGATTTACAACAGGTCCTCCGCTTGAAAGATTATATGCAGTTGATCCTGTAGGTCCGGAAATAATTACCCCGTCAGCAAGATAATCGGCAAAAACCTCATCATTTATATAAACTTTATATTCGGCAACCCCATAATGATTTTTTCTGAACAACACAGCATCATTAAGAGCAAAACCTATATAATTATTTTCCTTATCATATACATCTAATAACATTCTTTCGTCAAGAGTATAGCTCCCATCAAGAGCCTTATCTACATATTTTTTCCATTTGCCTTTTTCTACGTTTGCCAAAAATCCGACTTTACCGAAATTTATACCCAAAATAGGTTTTTGATACTTACCTATTTGAGATAAAGCTTTTAGTATTGTTCCGTCTCCCCCTATTATTATAAGAAACTCAACTTTTTTTATATTATCTTCGTTAAGTATAGAAAAATTATCAATATTCGGATTGTTCAAGGGCTCTTCAAGATACATATGAATGTTTCGATCATACAGATAATGCACGATTTGCCTTGTAAAGTCCATATATTTATCTTTTTTATAATTCGTTATTATTCCAACATATCTTTCTTTCATTTTCTAATTGAGCTCCTTATGCGACTTTTCCACACACTCTTCAACAGCAAGATCTATATCAAGTAGATTATCTTTGTTTTTTGTTACTAGAGCAATAAACTCCCTGTTTCCTTTTGGTCCTTTTATCGGAGAATAATCTAATTTTTCTACATATAATCCTTTATCTTTAAGACCGTATATTACATCTTTAACAACTTTTTTATGTATATTTATATCTTTTATAATTCCGTTTCCGACCAATTCCCGCCCTGCTTCAAACTGCGGTTTTATCAAGCAAATATAAATTCCGTCATCTTTTAAGAATTTAAGTAAGTTATCGGCAAGTTTTAATATTGAAATAAAAGAAACATCCATAACAGCAATATCTACGGTTTCACCTATTTTTTCAAATTCCATATTTCTGAAATTTGTTTTTTCCAAACAAACAACCCTAGGATCTTTTCTCAACTTGTAAGCAAATTGTCCATATCCTACATCAATGCTGTAAACTTTCTCTGCTCCGTTTTGAAGCAAACAATCCGTAAAACCTCCGCTAGATGCACCTATATCCATACAAGTTTTATCTTTAACATCAACATCAAATACTTTTATGGCCTTATCAAGTTTAAATCCACCCCGACTCACAAAAGGATTGTCATTTCCTTTAATCATAATATTAGAATATATATCAACTTTTGTTCCTGCCTTGTCAATCCTTTGATCATTTACAAATACAAGTCCTGCCATTATAAGTCTCTTGGCTTTTTCTCTGCTTTCTGCCATACCGCTTTCAAAAAGAAGAACGTCTAATCTTTCTTTTTTATTCATTATGACTTCCTCCTTCTAAAAGAAAATAATTCTACAAATACAGCAGCTTTTCGCACTATTTCAGTAGAGTTATTCATGGAAATATGTTTCCCGAGCGCCTTTCCTCCAACGGTTAAAGCCGCAACCAATCCATTTAAAATTATGCTTATAACAACGGTTTCTTTTAGGTTATATATGGCTGCTATTTTGACGATAATTATTGCGACCGTTGCACCGCTTATAATACCGCATATATCACCTATTACATCGTTACATATGTTGGATACCTGTGAAGCTTTTGATACAAGATCCACGGCTTTTCTTGCGCCTTTTACTTTATTTGCGGCCATAGCGTTAAAAGGAGCAACTCCTTCTGCTGTAACAGCCGTTCCAACCATATCACATATTATACCTATGGCTATAATGGCAAAAAGAACAAATAATGCACCAATCAACCCTGCATTACCTACAAGAGCTTCACTTATTACATTAAATGACATAGATAGTATAAAAGTTAAAAAAGTAATCTTAATTGCCCAACTTTTTCCATCTTGTTTCTTATCCTTCGACATATTTCCTCCAATTTCCATATATTATAACATAATTTTGTTTTATTTGAATACCTATATTAAACAAAGCATTTTTATATCAAAAATAAGTCAATTTTTCTATAAAAACAACTACATATAGTAGTTATTGCGTTTTATATCCTCATTATCTGCCAACCGTTCAATATTATTTGATATCTTTTTTATATCATTAAAATAACTTTCTATTTTTCCTCTGAGATACCCCAGAAAAGAAATAAGCGATACCAATACGATAAATAAAAGCAAAGGATTTACTATATTAATTATCTCCTTAAAATAATTAAAAAAACTGTTCATATTTATACTCTCCATGTTATAAAAATCCATTTATATCATATACTAAAACCAAAAAAAAAGAAAGGTTTTAATCATGTTAATTTGTTTTATTAGAGTAGCCGTAATTTACTTTCTTGTTCTGTTTGCTATAAGATTTCTGGGAAAGAGGCAAATAAGCGAATATCAGCCTTTCGAGCTGGTAATAACGATAATGATTGCAGATATAGTTACACAACCTATAGGTGATGTAAATATCCCTTTGCTAAATGGTATTATACCTCTTATAGTTTTGATTTTTCTTCAAACAAGTATTTCTTTTTTAACCTATAAAAATCAAAGACTACGAAGTTTTATATGCGGAAAACCCGAATATTTGATATACGACGGTAAATTAATGCAAAAACAAATGTCAAAAATGTTAATTGGAATAGATGACTTATGTGAGCAACTCAGAAATAACGATATATTGGATTTAAATGAAGTATCATATTTGATTTTAGAAGCAAACGGAGATCCTAGTTTTGTAAAGAAAAGCGGAGAAGGTCTTCCAATAAGCCTTATTAAGTACGGTAAAAGATTAAATGAGAGCTTTCAACTGGTAAACTATACAAACGAAAAACTTACCAATATGTTAAAAAAAGAAGATATATACAATGATACAGATGTATTTTGGGCATATGTTTACAACAACCAACTATATGTTATAAGAAAGGATAAATTGCAATAATGAGATCATTTGGTTTTGCGGCATTTTTGCTGATTATATTGTTCGGACTTAACGTTTATTGCTATAACTATGTAAAAACATCAACGGAAGAATTAAGTACTTCAATAGACAGGTTGATAAATTTAACGGATAATAAAGATTATAAAAATGCTGCTGTTAATTTTAATATGTTAAAAAGAAAAACAGAAGACAGTAAGAAAATATGGTTTTTAATAATAAACCACCAAGAGATAGATAACGTAGACGTAACATTAAAACAGTGCGAAGCTCAACTAAAAAAAGAAGCCGACAAAGAACTGACGGCTTCCTTAAATTCTCTGAAATATTATATAAATAATATATACGAAAGAGAAAAAGTTAATATAACTAATATTTTTTAGAGTGGTTTTCGTTGCTTTTTTCTTTTAATATTCTTCCTTCTCTAAGCAGCTCTTGCATTTGATTTATATCATCTTTTTCGAGAGCTGTCTTATATTCGTTGATTTTATTTAAAATATTATCAATTTCAAACAATAACGCATCTTTATTCATAATAAACAACTCGCTCCACATATATTCATTTAACTTTGCAACTCTTGTTAAATCAAGAAAACTTCCTGCAGAAAAACCACGCTCTTCCAAAACAGAAGGACTTTTTACATAAGCATTTGATACCACATGTGCAAGTTGAGAAGTAAAAGCGATAATTTTATCATGTTCTTTTGGAGTCGTTATAACACACTCTTTAAACTGCATTCCTTTCACTAATTCTTTTATCAATAATATTTTTTCTTCATTTGTTTTTGCCGTTTTTGTAATAATAAAACTGGCTCCTTTAAATAAATCATCTATCGCGGCATCATATCCCCAAAGCTCTCTTCCTGCCATTGGATGAGCTCCTATATAATCCACGCCTCTTTTTAAAGCTTCAGGCTCAATTGCACTTACTATTCTTTCTTTTACTCCGCATAAGTCAATGAGTGTACTTCCCTTTCTCATTGTTTTTAATATATCTATACTTACTTCAATTGTATTTATAGGATGAAGAGCAACTACTGCAATGTCTATATTTTCCATATTGTCAAGAAGAATAATATCATCTATGGTTGAGTCTCTCTTTGCTTTAACGAGAGTCTCATTATTAATATCAAATCCGTATACATTATGATTGGTGTTTTTCTTTATTCCTTTTGCAAAAGACGCACCTATAAGTCCCAGCCCTATTACAGCTATATTCATTTCTCACCTCTTAAAATATACTCAAAAAACTTTTAAAAATATCAGCACCGGCAACAATAGTTCCAACAGTGCTTCCTATATTCGCAAATGTTACTACCAGTAATATTTTTGTTATCCTGTTTTTCCAAAGACCTTTAAAACTGTTTAAATCTTCGCTTAAATTTTCAAAATCCGAAACCTTAGGCTTTTTAATATGTGCTTCAACCAATCCGGCAAACCACCCTGCAGCCAAAAGAGGATTCAAAGAAGTTATGGGAGCTGCCACAAATGCCGTAAGAACAGAAGGTAAGCTCCCAAGTGCAAAAATAACTCCCAGTGCACTTAATGTACCGTTAAATAATATCCAGCTTATAATCTGTGAAAATCCGGTATCTAAATTTCTAAACATGCTTATAATAATCATCCCTATTATAAACAGAGGAATCGAGAACCCTATAATTTTACCGGTTTTACTGCCTTGGGGAATTTCTTCTATATCTTTCAAATCAATATCTTTTTCAATGTTTTTAATTATACCGTTCAAATGAGCCGCTCCGACAACAGCAACAATTTTATTACCATCAGCATGTTTAATTTTCTGAGACAGATAAATATCCCTTTCATCGACAAGATATGTTTTTAAATCGGGGAAATCTTCACTTATTTCAAGAAGAGCATTCTCGATAAAGTCTCCTTCTTTTATGTTTTCCAAATCTTCTTCCGTCAGTTCTTCATCCTCAAAAAAGCTCATTATAAGCCCGGATAATAACTTCATTTTTTCCCATAATGACATCTTACGGAATATTCTTAAAAAGGTTGTCTTTATATCTCTGTCTGCCAAAGTAAGTTTTACATTCATTTCTTTTGAAAGATTAATGGCATTTATCATTTCTTGACCGGAATTTATATCAAAACTTTCAGCTATTCTTTTCTGATAAGAACTCAATATCAAGTTTACAAGCAATAGCGTTGTCTTCTTTTCTTTAATGACATTTACAATATCCGTATCTTTCCATTTTTCATCATTTTCTAACGAGGAATACCTTCCTTCGTCCAACTCGATACATATATTATCGGGTTTTATTTCCTTAATTACTTCTTCGACTTCCCTTGCACTTTCTTTTGAAACATGAGCTGTTCCCACTAAAGTTATGTCTTTATTATTAATTGTAATATGTTTTATGTTTTCAGACATATTTTCTCCTATTCATAAAAATAATATTTATAATAGAAAATTTAAATTCTAATATTATAAAACTTTATTACTAATCGGTACAATATAGAATTTATCAATTATAGTCATATAAATATTATAGAGGTCTTTTCTTATTAAATAAAGTATTTTATAACTATTTCATAAAATAATTTATTTACGATATATTATTGCACAGTAAAAAATAAAATAAACTTACATATAAAAAAGTCCTTATAAGGACTTTTTTATTGGTTAAACATATTAAATTAAAGTTAATTACAGAAAAATATCATCATAAAATTTTAATCATTTCTTGTAACAACAAGATCAACTCCCGTAGAGCAAATATCCTTCTTTGCAATATCTCCTATTCTAACCGGTGATTTTAAAGTAATCCCGTTTATTTCTTCCATTACTTCAAATATCTTATCCTTTGGAATGCTTCCGTTCGTTCTCACACTGGTAACATTATCTTTTCCGCCTTCTACTTTTACGGTAGAGGTTACGACTCTCTTAGGCTCTACTATCTCTTCTCTTGCGTATTTATCACCTCTGGGACAAAAATTACCTTCTACAGTAAAAACCTCTTTACCCTCATAATCGACAGTCAGGCTACATCCTCTCGGACAACATATACATGTTAATTCTCTTTTCATTATTTACAAGCCTCCTCAATTTCAAATGTAAGTTTCCCTTTTTCATCTTTGATTAAATCTTTTTTTATACTTATATTAATCATTTCACCCGGTAAAAATTTAAGCTCTTTTTTTCTGAATATCTCTTTACCGTTAAGTTTGGCAACAATACATCCTCCGGCAATCACTTTATTTACTCTCATAAACATTGATACATCTTCTTTTAAGTCTTTGGTGGAAATACTTTGCGGTACAGTATATGAAATAGGAAGGACCCCTTTTGTTTTAATATCTTCATTTACGGTATTCCCGTTTTTGATATAATCGGCTGCTCCCTTTCCTGCAATAAAACCTTCATTTGACACAAAATCTACAAGATCGTGAACCTGTAATACATTTCCGCAAGCAAATATACCTTCTATGCTCGTTTGTCTGTTTTGAGACACATAAGGTCCTCTGACTTTTGGATCTATTTCTATTCCTGCCATATTTGAAAGTTCATTTTCAGGAATAAGACCTACAGATAAAAGAAGAGTGTCACAAGGAATAACTTCTTCTGTTCCTTTTATTGGATTTCTGTTTTCATCAACTTTTGCAACCACAACAGCCTCAAGTCTTTCATTTCCCTTTATATCAACTACCGTATGCGCAAGCTTTAAAGGAATATTATAATCCTCCAAACACTGAACAATATTTCTTTGAAGTCCGTTTGAATAAGGCATCAATTCAAGAACACATTTTACCTTAGCACCTTCAAGAGTCATTCGTCTTGCCATTATAAGACCTATATCCCCTGAACCTAAGATTACGACTTCTTTACCTACCATATACCCTTCCATATTTACAAATCTTTGAGCTGTTCCCGCAGTCATGATACCGCTTGGCCTTGCCCCTGCCATATTTAAGGCTCCCCTGGTTCTTTCTCTGCATCCTGTTGCAAGAACTACAGCAGTAGGTTTTATCTTTTGATATCCCGTTTCTTTATTTAAAAAATGAATTGTTTTATCTTCTTCTAATTTTATAACCATTGTATCGAGCATTACATCAACCCCGAGTCTCATAATGGTATCTATATCTTTTCCTGCATATTCAGGGCCGGCAAGCTCTTCTTTAAATCTGTGAAGTCCAAAACCGTTGTGAATACATTGGTTTAATATTCCTCCAAGTCTTACGTCTCTTTCAAGAATAAGAACATCTTTTACTCCGTTTTCTTTTGCCGATATAGCGGCACTTAACCCAGCAGGTCCACCACCTATAATAACCAAATCATAATTTTTCATATTAGTTGTTACCTCCTTTATTAAGTTTTCCTGTTAAAATGTACGAATCTTTTCCTTTTTTGGTAACATCTTCATAATTCATATCATATTCTCTTTTAATGATTTCCATTACCCTAGGTGAACAAAAACCGCCTTGACATCTTCCCATTCCGGCTCTCATTCTTCTTTTTACTCCGTCTAATGTAGTAACTTTTATTCCTCTGTGGAGTACATCCACTATCTGTCCTTCTGTTATAGTCTCGCATCTGCAAATAACTCTTGCAAATCTAGGATCTTTTTTTATAAGCTCATTTATTTCTTCCTGGGTCATTTTTTCAAGATCTACATAACCTTTTCTGTTTGGATTAAAGTTTTTGTTTTCTTTCAGTTCCAATCCCGCTTTTTTGACTATATCAACCAACATTTCCGCAATTGCATAAGATACTGTAAATCCAGGAGATTGAATGGCCGCGGCATTGATAAATCCTTTTGTGGAACTCTCTTCTATAATGAAATCTTGAGAATCAGTAACGGCTCTGAGTCCTGAAAATTGAGTTATAACTTTACTTTTATCTAACTTATTTATTAAAAATCTTTCTGTTTGTTTCCATACTGAATCAAGAGTCTGTGCATCTGTTGAGACATCTTCTTTGTCATCTATGTATTCTGCATTCGGACCAACCAATATATTTCCGTCATGAGATTGAGTAAGAGCAATACCTTTTGAGTGCGCTTTTGGTGTAGGGAATATTACGGGATGAACTTTACTTGATTCACACTTGTCAAGAAGCATATACTCCCCTTTTCTTGGAGTTATTTTAAATTTAGTATCACAAATCATGCTCGAAATTTTATCAGCATAAACACCTGCTGCATTAATAACGTATTTCGCTTTATATTCATTATCTTTTGTTTTTACGGTAAAAGTCCCGTCTTTTTTATTTATATCGATAACTTCTTCGTTAAAATAAAAATCAACTCCGTTTGCTATTGCATTTTCTGCTAAAGCAACACAGTATTGAAACGGCATTGCAATACCTGCGGTTTTACAGTATAAAGCCGCAACTACATCATTTGAAATATTAGGCTCTATTTCGTGTATTCTGTCAATATCGATTATTTCGGTTTCAACACCGTTCTTATTTCCGTTTTCCTGTAATTTCTTTAAGGTTTCGATATCTTCATCATCAAATGCCAATACAAGAGAACCGCATCTTGTATGACCGAAATGAAGTTGTTCATCAAGTATCGTAAAAAGTTCATTACCCCTTTTTGATAGTTTTGCTTTTAATGTTCCGTGTGTGGCATCATATCCACCATGAATCATTCCCGAATTCGCTTTTGAAGTTCCACAGGAAACATCCTCTCTTCTTTCGACTACGGCTATATCCAAATCATACTTTGAAAGTTCTCTCGCCGTTGAACAGCCTACAACACCTGCACCTATAATTAGCACATCATACATTTCTTTCATTACATCCTCCTTGTAAATACAAAAAAACAACATAATACACTTTATAACAATAAAGCATAATATGTTGCGGTTTCTCTTCTAATCTCTTCCGCTATTTAATTGTAATTAAATTATTTTTCTATATTATATATCTTTTCGTAAATAATTTCAATAGTTTTATGTTACTTATGTAAAGTTTTTTATTAATATGAAAAAATGTTACACAAAAAGCAGCGAGATATCGCTGCTTTCATAATACACTATAAAGATTCCAAGGCCATTAAATATCCATCTAATCCCTGACCTATTATTCTCTTATAAGCAACCAAAGAAACATACGAAAGCTTTCTAAACTCTTCTCTTTCACTTATATCACTTATATGGACTTCTATTATACGTCCTTTAAACATCTTAAGCGCATCCAATATTCCGATTGAAGTATGTGTGTACGCGGCAGGATTAATTATGATATCATCAAACTCATCAAGGGAATTTTGTATTTTTGTTATTATGCTGCCTTCACTGTTTGATTGATACATCTCAACCAAATAACCAAGTTCTTTAGCTTTCTTATTAATAATTTCACATAAGTAGTTGTAATCTTCTTTCCCGTATAAATCTTTTTCCCTTCTTCCCAGCATATTTATATTAGGACCGTTTATTACCAAAACTTTCTTATCCATGATTACTTATTAACCTTTTCGTTTTTACTTAAAGTTTCAATATTATCATCATCAATTGTTTCTTTTAAAGAAGTTAACAATCCTGCCATATTTTGAATTTCCGAAGGTATGATAATCTTCGTAGATTTTCCTTTGGAAACTTCAGAGAATGTTTCAAGGGATTTTAATGCAAGGTATTCATGAGAAGCTTTTGCCTCATTTATCATTCTTATACCTTCTGCATTAGCTTCCTGCATTTTTATAATAGCTTCGGCATCCCCTTCTGCTTTTTTTATTTTGCTTTGCTTTTCGGCTTCAGCTCTTAATATTGCAGCTTCTTTTTCACCTTCGGCTATCAAAATCGCACTTTTCTTTTCCCCTTCTGCTCTTAAGATACTTTCTCTTCTTTCCCTTTCTGCTTTCATTTGCTTTTCCATAGCATCTTGAATTTCTCTAGGAGGAAGAATATTCTTAAGTTCCACTCTGTTAACTTTAATACCCCAAGGATCCGTTGCTTCATCCAATATAACTCTGAGTTTTGAATTAACGACATCTCTGCTTGTTAATGTCTCATCCAATTCCATTTCACCTATAATATTTCTGAGAGTAGTCGCCGTCAAAACTTCAATTGCCTGAATCGGTCTTTCTACACCATACGTATATAGTTTAGGATCTGTTATCTGGAAGTAAACGACAGTATCTATTTGCATTGTTACATTATCTTTTGTTATAACAGGTTGTGGCGGAAAATCTATCACCTGTTCCTTTAAAGATATCTTCTTCGCAACAACCTCAATAAATGGAACCTTTAAATGAAGCCCCGTTTCCCATGTGGTTTTATATGACCCCAATCTTTCAACCACATAAGCGTATGATTGCGCAACAATCTTTATATTTGTAACCAAAACAATCAAAATTAAAATAATCAGTAATATAAAAAGTACTATACCAAACATTTTTAACCCTCCTTATCATTTTCTTTTTGTACAATTAAATGTACCCCTTCAATTTTTTTGATTTTTACTTCTTCATTTTCTTCTATTATTTCATCGGTAAAAGAATTTGCAGACCAAACCTGACCTTTTACCTTTACCTGACCAATACCCAACTTGTTGTCTATTTTTGAAATAACGACAGCACTTGTACCTATTAAGCTATCTGCGTTTAAAGGTACAATATCCCTTTTTATATACTTATGATATATAGGACAAGTAATACAAAGGAAAACTACCGAAGTAACAAAAAATACAACTATTTGAAATATAATTCCAAAATCCATAAAGCTCAATATCAATGATATAAGAGCCCCTCCGGCAAACCAAATAGAAACCAGCTGCGTAGTCATGAGTTCCACAACCACAAAAGCTACCAGAAGTATTAACCAAATCAATATCATATTCTCATTTGTAATATTCATTTTCCCTCTCTCCTTTTAAGTATTATATCATATTACAAAATAATTAAATCACTTCTAATAAAAAATTAATAATTTATCGTCTATTGTATTTTAACCTTTAAATAAAAAAATACACCGCTTTACAAAACTGCCAAACGATGTATTTATTAAAATTCTACTCTAAATTTGCATGATTTTTATACATTTCCGCGCCATCAGTATCTATGTCTTCCATTAAATCCAATATTACAGAATCACAAACCAGCAATAAACCTTGTTCAAACAACGTTCCCATAGGTTGTATTGATTTACCGCTGTCTGATTTATCTTTTGCCTGAGTTTCTATTTTTACAACACAATCTGCCACTTCCGCAATGCCTTCTTTGTCATTAGATGAAATAAGTGCGATTTTTGCACCCATTTCTTTTGCTTTTTTTGCCATTGCAACAAGTCCTGAAGTTTTACCAGAACCGGAACCCAAAACCAAAACATCTCCTTCTAAAATAGCAGGGGTTGTCGTTTCACCTACAACATAAGTCTTATACCCCATATGCATAAGTCTCATAGCGAAACCTCTCATCATAAAACCGCTTCTTCCCATTCCTGCAGTAAAAATTCTGTTTGAACTTTCAATGATTTTTTTGAATGCTTCAATTTGAGCATCATCAACCTTTTCCATTAATTCTACTAATTCATTAGCTACTTCTTTTCTCTTATTCATCTCTTCCTAGTACCTCCCAAGTTTCTTTCATTCTAGCTTTTACATTTGAATATTTATCACTTATAAACATTTCCTGCATCATTTGTGCATCCAGTGCATCACAATAAAATTTGCATTTACAAAGGAAAAAATAGTAAACATTATACTTACTTCCTGACATAACTTCAAAGTTAGCCATTCCTTTTGAAATAATAATGTCTGCATTGTCAAGTACTTCAATACATTCCTTTGAACATTTCGGTAAATATGTACCTACGATATCATTACCGTTAGGAACAATATCCGCATAATCCGCCATTCCCGCCTCATATGCTTCTTTTGGTGTCGCATCACTGGAAATAGGATAAGATGCCGGAACAACCGTAATATGTTTTTCAGGATATACTTCCTTTAATTTTTTACATAACAAAGCATCTAAAACAACTTCTCCGACATTATCAAGAAGTATTACTATCTCTTTTGAGTCTTCAAGTTCAGAAATAAACTTAGCATAAAGCTCTTCATCAAACTTAAAATCTTTTACGTTATTAATAATTTCTTTTAATTCATCAAATGTTAAATTGGGCATTGTTGAGAAATCAATGACATTACCCGCAATAGCAAATTTAATCGCGTCATTTATTACATCATCACTCTCATCAAGCATACTTTCAATATCATCTTTCATATCCAAAATACATTTTTGGAACTTTTCTCTTGCTTCTTGATGTATATTGTCAGTTTTTAAATATCTTCTGGTAATTCTCTCCCAGGCAGACTCCATTTCCTGATAAGGAGCTTCTCTTACAGCATCAGAAACTTCTTTTAAATATTGTTCTCTTTTTTCTTCCGGTATAAACTTTTCTGCGATTTTTGTATACCTTTTTCTGTTACATTCAAGACATGCCTCGCAATTAGCCATAACCCCTCCATAAACTTAACTTTTTATTTTATTTTACTACAAAAACAAATAAAATCATAGTAAAAACTTTAAAAGCCGATATGATTATTATCAATTTCGGCTTTTATTTTTAATTTATAATATATCAATATTACTATTCGTCAAAGAACTCCAGAGCTTCGGCGTACTCATCATATTCTTTTTCACCATGCTCTTCATTTTCTTTAACTACACTTTCATTTGAATCAATATCCAGGCTTTCTTTTGTTTCATCTTCTGAAGATATATCTTCTTTACTTTTTAGATCTTCTTCATCGCCTGCAAACCCTTCACTTGTCTCATCCATTTTAGCTACTTCACTTATTATATCTTCAATATCTTCTTGGGATATTTCCTCTTTTTCGCTTAAAGGTTCTAAATCGGATTCCTCCTTAAAATTATCTTCTCTATGCTCAAGGATATTTTCAAACAATTCTTCTTCATCGATAACCACTTCATCATTTTCAACTTTTTCGATATCATTAACCTTAAAGTCATATCCAAAATCATCAGAAGTTTCTTCATCAATATCGTTACCGAATTCATTAACATCAACACCCGTATCGTTTCCGCTTCCTTCTTGCTTAAATGTTAGATTTATATTATTGTCTTTTTTATCTTCGAATAATGTTTCATCAACATCTTCAAAAACAAAACTATCCTCATCATCATTGTATTCATCATTAACAACTTTATAAAGACTGCGTTCCGGTTCATCATCATTTTTTACAAGTTCAAAACCAGCTTCGCTTTCTATATCTTTACTATCGGAAATCTCAAAGAAATCAGGTTCATTACCGCTAACGGCAGACATTGCGGCAACTCCGCTTCCAAGTTCTATACTTTCTTCGTTTTTATTATTTATTTTATTTTCAATATCTTTTTCTATGTCTTTATACTCAGATAAATTATTATTTTCAAAAGAAAGATCTTCTTCTTTGCTATCTTCACCCCTAGGTCTTATTTTTATATCTTTTAAACTAGGGTATAACTTCATTATTTGTTCAACGGTAAACACTGTTTCTCCGTCAACCTCTTCGTTCTCGTCGGCTTCTTCCAAAACTATTTCGTCATAATATTCATATTCATCATCCCTGCTTACAGGTTCAATCCCAAGAGCCCTTTTCTTCTTAAGCTCTTTTTCTCTTAATCGTCTTTCTTTGCGCTCCATTGCACGTTTTTCTGCCTTCAAATAAAGGCTCATCAATAAAATATATAAAATAACACAAAGTATACCTATTAAAATAAACGGAGTATAATCAAAATCCTCCAAATTAATACTGGATATCGCCTTATTTATAAAATCATAATCTGTAATATTGCTTTTTTCAAGAGAGTTATCAGTAAATATAAAGTAATATACATTTCCCTGATCTATTGTAAATAAAACAAGACCATGACCTGTCATTTTTTTATTGTCTGCACTGGTTATTTTCGTATTATAAAAAATTTTAAATGCATTTCGCCTGTCCATTTTAAAACTTTCAACAGACGTAACACTTGGAGATGGAGCAAATTGTTTTACTATTTTATCTCCGTTTTCTTTTAAATAGCTTTCGGAAGCATAAGTATTTTCAAATACATCACTTTTTAAATCAAGTTTATCGGTATCCCTTATATCATATTTATCAATATCATCATCTGTTATCAAATCATCTACATCTTCAACTTTTATCTCAAGTCTTATTTGATCTTCATAAGGGATTATAACCGAAGACTGATTATTTTCCATCAAAACATTTTTGATATCTTTTGGAACTTTAATACTGTATAAATATTTGGTATTATAATATTCATCATAAGAAGTAAACCCTAAAACGAAACCGTTAAGAGTTGTAAATGCTATTAAAAATATTGTACAAAAAGTTAATATCTTCTTTTTCATAATAGTCTTATCCTTACTTCTAATTACCAATAATAATACCATAAAAAATATTAAATTAAGAGATATATTGTATTTTAATACAAACATACATACTTTATTATGTATACTTAATTTTAATTGGCGTTTCTTGCTTTAAGGAAAAATTTATGCTTTAACTATAGGATGTCGGATTACCGTCTTCAAATTATTTATATTTTTTACTTTTCTCGGATCAGACAGATATATTTCATGATGAAGCCTATCCTTTGAAATATCGGTTTTATAACCTTCTTTTAAAATAAATTCATTCATTTTTTTTATGGAATGTATTTCATCGTCATATGAACCCATATGCATAATCTGAACACAAAGTCCTTCTTCAATACTCTTAAAACTTGTATTTGATAAATCCAAATCTGTTTTTTTATGTATCAATTTTTCTTTTGCTCTTTCAAATACTTCCGCAGTAACAAATTCCGGTTGTCTGATCATTGAATACCAAGAAAACTTATCTTTATCTTTTATATTCATCCCATCAAAATATTCATCTTCAATCCACCACAATCCTTCCAAAGGAGGCACCACATATTCAAAATATCCTGCGATTTTATCCTTCGGATCTTTGCTCATCTTACTCATTTTTATAGTAAAAGAAAGTCCGTAAAGTATTTCCAATGCCATTTTATAATCGGAAGAAGTATTCGGATTCCCCTTTCCTTTTACAGTTATAAAATTCATTTTAGGAACATTCACTATACTAGGAGTCTTTTTAGGCATATACAAATCTTTGTATTCTTTTTTATAATCTAATTTATTCATACCGCACCTCTTTTATCGTTTTATATATTTAATCAAAGTTAAATACTTATTACTTAAATTATCAATTCCAAACAAAAAACATATTATAATAACGTTAACTGTTCTCCTCGACTTTTCAAATTATATTCAATTATTCCTTTCTTATAATCTTCACTAATCCCATACTTATCTCTAATTGTTTTTATCCTTCTGTTTAACTTATACATATACTCTTTACTTACAAAAAATTTATCTTTATAAAGATTTTTTAATCCTAAATACTCATTAGGAAAATAATCTTTTACAAAATTAAAAAATATTTTTTTAGTATCACCTTTTAAATTAAGAGGAGCTGTCAAAATATAATCTATATTAATCTCTTTTCCCTCTTTGAATATAGCTTCAATATTTTCACTATCATCTGTAATATAAGGTATGATAGGCATCATATGAATTGCTGCACCAGCCTTTGTTCTCTTTATTTCCTTAAGCATATTAATACGACTTAAACTGCCAGAACTTCCCGGTTCTATCTTTTTTTGAATGTCTTTATTCATAACGGTTATGGTTGAGGCAATATTCACATATGCAACAGAAGAAAGTTCATCAATCAACTCAATATCACGTAATATCAAATCTGATTTTGTGGAAATGATTATCGGTTGTTTGTATTTAATCATAAGTTTTAAAATATCAGGCATAATTTTATACTTTTTTTCTAGGGGCTGATAAGAATCTGTAACACTGCCTATATTTATTACTTCTCTTTTTCGTTTCTTTCTAAGCTCTCTTTCCAATATTTCCACTATATTTTTTTTTACAAATATGTCATCAAAAAAATTATCAGAATCCAAGTATTTATTTGAATAGACGGCATAACAATACTTACACCCATGGGAACACCCCCTATATATGTTTATATCCAAATTATAAGGAAGTCTTGATTTTGAGATTCTGTTAATCGCACTTTTACACTGAATTTCCTTTATATTCATTTTACTTTACCTATATAGAACATTTGTTTGTTTTAATTATACCAAAAATATTTTTTTAATGCAATAAAAAAAGACCATAACCGTACAGTCTTTTTTTCATTCTATATAAGCATATAGTAAACTGTCTTTTAAAACACCGTTTTTGTATATACTTTTTTCTTTTACTCCTTCAAATTTAAATCCTGCTTTTTCCAAAACTCTCTTTGATGATACGTTATCCGAAAATATTTCGGCATTTATTCTTACAATATCAAATCTTTCAAAAGCTTCTTTAACTATAATCTTTACAGCTTCGGTTACGATACCTTTATTCCAATAATTTTCCCCCAACCAATATCCTATTTCTGCACTTTTTCTGTAAACATCATTTAAAAGAGTTATCCCTATACTTCCTACCGCCTTGTCATCCACAACTATTGCTTTGTTTATATTATTGTTGTATTTGTTTTTTATACAATCTTCTATAAAATAATCGGCATCTTTCATGGTATAAGGATAAGGAAAAACGTCTCTTAAATTATTAGAAATTTTTTTATTGTTTGCATTTATTGCAATACTCTCTGCGTAATCAAAACTCCAATCTTTTAATCGAAAATCCATAACACTTCACCTTTTAACACCTATAATAAACATATTTTCCCATTATTCAAATTCTTTACAAGTATCAACCCATTTAATGGCATTTGAATATTTGAACAGTTCATCACAGGTAAGTTCTATGGCACTGTTGCTGCTTCCGCATGCAGGAAATACCGTATCGAATTTTTGCAAAGATATATCCAAATATACCTTACAACTGTCGGGAACGGCAAATGGGCAAACACCACCGATTTTATGATTCGTAAAATCTTCAACTTCAATAGAAGAAAGCATTTTAGCTTTTTGATTAAACTCATTTTTGAACTTTTTATTGTCTATTTTTGCATCCCCACTCGCTACTACCAAGATACAACCATCTTCCTCATTTTTATCTTTAAAGGACAACGTCTTAGCTATTCTTCCGCCTTCAGCACCCAAAGCTTTTGATGCCAGTTCAACAGTCGCGCTTGATACATCAAATTCCAAAATTCTATCTTCCATACCAAAATTTTTAAAATAATCCTTTACCAAATCTATTGCCATAATCCATACCTCCTAAATTTTGATTTAAATTACCAATAAATTTCATAATATAATAAATTAATTATTCCTTCTTATGCTTATTTCTCCACTGTTAAAGTTTTTAACCTCACCCGAATCTGTTATTACTTTAATAGAAAAATCTTTATTTAAATCTACAAGAGTACCATTTAACTTTTCTTTTCCCATATAGCATTCTATATTTTCATTCAAATATAACATTTTTTCTTTATATTCTTTATACAAAATATTTTTATCCAGTTGTAAATATCGTTTCTCAAATTCATTTAAAAATTCTGCTATAATTTTATTCCTGTTTTCTGTTTTATTTGTATAATCATTTATAAATCCAATGATATTTTTCAGCTCTTCAGGAACATTCTCTTTTTCCGGTCTGTTTACATTTATCCCAACCCCTATTATCACACTGTCTATACTACCGTTTTCAACGCTTAAAATACCTTCTGTAAGAATACCACATATCTTTCTTCCGTCTATAAAAACATCATTTACCCATTTAATGTCGCAGTCTATACCAGTAACTTTTTTTACTGCACTTACAACACTTATTCCACAAATAACTGTAATAAGATTTATATCCGAAAGACTAAATCTGGGTTTTAAAAGGATGCTTAAATATATACTTGAATCTTTAGGAGAAAAGAAACTTCTTCCTCTACGTCCTCTTCCTCCCGTTTGCTCATCGGAAATCACAACCATTCCTTCAACTTTTTCATCCTCTTTTAAGTTTTTTATATAGTTTAATGTTGAATCCACCCTGTCCAAAATTTCTGTTTTATTTCCTATATACTTTGTTTCAAGATGTTTGAAAATTTCCTTTTTATTTAAATAACTCACATTTGAATCTAACATATATCCTTTGTTTTTAACGGAAATTATATCATACCCTTCTTTTTTCAGTGTATTTATGTTTTTCCAAACCGCATTTCTTGATATATTAAGTTTCATTGAAATATACCCACCGGATACAATTTCTCCGCTTTTACTCTTTAATATTTCCAGTATATTTTCTTTGTTCATACATTTGCTCCATAAGAATAACTCTATATTTTAAAGCTAATTTTATACAAAAAAACAAACAGTGTCAACTATAATTATCACAATAGTTGATACTGTTTTATTCTTTAGAAATATTTATAAAATAAACACTTAATTATTTTATAAACTATCATCACTCAAAGAGAATGATTTTAAAGTATCTCCGCTCATCCTATAAGTACTCCATTCCGTCATAGGTACGGCACCAAGAGACAAATAAAAATCAATACTTGGTTTATTCCAATCCAAACATGACCATTCCAGTCTTCCGCAATTACGTTTTACTGCTATCGATGCAAGTTTTCTTAATAAAGCTTTACCGTATCCTCTTCCTCTGTACTCAGGAAGAATATATAAATCTTCAAGATAAATTCCGGCTCTTCCTAAAAAAGTGGAAAAATTATGAAAGAACAAAGCAAATCCTATTTCTTTATCTTTTAATGTAAGAAAGATAACCTCTGCTTTATTTAAATCAAATATCCATTTTTCCAAAGTAGCTTCATCCGCAATGACTTCATCTGACATATTTTCATATTCTGCCAAACCTTTTATAAATTCCAAAATCAACGATACATCTTTTCTTTCTGCATATCTGAAATTAATTTTTTCACACATTTTACTTATTTATCCTTTCGCTTTTATATATACTGACAATATAAATTTATACTCAACAAAATAAAAAACTTAAAATATATTCAAAGTAAATATAAAAAACCGCCGTTTTATATATAACTCCCAAAACGACGGCATTAATATTAACAAAAAATAAAACTTAAATTAACTGCAACCGGTTGTTGAACCGCACTCTCTGCATACTTTACAGGTTCCGTTTGTAAACAATTGAGTAGAAGAACATACCGGACAAACTTCACCGTAAACTCTTTCAGTATCCGGATCATCTTTTATACTTTCATAAGTAACAGGTTCTTTTTCTTTGTCAACACGTACGTCTTTGTTAGTATACAAAGTATCCTGTATATCGTCAGGTTTAATCTGTACCCTTGAAAAGTCTCCAAGCTCTATATCTATGATTTTACTTAATAAATCAGCTATACTTGAAGCATTTTTTATATAAGGATGTCTTGCAACAAATCCGCTTGGTTCAAATTGCTGACCTCTTAAAAGTCTTGATATTTCTTTAGCCGGAATATCATATTGAAGCATATTTGATATTGATTTAGAAAGAGATGCCAATAATCCTTTTACAACTGTACCTTCCTTATCCGTCGATACAAACAATTCAGACATTTTACCGTTTTTGTAAAATCCTATTGTTACATACAATTCTATATCACCAATCTTAGCCGCATGAGTTCTGCTTGTTCTCATTCCGTCAGGTTTCACTCTGTGAAGACTTCCTCTTTTACAATTCTTTGCATATTCCAAAAGTCCTTGATAGGTCAAACTTTCAAGAGAATCACTGTCTTCATTCAAAGTCGTATTTAAAGGTTGAGATGCTTTTGAACCGTCTCTGTAAACAGAAATTGCTTTAACTCCCGTTATGTACGAAAGTTTATATATATTGCTTATATCTTCTACTGTCGCAGTTTTTGGCATATTAACCGTTTTTGATACAGAGCCGCTTATCATAGGAGTAATTGCAGCAACCATCAATACATGTCCGCTAGGAGAAATATCGTTTGCCGTTTCAAATATCTTTTTATCTTCATCCCTCAAATGAGGAGCATTATCAAGAGAAAAATGTACAAACATTCCATTAGAATCTTTTTCAAGAAGATAATTTTCAATATCCTTTATTTGCTCATCACGGTAACCTAAGTTTATCAAAGCTGTTTTTAAAACAGGATTTACAAGCTCCATAGTTCCCCCTCCTGAAAGGGATTTGTATACAACATTCGAATAAAAAGGTTCCGCAGAGGTGGCTCCACAGTCCATTGCAAAAGAAATTGTTCCCGTAGGGGCAATAACAGTTGTCTGAGCATTTCTTGCACCGTAACGGTTTACTCCTTCAATCGCATTCAGCCAAAGTATTCTAGCCGCATTCAAAATTTCTTCAAGCCCCATTTCAGACATAATATCCCCGTCTAATTTTACCGGAGAATAATTAAGTCCTTCAAAATTATCTTCAAGAGCAAGAGAACATCTTGCAGAATTCCTTAAAACTCTTAAAAAGTACTCTTTATTTATTTCAAACTTCTCAAAAGGACCTACTTCTTTTGCCATTAATGATGACACCAAATAAGACTGAGCAGTCATTATAGAACAAAGCGAAGCCGCAAGGTTTCTTCCTTCATCACTGTCATAAGGATATCCCAAAACCATAAGAAGAGATGCAACATTTGCAAGCCCAAGTCCCGTTGTTCTGAACATATGACTTTTCCTTGCAACTTCTTTTGTAGGGAAATGCCCCCAATGAATAGAAGCTTCCAATACAAGTTGAATAAGTGAAATCAAATGAATATAATCATTTAATTTAAAAGTTCCTTCACTTTCGCTGTAAAATCTGTATATGTTAATGGATGCAAGATTACACGCTGTATTATCCAAAAAAGCATATTCACTGCAAGGATTTGTGGCATTAATTCTGTTATACTTTGCATTAATATTTCCGTCTTCTCCCCCTGGACATGTATGCCATTCATTGAATATATCATCAAATTGAACTGCAGGATCGGCGCATTCCCAAGTAGACTTACAAATCATATCCCATAATTTTTTAACTTTGACTTTTCTGTTTACACTGTTGTCTACTCTGCCTTTAAGCTCTATTGTAGCATTTGGATCTTTATCTAATTTTAAAACTTTTTGCATAAACTCGCTGTTAAGTCTTACAGAGTTATTACCGTTCTGCCCGCTTACAGTCTGATAGGCTTCACCGTCCATAGACATATCATATCCCATTTTACCGAGAGCTCTTACCTTATCTTCTTCTTTTGCTTTCCATGTAATAAAGTCTTCTATTTCAGGATGGTCTATATCAGTAATAACCATTTTTGCGGCTCTCCTTGTAGTTCCTCCGCTTTTTATAGCTCCGGCGTTTCTGTCAAAACCTTTCAAGAAACTCATAAGTCCTGAAGATTTTCCTCCGCTGGAAAGAGCTTCGTTTGTCGCTCTTAAAGTAGAAAAATTCGTACCTACTCCCGAACCGCCTTTAAACAGTTTTGTTTCGGTAATATATTGTTCTGAAATCGAATTATCCCCGAGAAGACTGTCTTTTATCGAAAGAATAAAACAAGCCGAAGCCTGTGTTCTAGTGTATCTGTCTTCACTTTCTTTTACTTCTCCGCTTACTGTATCGTAATAATACATATGGTCGCTCTCGCCTTTTATACCATAATTCCTTTTTATTCCGGTATTAAACCACTGCGGAGAATTTGGAGCCCACATCTGATTTATCAAAGCATATACAAGCTCGTCATAAAATATCTCATATTGTTCTTTTGTTTTTATAATCCCCTCATCTACCAAAGCATCTGCCCAAAAACCGACCATTCTGTCTGCAACCTGTTTTATACTGGTTTCATGACCTTCTTTCGAACCTACTCCGGCTCTTCTGAAATATTTTGAAGCTATAATGTTACAAGCATTCTTTGAATAAAATGAAGGAAATTCCAAATCATTCATCTCAAAAATATTTTTGTTTGTTTTATAGTCGAAAATCTGTACATCCACTTTTTTATATTCGAATAAATCAAATACGGTTTTACTTTTATCCCTTTGAAGTTCTTTCGTAAATCTTCTGGTAAAAATATTGTTGATACTTAAGTTTTCCATTTAAATTTCCACCTTATGCAATATTTTAAATTCTTTTATACAATATATAGTATAAATACTATAACGAAGTACAATTATCAGTATACCACGTATTTAACATTTTTCAATATATTTTTCTTAAAGTACCATATTGCTTAATATATTATGTTATTATAAAAAAGCTAAGAAATGAATTCTTAGCTTTTTTCAACAAATATTTTATTTTTTATTTCTTCTATACAATATCTGAAATAACCGTCGTTTTTGACTTCAAAATCACAGTATTTTTTATATAAATCTATTCTTTCATTGTATAAATCATATATATGACTTTCATTGTTTTTAAGAAGAGGTCTGTTTTTACCCAAATTTTTAGACTTTAAAATATTTTTAACACTTCTATTTATAAATATTATATTAAAATCAGGTTTAAAACAATTTATATTTTCTTTCCTTAAAACTATGCCTCCTCCGGCTGAAACCAAAATATTTTCTTTTTTTGATAGCTCTTCGGAAATTTTTGTTTCAATATTTCTAAAATGATCTTCACTTATATCAAATAATTCACTTACACGTTTTCCGGTTTTTTTTTCAATATAAATATCCATATCCACATATTCCATATCTAATTCCCTGGCAAGAGTTTTCCCCAAACTCGTTTTACCGCATCCGGGCATTCCTATAAGTAAAATATTTTTTTTCATGTTATATTTCCTTCTTTACTTTATTGATTATAATTCCTATATCTTCTTTAGATATCTTAAAATCATTCCATATTTCTTCGGATCTAAGTCCCTGCATTATGAGCATTTCAAGACCTGAATAAGTTCTTTTACCTAGTTTCTTTGATATTTTCATAAACTTTGTAACAAGAGGATTGTATATAACATCAACACTAACGTTAAAATTACTTAAAATATCTTCATAAACGGGAGAAAAATCCGTATTTGGATACATTCCTACAGGTGTGGTATTTACGATAAGTTCACCTTTTACCGATTTTAACCCTTCATAATCTATAAGTTCAACATCTCTGGCAACTTTTTTATTCTCTTTATTTCTAGATACCAAATATACCTTCGAAGCTTTCAAATCTTCCAAACATGCAAGAACAGCTTTACTTGCTCCTCCGCTGCCCAGTACTACAACCTTTTTGTTTTTAACATCTATATTATTATTTTCAAGAGTATATTTAAATCCATAATAATCTGTATTATACCCGTACAATACTCCGTCTGCATTAAGTATGGTATTTACAGCACCTATCCTTTTCGCTTCCGTACTTATAACATCAATATTATCCATAACAACCTGCTTATAAGGTATCGTAACGTTTAATCCGTTTAGGTTATATTTATTCATAAACTCTTTTATATGTATCGCACTTTCTTTACTTACTTCATATAGTTCATATTCAAAATCCAATCCCAAAACATCAAAAGCAATACCGTGAAGTATTTTGGAAAAACTATGAGGAAGTTTTTCTCCTATCAATCCGAATTTTTTCATTTTGCTATCCTTTATAAGAACCTACAAGTCTTAAATAAGGAAGATCACCTTCCAAACCTTTAAGCATTTTTAAAATATTATTATCTTCCAAGCAACCGTCAAAATTTACATAAACGGTAAACTCTTTAGTTGCACTGTTTGTCTCTTTGGAATCAATTGTATTTATATGTACGTTATAATTTGCAAAATATCTTACAAGATGACTGAATGATTTTGATTTATTATCAATTTTTACTATTAAGTCAATTTTATTGCAATCTTTTAAGAAAAATTTATCTTTACCTAAAATAATGAATTTATTTATATATCCGGAATTACTCTTCTTTAGTTCAACCTTTTTAAGCTCATTATCTATAGCGTATTTATCCTTTATGTAAATATTGTTATAAGTCTCCAAAAGCCTGTATAAATTTTCCATATGTTCCTTAATTTTACTATCAACAGCTAAAAAAGCATAATCTATTTTTCCGTCAATCAATGCCTTTAAAATATCCTTATATTCCGTATATTCTGTTTTTTTCACGGAAGTGTCATAATATGAATTTACCGCTTTTTCAGATAAAGGGTTTATTTTATTGGAATATCCGACCTTATTGGCTGTTTCATATAAATTCAAAAAATGTTTTTCTTTTATATCGCTTATGAAATCTTCTGCAATTGCTTTTCTCTGAAAATTTTTGCTTATATCCATTAAATGATTAAAAAAATCAGCTACTTCCTCCGCATATTTTTTATCATTTAAATTATTTATCGCATTTTCAACAACTTCATTTTCTCTTGATGTATTCAAAACATCAACGTGATTCTGCTTTTTATAATTCGCCACATCAACGACTATATTCATTCTTTCTTCAAAAAGTTTAACAAGTTCTTTATCGATTTCATCAATTTTTTTTCTGCTGTCTAATAAACTCCTCATAAAAACTCCTAATCACTAAGTAAAAAATCATATAAACATATTGCACTGACTGCTTCAATAACAGGAACAGCCCTCTTTACAATTACTGGGTCATGCCGTCCTTTTATCTCTAAAGTCGTGTTTTCATTGTTTTCTACATTAATTGTTCTTTGTTTTTTCGCTATGCTGGCAGTAGGCTTAACCGCAACATTAAAGCATATAGGTTGCCCGTTGGAAATACCTCCGAGAATACCTCCGTTATGATTTGCATAAGTTTTAACATTACCCGAGGTATCATAATAATATTCATCATTCGCTTCATCCCCGTATAAATCGGAAAATCCAAACCCGTCACCGAATTCAACGCCTTTTACCGCAGGAACAGAAAACAATATATGCGAAAGCCTTGATTCGATACTGTCAAAGAACGGAGAACCTATACCTGCCGGAAATCCTATTATAGCACATTCTATCTCTCCACCAATACTGTTTAAATCATTTTTTGCATTTAATATTATCTCTTCCATTTCTTTCTGCTTGCTTTTATCGATTAGAGGAAACGGTTCATTTCTGAGTTTTAACAACTGTTCTTTTTCAATATTTACTTTATCAAAAGTTTTATCTTCTATTTTATTCAATTTCTTTATATGAGCACCTATATAAATTCCCTTGTCTTCAAGGATTTGTTTCGCAACTGCTCCTGCAAAGGTAAGAGGCAGAGTAAGTCTTCCCGAAAAATTACCTCCGCCTCTGTAATCATTGTTTCCTTTATGTTTTATGTATGCAGGATAATCCGAATGAGATGGTCTAATTTTTATTTTAAGCTCACTGTAATCTTTACTTTTTGTATTATTATTCTCAAAAACAGCACAAAGAGGTGACCCTGCAGTTTTATCACTGAAATAACCGCTTATTATCCTTGGGGTATCAGCTTCTTTTCTGGGCGTTGAGAACTTATCTCCGCCTTGTCTCCTTTTAAGTTCATGATCTATTTTATCAAAATCAAGAGTAATTCCTGCAGGAATACCGTCTATAACAACCCCTATTGCTTCGCTGTGAGATTGCCCGAATATAGTAACTTTAAACTTATTGCCAAATGTTGCACTCATTTATATTCCCTCCGAGCTTCTTAAAATCTTCGTAAAAATGAGGATAAGATTTTTTTACACACATATAATCTTTTATTATGATATCATCCTTACACCTGCTTGATGCAATGGCTAGGCTCATTGAAATTCTATGGTCTTTGAAAGAATCCACACACCCTCCATTTAAAGAATCAACACCGTTTATTGTAAGGCTTTCTTCTTTCTCTATAATATCAGCACCAAGTTTATTTAACTGAGTTGAAATTGCAGTTAATCTGTCACATTCCTTTATTCTAAGTCTTCCCGCATTTATAATTTCCGTTTTTCCATTCGTAAGTGCAGCACATACCGTAAGTATCGGAATAATATCAGGGCAGTTTGTTGCATCAATCACTTTGTTTTTATCATTTTTAAGTACTTCAAGCCATTTTAATATTTCTTTATCACCTTGAAGAGAATTTTCATCAAGACCTTTTATGTCTATGTCATTGCCAAGGTAGTTCGCACTAAGGAAAAAAGCTGCCTGA
>NZ_JAHZIA010000001.1:91095-115701 GCF_019420015.1 Anaerofustis sp.
TTTATTTTCGATTTTTATACCAAACTTATCAAGCATTGAAAGAGTTAAATCCAAATAGCTTTTCGATTCAAGTTTTGAAGTTATTATGATTTTACTATCGTCATTTAAAAGAGGAAGAGCGAAAAGAAGCCCCGTGATAAACTGAGAACTTATATCTCCCCTAACCTTAAATACATCCGGTTTTAGTTTTCCTTTTATCGATAAATTTAAAATATCTTTCGCATAAGAATATTCTATTCCTTGTTTATCAAATATATTATAAAAAACATCAAGAGGTCTTTTCCCGAGGTTTCCTTTACCTATAAAAGTCTTTTTTACATCAAAAAGCATTGTTATGGGAACAAAAAATCTTAAAGTAGACCCTGACTCGTTACAATCAATTACAAAATCATCCTTAACAGGGTTTTTAAATATTCCGCAAATTTCAACTCTACGGTCTTTTATGGAAATATCCGCACCCATATTTTTTACGGCATTTATTGTTGCCCTTATATCATCTGACAAATCTATATTGTCTATTACGGATTTCCCATTTGAAAGTGCCGCACATATTATTGCTCTGTGAGCCATGCTTTTTGATGGAGGGATCATAACTTCTCCCGACAATTTGGTTGGTTTTATTAAAATATTATCCATTTATTTTTCCTTAAAAAATTCTGTATTGGTTTTATAAATATAACACTTTCCTATATCTTTTAAAAGTATTAGATTCAATACACTTCCCTCGTTCTTTTTGTCTGCCGAAACGTGAGAAAGTATATCATCATTTGATATTGCGTCTATATCGTATTCCATGTGAAATTTTAAAAGAATTTCTTTTATCTTTTCACTTATACCCTTTGGAGTAAGTCCTTTTTTTTCGGCATAAGACGTTATCTCATACATACCTATAGCAACGGCTTCTCCGTGAGTATACTTTTTATAATTATAATATGCTTCTATACCATGGGCAAGAGTATGACCAAAATTTAACTTCATTCTCTCTCCTGTGTCTTTCTCGTCTTCTTCAACAATCATTCTCTTATGATTACAACAGGTATAAACAATGTCCTCTATATTATCAAAAATATCATAAATACCATCCAAAGAATAAAGGAAATCGAAAAAATCTTTATCAAATATAAGACCGTATTTGATAACTTCTGCCAAACCGTCTCTTACAGTTCTCTCATCAAGAGACCTCAAAACATCAGTATCTATCAAAACAAGCTTAGGCTGGTAAAAACTACCTACAAGATTTTTCCCTCTCTTTAAATCTATTGCAACTTTTCCTCCCACAGAACTGTCTACCTGTGCAAGAAGAGTAGTCGGGATTTGTATGAAATCAACTCCTCTTAAGAAAGTAGAGGCTACAAAACCGCCCAAATCACCTATAACACCGCCTCCCAAAGTAACAATCATATCTTTTCTGGTTACTTTAAAGTCAATCAACGCATTATATATCTCTTCCAACGAAGAAAGTGATTTACTGCTTTCTCCGTTCTTCATAATTATATAATCAACCGAAAAGCCGGATTCTTTTAAATTTTCAATTACTTTATCAAGATATAATCCCGCTACGATATCGTCGGTAATTATAAATATTTTATTACCCTTATAAACTTTTCTTATCTCTTCAGAGGCTCTGTTTATAAGTCCTTTTTCAATTATTATATCATAAGAATTTTTACCGAGATTAACATGAAGTGTCTTGCTCATTTGTATCTCCTATATTGTTCTGTTTACTATCGGCGCCAATTTTTTCAAATCTTTCATCAAATCATCAAATGCTTCAGGTTTAAGTGATTGCTGTCCGTCACAAAGCGCATTCAAAGGATCATTGTGAACTTCTATTATAAGTCCGTCTGCTCCTGCCACTACAGCGGCTTTTGCCAATGATTCTACCATCCACCATTTCCCGGTTGCATGTGAAGGATCAATAATTATTGGTAAATGACTTAATTTCTTAATTGCAGGAATAGCACTTAAATCAAGGGTATTTCTTGTGTAATTTTCAAATGTTCTTATTCCTCTTTCACAAAGAATTACATTTTCATTACCTCCTGCCATGATGTATTCGGCAGACATCAAAAGTTCTTCTATTGTGGCACTTAGACCTCTTTTTAACAAAATAGGTTTTCTTATTTTACCGAGTTCTTTTAATAAATCGAAATTCTGCATATTTCTTGCCCCGATTTGAATTACATCAACATCTTCGACAAATTTTTCCAAGTCATTTGTAGACATAAGTTCAGTAACTATCGGAAGCCCGGTTTCTTTTCTTGCTTCTTTTAAAAGTTCAAGTCCATCGTATCCAAGACCTTGGAAAGCGTAAGGAGAAGTTCTTGGCTTAAATGCACCACCTCTGAGGAAGTTTGCACCTGAAGCTTTTACATCTCTCGCAACTTCGGTAATCTGTTCTCTCGTTTCAACCGAACAAGGTCCGGCAATTATTGCCAGTTTTTCACCGCCAATCACACTATCGCCGATTTTTATCTGACTGTCGTTTGGATGAAACATTCTGTTTGCTTTTTTGTATGGCTCTTCAACATGAAGAACTCTTCTTACCACACTGTTTGCTTCCAAAGTTTTTGCATCCAATACTGATGTGTCGCCTACCAGACCGAGAACCGTAAGATCTTGACCTTCGATAGGTTGAATTTTTAAATTTCTGCTTTCAATCTGTGCCACCAATTTGGCAACTTCAAGCTTGTCTGAATTAGGTTGTAATACTACTATCATTTTATTTTCTCCTTAATATTTAATATTCGTAAAATAAAAAAGGGAACTCCTTTTAATGAGTTCCCTAATATTTTTTACATAAATTTTTAATACATAAAAGTTGATACTCACTAAAAGGCTAAACTGTACATGAAAAAGAACCTGCAAAAAAATAATAGTTTGCAAAGCTAAAAAAGTTATAAAATTTAAAGCTGTTAAGTTCTTTTAAACCTTTCATTTTTTCTTCTCCTGTGTATTCTTGTTTGATATAATACACCCCGAAAGATTAAATGTCAAGAAAATTTAGTAAATTTATAAAGTTTTTTTCAAATATTTTCACTCCTCTGTTATTTTATTCTTTTTTGATATATAATATTATCAGTGATATTTAAAGATAATAAATATAAATTATAAAAGAAAATACATAGTTTAAAATAAACTTTGTTATAAAAAATAAAAAGGAGTAAAAAATGACTAAAGTAATATTAAATGTAAACGGAATGTCTTGTTCTCACTGCGAAAACAGAGTTGTTAACGCATTAAAAGAAAATCAATCAGTAAAAAAGGCAAAAGCAAGCGCCAAAAAGAGTATCGTTGAAGTAAAATTTGACGAAAATAAAACAAATATAGAAGAGCTTTCAAAAATCATAACAGACCAGGGATATGAAGTTGTTTCATAATAAAATAAAAAGAGGGATCTCCCCTCTTTTTTATTTTAAGAATGTTTTACTTAATTTATTTTTGATGTATTATCTATAAGTTTTATTCAATCTATATTTATTCAATACTAGTGATTGATATGTCTGCAACATCAGCATCTAATAATTAATTACTATATAATTTATTTTCTAAAAGTACACTTATACCCCTATATTCATTTACTTGTATTTACAAATATAATATCTTTTGTTTCCTGAGTTTTTCTGTCAGTATATAATACAACATCTTTTATAACCATTTTTTGAATCGCTGTAATTAAGTTTTTCATTTTCTCATAGTCGGGTTCGTCATTTAATCGAGGTAATAACATTTTAAAATTCAAACTTTGAGAACTCCTTAATTTTTTACCATAAGAAAATTTATTATGAACAGCTTTAGCCATTGCGGTAGTAAAAAATAGCATTATTTCTTTAATATATTCTTCGTTGCTCCAATAAACACCCGTATCATCGCCTGCGCCATAGTCATAATTTCTATAGAAAGTATTACCAAAAATATCTATTGTTATAGAATTTTTAGGAAACTGCGCAACAGGATTTGAAATATGACCAACAACTCCATTATTAGTTGTCCCAGACATCACAAATGGTATTGTTCCCGGAATTTGATCGTTTTTCTTTAATCTTCTTCCTTGTTTAATATTTTCAAAAATATCTTTAAATTCGAATTCAAAAAAGTCAATGTTTCCACTTCTAAATTGTTCTATAACTTGTTTTTCATCATTTGATAATTCATAATCATCTAAACCACTAGCAATTAAATACGCTTCCAGTTCAGCAACACGCTGAGCTTTTAGTTCAGAGACAAAAGACTCCATGAAATTAAAATCTATTTGATTATTTTTTGTTGGTAACTTAATAGTCATATCTTTTATCCTTGACCAAGAACACATATTTTCATAGCCAAAATAATTTTTCAAATATTGTAAGGAAATCGACAAAAACATACATTGATTTTCGCTAATATCAATATTAGGTTTTAGGAAAAACACCCTAGCATGAGTCACCATTTTATAATCATAATTACGATAAAATGCACAACCAAACATATCGATAGTAATAGTACCTTTATTGAATATTTTAGCCTTTACATCTGTTTTACCTAAAACTCCATTATTAGTTAATCCAGAAGTAATTACATATTCCCCTTTGTTGTTTATATGATTTTTTTGAATATCAAAATCCCCATTTGAGCTTTCAAATAAGTTGCCAATTCTATATTCGCCCCACTCAACATTCGCCAACTTTTCATTGAGTGAGGCATCTATTTTTTTGAGTATTCTTCCTCCTTAGTATCATTTTTAAGTAGATTTGATACTTCCCAAGCCAAATAATCACTTACGGTCTTTTTAAAATCTTCCAATGTTGGTTTTGTATCAATCACTTTATGTTGATCAAAATTCCAATCGTCCCCATTATCAGATATAAAATCTTCTATGTAAATTTCATCTAAATCCCATAAACCTTCATTTATTTTAGCAGATTTACCTGCCTTATATATTTTAATAATATCTTGGTACCTCTCCGTTGGGCTGTCAACTTCATATAAACCTCTTTTTGTTCTTTTATAACCATCATTTCTAAAATCAATAAATTTAACGGTTTTTTCAAAATCGTGTGGGATTCCCGCTTCTAAAATATATATACTTGTTTGAACACCTGCCATTGGTATAAATAAATCAACCGGCATTTTAATACTTGCAAGCAATGTATGCTTTTTCAAGATATCTTTAATGCTTTTTGTGGCTTTACCGCTGCCGGCGCTATCTTGAATGATAATTGCACCTAATCCGCCCTTTTCCATTTTATCGAGTCCAAATGCAATAAAAGGCATACCATTTTCTTCAAAAGAAAATGGAGGATTTAACAAAATTCTATCCGCTTTAAAATTAATGTAAAGTTCTTCAGGGGTTTTGAATGTATTTCCCTTTTGAATATTGCTTGAACCATCTCCTCTAAGAATCATATTAGTTGCAGCTAAAGTATACATTTCCGCATTCAATTCAACCCCTAATAATCGTTTTTTCTTAATTTCTTCAATCTTTTCTTTTGCTCTAGTAGTATCTTTTCCATACTTACTTTCAGCACATGCTATCATTAACTCCATGCTGCTAATAAGAAAACCTGCGCTTCCTGTTGCTAAATCTATTGCCCTTACAAAATTGATACAATCGAACCATTGCACCAATGAACGGTATGCATAGGGTGCATTATTGAACGATTAACTTGTGCGACCATACAAGAGGCCTCCTTTTCCAAAAATTATTTTTTAATAATTTTCAAAGCTGCTTTGGCCATTTTAGGACCAAACTTTTTGATGGCAAATCCTAAACCAGCTAGCCCAACTGCAGCAGCTCCCGTATTTGCAGCTTTTTGGTGCTTAGGGCACAAACCAGTTACGTTATTTTTATCAGTGATTGTTCTACCACATACTTTACATTTTTTTAGATTCTCACTCATTATTTCCATCCTCCACGGATACTACATATATCTCTTGATTGTTATAATCCTTCGTTTCAAGTTCCAATTGCTTCATGCTTGATTCTATTGCTGGTTTCATCTCTTTAGAAAACTTATACCAACAATCAACATTCTCATTGTTATACGGAAAATAGTCCTGCATTAGAGTTGCTGCAGATAATCCCTTTCTGGTTATTGGTTTTTCTATAAAATCAAGCATTGTATGGTTGAATTGCTGTAAAATAGTTTTGGCTGTTTTGCTTTCCCCCAAATACTCTAATATTTGCATCCTCACTCCTACATATTTGGTTGCAATCTGTAAGTCATCAGAAATATAACTCATATATGTATTAATTTGTTTTCCAAATCCTAAGAATGGTATATTAACTCTTTTAGCAAAGCTTTTTGATGTTGTTTCAATATCACGATAAACAGAATTCAAAGCTGAACGAATTTTGCCATCAGCCTCTTTAAGCATTTGTACTCTTTCAGTTTCAGACTCTTTAGTAGCTGCCTCAAGGACAAGAGATCGAGCATCTAAAAATGGAACAATAATATCTCTGTCACGATCTCTTTCAATTTGATATGTCTGAAATTCTTCGATATCTGACAACTTGGCATAAATCTGCCTCATCTGTAGCTGATTACCTATACTGCGCATAGTTTCGATATTAGCAGGACTATTAAGGGCCTTTTTTAGTGTAATATCTTTTACTCGAACTCCATTCTCGTCAAGTATTACTGCTCTCATGTTTCCATCTACTTGCTTTGATTCACCAACAGAGTATACTCCTTTTTTCAATTTACTTCGTACATCTGAAGGCAAGCTCTCGAAATCCGGCAACAATGTAACATTTCCGTTTATAATAATATCTGCTTTATTTATTGCCTCGCCTATTAAATTTAAATCTGAAAAGGGTAAATCCGTTATTACTTGTAGTCCATCTGACTCACGAATAGCAAGGGACATTTTTTGAACATATCCATCAAAGAAATTACTCATCTCTGATATGTTTCTACCATAAATATCTGCGTCAGTTTTAAATATTACAAGCGGCTTTCTTTCAGCTATAATCTTATGTGGAATATTTTCCAATTCATCTTTTTTATCATTTTCATTCATAGAATATTTCTCCACATTAATTAAGTTCATTTAGTCTTTTGAGCCATTTTGCAATAGTTCCGTCTTTAAAAAGAGATAATAAAGCACCGTCACAAAATCTCTCTGCTCTTACAGCTCCTACAAGTAATGCCATTACACATTTTCCATCCAAATCATCTACTAATGCATCAGTCATAGATTTTGATTCCCATTTGATTCCATTCTCATTAAGAATATCTGAATAATGATTCAATTTCATTTCTGGATGCTTATCAATAAATGAATAAAGATCGTCAATAAACTGATGCACCATTTTTGAGTAATTCACATATGGCATTTGGATAGGATGCTCAGATGTTCCATCATTTTCTTTATCAATTACCCAGTCACCTATACCATCACTTGATAACAACGGTAAGTACTTTATTAAACTCTCATACACAATTTATCACCCTTTCATTAAAGCAATTCTGTTTCCAATTGTTTCCTCAATAATTTTTTTCTCTCTTCCATAAACTTAATGAAGTTTCCGTAAGTATAATCCATCTCCGGCAGATAATTTATTTTTCTATATTGGATTTTATCTGTATCAGTTAGGTAATTGGATTCAAACCAGTCAGAAAAATCTTTATCTTGTTTTTCTATATTCGGAATGGCTGCAAGCATCTGAAGATTACTTAAATCATTTACTTGATTTATATATTCATCAATTTGATTAGTTGGCACATCTCTTTTCCCTAGAGCTGTTCTTGTAAATTTACTCTTTGGATATATATGATCAATATGAAACTTATTATTGTAATCCAAAGAAGGATATAACATCATCAAAACCATCAAGGTATCTGCTCTTCCATATTGAAGTTCTAACAAGTTTTCAATATCATCATCCGTAAATACAATAGTTTTACTTGTTCCCCTCAGCTTGTTAATAATCTCATCCAGTGGGAATTCTTTGTTTCCATTTGATTTTATAATTTCACGCAAAGGTCTAAGAACATTATCTGGTTGACCACTGAAGGTTCGTTTTATTAAGGACATTGTGAGCCATTTCTTTATTTTCTTTCTATTGCTTACAGTTGTTGATGAAACCTCAAAATTATTTGGATTACCTATCGTCATAAGGTAGTATGCAATTGGAATAACCGCATTATTGGATTTCAAACTATCTCTTGAAAATCCAAAACTTGATACAAGCAGAAATGCTTGAGTGATTGATGTCTTAATTGTATGCCAATTCTGCTCTATCATGAGCATGTTCTGCTTGTTAAAGTTGTCTACCTTGAATGCAATATTACTGAATCCGGTAAGAACTAACGCTGCTTTCAAAATAAAATCCTTATTTACATTGAACCCTGAACCAATAGCGTTAATATAATCAACAAACTCTGTAATTTCTTTTCTGGCATCTAAAGTTTCCCACTGTGCAGTAGCAATGGATAACAAAAGATCAGAATAACTAAGCACTGTGCCACCACTATTTACTCGTATAAAAATTTGGAGTACTTTATCCAACTCATTAGATCTAACCTTATAATAGCTGATACTTGGTTGTGTATGTATTACCTTAAATAGCTGCGACAATGTGGCATTTGCAAAAACACTCTGTTCCTTTGTATAAATACCTGAAAATGCAATATTTTGCATAAGGAAATCCATGACATCACCTAATTCGGTCATATTTAGAATATCTCCTACTTCAAACCAATAGTGACTATTGTCATTCTCCACTTCTTCTGCTGTAAGAAATGAAAATTCATATTTATCTGTTTCACTGTCTGCAGGTTCCACTATATTTAAATACAGTTTTCTTTCCGGAAATGCAGATTCATTTTTCCATTGTTTGAATGGCATTTTATATGCATATGTGCCTTTTAATCCAATAAATATAGATGTCAGCCTCTGTTGTCCATCTAAAACCGCCATCACATTATCGTTTCCTGTAAGATTCACTTTTGGATTATGTCTAGCATTTTTTTCATGATAATTTTGTAAAAAAGAGTAAAATTCATAAAGAGTATTCTGTTCTCTATCAAGTTCCCAAAACAAGAATGCACCAAACGGATAATCTTGCATTACACTATCAAAAAGTCTCTCTATCTGTGAAGTATTCCATACAAATTCTCTTTGAATCGATGGGAGTACATACTTATTAGCTGATATATCCCTTACAACCTCTGCTATAGTTAATGGTGACTCATAAGCCATTATTTATTCCTCCTTTTTCCTCACATAAGTAAGCTCAACATCATATCCAAGTTCTTCCATCATACGAATGAATGTCTTGTTAACAACACCATCATTCTTTTTGATAATTCGATTAACATATGGACTTGATGTATCGGATTTCTCTGCAAGCTGAGCCTGTGTAATTCCGTTTTCTATACATTTAACTTTTACATCTACTTCTATATTGTTCTTTAGCATATTCACTCTCCTCGTGCTTATGAATTTATTGCACAAATAAGATAATTTATTCTAACATATAATGCGTAATTTTTCAATTGCTGAAATGTTACATTTCCGTAAACAGAAAAAGCACCCAGACCAACAGGTCTGAGTGCAACTCTACTGTATTTATTCAACTTTAATTTCTGTCCCGTCCTTGAAAACTACTGTTACTTCTTCCTTGCTTTTTACGACAATCTTTTCCACAAGGCTGCTCCAAAGTGCCTCGTCAAATTCGGTTATCAGTTCCGATTGTCCGTTGAGAACTGTGATGAATCTACCCATCTGCTCGTACTTAGCATCTTTTTCAGATATTGTAGTACAGACAGTATCGTATTCTTCTTTTAGCTTATTGTATCGCTCTACCAAGGAATTATACTTTTTGTTGTACTCGTCCTGGTTCTGAGCCACTCTCGCATTCTCCGCTACAATATTCTGCGTCATTTCCACCGCAATAGCTATCTCTTCTTCCAAGGATTCTTTCTTTTTAACAAGGTCTGCCTTGTCACAAAGTGTAGTTCGTATCAGTTGAAGATTATCAAGGATTTCTGCTTTTTCTGTAATAAGCTGATTCATCGCCTTTACAAAATATTCTTTGATTTCAAACTCCGTCAAATGTGGAGTTGAGCATCCGGTCTTGTGCCTGAACTTGTTATTGCACTGATAAATAATTCTCCTGTATTTATCGTTAGAATGCCAAACCTTGCTGCCATACCAACCACCACACTCAGCACACTGCACCTTGGAAGAAAAGATTGACACTCCGCTGTACCTTGTACTTCCTTTGCCTCTTCGCTGAATTTCAGCTTGTACTAAGTCGAATAATTCCGGTTCAATAATTGCCGGATGATTGTTTTCTACATAATACTGTGGGACTTCACCCTCATTGGTTTTAGTCTTTTTCGTAAGAAAGTCCACTGTGTACGACTTCTGCAAAAGTGCATCACCCTTATACTTTTCGTTAGTTAGAATACTGCGAACTGTTGACTGGCTCCAGTTATCTTTACTTGCAGGAGTTTTCAATCCTCTCTTTGTCAATTCATTTGCTATGGAATGCATTGTAAGTCCATCTAAGAATAGCTTATAAATCAGTTTTACCGTTTGTGCCTGTTCCTCATTGATTACAAGACTGCCATCTGGGGCTTTATCATAGCCGAGAAATCTGCTGTAGGCAAAGCTGACTTTTCCATCTGCAAAACGCTTTCTGTGTCCCCATGTGACATTCTCCGAAATGGATCTACTTTCTTCCTGTGCAAGAGAACTCATAATGGTAAGTAGTAGTTCTCCCTTGCTGTCAAACGTCCATATGTTCTCTTTTTCAAAGTAGCATTCAATATTGTGTTCTTTTAGTTTTCTGATGGTAGAAAGGGAATCAACAGTATTTCTTGCAAATCGGCTGACTGACTTTGTAATAATAAGGTCAATCTTTCCGGCAAGCGCATCAGCAATCATAGTATTGAAGCCATCTCTATGCTTCGTATTTGTTGCACTGATTCCTTCATCAGAATATAGTCCAGCAAATTCCCAATCATCTCTGCCTTTTATATAATTTGTATAATAGTCTACCTGTGCAACATAACTTGTAGTTTGATCCTCATGGTCTGTACTTACACGGGCATATCCTGCAACCTTTCGTTTTTTCTTACTGTCCACAGGCTTGGCAGTAAATTTATTGATGGTTGCAGGTATTTGCGTTACTTTTCTTTTCGCCAATTTCTGCCACGCTCCTTCCTCATATTTTTCATACGCTGACTCATCTCGGCCTTACGCTCCGGTGTCCATTTTTCTTTCATAATCTGTCGCATATGTTCTTTTTGTTCTTCTGAGCAATGCCTGCCGCCACGCTTCGGTGGTTCAAAGGTCATCGGTGTTACTATTCCATCTTTTCCAACAACTTCTAGCTGATAGCCGTCAATGTTTATTTGCTCTACTTTTTCTGCAAAAACCTTCTCGTCCCATTCTGCCATTCCGAGAACTTCTGCAAGCTGAGATTTCAAAAAATCTTCTCTTAGTCCTTGTGCCTTACAAGCGGTTCTTTCAGCACATCGCCAATAATAAAATTTGCCATCTTCCGATGAAGTTGATGGCTGAGTGCATCGCCTATAATTGCAGCCACAATGCTTGCATTTTAATTTACTTGTAAATACCGATGCACCTTTTGGATTTGTATTCTTCTTTCTTCTTTGCTTAGACACCTTATCTCGATATTCTTTAGTCCAACAATCTTGATGACCCGTATTCTCGCAAGGCCTAGTAACAATAGTTCCATCTTGCAAATGAATCTCCAGAGTATACCTCTTTGGAACATTGATAAAGTCTACCTTATCAAGGAAAACTTCATCATCAAATTCATCAATATCTAGAACCTCGGCAAGAACCTTTTTCATATTATCCTGGTTAATACTTGCTCCTACTTCGCAGTGTCCGCCTTTTTTCTTTCTTGAACCACATACCCAAAACTCTAATCTTTTTCCGTTTGGAGTTCGTGGCTTTCTGGTGTTATGCATATAGCTGACACCACAGTAAGGGCATTTAATCTTTCCCGTAAAACAAGAAATGTTAAGGCTCTTATTTGCCAACGCTCCCAGCTGTCTGCGTCTTGCCATTTCATCTTGTATATACTGAAATGTCTCAAGGTCAATAATTGCCTCGTGGGTATCTTCCACCCAATACTGTGGCAATTCTCCACGATTTTGCTTACGCTTTTTATTGATGGGGTCTGATATAAATTCCTTCTGAAAAAGCATGTTACCCGTATAAGTAATGTTGGTTAATATCTTCTTGATATTAGAATCTCTCATCACGCAGCCTTGCCTAGTACGAATACCCTCAGCTTCAAGTTCTCTTTCCGTTTCCAGTCTTGATTTTCCATCAAGAAAATTTTGATAAATTCTCTTTACCACCTCTGCTTCTTTCGGAACAATGATTAACTCATCTCCTTGCCATTCATATCCGTAGATGTTGAAGTGTCCACTTGCATTTAGCATACCTTCCTGCATCCTTTTACGAATGCCCCACTTCACATTATCCGATATAGAACGGCTCTCTTCTTGAGCAAAAGAAGCAAGTATGGAAAGCATCAACTCTCCATTACCACTTAAAGAATTGATATTCTCTTTTTCAAATCTGACCTCAATTCCTAAATTTTTTAGATGTCTTACTGTTTCAAGCAAATCCACTGTATTTCTTGCAAATCGCTGTATTGACTTTGTAAGAATAATATCAATTTTTCCTTGCTCAGCATCTGCAATCATTCGTCTGAACTCATCACGCTTGACTGTACTTGTTCCGCTGATACCATTATCGGCATATACTCCAGCAAATTCCCAGTCCGGATTCTTTTGAATGAAATCATTGTAGTAACTTATCTGTGCAGAAAGCGAGTGATTCATTCGCTCTGATTCCATTGAAATTCTAGCGTATGCAGCAACCTTTTTTCTTTTCTTTATAGTTGGTATCGTACTCTCAATCTTGGTAATTGTACGCATGAAATCAACCTCCTTCCTTACACATATATCACTCTAAAGCCCACTTATATCAAGTCAATATCGGCAAATAATGTACCCAAAGTTGGCTGATATTTTTCCTGCATTTTTGTATCAATTATGGTGTACTCTTCCTTAGTTATAAGTCCATCATCAAGCATCTTTTTTGCTATACTCATGGTTATCTGATACAGCTTTTCCTGTTTCATCTGCTCCTTACTCATTGCTTCCACCTCCGAATCTGTCGGTGATGTAGCAAGCATGGGAACAGTACTTTCTATCAACCTTTCCATACACTTGAAACTTCCTATGACAACCTGGGCATACCTTTGTCGTTATATTTTTATGATGAACTTCTTCACGATGAGAGTTCCACCACGTCATACGGCATTTATCTGAGCAGAACTGTTTTTTCTTTCTCTTATCATTCTGTGGCACCGCCTTTCCACAATTCTTGCAATAGACTTTCTCTGATGAGCAATTAGGAATTGTTGCTGGCACAACTGTTTCTGACTTAGCAAGGTTGTTTCTACGGCAGAAAGACTTGATGGTGTTTTCTGAAATATTAAGTTCCTTTGCAATTACTCTATATCCAAGACCTTCTGCCCTCATATTTATAATTTGTGATTTTTTCATATCGTTCATAAGTAGAACCACCTCCTAAGTAACAGGCAAAGAAAATGGCTCAAATTTTAACTTTTCACGCAAAAAAATGCCCGTCAGAGAAATTAATCTCCAACGGGCATAATGATTGCTGAGTTATTCAGTTATCTCAAGAGTTCATTCACTCTCTTCTGCACGGCATCGTAGTTATATCCGGCTTTGGTAAGTCTGTTCTTTCTATCTGCTCCGTTACCCCATTTGCCTTGAATGACCTCTCTTGCAAGCTCGTCTACCGTTTTGGTACTTGAGGCAGAAGTTCCATATACTACTTTTCCATTTGTATCAAATACAGAATATCCAGGATTTGCCTTTGCACATCTCTTTGCATTTTCCAATGACTTAAATGCGCCCTTCTGTGATTTGACATCTGCCCAAGTCTTTCTTACTCGGTACAATCCTGTCGCTGTAGTTCCACCGGAAGATGAACCGCCTAGTTCCGCAGTAACCTTTGCAGCAAGATCACCAAGTCTTGAATAAAGCCAGTCTCCCGGACAGGACTTATTCGCAAACCATCTGTGAACTGTAAGTACCATCTCATCAGATTTTGGCGAATAGTTCAGTGACTTGTTTTTATCTCCAAACCACAAAAGTTTCTTTTTGCCATTTCTTCTGCAGATATCTGTGCAAAGTTTGATAAGAGTTGCATATACCGTGCTGTTCATCGTATATGGATGTTTTGTATCGGATGCACACTCAATCGTGACGGCTCTCTGATCATTGGCATTAGAAGATGAACACCAAGAGCGGTTCTTCTCTTCTACATACATTCCGACTCTGCCATCAGGTCCGATACCATAGTTGCAGCTTGCCTGTCTTGAAGTAGGTGCAAAAATATTTCCTAAAGTTTCTACACTGCACTGACCAACCACACAATGCGGTGTGATTCTATCAATGGAATGTGTTCTCTGTCCGGAATGGTTCGGACTAAGTTTGGTGTAGGACACCATTTTGCTGTTTGTATAAGCCATATTATTTTTCCTCACTTTCTGCTCTGTCATGGAGCTGTTCCAATACTGATTTGATTTTTACCGGGATAGGAAGTCCCAAATGTCCTGCATTTTCAAGAAGGCTCACACCTTCATTGGAAATGTAAAAGAAGATTACTGCTGTTCTAAGGACACTGCCTGTACCAATCACCTGCACATCAAGAATGTTTGCAATCCCGACAAGCAGGAAAATCAGCACCTTTCTGCAGATTCCCTTAAAGCCAACTGCACTTGACAGTTTCTTATCTGAGATGGCACACATCACTCCCGTGATATAGTCCGTGACTGCAAATAAAATGAGAGCGATAAGTAAGCCATCACATCCTCCTAAGAAGTAGCCAAGCCACCCTCCGATTCCGGCAAATACAAACTGAATCATGTTCCAAAATTCCTTCATTAATAATTCCTCCGTTTCTAAAAATTTGTATAGAAAAAGCGACTGCCCCCATTTGAGCAATCGCTTGATCTAGCAATAAATATTAAGCTGTGCGTTTCCACATATAACAGGTGATATATGGCTGTAAGTTGTTATGAGCACTTCCGCTTCCGGCAGACGCTGTTGAACCGGAAATTGTATGAGAGTGAGCCCCCGCACTGGTTGTTGCCTTGTTTGTAATGGCTGTATAACCGGATGTTGCATCAATAATTACTTTATTTCCACTGCTTGCACCCCAAGTTGTCTTTTGATTCTTAAGGTTATGTGTATGTGAACCTGTTTCATTTGTTGCAAGCGTACCTTTTGCATGGGTATGTGATGGCATTTGTGCTGTCGTAAGTATTACGGTTGCTGCACCTCCGGTCTTTTCAACTGTAGCGAAATTTGTATCATTTGCATTGACACCAACAGGCACTCTTCCGGTTCCCCAGGCAGTCCATGTTCCTCCAAAATAAGTGGACGGATTTGTGGAACTGACGCTCATATAAATACTTCCAACTGGATACATCTGTTCCATAATGAATTTTTTAAGCAGCTTTCCATAAACCTTTACATCCCACTTTTCAGATACTTCAAAACAGTTGTCTGTTTCAGACACCTTGCCAACGGCTACGCCTTTTCCTCCGCTTTTGAAGTCCATTACTACAGCGGCCGTTGAAACCACATCAACAACAGATATGGATGAGAAAGCATCGGTAATGGTATATCTGATTTCATATGACGTTTCTGTTGAAATACTGCCTCCGCCAAAGGTAAAGGCAGTACCGCTGCTAAATGAAACATTTGCATTCGTCCATTCTGCAGTGCCGGATTTACGGTATTCTGTTTTTCTTGTCACTGTATTCTTGCTGCTGCATGATGCAAAGCTGTAAGATAGAAGACCTCTGACATATGTTCCATCATCATTTGCAGTTCCATTGCTGGTCGCTCTCTGTGATTGATAGCTTGAAAAACTAGGGGCAGAATAGGCAATTACTGATATCGACACGGTTTTTGCATCAGATACTCTTCCCCTTGAATCAGTGACCGTTGCCGTGAAAGTAATCGTCCCGGACGAATTTAAAAAGCCCGTTGTAAGCGATGAAGCTGTTCCAGAATATCCACCACCACTGATGTTATAAGATTTTACCGTTGAACCATAACTTCCGGCTGCTCCTTCAATTTTTAATGTTGCCCTGGATTTTGTCTGCACATAGATTCCCCATGCTGACGGAACACTTCCATCTACTCTTGTTGCTGACAAATTGTCAATAACAGGCTTTACCGATGCCGGAACTGTCAAAGTATGCGTACAGGTCTTTGACCCAACTTTCGTTGAGCCGCTATAGGTATCGCAAGTGATTGTGCAGGTACCGGATATGGCAGAAGGTATTTGATTTGCTAGCGATATAGGTGGTGTCCACGATACCGATGTTGATGAAGTCTTGCTTGCAATCGTACCTGTTGCACTTCCAAATTTATAGGTCAATGTATGCGTAAAAGAAGATGATGCTCTGCTTATCGTAATTGTTGCAGCACTACCCATATTTACATTAGTCGCTGATGCCGAAGATGCTCTGGGAATTGTATTGAGCGTATGTGTACCGCTTGCAGACACACTGACCGCATAGGAATAAACGCCCGCCTCACAGCTTAAGCTAAAGGATTTTGTACCATCAGCGTTATGGGTAATCGTAGTTGAACCGGATGCGACTACCGTTCCGTTATACAATTTAATACGATTATCCGTTGAAGTCGAATATACCGTTGTACCATTAATAACAGCTTTGAACCCGCCTGCCATAACCCAAGAAGTAGTACTTCCTCCCGAACCTTTTAGTGTCCAGGCAATGGTAGATGTATTCTTTTCTATATTCTGACTGGAAAGCGTCCACGATAATGTAATGGAACGGCCTTCTTTTTGTCCTGTTGTGATACTTCCGCTTGAAGCCATGAATTAATCCTCCTTTATGATGCCGGCCCTCTCCACTTGATTGAAAGGTTTCCGTTAGTTCTTGGTATAAAATCAAACCATCCCCTAGAGTCATTTCCAAGAGACAGCTTATTTCTAATTTCTGCATTCGTAATAACAAGACTCTGATTCGAAATGTAAGCAATCTTCTGTCCGTTCTCCTTAAAGGCAAGTTCATTATTAGAAAGCTCTGCTGTAAATGCATTACCGACTTTTCCAAGTTCAATAAGTGCTCCTTTAAATCTGATGTACTCTTCTAAAAGTTCTTGGTTTGAAGCCACGTTATTTTTAATTTCATCAGTAACAGCAGTGAAGTCCATACGAATCTCACTGCTGTTTTGTGTAATGCTTGTCTGAAAGTCCTGCTGAATTTTCTCCATATCAGATTTTTCTATATAGGTATCCTTTACAGAACTTAATATTTCATTGGATGTTTTGGTAATCTCAGAGTAGCACTCATGCACTTGAACTTTCAGTGTTTCTACATCACCCAAGGCATCCTCATAAGCCGCAACACTCTGAAATGTATGTTGACATGATGTAAGAAGTGCCATTCAGACCACCTCCCATCATTTTGAAACATCGCACTGCAATGTAAGTAAGCTGTCGATATCTTCTGCCGAAAGATAGATGACCTTACCCGTCTTGGAAAAGGTCACTTCTTTACCGTCTTTATCCTGTGCGTACCAGGTGTAAGTAAGGCTCTGCTTTTCTGTCGCATTCACCCACGTTGTTCCGTTATATTTTATCAAGGTTACTGTCTTTGCCGTATGGTCGACCTTATACCAGAACATTCCGCTTGTCGGAGTAGATGGTGCAGTTTCACTGATATTTCCGAGCAATGGATCCACTTCTTTCTGATTGGTACGAACGATAATATACGGTACTAAACCACCAAGATTATTCTTAACTGTATACCCTCCGATAGAGAGCATCTCCGATACATAAGGGTCTGACTTATCTTCCACTGTAATAACATCAACATAATTCTTTCCGCTATAGGTCATCGTGCATCGGTAGGACTGAATATTAACGATGTCTGCTCCGCTGACAGTCAGCGTACCCACTGTTGCTCCGCTGATATTCGTCCATGAACCACCAGAGTATTTTGCCCATTGATATGTGGCACTTGTAATAACAGATGAACCCACATAGGCAGATGTTGCAAGCTGAATAGTTCCAGATTGATTCTGTACGATTGTTCCATTGGGTGCATAAACAGAAAATACAACTGCAGATGCACCATTGCTTCCTGCTTTGGATTTTGTCCATGTAAACACCTTTGTGATGGTTTTACCGGAAATAGTGAATGTAAGTGTAATATCACCTGAAAGTACTGATGCATTTCCAAGGTCGGAGGATGCCGCTACTGATAGTTCTAACTTTCCTGCCGCACTTGCTGTAGATGCTGTATTGGTTTTGACTGTGATGCCTGCAGGAAGTGTTCCCACAGCACAAGTACAAGCCGTCTGTGTAATACCGACATATCCTGTAAAAGGAATGGAAATCGTACTTGCAGCTGCTGTCTTTCCAGCAGAGGTACAGGCAATCGACTGTGTTTCATTTCCAAGAACAACAGATAGACCTCCTGTTCCGGCAGAACCCGGATTACCCTTATCACCTTTAGCACCATCATAGATTTTCGTAATTGTGATAGTATCGAATACATCACTCTCTGAAGTTGTTACTCTAATCTGTGCCACATTGTTTACAAAAATATTATGGGCAGGCTTTACTACCAATGTTCCGCCTGTAATGGAAGTATTATCGGAAGTTGTCGGATAATCCGTCCATGTTCCACTATTGTTTTTATACTGCCATTTGGCAACAGTTACACCTTGCACCTGTGCAGTAAGTGTTGCCTGCGATGCACCAACAAGAGCCTGTGAAGTATCATACTTAAAGACATAAGTGTCACTGCTTACGGTACATAATTTTGCATTTGCCGCATTCTTCACCAAGGTATAGGTAATATCGGCAGTAATGTTTATCGTATTCTTGGTTTCAGAATCATAGTAGCTGATATAGCAGATGTAGGTAATCATGCCGGAGCTTGATGCTGACAGCTTATTCTGATTGACCGTCAATACTCCATTTTTCACTGTTTCACCACTTGTCAATGCTGTTTCAGAAGATACACCATCTTTTCTCTTCCATGAAATCGTTACGCCGCTTGCTGTCGGAGATACATTTGTCTGGTCAAGGAACAGCACAGGTGTCAGTACAAGATTCGTGCTTGCCCAGCTAGGAGCGTAAGTATGCGGCAGTACATTTGGATCTTCACTTTGCGTCTTCGGAAGATTGGATGTAATATATGCCGATAATTTTCTCTGATCCGTAATGTCAACAAAGGTCTGCTGACTGGATGTTAAAATGGTTGCCATTTGAAAATTCCTCCTTAAATTTTTACTTCACAATAAAAGGACGCATTGTCATATACGTCCTCGGTAGTAATCGTTATTTGTTTCATACCGATATGGTTCTTATCCCACTCGGCATCTGCCTCTTCATCGGAAGACTTTCTATGCCAGATAAAGCATTCTGCCGATAAAGTATCCGTTATGTCTTTATCCCAGGAATAGACCTTACACAGCATCGTGCTTTTCTGACCTTTGTTTTTGAAGATGTTTACTCCATTCACAACAAGTTCAGTTCTGTACATCTTATTTGCATTGATGGAATCAATCTCCCCATGAATGCTTTCTATCTGATAGGTCTTGCCAAGGAGGTCATCTTCCAGTGCTGAGATGTTTTTATCCTGCTTTACTGTCTGCGATGTCAATGTAATGCCGCTTGCACCAATCGTTATTGTATTCCCAGCAGGATTTAGATAATCTCTTGTTTTGCTGACAACAAGATATGTTCCGTTTATGCCATGTGGCTTTGAGATGCATTCCACATACATCCTTGCCCGTATATCTCCGATATCCGCACCTGCATCAGATTCATCTACAATGACAAGTTCAATGCTTGTGACTCCCTGAGTCATATCGGAAAGGCGGCTCTTTGCTTTCCTTAGAAGATTTCCGGGAAGTGTTACATCATCCCAGACTTCCGTAACCCATATCCAGCCGATTTCTTTAACGGATAGTTCATCATAGATATAGTTCCTGCCATCATTGACAGAAGTAATATCTACCCGTTCATCTAATTCCGTTTCATTGCCTTCTTCGTCAACAACTGATTTCTTTGCTCCAAGAGGAATCAGTGCAGTCGCTCTTTCCGTATGGTCTTTGGTAATCTTGACATCAATGATGTTCTTGCCAAATTCTACGGTCTGCAGTGACTTTAATTTGAAGTCCTCAAGATAGTCAATGTACTTTCCGTCTTTTTCATATCGCACCTGCAGATAACCTCCATGTGTACCTATCAGCTTATTCTTGATAGCATCCAATGTAACGGTATAATCGGAACTGCTGTAAGAAACATAGTCATTATCATCGGTTACAGTGACATTCCCGATTTTGAACTGTTTCTGCTTTTCCACACTATTATTATGAACGGAAATAAACTGTTCAAATAATCCTCTCAGCGTACCTTTATATGAAAAAGGTGGCTGCAAGGTATCCTTCAGATAAGCAAGTGCTGATTCACAAGTCCAGGTATGAGTGTTATAAAAATCTGAACCATCATCAAGTGCCCTTCCTTCAAATACCACCTCGTCATCCTTTTTGCACTGAATCACAGACGCCATCGGTTTAATGGAATCAATGTACGGATGATTAAATGGGGCAGAGAGTGTAAAGCTGTCGATGTTTTCTGCATCTTCACTGACTACTGCCTGCGTAATAGCAAGTTTTGATAAATTAGGATGATAAAAAATCTGACCGTCCACATATACTTTGAATACACTCATAGGCATCCCTCCCTATAGCGGAATGTGGTATTGCCACTGCTTTCAACCTTGATGCTGTTATTTCCGTGAGTTAGCTGCAGCTCCGGAATCACCCATGTACCGCTGCTCAGTGTCTTATGAAAAGTATCTGTTCCTATCTTCCATGAAAGTGCTGTATCAGCTGTTGTTATCACAGTAGGAACTACAGGCATATAATCACTTACAAGCACCACTGTTCCGCTTCCAGAAAAAACAACCTCCGTCATATCCACATGGTATCTATAGGAATCTGCATCACTGCTTTCCATCACAAGCTGACCTTTTCCGGTAAGCGGATCATAGGAAGATGACAGCTGCAAAGTTCCCACTGCATAAAGATTTGGTTCTTCGCTCGTCCTTACTCTACACAGTCTTCCGGCATAGCGATTACTCATCTTGGCAGTAAGTTCATCAAACTTTACTCTTGTTCCAAGCATAGAGAATGTCAAAGTAAAGGCTCTCGGTTTGAAAGATACCAAGCCAAGAGCCTCGTTAAATCGGATAGGAGAATTGCGTCCTGGTACAGTAACCGTTTCTGCCTGTGACTGCGGTATCGGAAAATCGACCGTTTCTCTTACCCATCCATTCTTAAGCATGGATTCATCATCAATATAAATATCCGGTATCATAGTGCAAGCCTCCTTGTTATCTTCTGCTGTTTTCCAAGTCCGTCATCAATGGCCGGAAGCAAATGTCCTACAAGCGTTCCATCTTCCAGATAAATTCCCTTAGAACTATTGTCTGCAATAATGGCCAGATACTTTTCCATACCGCTCATATTCAGTTTGCTGTCAAGCATTGACTCAAGCTGTTTATAGAATCCGGAAAGCGGAAGTATCGCCTCTGCTCCTGCTTCTCCTCCCATCATAAGAGAAGAACCGTTCATGCCAAACGCAGTCGGTTTTGTCATGATACCGCCTTCCTTATACCAATCAATTGAAAGATGCGGTACGGACGGAGGTGCAATAGAAAGCTTGCCTGTCACTTTGAAATGCGGCAGCTTAATCTTAGGAAGTGACAGTTTCATGCCGGAGAAGAATCCCTTAATGGCATCAACCACACTCTTGACTTTATTTTTTACCGCCTCAATCGGTGTAATAATAGCCGACTTGATTCCATTCCATACAGAGGTGGCAGTACTCTTGATGCTGTTAAACACAGAGGATACCGTACTTTTCACAGCATTAAATACTGTGCTGACCGTATTCTTAATAGCATTAACCGGAGTCGTAACGGCAGTCTTTATCGCATTCCATACTGTAGTCGCTGTGTTTTTGATTGCATTAAATACTGTGGTTACAACTGTTTTGATAGCATTCACCACCGTTGTCACAACCGACTTTATGGCATTCCAAACCGTAGTAAATACTGTCTTGATAGCATTCATCACGGTGCTGACAACGGACGAAACTGCATTGATTACGGTTGTAACCTTTTCTTTGATTGCATCCCAAACAGCAATAACAATTTCCTTACAGTTCTCCCAAATAAATCGGAATGGCAAAGTGATGATGTCAAATGCCGCCTCAAGGATAGATGCAATAAACATAATCCCTGTTTGGACGGTATTCTTGATGCCTTCCCATAGGTTTGTAAAAAAGGTGGAAATACCCGTCCAGATGCCGACAAAGAAATCCTTAATGCCTGTCCATACTTCATTCCACGATGTGCCAAACCATCCAAGCACTACATCTGCAATATTTCTTATTGCATTCATATAGTTGGTAAAGGTATTCTTGATGAAATCCCAAACCGAACCGAAGATGCCTTTGACACCTTCCCATACCTGCGACCAGTTGCCGGTAAAGATACCGATAAATACATCAAGGATTCCAGTGATAACTCCAAGAACACCCTCCAGAATATTGGCAATCTGCGTAAACACGCCTTCAAACACCGGAGCAAGGAAACTGCATAATGCGTTCCAAATGGCAGATACAACTTCCTTGAAGTTCTGGAAATCAAAGCCTAATGCATTGAGTCTGTCTGTGATGCCTTTTGCAAATCCGCTGAAGATTTCTTTGATGCGATTCCAGATAGCAATAATACTGTCACGGAACTCCTCATTCGTTTTCCATAGATGGATAAAAGCTGCAACGACAGGTGCGGAGATGCCGCCAATTGCCGCACCAACCTTTCCCATAACACCGGATAGTCCTCCGGCATTAGAAATAAGGCTTGTTATCTTCAAACCAAACTTACTGAACGCCTGCATGGCCACACCGACTTTTGATATGACCGTTCCAAGAATTACAAGTACCGGTCCCAGTGCAGCTACAAAAAGACCAATCTTTACAATGACCTGCCTTGTACCTTCATCAAGGTTATTCAGCCAATCTACGAAAGACTGAACCTTTGCCACGATATTCTTTATCATCGGCATGAGTGCTTCACCGATAGAAATGGCAAATCCCTCAACTGCCGACTTTAAAATGGTAAGCTGACCTTTTAAGTTATCAAGCTGCGTATCAGCCATTTGCTGTGCCGCTCCGCCACTGTTTTCAATAGCAGTCTGCAAATCCGTCCAGGTATCCCCTGTATTGGCAAGCAGTGCATTTACTGATGAAAGATCGGTCTTATTAAAAATCTTGCTGATGATGTTTGCTTTTTCTTCGGAGGTCATGCCATCCATTGAAGAATTCAAATCTCCAAGAATATCATTCAGACTCCTCATATTTCCTTCGGAATCATAGACAGATACACCTAATTGATTCATGAGTTTCGATGCACCGTCAGTAGGATTTTGAAGTGAAAGAATAACGTTTCTTAAATGCGTACCACCCTCTGCACCTTTAATACCGTTGTTTGCAAGAATACCAAGTGCAGTGTTAAGTTCTGCTGTTCCGCCTTTAACGGATTTTGCTGTAGCACCGATTGTAAGAATACCTTCACCAAGCTGACCAACGGAGGTGTTGGTAGTTGATGCAGTTTTTGCCATCTGGTCAACCATCTTGTCGGCATCTTTCACTTCCATACCAAGAGCAGACATCGCATCCGTTACCATATCCGATGCAGATGCAAGATCAATATTACCTGCTGCCGCTAAGTTAAGAACGATCGGAAGCGTGTCACACATCTGCTGTGTATCATATCCGGCAAGTGCTAAATAATTTAAAGCCTCAGCACACTCACTTGCAGAATATGCTGTTTTTGCACCCATCGTCTTTGCAAGGTCGGACAATGTATCCATTGTATTAACAGACTGACCATTTACCTTGGACATGGAATCTTTGGTAATTCCCATCGTAGCCTGTACCTGGCTCATGGAAGATTCAAAATCAGCGGCAGTCTTTACTGCAGCACCGCCCATCGCAGTTACCGCTGCCGATGCAACAGATACTTTCTTGCCGGCATTCGTAACTCCATTACCGAAAGACTCAACCTTTGAACCGACCTCACCTATTTTTGTAAGAGTCTGATTAGTCTTAGATGCCTGGGATTCCAGTCGTTTGAGTTCTGCCTCAGTTTCTGCAATCTCTCTTTGAAGGGCATCGTACTGTTCCTGTGAAATCTCGCCTTTTTGCAGCTGTTCGTTTGCTTGCTCTGCGGCAGTTTTTAATGTAGCAAGTTTCTCTTTGGTTTCACCAATAGCCTGCGTTAACAGTTTCTGTTTCTGAGCAAGCAGATTTGTATTTGTAGGATCTAGTTTTAGAAGTCTTTCAACATCCTTTAATGCAGACTGCGTATTTTTAATCTGTCCGTTGACTCCCTTAAGGGCAGTCTGCAGCTTGGTAGTATCACCGCCAATTTCGACAGTGATACCTTTGATTCTGTTTGCCATTGGC
>NZ_JAHZIA010000010.1:0-10797 GCF_019420015.1 Anaerofustis sp.
CGTTATGTTTACCAAAGTATCGTTTGAATATCTTGTAAGGGAAGAAAACTGTTCGAATTTTCCCATCAGATCGAAGCCCGCGTTGCAGAAGGCCGATATCGAGTGGAAGATGCCGTTGTATATTCCTTCTATAATTCCCATTTCGGGAACGAATCTTATCGCAAGGAGTATCGCTCCTATGCCTTCGAATATTATGGTTCCCTTTACTATTCTCATTATCATGGATACTATGCCGCCGATTTGTATGCTTCCCGCCGACTGCATCAACAGCTTTCTTTCGTTAAGTCCGATTTTTCTTTTTAAAAATATCGAAAACATCGTTATTATCGTCATGAATCCGATTCCGCCTATTTGTATTAGGCATATTATTACTATCTGCCCGAAAACGGACCAGTGAGTATAGGTGTCATATATTACAAGCCCCGTTACACAGGTTGCAGATGTTGCCGTAAACAAAGCATTTAAAAAAGGAGTAGCTTCTCCGCTTCTTGAAGATATAGGCAAGCTGAGAAGAATCCCTCCGATCAGTATTATAAAGAAAAATCCAAGCGCAATTATCTGCGTGTATGTCAATTTTGTTTTGAGTTTATTTAACATCGATATCCCTTTAATTTTTTCTTAATATGATTTTATTTATTTTAATATAATTTTAATTTCGTTTTCAATCATTATAACAAATAAGATATTTACAGTAAATAGAAAATTATTGAAAAATATGTTTATTTGAATATATATTTTTAATTGTATTAAATATATAAATGAATAATAGATAAGGTTATCATAATATATTGATTTATTCTTTGTATTTCATTTTAAATTTGTTTATGCTAACTTTAAATGTTATTTATTTAATATTAATAAAAATTCCTTTTGAATTATAAATAAAAAATCACTTCCTAAGAAGTGATTAATCGACTTTTTCCGTAAACATCAGCTGTTCTCCGGCTTCTTCGGTTTTTTCATCTATATGGTTTTCCAAATCATCCAAAAACTTTTCGAATTCCGGAAGTTCGTTTAGCCTTTCTATTCCCGCCAGACGCAAAAATTCTTTTGTGGTTTTGAAACTCATCGGCTTTCCGATTACATCATCCAGTCTTCCTGCCTGTTCAACCAGTCCTCTGTCTATCAACAAATCGAGAGAACTGCTTGACTTTACTCCTCTTACAAGTTCTATATCAAGTCTTGTTACCGGCTGCTTGTATGCTACTATAGCCAGTGTTTCCAGTGCCGCCTGAGAAAGGGAAGTTGTCGTGTAATTTGTCAAAACTTTTTTTACATAATTAAAGTATTCACTTCTCGTTGTAAGCTGATATGTATCATCAGTTCTGACTAACTTCACCCCTCTCATTTCATAATCATATTCACTTTGTAATTTTTTTAATAAATATGTTGCATATTTATTGTTAATACCCAGCACTTCTTTTATTGTGTCGATATGTACCTTGTCACCTATGGCAAAGAGGATGCTTTCTATTATATGTAAAAGTTCTTTTTCTTCTTTGTTAATAAAATCGTTATCGGTTTTATTCATATATTCTCCTATATTTTTTCTAATAATATATCTCCGTAAACTCCGTTTTGTGTGAGTTTTACGGCATTCACTTTAAGAAGTTCCAAAGTTGCGAGAAAAGTCGCTATAACGTATCCTTTTTTTATGTTTTTGTCGAACAGGGAAAAGAAGCTTATTTTATCCTGTTTTTCGAGCATTTTGGTTAAAATTAGCATAGAATCGTCAACGGAAAATGTATCTGTTTCTATTGTTTGATTTTCGCTGAATTCGTTTATTCTTTCTTTTCGCTTTATCAAAATGTTTCTGAGTGCTTTTGAAAGCAGGGAAAGATCTATTTCCTTTATAACGTATTCTTCTTTTATTTCGCTGTAATATTCTGGGTCTTTCGTCAAAGATGTGTTGTATATCTGTTCGCTTTCTTTTAGGCTCTTTGTCAACTCTTTGAAGGCTTTGTATTCGATGAGTCTGTTTACCAGCTCTTCTCTCGGGTCTGTCTCTTCTTCGTTTTCTTCTGTTTCCACAGGCAGAAGTGTTTTGGATTTTATTTCAAGCAAGGTGGATGCCATAACGACAAATTCGCTTGCCACTTCCATATCGAGATCGTTGTAGCTGTATATATATTCCAGATATTGCTTTGTTATTTCTACTATGGGTATGTCGTATATATCTATTTCGTTTTTATTTATAAGGTGCAAAAGAAGATCCAAAGGTCCTTCGAAACTGCTTAAGTGTAATATGTTTTCTTTCATTTTGATACTTCCCTCATATTAAAGGAGAACCTTTAAAAACGGAAGCATCAAAGGTGAGAGTATAATGCCTATCATTCCCGTTACCAACAAAAGTATCAATAACAGATACAGATAATGTTCGTATCTGTAAAATTTTTCTTCGTATTCATAAGGAAGCAAACTTGCCAAAATCTTTGAACCGTCCAAAGGAGGAATCGGTATAAGGTTGAATACCATTAGGGATATGTTTATTACAACTCCGTACTGAAGAATATAGTATAAGACTTCATTATTTATTATCGGTGCAACAAATTTGTAAAGAATTGAAAAAACAACCGCCAAAATAAGATTGGATAAAGGTCCCGCCAAGCTTACCAGTATGGTTCCTTTTTTTCTGTTGTTAAAATTTGCCGTGTTTATAGGTACGGGTTTTGCCCAGCCGAAACCGAAAAACAAAAGGGCAATAAATCCCAAAGGGTCGAGATGTCTTGTGGGGTCCATGGTCATTCTTCCCGATATTCTTGCGGTCGGATCTCCCATTTTGTCCGCTATAAATGCATGAGCAAATTCATGTACGCTCAGTGCCAGTATTATGGGAATGAGCATATAAAGCATTTGTATCAGATTTTCAGTACTAAATAAGTTCATTTCTTCTCCTTAAATTTAATCTTCAAGCCAACTTGGCACAACATCGTTTTGTATTAAATTTTCGTATGTATCTCTCTTTACCATCAACTCCGCTTTGTCGTCTTTTAAAAGAACAACAGGAGGTGTTTTTAGTCTGTTGTAGTGGCTTGACATAGAATAGTTGTATGCGCCTGTGTTAAGAACCGCAATTATATCCCCCGGTGCCGCCTGAGGAAGCAGAATATCTTTTATCAAAGTATCAGTTTCGCAGCATTTTCCGCTTATTGTATAAAGCTCGTTTGGTTCTTTGTTGTATTTGTTTGCTATTACCGCATGGTAAACCGCATTGTAAAGGGCAGGGCGTGGATTGTCCGCCATTCCTCCGTCAACGCTTATGTATTTTCTAAGGTAAGGTATTTCTTTTATTGTTCCTACAGAATATAAAGTTATTCCCGCAGGTCCTATTATGTATCTTCCGGGTTCAACTATTATTTTAGGAACTTTTATTCCTAGCATATCGCATTGTTTTCTGATGATTTTGCTTATTCTGTGAACGTACTCTTCAACGTCGAATACAGGGTCATCGTGAAGATAGTTTATCCCAAATCCTCCTCCGAGGTTTAAAGCTTCTACTTCAACTCCCATTTCTTTTATGTTGTATACTATTTCCAACATACTGGTTGCCGCTATTTCAAATGGTTTTGACGATGATATGTCAGAACCGATATGGCAGTGTACTCCTGTTAAGTTCAGGTATTCTTCGTCTATTATCATCCTTGCGGCACGTATCGCCATGTTTATCGGAATACCGAATTTTGAGTCTATTCTTCCAGTTTGAATGTATTCGTGAGTGTGCGCTTCCACTCCCGGTGATATTCTTATATGCACGTTTTGTGTTCTCTTAAGTTCTTTTGCTATTCTTCCGACAAGTCCTATCTCATAAAAACTGTCTATTGTGATAACGCCGATTCCCGCTTCTATGGCTTCTGCTATTTCTTCGGCGGATTTGTTGCTTCCGTGGAAACATATTTTTTTTGGATCAAGTCCTGCTTTTAATGCCGTGTATATTTCTCCTCCCGAAACGGTGTCAAGGCATATACCCTGTTGTTTTATTATTTTTACCATGGCCATGTTTGTAAATGCTTTGCCCGCATAATTTATATCGTAGTCCAAACCGTATGCTTCAAAACTCTTTTTTATTAGATTTATCGCTTCTACGATTTTATTTTCGCTTATAACGTAAAGCGGTGTTCCGAATTTTTTTGCAAGGGCTACTGTATCATGTCCCGAAAATATAAAATGTTCATTCATATTTTTAATCTCCTGACTTGGTATTTTTTTATTTAGCTTAATTACACATTATATCAGATATTTATTTCTTTTTAAATAAAATATATTAATTTTTAAACAAATAGTATATAATAATTTGTATGAAAAACGATAAATTGGAATACTTAAGCGAACAGATATATTTACTTATGGAAAACGATGATTATAAGCCGATGAAATTCAAGGATTTTGCTTATATTTTCGACATGCATTCGAAAAATCAGAAAAATCTTTTGTCAAATGCTCTTAATTATCTTATAAGTGAAAAGAAAATAAAATATATTAAAAACAGATATTTGCTTATGGACTCGGGTATTTACGAAGGCATATTCGAAAAGGGCAGGGGTTCTTTCGGTTTTGTGAGTACAAAAGAGCTTGATGAGGATATCTTTGTTGCGGGAAAAGACACCATGGACGCATTCAGCGGAGATACCGTCAGGGTGGAAATCATAAAAGAAAAACAAGAGGGGAAGAAAAGAGAAGGAAAGATAACCGAGATTATAAAAAAGGTAAAAAGGGAAACCGTAGGAACTTTTTACAAAGAGAAAACTTTCGGTTTTGTTGTAAGTGACAATCCAAGCTTCACAAACGATATCTATATACCAAAGTCAGGCATAAAGTACGCAAAGGATAAAGACAAAGTCGTGGTCGAAATTACCGATTTCCCAAAGGGAAAGAACTGGGTCGGAAGAATAAATAAAGTTCTCGGACATTTGGGAGATGAGGGGCTTGAGATAGAATCCCTGCTTTACGAATATGATATTCAAAGGGATTTTTCTCAAAAGGTTTTGAAAGAAGCCAAGGCTTTGGATTTTGACGGCTTTGATAAGTTTAAAGATAAAAGAAGGGATTTGACTGATAAAAACATATTTACCATAGACGGCAAAACCGCAAAAGACCTGGACGATGCGGTGAGCATAAAAAAAGAAAAAGACGGATATATTCTATCCGTTCATATAGCTGACGTAAGTACTTACGTTAGGAAAAACGGAGAAATCGACAAAGAAGCTTACGAAAGAGGGACCAGTGTTTATTTCCCCGACAGGGTTATTCCGATGCTTCCCAAGGCACTGTGTGAAAATTTATGCAGCCTTAATCCTAAGGAAAAAAAGAAAGCTTTCAGCGTCGATATAAAAATAAACAAAGACGGAAAAATAATCGGTTATGATTTTTATAAATCTCTGATTGTTTCAAAAGCAAAGTTTGTGTATGACGAAGTCAATGAGCTTTTTGAGGGAAGTAAAAATCTTCCCCGTGAGTATTATATTTACGAAGATGATTTAAACCTTATGAAGGAGCTTTATAAGCTCTTAAAAAACAGAAGAATCCTTGAAGGAAATCTGGATTTTGACGGGGATGAGAGTGTTATAAGTGTTGAAGACGGTGTGGTTAAAGACGTTACACTTAGAAAAAGAGGAACAGCGGAAAGAATCATCGAGCAGTTTATGCTTGCGGCAAATACGTCAGCCTGTGAGTTCTTCTCCTCTCTTGGAGTTAACGGAATATACAGGGTTCATGAAGAACCCGATAAGGAAAAAATCGGTGATTTTGTGAGATTTGCCAGAGCTCTAGGATACAAAATCAGACTTCACGACGGACATTACAGCAGCGAGCTACAGGAATTTTTGAAAGATGTACAAGGGGATAAAAACGAGAGTCTTCTTAAAACCGTTCTTTTAAGGTGTATGAAAAAGGCGGTATACACAACAGAGAACAAAGGGCATTTTGCCCTTTCCATAGAACATTACACTCACTTTACTTCTCCTATAAGAAGGTACCCTGACCTAATGGTGCACAGGGTTTTAAACAATATCTTATCCGGTACTGTGAACTTGGATAACCCGGAAAAAGAAAGAGAAAAAATGGAGAAAAGAGCAGTTCATCTGTCAAAAAAAGAAAGACAAAGCGAAGAGATTGAAAGAGAAGCCGATAAAATATTCATATGCGAATATATGGATGGTTTCATAGGTGAATCCTTTGAGGGGAAGATTTCCGGGTTCAGTTCAAAGGGAATGTATGTAAAGTTGGAAAACGGAATAGAAGGCGTTATATACTTAAATAACCTAAAAGACGATTACTACATTTACGACGAAGAGCATTACTCTTTGGTCGGAAGGGAATTTGCCAAAAGGTATACGATGGGAGATTCCATAAATGTAAAATTAATCGGTGTTTCCAAATTGAAAAGAGAAGTGGAATTTTGTATAATATAATGATTGTTTAAAGAAAGAGAAGTGGATATGGAAGAAAAAATGAGAATAAACAAGTACCTTGCAAGCTGCGGAATTGCTTCCAGAAGAAAATGCGAAGAGATAATCCAAAAAGGGAAAGTAACTCTAAACGGCGAAGTCGTAAGACAGCTTGGTACAATGATAGATGTAAAAAAGGATATAGTAAAAGTTTACGGTAAACAGGTTAGTTTTGATAACAAAAAAGTTTATTATATGTTAAATAAGCCTTCGGGAGTGATAAGTGCCAGCAAAAGCAAGTACGGAGAAGAAACCGTGGTCGATTTGATAGGTCAAAAGGAACACCGACTCTTTCCTGTGGGAAGGCTGGATAAGGATACAACGGGGCTTATTATCATTACCAACGACGGGGATTTTGTCTATAAACTCACACATCCGAAATACGAAAAAGAAAAGACCTACGAAGCCCTTGTAAAAGGAAACGTGGATTCAAAGTCATTGGAAAGGTTAAAGAAGGGAGTCGTGGTTGACGGGAAAAAAACCGCAAAAGCGAAAGTAAGGCTTATCAAGATGATAGGCAACAACTCTCTTTTGGAAATAAGCATAATAGAGGGAAGAAATAGACAGGTAAAAAAGATGTGCGAGAACGTGGGACATAAAGTCTTAAAGCTTCACAGAACTATGGAAAACGGACTCGGACTTGGAAACTTGGAAGAGGGGGAATACAGAAAGCTTACCGCGAATGAGGTTAAAAAGCTTTTGAGATAGTATGGCGTTACTTAATAATGTAAGCGAAATGACGGACTTTTTTATCGACAGTAAAGTAAAACCGGGGGATGTCGTTTTGGATTTGACTATGGGAAACGGAAACGACACTCTCTATCTTTCGGGTAAGGTTGGACAAAAGGGCAAGGTGTATGCTTTCGATATCCAAAAAGAAGCCCTTAAGAATACAAAGGCTCTTTTGAAAGAAAAGGCTTTGTATGACAATACTGTTCTGATTTTGGACAGCCACATAAACCTTTTGGAATACGTGAAAGAAAAAGTGAGCTTTGCGGTGTATAACCTCGGTTATCTTCCCAAAGGAGATAAGAGTATAACCACAAAAAAAGAAGATACTCTTTTAAGTATAAAAAGAACCTTGAGTGTCTTGGATTATGACGGTACGGTATGTATATGCGCATACGTTGGGCACGAAGGGGGAATGGAAGAGTATAAAGGCATAGTTGATTACTGCAAAGAGTTGGATAAAAAGAGTTTTAACATTGTAAACATAAACCATCTAAACAGGAGAGAAACCTCTCCTGTGATGATATTAATAGAAAAAATCAGATAAACGGAGATATTATGAAAAAATATTTAATCATTACATACGGTTGTCAGATGAATGAAAACGACAGTGAAAAAATAAGCGGAATGCTTGAGCAGCTTGGATATGAATCTACAGACAAAGAGCAGGACGCAGACTTGATTATAATGAACACGTGCAGTGTTAGGGAAAACGCAAACAATCGTTTCTTCGGCAACCTCGGGAATTTTAAGAAGTTAAAGAAAAACAAAAAGGATTTGATGATTGCGGTGTGCGGGTGCATGATGCAAGAAGAGCATATCGTAAAGAAAATAAAAGAGAAGTATTCTTTTGTTGATATAGTATTCGGTACTCATAACATAGCTTCTCTTCCTTCTTTGCTTGAAGAATGCGAAGCAAAGAGGAAACTTATAGTGGAAGTTCTTGAAGACAGCGACAATCTTGCAGAGGGACTTCCCGTAAACAGACAGTTTAAGCATAAAGCTTTCGTAAGCATTATGAAAGGATGCAACAACTTTTGTTCTTACTGTATAGTTCCTTATACAAGGGGAAGAGAAAGAAGCAGGGAGTATAAAAATATTTTGGAGGAAGTAAAAGGACTTGCTCTCGACGGAGTAAAGGAAGTTACATTGCTTGGACAAAATGTAAACTCTTACGGAAAAGGGCTCGAAAATCCGATTTCCTTTGCTGAGCTTTTGGATATGGTAAGTAAAGTAGAGGGAATAGAAAGAGTAAGGTTTATGACCTCTCATCCGAAAGATTTAAGCGACGAATTAATCGCCGTCATAAAAGAAAATCAGAAGATATGTTCTCATATACATCTTCCGATGCAGTCCGGTTCCAGCAGGATTTTAAAACTTATGAACAGGCATTATGACAAAGATGATTATGTGAATTTGGTAAATAAAATAAAAAGAGAAATTCCGGGCGTTGCATTGACGACGGATATAATAGTGGGTTTCCCGACAGAAACCGAAGAGGACTTCCTGGATACATTGGACGTTTATAAAAAGAGTGAATTTGATACGGCGTTTACTTTTATCTATTCCAAAAGAGAAGGTACAAAGGCTGCCGTTATGGACGGTCAGGTAGACGAGAAAACCGTCAAAGAAAGATTTGACAGGCTCCTTAAGCTTCACGATGAGATACTGCTTAAACAAAACGAGAAGTATCTCGGAAAAGTTGTGGAAGTATTGATTGACGGAGTAAGCAAAACGAATGACAAACTCCTTACCGGCAGAACGGACACCTTTAAACTGGTAAACTTTACGGGAAAAGGTAATACGGGGGATATAGTAAAAGTAAAAATAACAAAAATACAGACATTCCATTTAACGGGAGAAATGGTAGAATAGGAGAAAATATTTATGGGATTGACACCTATGATGAAGCAATATCTGCAAATACACGAAACCGTACCCGATACAATATTGTTTTTCAGACTCGGTGATTTTTACGAAATGTTTTTCGATGATGCAAAGAAAGTCAGCAGAGAGCTGGATATAGTTTTGACGGGCAAAGACTGCGGGCTGGAAGAAAGAGCTCCGATGTGCGGCATACCTTATCACAGTGCGGACGGATATATCGCAAAGCTGGTTGAAAAAGGATATAAAGTCGCTATTTGCGAACAGGTTGAAGACCCGAAAACGGCAAAGGGGATAGTAAAAAGAGAAGTTCAAAGGATAATATCTCCGGGTACCGTTACCGAAGGGAAGATGCTTAAAGCCAGTGAAAACAACTATATAATGTGTATATACTATAACAAGCTGGACTTCGGCATTACTTACTGCGATATCACCACGGGAGAATTCAATATCGTTAACTTAAGCGGAGAAAACAGAGAAAATGAACTTTTATCCCTGCTTGCAAGAGTAAATCCCGCACAAATAATAGTAAATACGATTTTGTTTGAAGATTTGTCTTTAAAGAAGAAAATATCTTCGGTTACCAAGGTTGCCTTGGAACCTCACCCTTTAAATTATTTCTTCTTTGACAAAGCAAAGGATATTATGCTAAGGCAGTTTAATGTTTTTGCGCTGTCTTCTTTGGGGCTTGACGACAACGAGGTTGGCGTAAGATCCGCAGGTGCGCTGATTAAATATCTAGATGAAACCCAGAAGAGATCATTAATGCATATAAACGAGATAAAGCTTAACGAAAGCAGCAATTATATGCATCTCGATTACAACACCAAACGAAATTTGGAAATAGTCGAAAATTTAAGAACGAACAACAAAAAGGATACTCTTTTGGATGTTCTCGACGAAACCGTTACATCCATGGGGGCAAGAGAGCTTAAAAAATGGATTTTGGAGCCCCTTACCGATAAAGACAAGATAGAACAAAGACAAGACGCCGTAAAGCTCTTTACCGACGATGTCATGATTCTTGAGGATATAAGCGCAAATTTAAAATATGTAAAGGATATGGAAAGAATCATATCCAGACTTTCTTTGGATATTGCAAACGGAAGGGATTTAATTTCCCTAAAAGAGTCTATCGGGGTACTGCCACGTGTAAGACTGCTTATTTCAAAGCTCATGAAAGACTCTTCTCTTTTAAAGGAAATTTATTCCGAAATGGACGAGCTTGGTGATATTTACGATTTGATAAATTCGGCTATAGACGATGACTGTCAGGTAAGCCTTAAAAACGGCGGAATAGTAAAAAGAGGATACGACAAAGAAATAGACGAGCTTAAAAATCTGAAAGATAATTCCGCAGGGATACTTGCAGGTATAGAACAAAAAGAAAAAGAAAAAACAGGGATAAAAAACCTGAGAATAAAATACAACAAAGTTTTCGGATACTTTTTGGAGGTAACCTCTTCTTATAAAGATTTGGTTCCCGAATATTTCATAAGAAAACAAACCCTTGCAAACAGCGAAAGATTCTTTACTGAAGAGTTAAAAGATATTGAAGTAAAGCTTTTGAGCGTTGAAGAAAAATTAAAAGAAAAAGAATACTGTGTTTATGTGGATATAAAAAACAGAGTTCTTGAAAACATAAAGAGAATTCAGCATTGTGCAAAGATGATTGCCGTAATTGACGTATTGATTTCTCTTTCGGTGGTTGCAAAGAAATACCACTATGTGAAGCCGACCA
>NZ_JAHZIA010000010.1:10807-18396 GCF_019420015.1 Anaerofustis sp.
CGGTAAAATCATAATCAAGGAAGGCAGACATCCTGTGGTTGAGAGAATAAGCGGTATAGATAACTTTATACATAACGATACTCTGCTTGACAACGAAGAAAACAGAATGCTTATTATTACCGGAGCAAACATGGCCGGTAAATCGACTTATATAAGACAGGTTGCCGTTATATCCATAATGGCTCAAATAGGTTCTTTTGTTCCTGCGTCATCTGCCAGCATAAGCATAGTGGACAGAGTATTTACCAGAGTAGGCGCAAGCGATGACTTGGCAGGCGGACAGAGTACCTTTATGGTAGAGATGAGCGAAGTATCGAATATTTTAAAATACGCCACAAAAGATTCTTTGGTTATACTTGACGAAGTCGGAAGAGGTACATCCACTTTTGACGGACTCAGTATTGCCCATGCCGTTATAGAATATCTTTTGGACAAATCAAAGATAGGGGCAAAGACTTTGTTTGCCACACATTATCATGAACTCACCGAGCTTGAAAGCAAAAGAGAGGGAGTAAAAAATTATTCCATAAGACTTGAAAGCAACGGGGACGAAATAATATTTTTAAGGAAAATCGAAAGAGGCGGAATAGACAAAAGCTACGGTATAGAAGTCGCAAAACTTGCCGGGCTTCCAAAAGACGTAATAAACAGAAGTATTCAGATATTGAGCGTCTTGGAAGAGAATGAAGAAAGTTACAAAGACAAAATAGATTCTTTAAATAAAGGCTCTTTTATTGAATCTGACAATTTTACCCAGCTGTCTTTTGAAAGAAATGAAGAACAAAGCAAAGAAGAAAAAGAGTGGGGAGTAAACAAAAAAGCCGCGGATAAAATAAGGACTCTTCCGATTGAGAGTATGAGTCCGATAGAAGTCATGAATTTTGTATATGAATTAAAACAGTCATTGGATAAAGAGGAAGTGTAATATGGCTCAGGTAATAAAGAAACTCTCCGACGAACTTGTCAACAAAATATCTGCGGGGGAAGTGGTCGTTTCTCCCGCTTCGGTTATAAAAGAACTGGTTGAAAATTCCATCGATGCCGGTGCGGATCATATAAAAATCGAAATAGACGAAGGCGGCAAAAGCAGAATTTTGGTAAGCGACAACGGGATCGGAATAAAATCGGACGAGATAGCTTTGGCTTTTAACAAAAACGCCACTTCTAAAATAGACAGTCTGGAAAAGCTTTCAAACATAGACACTTTAGGGTTCAGAGGTGAAGCTTTGTTTAGTATTTCCGTTGTCAGCAAAGTACATATAAGAAGTAAGTATCATAGCGAGAGAACGGGTGTTTGTGCGGATGTCGTAAACGGAAAAGTAGGAGAAATTAAAAGAAGTGCATTAAACACAGGTACTAGAATAGAAATCAGAGATTTATTCTATAATACCCCTGCAAGAAGAAAGCATATGAAGAGCATAAAAGGAGAAAGAGCTTCTTCTCTTGATATTATATCAAAATTGGCAATCGCCAACCCGAACATTGCATTTAGTGTGTATAGCGAGGGTAAAGAAGTCTTTACAACCATGGGAGACGGGAATATCAAGAATGTAATAACCACCGTCTTGGGACATGATTTCGTTTCGAAAATGATAGAAGTCGATTATAAGGACGATCCCCTTACCGTAAAGGGATTTACCCTTTCCGCCAATTATTTGGACAGACAAAACGAAGAAAGCATATTTATCATAAACGGAAGATACGTAAAAAACGACGTTTTGAGTAAAGCCATTAACAATATATACAAGGAACAATACGGACTTTTCACTAAGAGAATATCCTATGTTTTGTATATAAATCTTCCTTATAATTTTACGGATGTAAATATACATCCCGCAAAGACGACAATTTCTTTCAGAAACGAAAGTCTGATAACTATGCTGATTTGTGAGGGGATAAGGGCTTCTCTTAGAAAAACCATCAACCTGAATGAAAATTCAAAAATAAGAAGTGAAAAGAAACAAAGCCCTCTTGAAAATCAAATTGCCTTTGAAGAAGCGTCTTCTTATGTTGTGGGCGATAAGGATATTTTACAAACGGGTATAGATGTAAATACTTCGGATATTACGGATAGTGGCGAAGCTTACTTGGAAGAGGTGCTTTATAAAAAGAACAATGAGGAAAACATCAACAATTCTTTTCTTTTAAAGGAAGAATCTTCTTATGTTTCTTTCGGTGAAAATCGTATGAATTCTTCGGTTGATACCGACTATAAAACTCTTTTGTCAAAGGGAGATGAAGAAGAGAATAAAACGAGCTCTGAAAGTGACGGAGTTAATATTATAGACAAAACAATTTTTGAAAAAATCTCAAAGATGAAATTCATAGGTACGGCTTTCAAAGCTTATGCAATGTTTGAAAGCGGAGAGGTTTTGTATATTATGGATACCCATGCCGCTCATGAGAGAGTTCTGTACGACAAATATTTAAAGGAGTTTCAAAGCCAAAAGGTAAGAACACAGATTTTGGCTGCACCTCTCGTTTTGGAACTTGGCATTACTTTAAAAGATATTTGTCTTAACAATACTGAGCTTCTTAAAAGTTTAGGGTACGATATTGATGATTTTTCGGGAAGCAATGTCATAGTCAGAGAAATTCCCGAAATGCTGTCGATGGAAGACACAAAGGAAATTATATTTAATCTTCTTCATTCTCTGAAAGACACTTCGGTTTTGACAAATGACATAAACCGAAACGAAACCCTTATTAGGTCTGCATGTCACCATGCAGTTCGAGGACACGACGATATCTCCGAAGATGAATCGAGAAAGCTTCTTTTGTATTTGAAAGAAAGCGTAAATCCTTTTACATGCCCTCATTCAAGACCTACCGTTTCTAAGATTAAAAAGAAATATTTTGAAAAGATGTTTCAAAGGATTTAGAGGTTTGATTATGGGAGATGTGATAGTTATAGCAGGTCCGACCGCTTCTGGAAAAAGCGGGCTTTCGTTGGATTTGGCAAAGAGGATAGACGCTCAGATTGTTTCGGCGGATTCGGTGCAGGTTTACAAATATATGGATATCGGCTCGGCGAAAGTCACCAAAGATGAAATGGGAGATATAAAGCATTATCTTATAGATGAATTTGAACCCGATTATGATTTTAACGTATCGGTTTTTACCGAGTATGCGCTTAAATATATAAATGAGATATTAAAAAAAGGAAAGACGGCAATCATAGTCGGAGGCAGCGGGCTTTATGTTGATGCGCTGGTTTATGATTCTTATGAATTTGAAAAAGAAGAAAATGATTATGAGTACAGAAATTATCTTATGAAATTATCTAAGGAAAAGGGGAAAGAGTACATTCATTCAATGCTTTTAAGGGTTGATGAAGAAAGTGCGAAAGAGATACACCCGAATAATTTAAAGAGAGTCATAAGAGCCCTTGAAATATACAAGATAACGGGAAAGAAAAAATCGGAAAGAGAAAAAAAGAAAAAAGAATTCAGATTTAAAAATACGTATTATTTTTGTTTGGACGAAAAAAGAGAGGAACTGTACAAGAGAATAGACTTAAGAGTTGACCAAATGATAGAGCAGGGTCTCGTTCAAGAGGTAAAAGGACTATTGGATAGAGGATATGACGAAAGGTTCAATTCTATGAGAGCCATAGGATACAAAGAAATCGCAGGATACTTAAAAGGTGAGATGAGTCTTGAAGAGGCGGTATACATCATAAAAAGAGATACAAGACACTTCGCAAAAAGACAGCTTACCTGGTTCAGACGGAATGAGGACGTTATTTGGATTGATAAAAACAAGTACAATACAAATGATAAAATAATAGACTATATAAGGGGTTTTACGGATAATGAGTAATTTTGCCAGTAAAGAGGCTTTTGAAATAGTAAAAGAAGCCGAAAAAAGAATAGAATACAAATTTAAGGAAATAGACGATATTTGCGAATACAATCAATTTAAGGTTCTAAATGCAATGCAAAACAACCGTCTTTCTCTCAGACATTTCACAGAGAGTACGGGATATGCCTATGACGACGAAGGAAGAGAGATTACGGAAAAAATATATGCGGAGGTATTCGGCGGTGAAGCCGCTTTGGTAAGACCTCAGATAGTAAGCGGTACTCACGCAATCAGTTTAATGCTGTACGGTGTTTTAAGACCTGGAGACACTCTTTTGAGTATCACAGGGGACCCTTACGACACTATAAGATCCACAATCGGAATAAATGACAAAGGTGAAAATCTTGGGTCATTGAAGGATTACGGTGTTGCTTATGATAAGGTTGATTTGCTTGAGGGAGGCGATATCGATTATGACAGTGTCGCAAAGAAACTTACGGATGAGGTAAAAGCTGTTTTTATTCAGCGTTCCAGCGGATATACCGATGCAAAAGCTTTATCGATAAGGAAAATCGAAGAAGCCTGTGCTTTCGTGAAAAATATCAAAGAGGATGTCATTGTTTTGGTTGACAATTGCTACGGTGAGTTTTTGGAAAAAAGAGAGCCTCTTGAAGCAGGAGCGGATTTGATAGCGGGTTCTCTTATCAAAAATCCCGGCGGCGGATTGGTATCAATCGGAGGATATATAGTTGGTAGTAGCGAAAACATAAAAAAAGTCGCTGCCAGACTTACAGCACCCGGCATAGCATTGGAAGTCGGTGCAAACCTCGGAGTTATACGTTCTTACTTACAAGGGCTTTTTATGGCAAGCAAAGTTACGAGTGGCGCCATAAAAGGAGCGATCCTTGCCGCAAGTGTTTTTGAAAGTTTGGGGTATAGGGTTTTCCCCGGAGTTGATGATGAAAGAAGCGATATCATTCAGGCGGTTGTTCTCGAAAGCAGAGAAAAAGTATGTGCATACTGCGAGGGGATTCAATCGGCGGCTCCCGTGGATTCTTACGTTACTCCACAACCTTGGGATATGCCGGGGTATGACGATCAGGTCATTATGGCTGCGGGTAACTTCATAGAAGGATCTTCGATAGAATTGAGCGCGGATGCTCCTATGAAAGAACCATACATTGTATACCAACAGGGAGGACTCACTTACGAGCATTCCAAAATAGGAACAATAAAGGCTTTGGACGCAATTTTGAAAATAGACAGATAATAAATAAAACAAAAATACCGTCAAATTTAATGACGGTATTTTTTATATGATTTGGATTATAACGTTTTTTATATATTTACTTGGTTTATTTGTTTTATGATATAAAATTTTATTATATCTCCTTTTTTATCTTTTTCAGTCCGCTTTTTTCAAGGCGTGAAACCTGAGCCTGGCTTATGCCTATTTCTTTCGCAACTTCTATTTGGGTTTTGCCCATATAATATCTTTTGATGATTATTTCTTTTTCTCTTCCTCTCAGTTTATCGACGGCTTCCTTCAAAGAAAATTTTTCCGTCCAGTTCTCTTCCACGTTCTTTTCGTCTCCAACCTGATCCATTAAGTATATGCTGTCTCCGTTATCGTTGTACATCCTGTCATATAACGAGCATGGCTCTACTATAGAATCAAGGGCAAAATTCAAATCTTTTTCTTTTATTCCCAGGTTTGCCGCTATCTCTTTGTTTGATAAATTTTTGTCTTTATTTTCTTCTTTGTATTTTAATGCTTTGTATGCCGTATCTTTTAAAGACCTGCTTACCCTTATGGTTCCGTTGTCTCTTAAGTATCTTCTTACTTCCCCGATTATCATAGGTACGGCATAGGTACTGAACTTTACATTAAACTTTGTGTCAAAGTTGTCTATTGCTTTTATAAGCCCTATACATCCCACCTGAAATAAATCATCCATATTTTCGTTTCTGTTTGAAAAACGCTGAACAACACTTAAAACAAGTCTTAAATTGCATCTGATAAATTCGTTTTTTAAATCTTCTTCACCATTCTTTATTCTTATTAGCATTTTCTCGATTTCTTTGTTGTTTAAGTTAGGTAATGCCGAAGTGTTTACTCCGCAGATTTCTACTTTTCTTATCATTTTATATCCCCTTAAGTGTTTTGTTATAGTTAAATTTTTACCTTAAGGAAGTAACTTATTCTGATTTGAATGAAAATTTAAAGGAATTTAATGGAATATCTTATTTAGGAATATTATGAATGAAAATTTTAAATTTTTATTTTAATCTATAGATTAATTGACAGTTTCATCAAATATAAAAAGATATTTTGAAAAGATAAAATTTGCTATCTGAAATTTTATGTATTTTAATAAGCAATATTAGAAGTATAAGGGTTTAAATATGATGGCACAAAGAAATTTTTATTTTGATAATTTAAAAGGAATTTTGGTAACTTTGGTTGTTCTTTTCCATTTGATTCCGTCCAATATTGAATTGTCTCTTCAGATAATGTACTGTTTTGTATTTATGTTTCATATGCCGTTTTTTATTTTGATTTCGGGATATTTTTCGAAAAACAGGGAAAAACAGGCAAGAAAAGCTTTTTCGTTGTTTTTCTTGTATTATATTTTATCCTTGTTTCTCTATATATTTCATACGCAGGAAGTGTATATAGATATAGAAAATATCAAGAATATAGAGTTTTCATATAAGCTCTTTTTACAGCCATTTATATCTCATGGTTATGCATCATGGTATTTGGGGGTACTTTTATTACTTAGAATTATTTGTCCGTTTTTTACAAACATCAAGCATTATGTCGGACTTTCTTTTGTTGTCGGTATTATTGGAAGCATATTGGAAATAGATCAATATATTATAAGACGAACATTGTTAATGCTTCCGTTTTTTGCAGTCGGTTACTTTTTAAGCAAATATAAATATGAAGATTTAAAAAAGTTTTTTGTCAGTAAAGTATTTGCTTTAGTAGGATTATTTATTACATTTGGTATATTTCTTGTTTTCTTTTATGTTTTATCAAAAGTAGATATAGAATTTATCGGCTCTCTTTTTGCTTTGGGGGATATACCTTTATGGGATGTTTTCCCGAGAAAGATATTTCTTGTATTATACGATATATCTTATTATTTTATTTCCTTTGCTTTAATGTACTTTATTGCATGCTTGGTAAATAATAAAGAGTCTTCTTTTACGACTTTCGGAAGTAATTCTTTGAGTATATATTTTTTCCATGCATTTGTTACCCTGCCTGTTCGTCAGCATATATTAAAACCCCTTTTGAGAAGTGGGGGAGCGGATATGATATTTGCCGTAGTGTTTATTTCTCTGGCAGTTACTGCTGTTCTTGTATTCCTCCTCTCAAGGGACACTTTTGTAAAATATACAATATCTCCTTTGGATAAGCTTTCTAAGAAGTTCATGATAAATAAAAACTGATTAAACAAAAATAAAAGACACCTGATAGGTGTCTTTTTATTCTTCGTATATATCGAATTTTTCCAGCCCTTCAAATTGCATGCTGTAATATTTTGCATAAAGACCGTTTTTATTTATCAGTTCTTGGTGGTTTCCTCTCTCTGTTGTCATTCCGTTTACTATTACTATTATTTCATCGGCATTTTTTATTGTGCTGAGCCTGTGGGCTATTACGAGGGTTGTTCTGTTTTCTGAGAGTTTTTCCAGTGAGCGCTGTATGTGTCTTTCGCTTTCGTTATCCAGTGCCGATGTAGCTTCGTCAAGTATAAGTATCTTTGGGTTTT
>NZ_JAHZIA010000011.1 GCF_019420015.1 Anaerofustis sp.
GCTCAGTTGGTCAGAGCATCCGGCTCATAACCGGCAGGTCCAGGGTTCAAGTCCCCGATGGCCCACCATTAAAAAATAAATTATTAAATATTTAAAAAACAAAAGAAATGGGAGAAAATGAAATGAAATTAGATGAGAGACAAAAAGCATTTTTGAAAATGTTAGGTAGAGGTTATTTAGCAAGGGCAAATAACAATGTTTTACATTGGTTTGAAAATAAACCGATAAATGACTATAACGCTATGTTTTTAATATCATCAGGAAGTTGTTGTTATATTGATGAAATTGCAAGTATATTTCCTGATTTAAGTTTTATTGAAAAAGTTTCTGAAGATAACACAGAAGCGTATAGTGTAGAAGTGTTGTTAAAAAGTTTAGAAGATGATGAATAGAAAGAATAGAAGAACAGGGAAATTCTATAGTAAAAATGAAAAAGAGATAATGAGCAGGTATGGTTTAAAAGCGACTCCAATGTCTGGCGCCGGATGGATTGCAAAAGAAGATGGATATAATGACTATGTTTTAGCTCAATTAAAATCTACAGATGCCAATAGCTATAAATTGTTATTGGATGATATTGATAAATTAGAATATCATGCAATTGTAGAAAACAAAATACCATTATTCATTATAGAATTTTTACAAAGAGATGAAGTATATTTTGTTTTAAAACCGAATGATTTAGTAAAATTAAGTAAATATTTAGAATTAGGTGAATATAAAGAAACAAAAATATTAAATGAGTTAAATGAAAAAAAAGAAAAAGAATTAAATAATAATAAAAGAAAAAAAATTGAAAGCTCAAATAAAGCGAGAAAGCGTTTTTATAAAGAGCTTGAAGAAGAAAGGAAAAAGAAAAGTGAAAAATTTAGAAGAAGATAGTTTTTTAATGAGATGTGATTTAAAAAATGAAATGAAAGAAGTAAAAAAGTTTTTAAATAAAAAATTAATAAAAGGTGAAAAATATAGTTTGAAGAGAAAAGAAAGCAATAAAATGCCGGTTTTTATTGAAAATAATGAATTTTTATGTATGTCGGGTTTTGATAATTGTATGCTTACTTTTAAAACAAATTCAGGCTATAAAATAAATATATTAATAAAAGATATATGTTTAGGTTTTATTGTTATAAAAGATAAAAAGGGAGAAATTTTATTAAAATGAAAAAGGTAAAAACAAAATTAGAAGTGCAGTATAACGGACATTCTATTAAAAAAAATGGATCGGTAGATTTAAAGTTTAAGTCTCCATATTCAGAGTTAGTAAATAGTTTAAGTTTATTACAACTAATAAATTGTAATATTGAAATAAAAGCAAAAATAAATAATAAACCGTTTGATATAGGTGTTTTTTATTTAAATAGTTTAATAGTAGATAGAGATGGAGAATCTATTATTAAATTTAATACAGAGATTGAAAATGTAGAAATTGAAAATTTAAATGAACTTGTAGAAAGAGAAGCGATTATATTCATATTATGTTCCGGTATGATTGATGAAGACGATGAGGAAGAGGAATAGATAAAATGAAAGAAGGTCTGTCATATATTGCTTTAAAAAATATAGCAAAAATAGTAAAAGATATAGAATCAGAAGTAAATGAAATTATTGAAAATTCTAATTTAGATAAACCAATAATTTCAAATATTATAATTTCAAAAAGAAATATGGGTTATAACAAGATAAAAGCGGAAATTAAAAATTTTAAAAAGAAAACAAAAGAAAATAAATAGTGGGAGGAGAATAATGGATAATGGATATAAAGTGATAACTTCATGCAATATTTCAGATTATAAAGAATTTGTAGTGTCAGAGAATAAAAATGGTGATATAGTTTTAGCTAAAAGGTTTGTAGTTTCTGATGGAGGATACGAAAGGTATATGTACGAAAAGGGCAGTATTGTTTTAGGTAGATCTGAGTTTGATAAATTTATTGAAGGTATAAATAAATATTTTTTATATAAATAGGGTAAAAAGTATTTACAGATTGTGATAAATATGATATTATAATTGTGCAGGAAGGAAAATTTAAACCTTTAAATTGAGAAAGTTTAAGAAAGAAGTTTAAGAAAGAAAAGGAGAAAAAAAGAAATGGCAAAAAATTGGACAGTTGCAGAATTAGGAAACGCTTTAATTGCAGGTGGGGATGAGGCAATGGAGGCTGTCGCAGATGCAGGAAAGAGATTTCCAACAATCACAACGATCATGAGTTCCCTTGTATCTTCTATGCCGAATGAAAAAGCAATGGAAAATCTGAAGAATTTCTTCAACGCTGTACCTGAATGGGGTACGATTCGCAAATTTGATTCTATCATTAAGGTAGAAGCTTCTGAGGAAGAGGAAGAAGAAGTAGTTAAGCCAGCAAAGAAAGCGACTGGTAAGAGAGGTAGACCGGCAAAGAAGAAGGTAGTTGAAGAAGAGGACGATTTTGACGAAGAAGAAGATGATGAGGAAGAGGAAGAAGAAGTAGTTAAGCCAGCAAAGAAGAGAGGTAGACCGGCAAAGAAAGCACAGGCACCTGCTAAGAAAAAGAAGAAGGTAGTTGAAGAAGAAGATGATGAAGATGATGATGATTGGGATATTTAATGACTAATATCTTTTAAATTTTGCCTGTACTTGGAAAACTTAATATGTTTCAAGTACAGGCTTTTTTAATTAAAAAAAGAGGTAAAATAAAAAATGAAATTAAATGAAATCCCAATGTTAGATTGCAGGGAAAAAGAAAATGTTAAATTTTTAATAGAAAAGTTTAATGAAATGAAAATGATAAAAAATAAAAATTTATCATATAGAAATTTTAAAAATGATTTTGATAAATTTGCAGAATTGTCGTATAAAATTTGCTCTAAAACAGATTTAGATATTACAACAATAATGTACTTTAAAAACAGGCAAGTTTGTCATTTGATAAAAAAAGGAATGAGTAATAAACAGAAAAAAGAAGGAAAAGATATATATACTTTTGTATCATTAAATTTAAATGAAATGTATTTAAAAATAATTGTATTTTGTTATTACAAAATAATGCATGAAAAGAAAAAGGTGAAATAAAATGAAACAAAAGAAATTGAAGTTAAATATATATACAGATGGATCTTGTTTAAAAAATCCAGGAAAAGGCGGTTGGGCGTACATTGCTACAAATAGCACAGGAGAAATTGTAAAAAAATCCAGTGGTGGGGAGCGTTATACGACTAATAACAGAATGGAAATAACGGCTATTTTAGAAGCCTTGAGTGATTTTAAAAAAATGTTAACAAAAAATAAAATAAGCGAATATGATTTGAAAATATATTCTGATTCGGAATATTGTGTAAATGCTTATAACAAGAAGTGGTTAAAAAAATGGCTTGGAAATGGTTGGAAAACAAATAAAGGTACAGAAGTTTTAAATAGAGATTTATGGGAAGAATTTATTGATTTATCAGATGATTTGGAATTTGATTTAATTAAAATTAAAGGCCATGCGGGCAATGAATTGAATGAAAAAGTTGATGAATTAGCAAGATTATCTGCTTCAAGCATTTAGAGGAATAAATAAAATGAAAACCATTTCTTTTGTTATTGAAAAAGATTTTATAAATAGCTCGGGTGATTTAAAAAAAGCTTATTTAAATGGTTGTAAGTTTGTAGCAAAAAAGATATTAAATAATAAAGAGTTAAAAAATAAATTAGTTTACAGATTTACAAAAGTTTCTGAAACAACAATAACATTGACAGTTTATTGTGTTTTAGATATTGAAAAAGAGAAAGAAAATAATTGTAAAATATGTAAGGAATTTCATAAGTCATTTTTTATAAATGAAAAATATAATTGTAATTCTTGCAATATAAATTCTTTTTTAAAAAAAATATCTGAAAAAGAAATGATAAGTAAAAGTTTTTATAAAGAAAAAATATTAAAATAAAGGAGTGCTAAAATTTGCCGCCAAAGTCAAAAAAGGTATCAAATTATACCGAAGAACAGTTGAGAGGGATGGATAGAAATGAAATAATAGACGGAATGACAGATAGAGAGGTTGCTTTCTGTGAATATTATATAAATGATTATAATATGAAAATGGCGGCCATTAAAGCCGGATATAAAGTAACCACGCTGAAGAATATTTACAAAATAGTAAGGTCGAAACAAAGGGTGATTAATTATATAGCTTGGTTAAAAATAAGGCTATATGATAAAGCCTGTGTTTCGGCTTTAGATATTTTCAATAGTTATGCTAAGCTTGCTTTTTATGATGTTACAGATTACTTTGAAAAAGATGAAAAAGGAAATGTTGTTATAAAAGATTTTGATAAAATTGACGGTCAGGTGATACAAGAAATAAGGCAAACTCCGAATGGAGGATTTATTGTTAAATTTCCTGACCGTTTGAAAGCCTTTGAGAAACTGGAAAATTATATGGACACCAATCCGTATGACTGGAAAAGGAAAATGGAAGAGAAGAAGATCGAAATAATGCAAGAAAAGTTAGTTATTGAAAAATCTAAAGCTGGTATGTTAGATGAAGTAGAAGATGATGGATTCTTAGAGGCGTTGGAAAAAGCCGCTTTATCAATAAATGACACTGAATCAATTGAATCAGAGGAAGAATAATGCGTTATACTTTAATATTTGTTATTGACAAAAAGGGAAACGTACTTTTGTTAAATAGAAAAAATAATCCTGCTATGGGTACTTGGTGTGGCGTAGGAGGGCATATTGAAAAAGGTGAAACGGTAACTGAATGTGCAAGAAGAGAATTGTTTGAAGAAACAGGTATCAGTGATAGTAAAAATATTAAAATTATAGGTGTATATAAAAAGATAAAATCTTATATTTTTACTTTGATTGTAGAAGATTTGTATAAAACTACAAAAAATTTAAATTTATCAGACGAAGGGATATTATTTGTAAAAAATATAAATTGGGTGCTAAACCCTAATAATGTTGGTGTTACAAATGAAACAAAAAAATGTATTAAATATATTTTAGGTAAAACAATAAAGGAATAGAAAATGAAAAAATTAAATTTAAGTTTGATGGTGGATAGCGAAAATGAAACAAAAGAAATTTTATTAGAAATGTTAATGAACTATGATAATTTATATATTTATAAAGTAAAAAAACAAGAGAATGTGATAAACACTGAAACAAAAGAAATAATAAACGGAAGATATAGGATAGATTTTTCTGTAAAAAAAGAAGAAATAGAAGATGCAAATAAAATAATAATGGACGGTAGACCAACTAATGTTTTAGAGCCTTTAATCGAAGAAAATTATGAAAATATTTAAATTAGAATAAGAAAAAATATTTACAAATGATTTTAAATGTGATAAAATAACAAATGTAAGAGAGATAGTAATGATTAAGAGATAGGAGGAAAATGTTATATGACTAATTTTGAAAAATATCATAAAGAATCAATAGAAAAAGGATATACTGCTGTAAAAAATGAAAAACTTACTTCATGTGACGATGTGATGTGTAATGAATGTGATCTTAATAATGAACATGAGGGGTGCTTTATAACATTATTAAGATGGTTTGCTGAAGAATATAAAGAGCCGAAACCGAAGCTGACAGAAAAAGAAATGCATTTATGCAAAGCGTTTGGTAGTGGATATATCGCAAGAGATAAGAGCGGTTCTTTATTCTTTTATATAAGTAAGCCTGAGAAAAGTGTGGTTGTATGGCATCTTGATGAAGATGTTCCTGCAACTTACCTTCCCCAGAATTCATGGTTTTTATTTATCAAATGGGAAGATGAAGAACCACATAGTATTGAAGAAATGCTGACGTGGGAGGTGGAAGAGTAATGGATGAATATCATGTTGGATGTGGTGCTTTTGGTATATATGCTGGGACACTAAGTAATAAAAATAAATCTATGTGGCAAAACAAGACGGAGTGTACAAACGAAGCTATAAATTCTGTTGTCTCATATATGGTCATGGACTGTTTAGGTGGTTATGATTGTAGCAAAGCTACCACCGGAGGATATGAATGGGATCTTAAAGACGGACGTAAGATTGAGTTAAGAATAACGATAAAAGATGATAGACATATATAAGTTGTGATAATAATTGAAAGGATAATATTATGTTAACAACTGGTGAATTAGAAGACATTTGTAAAACATTAATAAAGAATTTGGGTATGATTGTCCAGTTTGTATTCAAATTAGAAATGAAAATGGAAGTTTAAAGAAGCAGATTACGTTATTGATTTTTGTAATGGCTCTGCTGGTGAGTTATATTTAATGAACCATAAGTTTAAAAAAAAAAAAAATGGGAATTGCGAATAATTAGGTGTAAATATGTATGAAAAAAGTATTGAAAAATTATTTAATGTAGTAAATAAAACAATAAAAGAAAAGCATAATGAATATGCTACTGAAGATGATTACCATAATTTTAGAACTGGAGCAATTTTATTAAATGAAACAATACCCGAAGCAATAGCTGGTATGATGGTAAAGCACACAGTTTCAATTTATGATATGATTTGTGAAAGTGCTGAGGGTGCAAATTTTTCTATTGAAAAATGGGAGGAGAAAATAAAAGATAACATTATATATTTAATCAATTTATATTGTTATTTGAATGAAGAAAGTAAAAATGAAGAGAATAAATAGTGGTGAGTTATCTGTTTTATATTTTGAAGATGGAGAAAAAATTAGAAGAATGATTTTGGATGCTTCGCAATATAAAACAAGAAAAGAGATAGCAAGTTATGTAAAAGAGTGTTGGAATATAGAAATAGATGAAAATAAATTAAGCATAAAACCTTTTAGATTATTAGATGATTAATAAAATAGGTGTAAAATGAGAATAGATGTATGTAACCAAAATAATGTTACATTAAGGGTATTTTTTAATTTAAAATTAAGAGAAAAAATAAAACTTTTAATAAAAAGTGGTATGATTTTTGAGTTAGATTTAAAAACTTCAGAAAGATACTGTATTTTAAAATTAGATGAAGATTTAAAAAATAGTAATACTATTGAATTTTATTAATAAAAAGGAGAAATGAAAAATGAATACAAATTTTAAAACAATAATTAAAGAAAAGTCAAGAATGTGTAAAACATATGAAACATGTTTAGAATGTTGTTTAACCAAAAATATGGAAGAATATAATTTTCAAGATTGTAATGAATATATGATTTCTGATCCTGATTTGTTTTTATCTGATATGAATAAATGGATGAGTGAAAATCCGAGAAAAACAAATAGCGATTTATTTAGCTATAAATTTAAAAATAGACCGTGGGCTGAAAAAAATGCAGATGGTTTTATTAGGTGTGGATATTTTTCTAATTGTGAAGAAATGATACCTTGTAGTGATTGTCCATGGTGGTTTGAACCAAAAGACGCAGAGTGGGATGAAAAAAAATATGAAATGCCGGTTAAGTCAGAAAGTAAAGTAGAAAGCATAGAGAAGACTATAGAGGCAGATCAAGAGTTAGTAGAGGATAAGAATGTAATGGAGAATGAAAATACTGTTGAAAGTGATTTAAATGACTCGGAAGAATATGAAGAGGAAATTGAAGAAGACAATGAATATATTGATGAAGAAAGATCTGATGAGGTAGAAGAATGGGACAATTAGGAGATAAGAAAAATTTACTTGATAATTTGTTAGAAAGATATGGAAATGATTTTAGTGCAATGATAAATTTTCATGGAGAAGAAATATCAAAATTTATATTAATTGAAGAATGTTCTGAATTGATACAATCATCTGTAAAAATGCTTAGAATGAAAAATTATTCAGATTTTCTGAAATATAGAGCAAGTTTATTAGAAGAGAGCGCAGATGTTATTATTTCTCTCTATATTTATTTGAAAGCACAAAAAATAGATTTAAAAGAGTTAATAGAAGAGATAGATATTAAAATGAAAAGAAATATAAAAAGGATAAATATTGAATAATGTCTAACAGAATTAAAAAAAATAGAAAGAAAAAGAAATTGGTAACAAATAAAGAAATTGAAAAAATAAAAGATGATATTACTAATGATGCAATTAGAAAAGCCTTTATATTAATGTTATGTATTCCAACGATGGTAATACATGATAAATATGCAAGTTTAATGAAAAAAGTCGATGAACAGAATAGAAATAGAGAAGAAAGGTTTATAGATTTTTGCTTAAATAATTATGAGTGTATTTTAGAAAATAAAGTTGAGCTAAGAGAATTAGTAAAAATATTAAAAGAAGAAACAGGAGTAGATATATCTAATATAACCTGAGGGATTAAAAATGTATATAAAAGAAATAAATAAATTAATAAATAAGGTTAAAAATGATAAAAAATTATTAAAATGTGGAAATTATAAGTATAATTATAGCTTGGCCTTGTCGCAAGACAAGGAGGGCTATTTTTATTATTGTTACAAAGGTGAAATAATATTTAAATTTAATGATAAAAAGTTAAATGAAAAAGGTTTAAGGGTATATTTGAATAAAAATGATTTAATAAATGATGTAATATTATCAAGTATTAAAGATAATAAAAGAAAAAGATATAAAGAGTTGAAATGTATACCTGAAATTAAAGATATTAAAAAAAGATCTAAAAAAATAGAAACAATGAGTATCTTTGTTATTGATAAAAAGAATAGAGTAGCGGTGCAGTCTGAGCATTTAACAAGTGTATATAAGGTTTTAGGCGAAGATGTGAAGATTTACTATCGAAGACAAAAAGATCCTGTCAGGATAAAATCAAATAGAGGATACGCACTTCTGTATGGAGTGCACTTATTAAATGATGAATATTTTTTATAATATATTTAAAAATATATATACAAAATAATAAAAGTGTGATATAATTTAGATATGAGTTAAGGAGGTAGAAAAATGAAAAAAATGATTTTAGAAATAATAACCGGTGGAATAGTAGGAATATCTGTTATGTTTTTATTGTATATTGCGCCTACAATTTTAATGTAATTTGAGGACAATAAATTGGAAGAAAAAGAATATAAAAGTGTTATTGAAACATTGATAAATATAGCCGAAGAAATACAAAGTTTTAGAGGTAGTTATGTTATGATTCCATATGATGAAACTATATCTAAAAAATTGTTAGTGGCGGCAGATATGATGAGGGTGAAATATGAAAATAAAAATAGGTAAAAGATATTATTTAAATGCAGACAGCAATTGTTTTTTTATAACTAAAGTAAAAATACCTAAAGATAAAACAAAAGATAAATATGAAATAAGAGTTAGCGGTTATCATAGAAATTTAGAAGATTTAATATTAAGTTTTATTGAATATGGAGTGAGAATGACAGATAGAGAATTAGAAGATTTAAAAGAGTTAGCAGAATATATTGAAGAATTAAAATTAGAAGTAAAATCATGGAATTTGAATAAAATAAAGTTAAGGTAGAATAAAAAATGAAAATATTAGATAAGTTATTTTATATTTGTTTAGGTGTAGTAATAGGATTAGTAGTATCATTAATATTTATTTTGATATTATAGTTTATATGGTATAAGAAAATGGAAGTAAAAATAAAATATGAAAATATGTTTGTTAAGTTTGAATTTTCAAATATAGATTATAAAATAAAATCAGATTTAACAAAGATCTGTCATTTAACTTTGTTAGAGAATAAAAAAGAAGAATATAAATGTGCAGATTTGATAGAAAATTGGAATAAAATTATTGAACAAATAGAAAATGAAAAAAGAAAAATAAAAAAATGGTGGAAATTATCAAAATCAGAAAAAGAAATAGAACTGATAAAATTACAAGTGCAAGCAGAAATAAAAAGAACAGAATTAATATCTATAAAAGACAATATAATAAATGAAGAAAATATATTGAGAAAACAATTAAGAAATGTTAAAAAATATTTAGATAAAAATGGATTTATTTTATCAAAAGAGATTAAAGGCATAGAACAAATATGGCAAAAATAAAATGCATCTATTGTAATAAATATCCGAAAGAATGGACTTGCACATTAAATGGTTTAAAAAATATGTATTATTATAAATGTTCTAAATGTGGTTTTAAAACAGAAAAAACAAGAAAAGAAGCATTAGAAGAATGAAATAAAATAAATGTATGAAGGTTATGATATTATAAATGATAAAGCAATATTCCATCCGGCATATTATTTAAATGAAATTAGAGAATATTATAATATGTCAAAAGAAGAATTTGTAAAAATATTAAATATAGAAAAAGATAAAATGTTAAAATTATTAAATTATGAAATAAGCATAGATGATAATATAGCTGATGGTTTAGAACAATATTTTGATATTAGTAAAAATTATTGGTTAAAATTGCAATATAAATATGATATTGATAAAAGTAAAAATATAGGGGTAACAATGTTAAATGAAACAAAAGTTAAGTAAACAAGAAGCAGTAATATTGTTAAGTCAAATGTATTTACCATGGTTTAATGAAAAAGAAAAAGAAGCTATTACAATGGCGATAGAAAGTTTACAAAATGATTTAAAGAAAGAAAATAATAATGAAGTTTGATATATTTTCAAAAAAACAACTAATTGTTTTAACATGGTGGACATCAAAAAGTAAGTTTAAAAATCAAAAAGGCATTATTTGCGACGGATCAGTAAGAAGTGGCAAATCTTTAAGCATGAGTGCTTCATATATATTTTGGGCTATGAAAAACTTTGATGGTCAGCAATTTGGTATGTCTGGAAGGACAGTAGCCTCATTTAAACGTAATGTTATTTTTTGGTTAATACCTTTGTTAAAATCAAGAGGTTATAAAGTAGAATATAAAGACGATACATTAATAGTAAGAATAAAAGATAAAGAAACAGGTAAAGTAAAAATAAATCATTTTTATGTATTTGGTGGAAGGGATGAAAGTTCTTATGCTACAATACAGGGAATGACAGCGGCAGGATGGTATTTTGATGAAGCCGCTTTACAACCTCAATCTTTTGTTAATCAGGCAATAAGTAGATGCTCTGTAAAAGGTAGTAAGTTATGGTTTAACTGTAACCCGGATATGCCTAATCATTGGTTTAAATTAGAGTTTATTGATAAAGCAGAAGAATTAAATATGTTACATATACATTTTACCATGGACGATAATCCATCTTTAGATGAAGAAGTAAAGCAAGATTATAAAAAAAGATTTACAGGAGTTTTTTATTTAAGATATATATTAGGACTATGGGCTTTATCCGAGGGTATAATATATGATATGTTTACTGAAGAAAATAATGTATATTTAAATTTAGATGAAAGTATTAAATTAAATAGTACAAGATATTTTGCAATAGACTATGGAACAACAAATCCTTTCGTAGTGTTAGATATATATGATAATTGGGATGTGTCATATCAGGAAAACGAAATATATTATGATAGTAAAAAAGCACAAAAAAGACTTCCGGATATAGAATATTTAAGAATGATAAAAGAGCTTGAAAAAAAAGAAGAAATACCTGTAACTAAAATAGTGGTAGATCCAAGTGCAGAAAGTTTAATTGTTTTGTTAAGAAATGAAGGATATGTTGTTAAATTGGCAGATAACTCAGTAAGAGAAGGAATAGTGTGTACAAGTTCTGCTTTATGGCAGAAAAAATATAAAATAAATAAAAACAATTGCAAAATGACAATCTCCGAATTAGGTGGATATGTATGGGATGATAAAGCAAAACAAAGAGGAGAAGAAAAACCTGTTAAGTTAAATGATCATGCAATGGATGCAATGAGATATTTTATCAATACAATAATGAGAAAAAGAATATTGGGGAGGGCATAAAATATGAAATACGATAAAATAATAAATTGTTTTATAAATGATAGTGATATAAAAATAGATAAATATGGTGTAATTAGGGGTAATTTAAATATAGAATTTATAGTAGATAAAGAGGATTCAGATTTAATAAAATTATTAAGATTAATAGAATATAATTGTAATATTGGACACTCTTTTATTTGTGAGGTAGAAGGAGAAAAGTTTTTTATAGATGGTGATGGTAAGTGTAGGTTTAATATTACAAAACAAGAAGATAGAGAAAAAATCAAAGCTATAATTGAAGGAGAAATTTAAATGATAAATAAAAGCATGTTAAATAAGTTATATGAAATAGAAAGTATATCATTTGGTGAAATAAAGAAAAATAATTTTAATTATAATATACCGTATGTTAATAAATTTAAAGAAATAGAATTATTAGTAAATGATATAATACAAGATATAAAAGAAAAAGAAGAAGAGGAGAGTAATTAAAAAAAAGTATTTACAAATTTTTAAAAGTATGATACTATAAATATAGAAATGATAGTTATTAGATGTATTTAGGAGGTAGAAAAATGTTTGAAAGAATTGCGCTTCATGAAATGATTTATTGTAGTCATAAAGCAGTTATTTCTACAGTTAAAATCTATGATGAGTATGAAACAATAGTTATGTTTTTAAATGATGGTGAAGAAATAGAAATTGCTCGTTCTAAAACTTTAGATGAAGCAAAAGAAAAGCACAATAATTTAGTAAAGAAATATAATGATATAATATATAATGGGGGTATAAGTAAAAATTTAGGAGTTGAAAATGTAGGACAGTTTGTAAACAGAATAGTTTAGTATTATATAAATAGACATGAAGTATTTATATTTTATGATGTAGAAGATATTTTTATTAAATAACTTAAGGAGAATATAGATGAATAAAGAGTTAAAAGAGATAGCATTAGATTTAGGTAAAATGAATGATTTAGAATTGTCAATTTATTATGAAGTAGCAAAAGAAAAAAATGCAAAATGTATCTAAAATTATAGATGAATTAAATCATTTAAATCATAATGAGGAAGAGGAATATGAAAAGTTTTATTATAAAACAGTGCAAGATAGTGTAAATGAAATAATAGATCTTGTAATAACTGAAATGAGCATGATAGAAGGAGAGTTAAGATGTAGGTTAGATGATATGATAAATATTTTAATTTCAATTGAAAGAGAATTAAAACCATATGAAGTAGAAAGGCTATTAAGAATGTTGATAAAAAGGTATTAATAAATTAATAAATTAGATTGAATGAGGAAAAGTTAGATGAAAGTTTATAAAGTTGCACATGAAAAATAAGTTATTTGATTTAGAAGATTATGATTTAATCTTAGATAATTATTAGGATAAAACTATTCCCTACTTTAGTAGGGATTTTGCTATATAAAGAAATAAGTAAAATGGCTAATCATAAAAAAGACTACGATGTAATATTAAGGTCAAAAAGAGAATCGCAAAAACAAAGAGCACGTTTAAAAAAGAATATAAAAGTTACCGAAGAAGATGTAAGAAAAATAGAAGAGTTAATAAAAAAAGAAAAAGAAAACGGGGTAGAGAAAAGTATATTTAGAACTAAGGGAAATTGCATGTTTATGATAAATAAATTGCTATATAATCCCCGTTTAATCCCAAGAGAAAGGCTTTGTTTTAATTATAAATTTACAAATGAATCCTGTACAGGAAGATTGAGAGACGGAAGAGTTATTTCTGTTAAGATGAAAAGAATTAATAGTAGGAATGTATATAGAATAAAAGTAAATGGAAAAGTAAAAGCAAAATGTATAGGTCAAACAAAAGCTTGTGAAAAAATAAAAGAATTAATTGGTTTACCGGAAGGATGGGATGATGAGCAAGGAAGTGCAAGAATCTTTACTTAGAGAAATAGAAGAAATGGAGCCTATTCTTCAAACAGATTCAAAAGAAATTATAGAGAGTAAATTAAAAAATCAGACAGAAGTATTGAGTAAATTATATACTACGGATGCTTTTCAAAATCAGATGGCGAGATTAGGATTTGGACAGCCTAATTTAAATGAGGGTGCAGAATATCCTTTAACAAGGATGGGTCAAAATTATACATTGTTTACTTCTCTATATAGAAGTTCATGGATTGTTAGAAAAATAGTAGATGTTTTTCCTTCAGATATGTTAAAGAATTGGATAAAATTTAATTCTTCGTTGGATCCTGATAAATTAAGTAAAATAAATTATGTAATACGGAAAACAAAAACAAAAGAAAAAATAAAAGAAGGATTGAGATGGGCGAGACTGTACGGAGGTGCGGCAGGGCTTATTTTAATAGAAGGTGATGAAGATTTAAGTGAACCTTTAGATTACGATCAGATAATGTTAGATGATTATAAAGGACTGTTAATAATAGATAGATGGAACGGTGTTTTTCCTGATTTACAGTTAGAATCAGATATTTCAGATGATGAGTTTGGTTTACCGGAATATTATTCAATTTCTTTATCTCAAGTATCTAATAATTTAAACTTTAAAGAAGGAGATTTAATAAAGGTACATCATTCAAGGATTATAAGATTTAGCGGTAGAGATTTGCCACAATGGGAAAGACAAGCTGAAATGTATTGGGGTGAATCTGAAATCGAGATAGTTTTTGAAGAGTTAAAGAAGAGGGATAATACTTCTGCAAATATAGCAAGTTTAATATTTTTAGCAAATATTAGAGTATTAAAAATGAATGATTTAGGACAATTATTAGGAGCAAGTACACAAAAGGCTCAAGAGAATTTATATAAAGTATTACAAGCACAAAATCAATTAATGTCTAACATGGGAATATATGTTATGGATAAAGACGATGATTTTAATACAGAACAGTATAGTTTTAGCGGATTAAATGATATATATGAATCTTTTATGTTAGATGTAGCCGGTGCTTGTGAAATGCCGGTAACAAAGTTATTCGGCAGAAATCCTGCTGGTTTTAATGCTACAGGAGAAGGAGATTTAACACAATATTATGAAACGGTAGAAGAAAAACAAGAAACTTATTTACAGCCAGTTTTAGATAAATTGTTACCGATTATTTTTATGTCAACCTTAGGAGCAGTGCCAGAGGATTTAGACTGGGAATTTAATCCTTGTATGTCTGTTAGTAGCAAAGATCTTGCAGATTTAGCACAGGCAATGGCCGGACCTATACTTGAAGCGTTTGGAGCTGGCCTGATAACAAAAGAAATAGCTTTGAAAGAATTAAAACAACAGAATGAAAAGACTGGTATGTGGTCTAATATAACCGATGAAGACATAGAGAAAGCAAAACAAGAAGATGAGCAGGGCGAATTGACTGATGAGGAAGAAAATAATCTGGTTAGTGAAATTTCTCCGGAAACAGAAAATAATTTAAATTTAGATAATGAAGAAAACAGAGTAGTTTTAAATAATGATTCGTTAACTTGGATGGATAGGGTAAAGTCTAAATTGAGAAAGTAAGGGTATTAAAATGTTAAACAATATAGCAGGTGTCCAGAAATGTGTTAAAGAATTGTATAGTGATATAAATTCATTAAATAATAATATTTCTAAGTTTGAAAGTATGTTTGATTTAAAAAGAAAAAGACTTTACACTTTTGATTCTAAAAGTTATAATAAAGGAAAAGAAGATGTTAAAATTTCAGATATTATCTCAAAATTTAAAATTAATAGAGAAACCAAGTAGAGATATTATAGAAAATCAAATTAATTTTTTAAATGTAAATTTTTCTTTTAGTGAAGAATGGACAGAAATGAAAAAATTAGTTCAATTTAGCCAAGATAAAGACGATAGAAAAAGAAAAGATATAGATTATTTAGTAAATATTGATTTAGGTGAAGAAAATGATGTAACAATTAAAATGCCTTCTGGAATAAAAGCCGGTATTTTAAAAGTTGCTTGTTATGGAGAAATAGCTGAGGAAGATGAAGATGGAAATAAAATATTTGTAAAAAAAGCAGAAACAAATATTTACAGTATTCCGATAGCAGAAACAGGTATAGATGATGATGATTTAGAACCTACAATTGAATGTGATAAGTTCTTTTTATTTAAACAAATGGAATCAAAAGATGAATGGATTATAAACCATAAATTAAAAAAATATCCAAGTGTGTCAATTATAGATAGTGCAGGTACAAATGTAATAGGAGAGGTTACATATTTGGATGAAAATAGTTTGAGAATAAATTTCTCAAGTATAATGAGTGGTAAGGCATTTTTAAATTAAGAATTGGGGGCTAAAATGATATACTTAGTTAATTTAAATTTATTAGGGAACGAATTGCAAAATGCTGTAATACAACCTGTTGGTGTGTTACCTGGAAGTGCAAAAGAAGGCCAAATTGTTTATAATTCTTCTGAAAAGAATTTATATATTTATAATGGATCAGCATGGAAAGTTGTTGGAAAAGAATATACTTTACCTGTTGCATCTTCAAGTACTTTAGGTGGTATTAAGGTAGGTGCAGGGCTTGCAATAAATGATGGTGTTCTTAGTGCAACAGGTGGCGGTGTTGCTGATGCTGTAGAATGGGAAGATGTTTTAAATAAACCTTCAGATTTAGTACAAGATGCTAATTATGTACATACTGACAATAACTATGTTACCGAAGATAAAACAAAATTATCAGGAATTGCCGCAGGTGCACAAGTTAATGTTATTGAAAAAATAAGTGTAAACGGAGCACAGCAATCTATTTCTGAAAAAGGTGTAAATATTACAGTTCCTACACAAGCATCTGATATTAATGCAATACCTTCTTCAGAAAAAGGTGCAAATAATGGAGTTGCATCATTAGATGAAACAGGTAAAGTACCTTCTGCACAGTTACCGAGCTATGTAGATGATGTTGTTGAATATGATACAAAGGATAATTTTCCTGCAACCGGTGAATCTGGAAAAATATATATTGCAAAAGATACAAATTTAACTTATAGATGGTCTGGTAGTAATTATGTAGAAATTTCTCCAAGTTTAGCTTTGGGTGAAACATCTTCAACCGCTTATCCTGGAGACAAAGGTAAAGTTGCATATGATCATAGTCAAATAAAAACAGGCAATCCGCATGGAACAACTTTAAATGACTTTGGGGTTACGTTAAGCTCACAACAGATAAATTCCTTGCCTGATAATATACAGCAGGTTCAGGAATTGTTTGATGGCCTTTCTAATGTTGCTAAAAGCGGAAGTTATGAAGATTTATCAAATAAGCCTAAGTTAGTAAAGATTCAAGAAGGTACACTTCTAAAAACCGAAATAACAAAAACAATTAATGTTACAGGAGGAAAAATATTCTCTGTAATGATATATGATTCTGTTACTTTTGAAGAAGTAATGACAGATAAAACTTATAATGCTGTAAGAAGCCAAGTAAAAATTGATATTGCAAAAGTTCCTACAAATGATTTAACAATTGTTGTATCATATATTGAGGTAGATGCATGAAAAACTTATCCAATGTGACAGAAATACAGGATATAGTAATAAAAGAATATGTAGATTCCAAAATAGTAGGATTGACTGAAGAAGAATACAATAATTTACAAACAAAACAGCAAGGTGTTTTATATTGTATATATGAGGAATAAAAATGCTTTATATAAACAATACGAAAATTAGTGATATAAAATTAAATAATAGAAATATTTCTAAAGTGTATTTAAATAATATATTAGTTTTCCAAAAGAAATATTATTTTACTTTTGATAGTGAAAGTGCAGGATGGGATAAAGGTGAATGGAGTCCGGAAGGAATATTTGTTAGGCCAAAGTATCATTATACTGTTACATATTACTATTATAATTACAATAATACTTATACAGAGGTTGACAAAACACCAGAAGAAAATCAATATGATACTGAATCGTATTTAAATTATATTGTTCCTGATTCAGATTTAGTTTATGATGGAAAAACATATATTTTAGATAATGATAGATCTGTATTGAAAATTTATATTACAAGTAATGAAACAAAAAATAAAATAATGGTTTATTTTGATGTTGATATATGGGATGAAAAAAGTGAAACACCAATAAATTCACCTGACGGAATACCTGATAAGTTACAATCTGTTGTAAATTATTCGTTAAATAATTCTACATATGGAAGTATTCAAAAGACAAGACAAGTTTTAACAATAAATAATGGAAAAATAAATATAAGTAATGTAGCTACAGCTAAAACGGATGGTAAATTTGAATATTGGGAAATTGGAACAGAAAAAATTTATACATCAATTTTATATAAAGAAATAGCTTTAAGTTCTGCGCAGATATTATTTTGTAAAGCATATTTTTCTAAAGTTGAAAATAAACTTTCAATACAAAAGGTTTCGGGTGCACAATATGGATTTGTTTTAAATTCTTCCGGATATTATGAATCTCAAAATAAAGGTATAAATAGTTCTTATTCGTTGTGTAAAATTTCAATTGAATGTACTACAGTATGTAATGTAAAAATAACATACATAAATAGCGGTGAAAATAATTATGATTTTGGAATATTAGGAGAATTAGATACACCTTTAAGTCTATCAAATACAGTAGACTCTACCTATGCACTGAGTTTAAAAGGACAAAGTAGTACAACTGCCGAAACGTATACATATTCTAATATATCTGCTGGAAATCATGAAATATATATTAAATATAGAAAGGACGTATCCGGTAGTTCAGGAAATGACAGCTTGCAATTTAAAGCTGAATTTGTATAAAATGCTAAGTTTTATTTATATTAATTTAAATTTATAAAAGGAGTAAAGTTTAATAATTTAATAATAAAGAAATAAAAAAATATTATTTTAGTTTCGATCAAGAATAAGTTGGTCGGGACAAAGGCATTTGGTTTGTTGAAAAATAAAATTGTAATGAAATGGAGAAAAGATGAGTAAAAAAATAGAAGACCTTTTATATAAAAGATGTGGTGATCCTAAAAATACTTATTATTCCACTCAAGTGATAACGCAAAATGAATATTGTGGTGTTAAAAGATGGAATGATGCAGGATATTTAGGTGAAGGTGTTGTTGTTTGGACAACGGAAAATCATAAAGGAAATTCTTCTGAGCATGGATGTAAAACGCATGATCGTATATTTGATGCCGCACCTGCTTCAACAATTATAAATGCAAGTATTTCTTCCATTTATGATAATGAAAAAATAGAAAAATTTGAAGTTATATATCAACCGTCACATGATTCTAATGAAAGAATCAAATATGATCCAGAAGAGTTTATAAAGAAGTTTAAAATTAAGATTATAACAAGATCAATCGGCGGTGGATTCTTTGAAGATCCTGAAAAAAGTCCAATGGGAAGATTTTGGGAAGAAATGCAGGATAAATATAATCTTATTTTCTTTAATTCTTTTGGAAATAAAGGCAATGAAAATAAGGATGATACCGGAGATCTTGCTATTTATGTTCAGGCATGCCATTTGGACAACAAAGGAAAGCCTGTGAGAGATTACTACTCTTCTACTGGAATTTCAGATCATAATTTTATTGATTTCAGAGGATGGGATAGTGGTACTTCTTTTTCAGCCCCATATTTGGCAGGCAAAACGGCATTATTAATTGAAAGATATGGAGATTTAACACAAGAAGATGTTGTCCAATATTGGAAAGATCATGCAGAAGATTTAGATGTAGAAGGTTATGATAAATATACAGGATATGGCCTTCCAATTCTCGGAGATATAAATGAAGAATATGAGTTTCCAAGTAAAAAAGAAAATGAAGGTGAAGTTGAAATGAAAAAATTTAAAGATATACCAGAAAATGCATGGTATAACGAAGCAATAAAGTATGTTGTAGAAAAAGGTTATATGCAAGGTGTGAGTGAAGATGAATTTAAACCTGATTCACCTTTAACAAGAGCACAATTGGCACAAGTTTTATATAACTTAGATAAAATAAAATAAATAAAATAGTTTAATTTTAAAAGGGAGGTGATAAAATTGGCAGGAATTAATGAGTTTTTAGTATTTAATGAAAATAAAAATAATACTTTAGAAAATGAAACTTATTCAACAGATAAGCAAAGAATTAATGGTTTGACTTCAGGCATAGCAAGATCTAACTTGCAAAATAAATTTCAAAGAAACGTATCTGTAATGACTTCTACTATAGGAAAAATTATATCTGATAGAAATTTAAATGCAATTGAGGATGTAAATGAGTTGGAAGAAGCATTAAAGTTTACTTTTGGTAATGTAGATAGCTGGAAAGTAACTTCTGTTAATTTTAATGTAAGTGATTGGATTGTAGATGATACATTAAAAAAGTATGTTTGTACAAAAACAATAAACGGTATAACTTCGGATGAAGAAGAACAACTTATAATTACAATTCCAAAAATAGAAACAATGGATTTGTTTATGAAATTCGGAATAACAAGTTATAATCAGGCAACAAATACATTAAAATTTAAATGTAAAAGAAAACCTAATAAATTAGTAAAATGCTATGTAGTTTATTGTTATTTAAAATGAGGTGAAATAATATGTTATTAAATCCATTAGGTATGTACTCCTCAGGTGGTACAATTGAGGGGGGGCTCTGGAGGAGCTAAAGAATTTTAAAGAAATAAATACCGAATTAAGTGTTGATAGTACATCAGAACCTTCTAATATTAAAAATGTAAATTTAAAAACAATATTAGATGTGCAAGGTTCAGGAATCGTGCTTGCTTGCTTTACTAATATAGTGTCAGCTTCAAATGTTAACAATGAATTTGTAATAATTAAGGTCACAATTGATGGAGAAATTGTACTTTGGGCTTGTAATAGCTTTTACAATGGATTTGTTTATAGTCAAGGTATAAATGTGGAATTTAATAATCAAAATAATTATTTAGATATATATGGAACATCTAATTCAATTAGTACAACTAATGCTAAAGTTAATTGGAAGACTATTGATGATTGGGATGTAACTTGTACAAAAAGTCTTGAGCATGTTTATACTGTGTTAGATTTGCCTATTATTTTCAATGATTCATTGAAAATACAAACATATTCATTTTGCTTAGATACTTCTAAATCAAGAAAATATGAAGTATATGTAAGATATAAATTAGATGAGTAGGAGGATGCAAAATGAATATAATAAATCAATATGAAAAAGAAGGTTATATTTTTACTGAATATGATAACAGCACTGTTACAAAAGAAATAAAGCAAGTAAGATCTGAAAAGCAAACTGATAATGTTTTGTCTGACACTGAAATAGCAATACTTGATACTTCTTTAAATGTAGAGTATTTAGTTTGCTTGTCAGATTTAAATATATAACTATTTAATATTTAAGGAGGTATTTATTATGACGTATGAAAGATGCAAGAAATTAATTCAAAATGGTAGCTATGAACAAGAAGATATGCTTAAAAAGTTAGATGTGTTTCTTCTTGCAGATAGAATTACTACAGAGCAATATAATGAACTTGTTAGTATGATGGAAAAAGAATAATAAACTTTATTGGGAGGGTAAAGTATGGCTGGGATAAATGAATTTCTTATATTTGATGAGAACAATAAAAATACAATAACAAACGAAATGTATTCAGTAGATGAGCAGAGAATAAATGGTGTAGAGGGGGGGGCTTGCAAGATCAAGTCTTTATAACAAGTCCATTAGGCAAGCTACTATAATAGGAAATGCTATAGGTCAAATTATATCTGAAAATGGTTATAATGCTAAAGAAGATGCAAGTTTAAAAGATAATTTGCAAAACGGATTAATGAGATCTGATAATGTTAAGATACCGAATGATTTTGTTTCACAATTAGGTGGAAGTGATGTAAATGAAGTTTTAGAGAAATTAAATAAAAATTATAATGATTTTGCTAAAACAGTTATGAAAAGAAAATTAATAAAAAGTACAAAAATAAATATAGATGAAGATTGCTATTATTTAAATGAACAAGTTGCAAATTTGATAGAAAATATTGATATACAAGAGTTTAATAAATATATAAATTTGGAATTTGAGGTAATTGGAGAAGCAGAATTTGAAACTACAAGAAGTAATTCGCAAGTGTATGTTAAACTTTGTATCGGAAGAGAATTGAATGACGAACCGTATTCAACTGATAAATGTATGTTAATGAATTTCTATTTAGATTCTACACAATCAAAAAATAGAAAGTATAAGTTTAATGATAGAAAATTTTATTATATAAATAAGGAAATAAATTTAAATTATAATCATGTAGATAATATACCGGAGCATGTTAATTTTTCATCATTAGTAACATCATATGATAATTTTGAAGTTTGGAATGGCAATAAAATTTTATTGCAATTTCGTACACCAAGATCAACACCGGGTGAATATAAATTTAATATAAATTTTACTGTGAATATTTATAGTTATTATGTTTAAAATAAAGAAAGGAAAAATAAATGTCAGGAATAAATGAGTTTCTTGTGTTTGATGAAAATAATCAAAATTCTTTAACAAATGAAGCCTACTCAATAGACGAACAAAGGTTAAATGGAGTGGGGGGGGTATAGCAAGATCAAATTTGTATAATAAAGCAATGAGGCAGGCCACTTTACTTTCAAATGCTTTTGGACAATTATTGTCTGAGAAAGGTTTAAATGCTAAAGAAGATGGGACGTTAAAAAGCAATATATATAGTTTATTTAATGCTAAAAATATAATTGTGGATGGTATGGGAACTGTAGATGATGTTTTGAAAGAAAATAGGTTTAGAACTGGAAGTTATGATGGTGATGGTAGTAATGTTAGAAAAATAAGTTTAGATATATCTCCACAAGGCGTACTTATCATGGGCGATTTTATAGTAATGTTTGAATGCAAAATATTTTATGCCGAATTTACTAATATAAATGGCAATCGTATAACAAACACAGAAACATATTTATGTTCTGATGATGGGTTTTACGTTGGAATTTCGCAAGGATGGAATAAAAATACTAATGAAAAAGGCAATAAATATTATTATTTTGCGTTTTATTGATTAATTATAAATTTATTGCATTCAAAATATATAAATAAAACAAAAGGAGGTTTATTTTGCCTGGTATAAATGAATTTTTAATTTTTGATGAAAATAACAATAATTCAATGACAAACGAGGCTTATTCAACAGATGGACAGCGTTTAAACGGAGTGGAGTCTGGAATAGCAAGGTCAAGTCTATACAATAAAGCATTAAGACAATCCACTACAATGGTAAATGCTATTGCTCAAGTAATGTCTGATAGAAATATTGATGCCAAAGAAGACAGTACAATAAAAGAAAATGTTGAAAAACTTTTAAAAGGTGATGGCATTATACCACCTGGTGGCGATATTATAAATTCAAGTAGTATGTATTATGTAGAAGAAAATGATAAAACTTCTACAATGAAATATCTTGAAAATTTATTCGACATTTGCTATCCGGGAACAAGAGCATGTTTGTTGACTATATATAATGGTACATGGGTTATTTTTTTAAAAAGAGTTTCAGGATATGCTATAAGCAATAGTAATACGACTTATCCAATACTAATTACATATAATGAAAGTACAAAAGCAATAAAAGAAATAAAAAATAGACAAAGTGGAGGGGCATATAATACAACTTACATTTATGCATGCTGGAATAGCCAAAGAAATAAGGTTTTAATACTTGCTACAGAAAATGGATCTTCAGGCTCTTTGTATTTAGACACTTATACTATAGGAGCAAATAATACAGTAAGAGTAAAAAGCACAGGATATTCATATGATTCATCATATGCAAATGGTGCTTTTTATATGGATGATGGTATTGCATTAGTAAAGCCTGGTAGCACAAATGGTAATATTGATTTGTTATATGTAGATTATTCAGGAAATGGCGAATTGATAGATATAAATATAAGTGGTATTGCAACAAGAATTAATACTATAAATATATTAAGTGAACAAGAAATTGATAGTACATATAAGTATGTGTATGTAGCACATGGAAATGAAAATAGGTATCAAGCATTTGTTTTAAAAATAAATAAAAATAATAAAGATAATGTTGTTGCATATTGTTTGAGTACAAATTTAACAGATGTTGTAACAGGCATATCTTTTGATACATCTAAAAATCAATTTTTAGTTACATTTATTTTAGAAGAAAATGAAGAAGATAATAGAATAGGCTATGTATCAGAATCAAGTCTTGTGGAAAATGGGGTAACAAGAATAACAACAGTACCTTATAGTAGCAATAATGCAACATATAATATTAATACAATTGGACCTTTGATAAGATTTTATAATAATAAATTTATAGCTATTTATCAAAGTCAATATATAGAAATAACAAGTATAACTTCATCGTCAGGATATAAGTCTTATAATATATATGAAAATGAGATTAGCCAATATCCAGGATGCACTCCATATATTTTAAATGGAAGTGTATATTTTATAAGTGATTTTAAAAGTAAAGATGTAAGTATGAGTTCTATTAGTACTAAATATGATGAATATTTTGTAGAAGAATTTTTACCGTTTCCTGTTAAAGCTTTTAAATATAAAGAGGGTCAGTATAGTTACACAAAAATAAGTGTAAAAAATAGTGATAATGAAAAGATAAGTGATTTTCCTTTGTATATAATTGATACAGTTACATATTTAGGTACAGGTGTTTATATTTTGCTACAATCTAATGTTAATACTTTAGGAATGACAAATATGATTACAATTCCTGAAACTGTGTTAAAAAAAGGTTTTGATGGAATATTTGTTAAATCTAAAGCAGGCAGTCAATTGATTGCTTTGAATGGTACAAAGAGGTATTTCACGGATAGTAGTTATGATATTGATCTAACAGATGATTATATAGTTTGTAAAAACAATAATAAATTAATAATTACATCTCAATCAAATCCAGTTTTAGGTTGTAATGAAAAAGATGTGTTATATAAAGTGTATTTCTTCAAATTCTCTAATGATGTTGGTATGATAGGTGATTAAAATGAATGTAAAATATGCATTAGATATAAAAACAAAGACATTGTATAAAGATATTGATTTAGATGTAAATGATGATTTATATATATTTCCTGAAGATTTTTTAATGATATATAAAATGCCAGGTAAATTATATTCAGGTTTTATAGATTTTAAAATAGATGAGGAAAGTAGAACCGTTATAGAATGTGTATGGGATGAAAAAAGTTATCAAGATTATTTAGGGGTTGTAAAAAATGAAGCAGAAGAAAAGCAAAGAAAACTTGATGAAGTTAAAAAAGAAAATAATCTTTTAAAAGCAAAAATAGATGTTTTAAGTCAAAATCAGGAATTTCTTGAAGATTGTTTAATAGAAGTAGGTCAAATTATATATGCTTAAATAAGCTATTTTTAATATAAAAAGAAAAGAGGTTTAAAATGATGGCTATGTTATTTGCAACAAAATTAATTTTAGGAAAAATTACTTATGCAGATGTACCCAATAAGTTAAGAAGTCAGGTAGACACTATTTTAATTGAGAATGGTGTTGAATATTTAATTGAAAAATAAAAAATGGAGGTAATTATAATGAAGGAAATTGCAGAAAGAAATATTTTTGTTAAAAATGCAGATAAAATTAGAGAAATTTGTTTAAAAGAAGATGTAGATATTGGAGTAGGTTTAGATATGTTTGTTGCTAACAATAAAATAGAAAGAAGTGAAGAAATAATGAAGCAATACAATGAATTTAGAGAATTATGCAGAAAACATACACTTGCTAAGATTGTTGAAATGGTTAAATGAGATAAAAAATAAAATAAATTAAGCTAAAATACCCAGAAATTAAAAAATAAATTAAATTATCTGGGTATTTTTTGTTATTTTGTATTTACAAGCTATTAAAATTGTGCTATTATAATTATAGGAGTTATGAGTTAGGTAATGAAATTTAGGAGGTATGGATATGTTTGATAGAAGATTTGATGTTGTGAGTGTTTGCGTTTGTGAGTGTGAAAATATTCCGGCATTTAAGATAGGTGCTAATGATATTAAAAAGGCAATTGCTGAGTATAAAATATATTCTGATAAAAAAGTTGCTGATTCTTTAGCAAATTTCTTTTCACCACTTAAATATCATGATAGATTTAACCAGTCATATTTAGATATTGAGGTGGATGGAAAAAATGTATTTATAGTCAATGGAGACTATTAGGTTTAGGTAGGTGGTGAAAATGAGATATTTTAAAGTAGCAAAGAATACAATAGTTTGCAATAATCCTGTGAAAGAATTATACGATTTGCAGGATGTATATGAAGAATTACACGATTCAGCAAATTTTATGAATTTTATGTATGGAGCGGAAATTTCAGATATTGAAGAATTAGATAAAACTATTAATGATTTTTATAATCATGCTTTAATTATTGCTGAAAAAGGCGGCGGGTTTGATTTGGGAGATTATAAATTGTATATTGAACCCGATGATGTGGATATTTCAAAAATAAAAAGACCTAATTTTTAAAGGAGGTATAATTATTATGAGTGATTTAAAAATTTCCAAAGAAACATTGATAAGAACGATAGTATTAGTTATTGCTCTGCTTAATTCTGTATTGACAATGTGTAATGTTAATCCTTTACCATTTAGTGATGAACAGGTTTATGAAGGCGTTTCTGCTGTTATTTCAGTTGTTGCTACTATATGGGCATGGTGGAAAAATAACAGTTTTACAAAAGAGGCTGTAATTGCTGATGAATATAAGAAAAGTTTAAAAGAAAAATAAATAATATAATATAAATAAAAATAAAAAGGAGATAAGATGGTAAATAATAGAACGCCTAAATTATTTAAAAAAGAAACATATGTTAAAATGATAAATTTATGCGAAGTAGCATTGATAGATAAGCCGGATAATTTAGATTTATTATATACTAAGAGAAAAAGTGAAAGAGTATTGGAAGAGTTAAATAATGATTTGAGTAACAATATTGCAAAACAAGAAGTTATTAATAAAGCTGGTGAATTAAAAAGTATAATTAAATATATTAGTGTATTTTTAAGTGATGTATTAGAAAATAACATTGATATAAATGATGAAAAAGAAAAAGAATATTTTGATCTTTTGTATAAAATATGTAGCAAAGAATTTAAAGAAATTATATAATTTATATTTACAAAACTATAAAATCATGTTATTATAATTATAGAAGTTATGAGTTAGAAAAAAAGAAAAGAGGTAGAAAAAAATGAAAAGATATGAAGTGACTAAAATAAATGTGAAAACGGAAAAAGAATTTAATTTAGGTATATATGACAAGGAAGATGTAAAATTGATAGTAAGAGGTTATAAGTTCAATGGTCTTTTCTTTGAGAGAAAAAATAGTGATTCAATCTATGTAATAAATGCTGTTGCGTGATTAGGAGAGATATGAGTTATTTTGTAAAAATAAATAATAATTATTTTATGTTTAGAGATAAAATTAGAGCAGAGTTGTTTTTAGAGAAAAGTAAATCTGTTTTAAAAGGAGTTAGTGTAGAGCTTGTAATTGAGTAGAGAAAGAAAAAGAGGTGTAATATGAAACGTTATTATATAGTACGATTAGATGGTGTTGATTGGGCTGTGACAGAAGATAGTGAAAAAATAAATGAGGCTGTTAATTATTTGAGACAATATTGTGAAGAATGTAAAACAGAATTTAATGTTTTGACAACAATATATAATTTTACTATTAGAAATTAAATTTATCTTTAAGATAGTAAAACAATGAAAAGAGGTAGAAAAATGAGAAAATATATTGCGTTTTACGATGATGGGCATGATTACGGTGAATTTGAATTTTATAGTTCTCATAGAGCAAATAGTAAAGCAAATAAAGAAGATGCTAAAAATACTGCTTATCGTTTGTTTGGTTATAACAGAGCTTTAAATATTAGGATTGAAAATACTCAGTTAAAAATGGTATATTAATTTTGATCTTTTGATAAACGGTGATGAAATATGATAAATTTAAAAAGAGTTGTTGATGCAATTGTAAATGGTCAAGAAGCGGACTGGAAAACAGTGAGGCATCAACATGTAGCTTTTGGTGAAGGTGGAGGTTTGATTGCAGGCAATCCAAAAGTTTTTGGGAGTAAGTTTGCAAATAAAAAATCATCTTCAAATAATATAAAACAACAAAATGTAGTAAAAGAAATAAAAAAGAATAAAGAAGGTTTGGGTAAAGTAAAATTATCTAAAAAGCAAGCCAATGTAATTTATGCAAATGGCAAAAATGGTAATTTAAGAATAAAAAAGTGGCTATCAAAGTTAATATATGATGCTTCTGATTATGTAGGATATGATGATTTGTTATTAGAATGGTATTCTGAAATATCTGAAAAATCGAAAGAAATTATAAACAATATTTTTTCTAAAAATTTTAAAGAAGCACAGAAATTAATTGATGAACTTGAGAAAGAAAATGAATCATATAAATCTAAAAAGATTGGAAATGAATTTTTGTAATATTAAAAAAATGAAAGGTGTAAATAATGCCATACAAAAGTGAAGCTCAGAGAAGATTTTTTAATTCTGAAAAAGGAAAAGAAGTTGTTGGTGAGAAAAATGTTAAAGAATTTAATAAGGAAAGTAAGGGTTTAAAACTTCCTGAAAAGGTAGAAGAAAAAGATGATACAATGTTAGAATATGTTAAATCAAGTTTTGATAAATGTGACGAAGACGAAATGCTGAATAAAAGAATACCAACAATGGGAAAAGCAGAAGATACAAAGTTTATATTAAAAGCATTAAATAGTTTAGAAAAATTTGAAAGATTATGTAAAAAGAAATGAAAAAAAAGAATTTTGATACACCAAAATATATAGAAAGAAAATATGTAACTTTATTAAATAAATTATTAAAGCCAATAAAAAAAGAGGCTTTAAAATATACAGATGATATATCAAAATTTAAAGCTGTTTTAAAAAATGCATCAAAATCTAAAATTTATAAACGTAAGACAAATGAAATAGTAAAAACAATATCTACTATGTTATTAGCTTCAAATTCCAGAAGTTGGCGCGAAGCGGCAAGAAAGAGTAGTAGAGGAAAAGAAATTAAAAAAGATATAGAAAAAGAAATCAAAGGTAATGTTTCTAAAAGAATGGAAGAGTTGTTTAAATATAACGCTACACTTATAGAAACATTACCTTTGAAAATTTCTGAAGATGTTATAAGGCATATAAATTCAGAAGCGTTTAAAGGAAAAAGATCTGAAGATATTTCAAAAGAAATAAAAAAGTTTTTTCCTCACAATTCTTCTGCAAGTGCAAAATTAATAGCGCGAACAGAAACAAGTAAATTTAGTTCAGCTTTGACACAAGCAAGATCAGAAGACTTAGGGGTTTATTGGTATGTGTGGAGAACTTCGGAAGACGTATCAGTGAGAAGTTCTCATAAGATTATGGAAGGTGTTTTAGTAAATTATAAACATCCAGCTTCACCTGAATCACTTGATAAAAGACATAAATATAAAAAGATACCATTACCATATCATGCAGGTAATATTTATAATTGTAGATGTTATCAGGAGCCTTTGATTGATTTGGATGATATAAACTGGCCGCATAAAGTATATAATTGGAAAACAAAACAGATTGAAGTTATGACATTAAGTAAATTCAGGAATGAGTTTTATAATAGATAAATTATATGATTTAGAAGCAAAAGTTTATAAAAAAGATAGACAAAAATAAAAAAATGTGATATATTATAAGTACAGATTGAGAGAGATAGATTGTAAAAGGAGATAGAAAAGTGAGAAAATATTTAGCAATTGGACATTTTAAAGAAAATAAAAATATAACATGTGTGGCTTCAAAATCTTATACGTTGAAAGAATTTAGAAAAGATTTATGTGGAAATGGATTTATCCCATATGTTGTGATTACTGAAAAAATGATGAAAAAAATATCTGAACTTGATTGCATGGATTTGTTTGATCAGGTTAAGAAAATGACTTCCAATTATAGAATTTGGAATGATGTCGCAGATTATATAGACCAGTGTTGTGATATTATGCAGGAAAAGTTTGAATTGGTTGAATAAAGAGGTTAATATGATTGAAATTAGCAGTATAGTGAAAATATTTGATGCTAAATTTGAATTTGAAAATGGAAAATCTCATTTTATAAAAAGAAAAAAGAGAAATGATATTTCAAAAGACATGGGGTTAAGTAAGTATTTTAAAGAATCTGAAAAAAGATCTTTAAAAGATATTGATGGAAGAAGAGTAAGGGCATATACTGTAGGAAACAGAACGGTAAAAAATGATGGCGACTGGACTACTGTTTATGTCGGTGGTAAAAGAGGAAAGCTTGTGTCAGCTTATCCACAAACAAGAGCAAGATTTGAAAGTGTTATGAAAAGAGATAAAGGTATAGAGATATATAAAGAATAGAAGAGAGGTAGAAAAAATGAAATTAAGAGTTATTAAGGAAAAAGTTTTATTTTTAATTTGTATTGTGCCTAATTATATTGAGTATAGAATGTTATTAAAAGAAGGTTGTGTACAAAAAGGTTTTTTTAATGGATTTTTTCAAAATTATAATGGAGTTGGTTTTGAAGAGGATGATTTGTAGGTGAAGTAATATGAAAAGCAAAACTTATGATGATATTTCAAGTATTTTTAGAGGCATAATAGTAAAAGATGGAGGGAAAGGTAGTGGCAATTTTGGTCATGAGGGCAGACCCGGAAAAGTAGGTGGATCTGGTAGAAGTGCGTTCATGAAATATCTTGATACTGATGTTTTGAAAAATCCTGAAAAACATTCGGTAGGTAAATATATAGAAAACGGAAAACTTTCAAATAATAGAAAAAAATTACATAATGAAGCAATAAAAAATTATTTTAGAGATGTTAAGAAAACCCATAATCCAGTGATTTATTTTAATGGTGGTGGTTCTGCAAGTGGTAAAACAACTGCAATTTCTAAATTATTTCCTGAAGTTCCGAGTGCTTCAAATAAAATGGGTATTGTTGTAGATCCTGACGAATTAAAGAAAGATATACCAGAGTATAATGAATTAAAGTCTAAAAATGATCCAACTGCCGCAGGTTTTGCACATGAAGAAAGTTCTGCTTTGGCTAAGAAGTTATTTAGTAAAGCAGTAAATAGTAAAGAATATAATGTTTTAATGGATGGTACACTTGCTGGAAAAACAGAAAAGGCGAAAAAGAAAATACTTGATGCTAAAAAATCAGGAAGTCCGGTTGTGGGTAATTTTGCAACTGTAGATATTGATGAAGCGTTAAAAAGAAATTATTTAAGATATTTACGGACAGGTAGATTTCCTTCGGTAGATACAGTGATTAAGAACCATAAAGAAGTATCTGTAAATTATCCAGAGTTAGCAGGATTATTTAATAAATCTGCATTGATAGATAATAATGGGAAAGAGCCTGTTATAATAGCAAAATCTGGTGAAGATGGAAAGTTAAAGATTTTAGATAAAGAAAAATATAATAAATTTATAAATAAAACAAAAGAATCTGATGATGAAATAAAACAGAGATTTAAAAAGATGATTCCTGTTTATGAAAAGGAATATTTAAAAAATAATCCTGGTGCTAAATTAAAAAGTAGACCTAAAATATAGTTTATGTTATAATAATAGTGGAGGTGCTGATATGGCAAAAAGTAAAATCACAAAAAGAGAGATTATGAAAATGAAAGATGAAAAAGGTAGAGAAGGATTGATAGAAGAAATTATCCCTTTTGGTAGTCAAGAGTTTGATTATGACGATGATGCTTTAGAAATTTATGATGAAGAATTTGATAAAAAATTAGATAAGGAGTTGGCAGAGATTACAAAAAATGCAGAATGGATGGATTAAGTAAAATGAGATTGTTAAATACTATAGCTGGAGATATTATTGGTTCTAAATATGAATTTAATAATATTCATACGAAAGATTTTGAACTGTTTCAAGATGATATGTATTATACAGATGATACAGTATTGACTATTGCAACGGTTGACGCTTTGATTGAAATAAATAAGAGATATACAGAAGAAAGTTACGATTTTATTGAAGATATTGAAGAGAAATTGATTAATATTTTTAAAGAAAAATATTATACTTATGGTAACAAATATAATGATTCAAAATTGTTGTATGGATCGAACTTTTTAAAATGGTTATCAAATACATATGAAAAAGCGTATCCTTATAATAGTTTTGGAAATGGTTCAGCAATGAGGGTATCTCCCATTGCATGGTATTCAAAATCAATAAAGGAAGTAAGAATTTTAGCAAAATGTTCTGCTTCTGTAACACATAATCATCCATATGGTATAAAGGGTGCGGTTGATATTGCAGAATCAATATTTAAATTGCTTAATTATTATGAGAGCAAAGATAAGATTATAAAAGAAAGCAGATATGTTGTTCCGAGTGAAATTTCAAATGCGTTATTTGATGAAACATGTGAAGGTACAATCCCATATGCTTATAAATGTTTTATAGATTCAAATTCTACAGAAGATGCTATAAGAAACGCTGTTAGTTGTGGAGTTGATTCTGATACACTTGGTATAATTACGGCCTCATTAGCAGAAGCTTATTACCCTGAGGATGAAGAAATTTCAAAGAAAGTATTAGGGTATTTGGAAAAAGAATTTATTTTAAAATTAAGCGATTTTAATAATGTTTTGCTAACAAGGTGAAAATATGTTATGTGAAATTATTAAGGTATTTGATGGTGGAGATGGTTCAGGTCATTATAATCATGTAGGAATACCGGAACATAAAGGCGGTTCAGCGAGAAGCGGTAAATTTAGAAGAAATCAAAATAAAAATTTTTCTTCATCTCATACTGAAAGTAAAGAATATGATCCGAAAAGTAAAATAAAAGAGAGAATTAAAGGCATTTCTGAAGAAGATACCGATAGATATTATATGTCTTTATATTATTATACTGGTTCATATTACGATAGAATAAAACAAGCTTACAGAGATAAATACTCTGGGAAACAGTTTGATGAAGAGTTTGAAAAATATTCAAATGATTTAGATGATTTTATATATAGATCAGAAAAGTATGAAGGTACAGTTTACAGAGGTCTTGGTGTTTCAGATGAAGATGCGGATAAAATAATAAATAAATTAAAACAAGGTAAAACGATGGATATGCAAGGAATTTCAAGTTGGAGTTCTAATAAGTCTATATCTATGAATTTTGGTAAAAATTCTCTGGATGATAATAAAAATATTTGTTTGTTGTTTAATTTAGAAAATAAATCTGGTGCTTCTGTTAAAGAGTTATCTGTTTTTCCTGAAGAAGATGAAATATTACACCCAACAACATCAAGATATGTGTTAAAAAATAATGATTTTAAAACAACAGAGTTAGAAAATGGTAAAAAGATAATAGAGATAAATTTAAAAGAGGTATAAATATGTCAAAAAATTTAACTTTGTATGATAAATGGAAAATTGATAGTGATACAGAAAATCCAGTAGGTTTTTCAGATCAAAAAATTAATAAAGTAAATGATAATGATTTATTTAAAATAATTAAAAAAATAGAAAAATGCGAAAGTAAATTAAATTCTGATGTAATTTCAAAAAGAGATAAAAAAAGGTTAAGAAATACATTAGATGAGCTTGCTGAAGAATTAAAAGTATTGAATGAAAATGAATTAGAAAAAAAGTTAGATGAAGGTTTACCATCTGAAACAGGTAAGTATAATGGTATGGATTATGAAGAGATTTTAGCAAGAGCGTTACAGATGGAAAATGATGCCGTAGAAATAAATTTAATGTTATTAGAGATTGCACCTGATGAAGATAGAAAAAAGTTTGTCGAGATAGCTAATGATGAAAATGATCATTCTTTAATCTATCAAGGTATTATTAATAGATTGCAAGGTGTATCAAAATAAAGGTTTAATAAAATGAAAGAAATAATAAGTAAATTAGATGAAATATTGTTTGAGTATGAGCGTAGATTAAATGAAAATTTTAAATATAAATTTGTTGAATATTTTGCAAGAAATGAAAATATATTAAATGTTATTTCTGCAAGAGATAGATTGATGAAAGCAAAATTGAAAAATAACGAATTATTGTCCGACTTTCTTGTTGAGATTAAAAAATTGTTAAATGATGAAGTTGGAAATAATGTAAAATCTAAAACAAGTTTATATAATGAATATAGAGAAAAATTTATAAAAGCAATAAAAAATATTTCGGATGAACAATATAAAGTTTTTAATAATTTTATAATTTCTAAATGTGATGAATCAGCTACTAATGTAGTTGAGTGTAGAAAAAATTAAGGTAGGTGATTCAAATATTTAGGATACGAAGTCCGAATTTTGTTTACATATTATTTATGCTATGTTATACTATATAAGTAGCATGTAAAGAGAGAGGTAAAATAAAATTAATGGCTAAAGGGCATTTTGGTTCAAAAATAAGTCCTAATATGAAGCGTACACCAGAAGATTTTTTAATATGTTATAATGTACCAATAGCAAGAACTGGTGTGCAAAAATATTTAGGTAAAGAATTAGGTTTGCATGATAGGGCGGATGAAATAATAAAAGTTTATCGTACAGAAGATGAAGTTTTTAATGCTAAAACAATATCTTCATTTGAGGGTAAAGTGTTTGTTGACGAGCATCCGTCTGACTGGGTTACACCGATGAATTTTCAAACTTACGGAAAAGGTGTGGTAACTAATGTTAGAAGAGGTACAGGAAAAGAAAGTGATTTACTTTTAGCTGATATTATAGTTTATAATTTAGCTCAAATAGAAGAAATAGAAAGTAAGCATAAGCGCGAAGTATCTTGCGGGTATGAATGTGAGTATGTACCATTTAAAGATGGGTATGCTCAAAAAAATATAATAGGAAACCATGTTGCTTTAGTGAGTGCTGGTAGAGCTGGGAATAGGGTTGCTATAAAAGATAATAAAAATGAATCATTAAAAGGAGGAAGAAAAAAAATGAGCTATAGAGTTCCTAAGAGACAAAAAACGTCAGAATTTCTTCAAGCGGTAGGTTTAAAGCATGTTGCTATGGATGCCGATCCTGAAGATATTTTAGATGCTATGAATGATCTTGTTGAAGAAAAAAAGGTTGAAGATGAAGAAAAGGAAGTCCAGCCTGCTAAAATTATTAAGAAAGAGGAAGAAGAGATAGAAAATAATGATGAGGAAATGGAGCAAATGAAGGAAACATTGTCTGATGTAAAAGATGCTTTGTATTCTCTTTTGCAATCAAGAGTAAAAGATGAAGGGATAGAAGAACCTTCGGACGAGGGTATGGAATCTTTAGATGAGTTGGAAGAAGAGTTGCAAGAAGAGGAAGAAGTAGAAGATGCTGATGTGGATGAAATAGAATCTGTAGAAGTGTCTCCGGAAGAAATTAATGAAGATGGTGATTGTGAAATAGAGGAAAAGGAAGAAATAGAGAGAACAAAAGATTCGGCAATTGAATTAATGAGGGTTTTAAAGCCTATTATTGCATATATTCCCAATAAGAAGGAAAGAAAGCGTGTTTCTGATAATTTAGCAAAAGTTCTTAAGAAGCAAGTGAAAGATTCTAAGAAGAATTATAAAAAAACATCGTCTAAAGTTTATTCTGATATTTTAAATGGAAGAACTAAAGACAATTCATTTTCAAATGAATCTGATTTAGGTAAGAAAATTGCTGAAATGTATAATCCACATTATAAAAAGGAGGTAAAGTAATGCCAGGTTCTGTTATTGGAAAAGTTTTAAATTTAGGATATATCGGAAAAATTTCAAGAGATGCAGATGCAATTGTAATTAATCGGATTGTTTCTGGTGAAAGTGAAGCAATTGATTTTGGTGCGGCAGTATTTTTAAATGATGATAATACTGTAAGAAATGTCACTGTAACAGGTGATGTAGGCGAAGAAACATCTACTGATACAGTTGATAAGTTTGTAGGTATCGCTGTAGCTGAAGTAGTTCAGGCTACAGAATATACACAGCAAGCTTCTGCATATTTAAAGAATAAGGGTTGTGATATTCTTGTGCGTGGTACCGCAATTGTTGAGATGGGTACAGGTACACCTAAAGCGGGTGGAAAAGTATACTTTAATTTTGTGACGGGAAAGTTTGATGCGACAGATCCATCTACAAAAGGTTTCGCTATTCCAGCAAGATTCACAACAGGTTATGTAGATGGTAAAGGCGGAGTAGAAATTACAATACTTGAAAGAAATTTAATTTAATAATTTGGAGGGGTTAAAATAATGTTTCACGGAAATAATCAAGTAAGACGTGTTTTTGATAATGCGCCTGTTATGAGACGGGTAAATGATAGCGCGATTGCTTCAGGTTTAGCTTTTTTAAATGGAGAGCTTGAGAAAAGAGATCCTAAATTATATGAACCACTTACATCCGTAACTTGGATGCGAGATATAGTAGCTGATACAGGTGGCGGATGGAGTGAATATACTTCCAATTATTTTGTAGACTATGCCACTACAGGTAGTGGTACTTCTGGTATAATTGGAGGACAGACAAATGATATTCCAATTATGCAAGCAAATATCACTAAGGATAATTTTAAGGTATTTTCTTGGGCGAATATTTTAAGGATTCCTTTTGTTGACAATGAGCTTCTTAAAACGGTTGGTAGAAGTCTGGATGATATTCTTGACAAGGGTATTAAACTTGGTTGGAATAAAGATATTGACACAATGACATATGAAGGATATGAAAGTCTGGATATTTATGGTCTTGTGAATAATCCGCTTGTTCAAAGTGAAATGGCGGAAAACGGTACTGCGGGTGCTTCGGAATGGAAAAAGAAAACGCCAGATGAAATTTTAAATGATATTAATAGTTTAGTTCTTGAGACTTGGGAAGCTTCTGAGTATGATTTAACTGGTATGGCTAATCATATTTTGGTTGATCCTGCTAACTATGCCTATATTGTTACAAGAAAAGTTTCTGAAGCTGGTAACGTTTCTGTGCTTCAGTATATTCTTGAAAATAATATTGCTAAAAATCAAGACAGAGATCTTATGATTTATCCTTGCAGATGGTGTACAGGTGCCGGCGCAAGTCAAAAAAATAGAATGGTTGCTTATGTAAATGAAAAGGAAAAAGTTAGAATTGACATTCCTGTTATGCTCGGAAGAGTAATGACGCAACCTAATGTAGAACAGATGGCTTATCTGACTGCATATGCAGGACAATTAGGTCAAGTTAAAATTATGTATTATGAAACGATTCGTTATAAAGATGGTATTTAATGAAAAATAAATAAATTAAATAGTAATTAGGGGAGGGTTTTTGCCCTCCCGTATTTGATTAAATTTGTGAAAGGAAAAAATATGAGAACAGGTCAAGTGCAAATTTTTAGTAATCAAACGGCTGTTTTTAACCACCCAGATGATTATGAAACTAAATTTAGAGTAAGAGCATATGAATTTACATATGCGCCTGATTGGATTTTAAAATCAAGAATGTATAAAGCTTTGTTAGATTCAAATAAAATTAAATTAATTGAAAGTAATTCAGATATTGCTAAAATTGAAACAAATGGAAAGATTGAATCAAAAGAAATAAATGAAGCTTTAAATAATACAGAAAATTTAAATATAAGTGATAATGATTTACAGTCTTATTCCGAAAAATCAAGTAAGGAACTTTATAATATTTGCTTAGAAAAAGGAATACAAGTTGAAAGTAAAAAACCAAAAGAATATTATATTGAAAAATTAATTGGTTAAAATATAAACGGGGGATTTTAAAATGAGCTATGATAGAAGGATATTTAACGATATTGGTTTAATTGGTGCGGCTTCAAATATTAAAAAAAATGAAAATCCCCCGTTTGATTTAGAAGAATTTTATGCGGTTTATCCGCAATTTCAAGGTTTAGAGGAATTACCAGATGAAATTGTGAAAATGTATATAGAATTTGCAAATGAAGTGGTGAATGAAGGTAGATGGGGAAAACAGTGGAAGTTAGGTATGTGCTTATTTGTAGCTCATTTTTGCTCTATATATTTAATGAGTTACTCTGATATAAATAGCCCTGCCGCCGCTGTTATAGCCGCCGGACAATCTAAAGGGTTAGTTAGCTCTAAATCTGTTGGGGATGTTTCTGTTTCTTATGATTTTTCACTTGCTATGCAAAATGTAGAAAATTGGGGCCAGTTTAATTTAACTATGTTTGGAAATCAATATGTTTCTATAGCTAAATTAATGTCGAAAGGCCCTATGTGGGTGTGGTAATATGTCGGTAGAAAGCGAGATAAAAAATAGTGCGGGTAATTTTTCAAAATTAATTGAAAAAGAAATTGATAAAAGCGTAAAAAATTTTACAAAAGGAGATCCTTTAAAGTCTCTTGTTTTTGGTGAAATTAATATAAAAAAATATATAGATATACAAGAATATTTAAAAGAAGTAGAACAGTATGATTTGTTAATAGGAATACCTTCTGAAAACACAGGAAGAGCTAAAGGAGAGCAGGGTATTAATAATGCAGAATTGGCATATATACATACTCACGGTGTAGATAAAAAGGAAGTACGTCAAGAAATTCAGAAGCAAATAGACAATGGTATGAATTTTAATGATGCAAGAAAAAAAGCACATCAAATGTTTATTATGTCGCATGGTTCACCTGCTTATCGTATACCGCCACGTCCAATTATTGAGCCTGCAATTGAAGCGAATAGTGAAAAGATAAACGAGAAGTTATTAAAAAGTTTAAAATCATTTTTAAATTTTGATTTAGAACAAGGTGTAAATGAACTCAAGAAAACTGGCATGTTTGCACAAAATAAAGTTAGATCATGGTTTACTGATTCACGAAATGGATGGCCGCCTAATTCACCTTTAACCATAAAAGCAAAAAAAGGAAAAGATAGACCGTTGATTGATACAGGTGAATTGAGAAAATCTATAACATATGTTGTAAAAAAGAAAAATGGAAGGTAAATATGTCTAAGGTTTGGTTGAATCTTGCTGATATTGTTGCAAGTCCGGAGTTTACACAGCAGATAATTATTAAAAGACATTCTAACGGAAGATATGTAAATGGTAGATTTGAGCAGGATGAAAAAGAGATAAAAATAAATGCTGTTGTTTCTGCATCGGATGAAAAAACTTTAAGCATGGTTCCAGAGGGTGATAGAAACGAAACAATAAAATCTGTACATAGTTTGGAAAAAATTTATATGACGAGTTCAGAGGTTTCAAAAGGTGAAAATAGGACTTCTGATATTATAATTTATAATGAGGATGAATATAAAGTTATAGCTGTAATGGACGCAGATGATTATGGCTTTACAAAAGCGGTAATATCAAAAATAGGAGCGTCATAAAATGTCAGAAACTATAAAATATACAGAATTACAAGATATATTTGTAAATTTAACCGCACTTTTGAGAGATATTGATTTAAAAAATGAAAATGAATCAGATCTTGTACGTTTGGCATATCAATTAAATTCAGCACCTTTTCAGGAGATAAGACAAGGAGTGTCGTATGTTTGGATAAATTATGCCGATAATGATACTAATAAACAGATAAATGAAGAAATAAGAGAAGTTTTAGAAGACGAAATAACAATAAAAAGGTCGCAATTAAGACAAATAGATGTTCACTGGATTTTTTACGGAGATGAAAGTGTGCAAGATATTTCTTATGAATTTAGAAATATGCTTTATAGTTATAAAGCTAAAAGTTTTTTAGATAAATATGATATTAAATTGATTGTAGATGTTCCTGAGGCTGTTTTATTATATGAACAATTAAATAATCAATGGTGGGCAAGGGTTGAATTGATAGTAAGTTACTATTTAGAATCAGCGTTAATTGAAGAGATACCATTGATAGATGTTGTTAATATTGATTTAATAACAGAAAAGGAAAGTTTAAATAGAGAAGTTATAGTTAAAGAAAAATGAAGGAGGTTAAATAAGTGGCAAATATAACTTTAAACGATATAATTGATATTAGTGTTACATTAAGTCCGGTAGTGTCATATAGAAAGACATTAAATTCTGCTTTATTTATTACAGATTCTGAAAAAATAACAAAAGAAGACAGAGTAAAAGAAATTGATAGTTTAGATTCTTTGGTTGAGTTAGGATTTGAAACTACTTCACCAGAATATCTTGCTATTAATTTATATTTTTCACAGTCACCTTCACCTGAAAAAGCTTTTTTAGGTGTAAAAGAAACAGATGAACAGTTTGCTAATGTTATTTCAGAATGTAGAAATCTTAATTTTGAGTGGTATGCTTTAATTATATTGGATTCTGTTGTAAATAAAATGGAAGTTACTGATATTAAAGCTGTAGCTTCTTATATTGAAACGGCTTCTCCAGAATCAGTTTTTTGTTTAAATTTTGATAAAAATTTTGAAAATTATGATACAATTATTGAACAATTAAAATCTGAAAATTATAAGAAAACAATTGTTCAAAGAGATGTATCGGATTCAAATTCTAATAAAACTGCAATATCGGGTATATTAGGATATGCTCTGGGGTATAATAAAAAAATAAATAAGTCTTTTACTCTTGCTTATAAATCTATAGTAGGGCTGGAATCTAATGAAATTACATATGCTGATTTGAGAAAAATTTTATCAAATAATGTAAATATATATGTTAAACAAGGATATTATTATAGTTTATTTAGACAAGGCACAATGTTGAATGGTGATAGATTTGATGAAGTTTATTATATAGATATGCTTGTTAATGATTTGAGAAATGAATTAATGAATACGCTGATTAATAATCCTAAAGTTCCGCAGACAGATACGGGAATTAATATTTTGACTTCGGCAATTTCTCAAGTTTTGGATAGTTATGTAGATATTGAATTTATTCAACCTGGAATTTGGCTTGGAAGTTCAATTCTTTCACTTGAGTATGGTGATACTTTATCACAAGGATATTTAATTTTATTTGATGATTTGAGTGAACAACCAGCAAGCGATAGAGTGGATAGAAAAGCACCTAATTGTTTTATATGTATTAAATTAGCAGGTGCAATTGAATATATCACATTAGGAATAAATATAAGCAGATAAAGAGAGGGGTGAATTAAAAAATGCCTAAAACATATTCTTTTTCAGATGTAAATTTAACTTTATCTCATCCATCTTTGGGTCAGTTATCTGTTAATGGCATGGGTCTTGGTTCTGTGCAGGTTAGCATGAGAACAGATAGATCTCAAATTGAAGTGGCGTATGATGGTACTCCAGTTGTTTCAAAGATAAAAGATAGAACCGGTACCTTAGCTTTAAATGTACAACAAACGTCAGAATTAAATACAAATTTAAAAAAATGGTATAATTATTTAGAAAGTGCGGCTACTTCTGAATGGTCTTTAATTAAAGCTGTGTTGACTGATAAAACGACTGGTGTCCAGGATATATTGAACGGGGGAAGTATTGTTAAATTACCAGATAAGGCATACGAAGCAACCGCTGGGCAGATAACTTGGAATTTTTTGTTTGCAGATGTTACGCAAAATACAATTTAGTTTGTTTAATGAGGTATAGAAAGAGGTATAGAAAATGGAAAGAGTAACAGAACAGATTGTTAAATATGAAGATAGAACATTTGTTATTAAAAAAATGTCTCCATTTGAAGGAATCGCTGTTTTAAAAGAAATTTTAACAAAAGCTCTGCCTTTTAATTTACTTTCTTTTTTAAATGATGATTTAAATATTGAATTAGATAAAGTTTTGTCTATTACAAATAAAATGAATAAAAAAGAAATGTCAATTGATGAGTTTGCAGAATTTCAAAAAAGATTGATGAAAAATTGTTATGAAAAATTAAAATCAGGTGATGTAGCTGTGTTGCAATCTAATGGTGATTTTGGTGTGCCCGGTTTAGACAATAATATGCTTTTGGTAGGGTTTTTACTTTTGAAAGTAGTTGAGGTAAATTATAAGGATTTTTTCTTAGAAATCCTCCAAAAATTAAATGTTTTGGAGGAATCTCAGAAAATAATGGATCAAGTGAAGAATGTAACGGCTACAGCTTAGAAGAAAGTATGTATGAATATTATGTTTCCGAAAATATAGATATGATATTATATACACCAGTTTTATCTAAAATGTGGAAACAGCATGAATTGTGGGATGGTACGTATATAATCTCGGATCTGTTTGATATACATGAAGCCATGTCTGTTAAAAATTTAAATGAAAAGTTATTTTTTGAGAAGCAAATGAAAGAAATAGAAAATAAAAATGAAATAAATAATATTTCCAATTCATTTAATTTGAGGTGATTTGATATGGCTTTAAAAGGTGTTATTAAAGAATATTTAGTTTCGCTTGGTTTTAATGTAAATAAAAATTCATTATCAGATGCTTTAGATACTGTAAATTTTGGTACAGATAAAATGGTGTCGATGGTGTCAAAAATGACTTCAAGCCTTGCTAAAGGTACTGTTGGAATTATAACGCTGGTTTCATCTGCTGTAGTTGCTGTTGGTAAATTAATTGTTTCTGTTGCAGATGCTGATATGCAAATGCAAAATGCGGCAAACTCAATGTGGATGAACGTCGACGCTTATAGAGTAACAGAGGATGCGGTTACAAGTCTTGGATATTCAATGAATGAATTATCTACCATTGCGCGTAATCCAGAGCTTACAGCGAGATTTAAAGAATTAGTGTCACTTGGACAACAAACTTCTGCACCAAAAGAATTAGATAGTATGTTGAAAAAAGTTAGAGATGTTACTTTTGAGTTTGATAAAATGAAAGTAATAGCTAAAAATGGAGTTCGTCAAATAGTTTATTATTTTATGAAATATCTCGGTGTAGATATAGATGAAATAAGAGCAAAACTATCTAATTTTAATAAATTTTTACAAGAAAATCTTCCTAAAATTTCTGCTGTAATAGCAAAGGTGTTATATTATATTTATAGGATTGGTAAAGCAATAGCATATGTTGTTAGTTTAGGTGCTAAATTAATTTCTGGTGCATATAATTTTATGAAAAAATTTCCTGCTACTTTTAAAGTGTTTATTGGTGTTATTGGTGCAATTTTATTGACAATAAATCCGATATTGACTATAATATTAGCAGGTCTTTCAGCTATTGTTTTGTTAATAGATGATTATATGACTTGGAAAAGAGGCGGAAAGTCTCTTTTTGGTGATAAGTGGCAAGGAGTTGAAGGATTTTTAAATAAAGCTAAAGGTGTTCTTGAGTGGATTTTTGAGCAAATAGAATGGGCTGTTAATTATATTATAAATAATTTAAAACCATTTTTTTCTTGGTTGTATGATATTTTTTCAGATATGTTTGGTTGGTTAAAAGATATATTTGATTGGTTTGATGAGAAAGTGTTTCCTTATGTAAAAAAAGGTACTGATTTTTTAGGTTTAACTGATTCCGAAGATCCAGAAGGGGTATCTCTTGCGGCACTTGGAAAAGAAGCTATAACAGGCAGAGATCCTTTAAGTAGTTCTTTAGGATTTGTAAAAACTTTAAAAAATATGTTTTTTGATGGTTCTTCTGCTGAAAATATGAGAGTCAGAGCTTTATTGGGTGATAAAGAAGCGGCAAGACAATTAAATGTTAGCTATGAACAAAATGTAAATGTAAAAGGTAGCGTAGATGATAATGCGCTAAGAGAAATAAATAAATATACAAAAAGAGCACTTGAAGCAATGAATATTTCTTCTGTTGTGAGGTAAAAATAAAAATGGCAAATGGTTTACCAATTAAATTACCGTGGCAGGATATAACTGATTCCGAATTGTTGTTAGTAAAAACAAATATAGCAGGATATTTTTTTGATGGATTTTTAGATGTTGCGCATAATGTAAATACTGTTTTAACTTCTCATCAGGTGCAGAAAGGTGCTTCGATAGCAGATCACGCTTATATTGAGCCGATAGAGGTTACTATGACTGTGAAAATGTCTGATGCAATGTCAGGAATGAAGGAAACGCAGTTTCAAGGTATAAGTTACACCAGGTCTACGGCGGCATATAGAATTTTAAGAGAAATACAAAAACAAAGACTTGCTTTTCAGGTACATACGCGTATTGAAACTTATCAGAATATGATGATTACAAATTTATCTGTACAAGATGATTTGTCCAATGTAAATGGTTTAAAGTGTACTGTTACGATGCAAGAATTACTTGTTGCTTCAGAAAAAACGGTAAAAATAAGTAAAAGGGAGCAAACTACAACTACAAATAATTCGGGAACAATTCAAGCTGAATCGTTAAGTGATGAAAGTTTGTTATATATGATTTCTAATTATCTTGGAAGATAAAAAAAGAGGTTTAATTAAAATGGTGAATAATATACCGTTAAAATCTCTTCCTAATCAGTTAGCAAGAGTAGAGGTTACATTTGATGAAAAAAAACATTTTTATTTTTTGAAATTTACATATAGTGAAGTGTGTCAATATTGGTTAATGACTATTATGGATACTTTTCAAAATATAATAATATCAAATATACCACTTGTTACAGGCGGTAGTATTTTAAGTTCTGGAAATATTTTAAAACAATTTGCTTATAAAATGATCGGTAGCATTATGGTTTTAAAATCTTCTAATGTAAATAATGATTATCCAAACGAAAAACAATTGGGTGCAGAATTTAAATTAATTTGGGGTGATACAGAGTATAGATACTATAGCGAAGGAGAGGTAGAAAGTGGCGGTTTCAATTAATTGTATTCCGGTTCAAAATTATTCTGTTTCTTCAAAATTTGGTATGAGAGGAAGTAGTTTTCATTATGGTTTAGATATGCCAGGTGTGAAAGGCAGTAATATATATGCCGCTCAAGGTGGTGTGGTTAAATATTTTGGAAATGATCCGGATGGGTATGGAAATTATATTATTTTAGAGCATCAAAGATATAAGTTTTGCACACTTTATGCACATTTAAGTGCTTTTTCTACTTCTGTAGGTTCATTTGTTACCGCTGGAGACGTGATAGGTAAAATGGGGAGTACTGGAAGGTCTACAGGTTCACATTTACATTTTGAAATTAGAAATGTACCGTATTCTCAGTTTTGGAGTGTTAGTAGAAATACTAATTATATTTTGAATCCTCAGCCTTATTTAGAAAATACGGGTCTTGTTTCTGGCACAGCATTTGGAGGTAGCGGACTTTCGTTACAAGATAATTATGAGTATACTTATGAAAGAGTAATTGTTAATGAAAATAGTATAAGTGAGACGGGAAATTATTTATATGGTCGAAAATATAGAATTATGGTTTTTAGAGAAGACGGTACAGGGTTAGATTTATCGGATTTACATATTGTGTTTGATGTTTCAAAATCTTTAACAAGAGAAGCAAATACAGGTACAGTTACAATTTATAATTTAAATACAGAAACAGAAAATGATTTGATGGTAAATTGTAATAGAGTAACAATAGAAGCTGGTTATGAAGGTTTATTTGGTTTAATATATGATGGGGACGTTATTCAAGGAATAAGAGGCGTAGAAAATGGAGTAGATTATTATTTAACTTTAATTACAATGGATTGTGAAAGGTTTTTAAATAGTGGATTTATAAGTTATACAATGACGCGCGGGATGTCAAAAAGAGATGTGGCAAAAAATATTTGTAATGTTTCGACAAATCCGGTACAATTAAATTCTATTTCATCTTCATTTAATACAGCGAAATATATTAGAGGGAAAGTTGTTTTTGGAAAATCGAGAGATTTTTTAGATCAACTTGCCGCTACATCAAATGCTAATTTTTATACTGATTCTGGAAAAGTAAATTTAGTTAGTTTTAATGATATTTCAGAAAATGAAATAATTCATTTAAATAGCAGTTCGGGTTTAATCGGTAGTCCGCAACAAAACGCTGAGGGTATTTCTTTTCAATGTTTATTAAATCCGAGAATAACTTTATATAGTTTGGTAAATATTCCTAATGATCAAATCGTAGAACAAGAGTATTCAGATGGCAATTCTGTTGTCTATACTTTAGATCAGGATAATTTATATAGAATTATTAAAGTTGAGTTTTCTGGGGATACAAGAGGGCAAAATTGGTATACAAATTGTACAGCCACCAATCAAGCAGGAGCAATCCCGCAAATTATTGCAGAGCTTGTGGGAAATTCAGGATTTACTGATACTACAGGTAACGGAGACACTTATAACATTGAATCATATGGTAACTCTGGTGTTTCTGGTGCAACATCTTTTAAATCTTTTGAATATTGGACGAGTTTAAGTTCTAAATCGTCTATGCAATATAAATATCAGCACGATGGAGGATCTTATACTGATTCTCAGGGTTTTAGAAGAAGAATAGCAGATAGTTATTCAAATACACCATATTACATGGTGGCTATGGGCACATATTATGGCTATACTGGAACAAAGTTAAAAATAACGCTTACAGGTGGAAAAACCTTTTATGCTTTTATTGGAGATTCAAAAGCAGATAGAGATACTGATGCGCTTCATAAATATTGTGTACATGATGGTTCTCAAATAGAGTTTATAGTTGACAAGAATCAATTAAAAAAAGGTAGTCCTAAAGTTGCTAAAACAGGTGATTGTTCCTATGCTGGTTTTACAGGCATGATAAAATCTGTTAAAACTTTATATAAAGTAACGAGGTGATAAAATGTCAGAAAAAAATATAACTTTTGGAGATGTTACAGGAAAATCTTTACTTGGTACAAATGAGTTATCTGGCGGATCGTTGCAAAATTTACAAGAATTAAAAAAGCAAATTTTTTTTGATTTAAGATGTTGTTGTCCAGCAATCATTAAGTCGATAAATTATGACGAAATGACTGTTACCGCACAGCCTGTTATAAAAGAGAATATTAAATTTGCTACGCAAGAAGTAAAATCTTTTCAGTTGCCAGAAATTTTTGATATTCCAATTGTTTATCTGAGTAGCGGTAATGATATTAGTATAACATTCCCGTTAGAAGTAAACGATGAATGTTTGTTATTTTTTTCAGATACTTGTATAGATTCTTGGTGGCAGTCAGGAGGAATACAAGCACAATTTGAAGAAAGAAGACATGATTTATCAGATTGTTTTTGTTTACCTTGTCAAATGTCACAGCCGCGTAAATTAAAAAATGTTAATAGTGATTCTATAAAATTAAACTATAAAGGTACGCAATTTGAAATTAAAGATGATGGAATTTATGTTAATGATATAAATATAAATAATCATAGGCATAATGTAGTAATAGGTGATTCTGTCTATACAACTTCTACTTGGGTTTAGGTAAAAAATATGAAGTATAGAAAAATGGATGTAAATGGGGATTATGTTTTCGGACTGAATGAACAAGGGTTTTTAAAAGATAACGAAGCAGTTGCACAGGCTGTTGTGACTAAAATTAAGTTATTAAAAGGCGAATGGTGGGAAGATGTAAATGAAGGAACGCCGTTTTTTCAGTCTATTTTAGGCATTAATGCTACGTTAGAATCTAAAATTGCGATAGATTTAATAATAAGAGATAGGATTTTACAAGTTGAAAATGTAGAAACTATAGTAACTTTTAAAAGTGAAATAGATAATGTGTCACGTAGTTATATGTTATATTGCGAACTTGAAACTAATTTTGGAGAATTAATTAAAGTTGAAATAGAATTATAAGGGGTAAATAAAAATGGCTTATTTTCCACCTACAATTGATGCGTCAGGATTAATTGTTCCATCTTATCAAGATGTTTTAGATTATTTTATAGAGCAAACTAAAAGTATATATGGTGATGATATATATTTAGCGGAAGATTCGCAAGATTATCAATTTTTATCTACTTTTAGTTTATTATTTTATGATATTTGCCAATGTTTGATATTAGATTATAATTCGCATAATCCAGATACAGCTATAGGAGTAGCTCTTGATAGAGTTGCGTCTTATATGGGGATTAAGAGAAAGTCTGGAATATCAAGTGCCGCACTGTTAACATGTAAAGGTGCACCTGGAACTATTGTTAGTTATGGATCGGCCATTGATGTTAACGGGTATATTTGGCAATTAGAAAAAGAATTTGAAATTCCTGAATCTGGTGAAATAGATGTTACTTCTTCTTGCGTTGATTATGGAGCAATTCAGGCGCCAATTGGTACGATTAATAAAATTAATACACCAACTTCAGGTTGGGAAAGTGTGACTAATAAATATCCGGCTACAATTGGTTCTGATATTGAAACAGATAGTGAATTAAGAGAAAGGCTATTTAAAGCAACTTCAGGATCTGCTTTAACAGTTCTTGATAGTATATTAGCAAATGTAGAAGCTTTAAATAATGTTGTAAGAATTAAAGGATATGAAAATTTTACGTCAGATTATGATGAATTAGGATTGCCACCACATTCTATAGCACTTGTAGTTGAGGGTGGAGATGAAAATGAAATTGCTAATATTATTTTTAATAAAAAAACACCTGGCACTGATACTTTTGGCACAACAAAGGTTAAAATAACAACTTCTTCAGAGCAAGAACTTGAAATTTCTTTTTCAAGGCCAGAATATAAAAATGTTAATGTTTCTGTTACTATTACAAAATTAAGTAATTTTACAGATGCAGTTGAGGCTGATATAAAAAATAATATTGTTCAAGAATTTTCAGAATTATCTATAGGGCAAACATTGTATGCTTCAAATTTATACTATGCCATTTTGTCTGCTTCGGGAGATATTTCTTCACCTTCATTTTTTGTAAATTCAGTATTAGTAGATAATAGTCAAAAAGTAGAAGCTTCAATGTTTCAACTTTTAACTACCGATGTGTCATTAATTACTGTTATTAAAAATGAGGTGTAAAAATGATCTCTGATGTTTTAAATAGTGAAAAATATTTAAATGTTATAACTTCACAACATAGAACAAAAGAAAAATATATAAATTTTGTATCAAATTTATTAAAACCATTGTTTGATGTAGCAGAATGTTTGTTAAATTATGATTATGATTTCGATTTAGATTATGCAGTAGGAAATCAATTGGATATTATTGGAAAAATAGTTGGGGTTGATAGATATGTCGATTTTGTTTTGTCCGATGGTACGAATAAATTAAATGATGATGATTATAGAGTTTTAGTTAAGGCAAAAATAGCGCAGAATCATTGGGATGGAACGAGGGAAAATATTTTTAATATTTGGGATAATTTGTTTCCTAATGTTAGGTTAAATTTAATAGATAATCTTGATATGACATGTTTAGTTTTTGTTAGTGCTGAAAGCATGACACAAAATCAAATTGGTATGTTATATGCAGGATTATTAGTTCCTCGTCCGGCTGGGGTTCAATATAATTACTATTTTGGAGAAGGTGCGATTTTTGCTTTTGATATGGATACAGAAATGTTCAAAGGATGGGATTTAGGAAATTGGGTAGTCTTTTAAAGAAAGGTATTTATAAAGCATTATATTTGTGTTATACTAATAATTAAGTTAGTAAATTCAAAATAAAAATTAGGAAAATGGTAAAAAGTTATAATTGAGCAAAATAAATTTATAGTAGTTAAATTGCGATAGTAGTCAATTATCATTTGGCTACTATTTTTTATTTGCTTGTAATCTGTAAAATATTTCTGAGAGGTGAAATAAATGGGAGTGAAAGTATATAGTTTAAAAAAAGATGGAGAAAATAGTATTACAAAAAATTTTAAAGTAAAAGAATTTAGATGCAGAGATGGTAGTGATGAGATACTTATTTCTATTGATACTGTGAAAATTTTACAAGAATTAAGAGATTATTTTAAAAAACCTATAAATATTAATTCAGCTTATAGGACACCTCAGTATAATAAAAAAGTTGGTGGTGCTTCTAATTCGCAACATGTAAAAGGTACTGCTTGTGATATAAATGTACAAGGTGTAACACCGGATGCTGTAGCATCTTATGTGGAAATGTTTTATCCAAACACTGGGTGTGGGCTGTATGCTACCTTTGTTCATGTTGATACGAGAGGGTATAAAGTAAGGTGGAAAAATACAGGTTCAAATGTGGTAAGCGGTTTCGGCCTTGGTAAGTTATATGAAAAGTATAAAGGGGAAGAAGAAAAGGAGGAAGAAATGACACAACAAGAGTTTAATAAAATGATGGATATATATTTTGATGATTTAGCTAAAAAAAATCCTAATAGTTGGTCTGCGCCTTATCGTGAGTGGGCGGAGAAAAATGGTATAATAAATGGAGATCCTGATGGTAACAAACGGTATATGTCTCATGTGACGAGAGAAGAAGCGGTAAAAATGATAAAAGAGGCAATTGATTTGGTAAAATAAAAAAAAGAAACGAGGGGTATTGAATTGCAAGATCATGAGGCTTTTATTTTATTTAAACAAAAAGTAAATTTAGTTATAGAAAATTTAGAAAATAAAATTGAAGATACTAATAAACAAGTAGATTTGATTAAAAATAAAATAGAAGACTCAGAGCATGCTTTAATTGAATTGCAAAACGAATTAAAGTTTATAGATTTTGAGATTAAAAAAATAGATGATTCAGTTGCAAGAATGAATAAAAATATAGATAAAAAAGAAAAAAATATAAATAGTAGTAATGGGGAGATAGATAAATTAAATGTTAAAGTAGATAAGATGTTGAGTGAACCTATTGTTAACTATAAGAATAGAAAAGAGGTTGTTATAAATACAGTAATAACAATTGTTGTTTCTACTTTGGTTACTGCAATTTTAACTAAATTAGTATAAATTTATTTTGCATTTTATTTTTTAAAATGCGAGGTAAAAAATGATTGAAACAAGTTTTGCGAGAAGATTAAATAGATTGAATAAAAATTCCACTAAGATTTTAATAAACGAAGTTGGTTTGAATAAAGATTATAAGAATGTTTTATATAAGAAATACGTGGAAGAAAAATCTTTAGTTGAAATAGCTAATGAATTAGGTTATACGAAAGAAACGGTAAATAATTTAATTTCTAAATCAAGAAAAGTTTTAGAAGAAATTTTGTTAGAACAATATGAATTGTTACCAAAAGAAGTGCAAATGATAGCTGATTATATTTATGAATTATAATATTGTTTAAAACTAAATAATATGTGATTATTAAAACCTCTTTTCCGTTTGTTAAAATAAAAATATACAAACGGAAAGGGGGTTTTTATTTGGCTAATTATCCTAATTACTATATGGGAAATCCATATATGACTAATCCTATGATAAATCAGCAAAACAGATTGCAGTCGATGGAAAATCAGTTTTATGGTAGTCAACAACAAATTCAACAAAATAATAATTTGATATTGAAAGGTAGACCTGTAACAAGTTTTGATGAAGCAAAAGCAAGTATGATAGATCTTGACGGATCTGTTTTTATTTTTCCTGATTATGCAAGTGGAAAAATTTATACTAAACAAATTAATATGGATGGTACAGCTTCCATAAGAACATATGAGCTGGTAAATCCTATGAATGTTCAACAAAATGTACAAAATTCTGGTGAAGTTGAAAATGAATTAAAAAATAAAATAAATTTACTTGAAAATAAAATAACAAAACTTGAAAGTGAGGTAAATAGTTATGTTCAATCCATTACAGGTTTTATCCCAGCTATCAAAAGTTCAGAATCCACAAGCAATGATGTTGCAAATGTTTCAGGGAAATCCAGCAATGGAAAGAGCTATGGAAATGACTAATGGTAAAAGTGAAGAGGAAATCAAACAAGTAGTTATGAATCTAAGCAAGCAAGTTGGTGTAGATTTTGATAGTCTTTTGGATATGGTAAAAAATATGGGGTTAAAAATTTGATTAAATTGCAATTTAATATAATAAATTATTTCTTTTTCTTTTTAGGAGGTATAAAATGGCAGGAGAAATGATGGGAGCTACACCTGTTTATGATGTTTGCGGTAGTAATGGTAATTTAGGTGGCGGTACTTGGACTTGGGTATTTTTACTTTTCATTCTTTTAGCTTGGGGTGGAAATGGCTTTGGTTTTGGAGGTCGTAATGATAACACGGCTTACCAGGCAGGTCTTACAAGAGCAGAGCTTTACGATGGCCTTAATTTTAATCAAATTGAAAATGGTATAAGAGGCATCCAGAATGGACTTTGTGATGGTTTTTATGCTCAGAATACCACAATGCTCCAGGGATTTAGCGGTATTCAAAGAGATTTATGCCAGGGATTTAATAATGTAAATGCCGGAATATCAAATCTTGGTTATCAAATGCAAAATTGTTGCTGTGAAACAAATAGAAATATTGATGCAGTTCGTTATGAAGCGGCGAAAAATACTTGTGATATAACAACTGCGATTCATGCCGAAGGAGAAGCAACAAGAGCTTTAATTAATGCTAATACAATGCAGGATCTTAGAGATAGACTTGAAGCAAGAGACAGAGATCTTATGACAGCAAACTTCCAGCTTTCTCAACAGGCACAGTCTGCTAATTTAATTAATGAGCTTAGACCTATAAGCAGACCGGCTTACATTACTTGCAGTCCATACGAATCTGCAAATGATAGATTATTTAATTCTTGTGGTTGCGGTTGTGGTTGCTAAAAAATAAAATAGTTATGTATAATTACATTGTTTGATTTTTAGGCGGATAATGTAATGTTATCCGTCTTTTTTAATAAAAGGAGGAAATAAAATGACTTGTGATAAAAGGTATCAAAAAAGTGCTTTAAATGCTTATACAAGAGCCGAGCAGACTGTAAATGCTCAAAGTGTAGTTGTTTTTAATAACAATGCACCATTTACAGGATGTTCTATATCTCATGCGGCAGGTGGAGGTACAATATCGTTAAATAAACCAGGAATTTATTTAGTTGAGTTTAATGCAGATGCATCTACTGTTGCAACAGCAGGTGGTTCAATTTCTATGCAACTTACAAATAATGGAGTTTTAGTACCATCTGCTGAAGCTACAGCTACTACTACAGTTAATACAGCAGTTGTTAATTTAAAATTTGCAACAATTGTACAAGTTTTAAATTCTTGTAATTGTGTAAATAATGATGTAGATTTGACAATAATTAATAATGGTGTGCAAGCAAATTTGACTAATGCAAATGTAGTAGTTGTTAAGTTGGCATAATGAAAAATAATGCATTAGAAGTTTTTGATATTCTTGCTTTGTTTTCTATAACTACAAGTTTATATAACATGAGTTTAAATGAAGGTCATGCTGAGGAACAGGAGAGAAATGAAGCGAGATTGGAAAGAATTGAAGAAAAAATTGATAGATTGTTAAATAAAAATGAGGTGTCTTAATGGGGATGAGGTATTATAATCTTACAAAACAAAATGAAGTTAAAAGTAACCCCTCTTTAAAACCTGTTGAAATTAAAGAAGAAAAGGAATATAATAATATAGAAGAAGAAAATGAATGGGGTGAAGGAGAAGAGGAAAATAGAATGTTAAATAAAAATGAAATGAATGATAAATCTCCGGTAGAGCAATTGATGAAAGCGATTGAAGTTTTTACAGTAGGTTATGCTTTTCATGAAAATGCAAGTTTAGATTCTCACAAATTAGGTTTGCAAGGTTTTAAAAGATTACATAGATATTTTTCAAGAAAAGATAATGAAGTGAAAATGAAGTTAGAGCATTATTGTATTGACATGTTTGGTGAAAAGGTAACGCCTGAATGGAAAGACATGAAGGAATTAAAAACGTCTCATACAGTAAAAGAAATGCTTGAATCATATTTAGAACATGAAAATGAAAAATATGCTTTAATAGCAGAAACAGCAAATATACTTACAATGAATGAGTTCTTGCATGAATCACATATACTAAGAAAAGAATTAGAACCTGTTACAAGAGAAATAATAAAGTGCAAAAGGTATATACAAGATTTTGAAAATAGTGATTGGAGCTGGCATCATATTAGATATATTGATAATATGCTCCATACAAAATATAAAGAAAAAGAATGTGAAGAATTTAGTTATAAAGATTAAATTAATATAAAAATTTATTTTAAAGCAGAGATTTTTTTCTCTGCTTTTCTTTATAAAATGTATTTACATTTATATAAAAGTGTGCTATTATAATTATAGAAAGAGAGAGAAAAGACACAATCATTAAAAAATTAAATGATGTTGGTATTGAGTATGTTTGGTAGTTATTGTGAAAAGAAATAGATAAGTGAGGTAGAAAAATGAAATTAATGACTAAAGCGATTGAGAAAAAGTTTAAAAAATATCCTTTGTATTCTCAGGAAACGAAAGGGTTGGATGCAGAAGTTGTGGTTAAATTTTTTAATCCATGTGGTTCTGCTACAATTTTAGTAACAGAAGGAGAAAAGCAGGAACAGGAAAATGATTGGTTGTTTTTTGGATATATAAAAACTGACTATGAGTATGAATGGGGTTATATTCGTTTAAGCGATTTTGAAAATATTAAACTTCCTTTTGGTTTAAAGTTTGAAAGGGATATATATTCTGAGGGTACAGTTAGAGAATTGATGTAAAAAGTTACACTTTACAAAGAATTATGTTTGTGTTATAATGTGATTATAGTTGAATGATTGTTAGGCATATAAATTTAGAGTGTGTACAATAACAAAGTGTATGATTTATATGCCTAATTATGGCATTTTTTATTTTAGGAGGAAATAAAATGATAAAACATAATAGTTATCTTGATTCGTTAAAATTAGGTGATCTTGTTGCGTTTAAGTTGTATTATAAAAATGCAAAAATGTATTCAGGAAAAATTGTAGCTATGGGGAATACGCGGGTTGAAGTTCAGACGAAAAACGGAAAAAGATTTTTTATTGAAAAAAACGATATTCAATGGGTAAATACAAACGGTAAATGGCCCAGATTCGTTATGAACGCGTTTAAAGGAATTGATGTTGAATCTGATGTTTTAGAAGAGAATGATGAAAAAGATATATCTGAAGGAGTAGAAGAGGTGCAAGAGATTTTTCTTGATGATGTAGAAGAAAAAGAATCGTGGGATTAAGATGGATGATAAATTATTAAAAAAATGTAAAGAAGTAGCATTTTTAAATCATCAAATAAAATCATATCAATTACAATTAGATGAATTAAAAAAAGAAGTTATTGCATTATTGAAAAAAGAAAAAATAGATAATATAAATATTAGTTTGATTGAAGGTGAAACGGAAAAAGAAAAAATTATTTGTAATATCAAAGTAATAAAAAGAACAAGTGTAGATTTTGATATTAAAAAATTAAAGTCAAGATTGAGTAAAAAAGTAAGAAGCAAGATAATTGAAAGAAAAGTTGAAATATCAGATTATTCAGGTTTTTCTGATTTTATGAAACAGAATAATATTACTTTTTCTCAAATTAAATGTTATTTAAATATTATTGATAAAGTAAATATGAAGAATCTTGATAATTTATTTAAACGTGATGAAATAAATTTAAATGAAATAAATGATTGTTATAAAATTATAAAAAGTAATTATTTAAAGATAACAGAGTTAAAAGATGAGTAATTTATTAAAAGTATTAGAGTATTTTAAAATTGAATATGATGAAAAAATACTTTGTCCGTTCCATGGTGACGTAAATCCAAGTCTTCAAATTAATTTGGATGAAGATTTTTGGTATTGCTATGGTTGTCAAAAAGGCGGCGATGCTTTTAGATTTTTTAAAGAAATGAAAATGTTAGATGATAATTGTAATGAAAATGATTTACAGTTAATGTCTAAATATAATCGTATAATAAAAGGAGAAAAAAATAAATCAGAAGTAAAAGAAATAAAAAATGTAAAAAAGAAAAATAGTTCTTATTATCGTCAACAATTAATTGAAGCTAAAGATTATTATAATGGACTTTCTAAAGTAGATTGGATATTTGAGGATAATGAAGCTGTAGATTATATGAGTTATAGAGGTTTTAATATGACTACTTTAAATAAGTTTGGAGCTAAGATAACCTATAATGAAAATTATCCTATTATTTTTCCGATCAAAGATAATAAAAAATTTAAAGGCTGGGTTTGTAGAACATTTGACCCCTATATTGCTAATAAGCGAAAATATTTATATAATCAAGGTTTTCGTCGTAAAACGACTTTGGCAGGCGATTATAAAAATACAAAAACAGTAATGCTTGTCGAGGGATATTTTGATATGTTAAAAGCAAAACAATTAGGGGTAAAAAATGTAGTTGCAATTTTAGGCTGGAAAATAACTGATAATCAGATTTTAAAATTAAAATCAGAGGGAGTAAAAAATATAATATCAGCTTTAGATAATGATGTTTATGGTAAAAGAGGGACAAAATATTTAAAAAATTTTTTTAATGTAGAAATTTTCCCATATCAAAAAGATGTAAAAGATATGGGGGATATGGATAGAAAAAAAATGAATTTAGCTAAAATTAAATTAAAAAGGAGAATGAACCATGGGGATCATCGAAAGTATTAAATCTAATGTTGCTAAAAGTGGATCTAATAAAGATAAAATTTTATTTGTTAGATCAAATTCAAAAGTTAGAGTTAGATTTTTACAAGAAATGGATAAAGGTTTTGAGTTTACTTTCCATGACAGTTATAAAGCGGGAATAAATACTATTTGCCAAGAAGAGCTTGGGAAAAATTGTCCATTATGTGGTGATGAAGAGTTAAGAACAAGAACACAGTATGCGTGGTCTGTTTATAATTATGATACTAAAAAAGTAGAAATTATGTTATTTGCAGTTAATAATTGCACACCGGTTTCACTGCTTTTATCAATGTATGAAAATTATGGTACAATTTTGGATAGAGATTATGTTTTATCAAAAACAGGACAGCAACAGAATACTTCTTATTCTGTTATTCCTCAGGATAAGCAGAGATTTAGGAATACAAAAGTTAAGCCTTATACAAAATCTGCTGTGCTAAAAATATTAGATAAAGCTTTTCCATTATCAGATGAATACGCAGAAGGTTATGATATAGATAACGTTTCTGTCGATGAAGAAGAAGATGAAATTGAAGAAAGAAAGCCGAGAAAGAAAACAAAAAAGAATTTTAAGACATTGAATGATCCGATGCCTGGCGTCGATGAAGAAGAAGATGAAATTGAAGAAGAAGAGGAAGAAAAGCCTAAAAAAAGAAAAAAGTCAAATATTAAATATATAACAGAAGATGAAATTGAAGAATATTTAGATGAGTATGATATTGATGAAGATGATTTTTTAGAATATTTAGAGTTAGATAATATTAAAAAGATTAAAAGAACAAAGAAAGCATTTTTAAGTGATATTGAAGAATATCTTGAGTTTATAGAAGAAGAGGAATGATTTATATGTGAGCCATATTATAACAAATGAATATTAATAGTTTGTTATAATATGGCTTTTATATTTGAGGTGTAAAATGAATTATTTAGATTTACATAGACACGACGAACATTCTTTATTTGACGGAGCGGGTAAGTCAAAATATCTCGCAAGCGTAGCAAAAGAATTAGATTATAAAGCATTAGGAATATCAAATCATGGTGATATGGCTGGTTTGGTGTCACATTATTTTGATTGTAAAGAATTTGGCATAAAACCTATATTAGGAAATGAAGTTTATTTTATGCCAAAATTTAAACAGACAAAAAATAGTTTCCATTTATGTTTGTTTGTTAAAAATTTAAAAGGCTATCATAATTTAAATAAAATAGTTACATACAGTAACAAAAATAACTATTATTATAAAGCAATCGTAGATTTTGAATTATTAGAAAAATATAGCGAAGGTTTGATATGTACGTCTGCATGTGTAGGTGGAGTAATATCAAAAATGTATAACAAAGAAAGAGAAGATTTGTCTTATAAATTTGCAGAAAAGTTTCAAGATATTTTTGGGGATGATTATTATATAGAAATTCAGCCGTTTAAATTGACAGAAAAAGGTTTGCAAGAAAATACAGATAAATTTTTAATGCATTTGGCAAAAGAACTGGATATAAAATGTATTTTAACTTCTGATTCTCATTTTGGAAAAAGTGATGAATTTGATACTTATTTAAAAATGCACGAAATAGCTGGGCACAGAGAGTTTGGAAAGCAGTATAAGGAACGATACATGCCATCTAAGAAAGAGATTGTTAATCGTTTTTTAAGAATGCATGGAAATGATTCAAATTTATTTAATGACAAATCAGAAGCGATAGAGTTTGCAAAAAATTGTATAAAAAATTTAAATGAAATATCTGATAAAGTAGATGAAGAAATATTTGAAAAGTTACCTTTAAAACTTCCTGTGTTTGATAAAAATATAGATAGTAAAAAGTTGTTATTAAAGAACATTAAACAAGGATTGAAAAAAAGAGGCAAATATAACAGGGAATATTTTAAAAGATGTAAAGAAGAGTATGATGTTATTGTTTACCATGGTTTTGAAGATTATTTTTTGATGGTACAAGATTATGTAGACTGGGCTAAATCAAAGGGTATAGAAGTAGGGCCAGGCAGAGGGTCGGCTTGTAATAGTTTAGTGTCTTATGCTTTAGGTATAACAGATGTGGATAGTTTGATATTTAATTTAGATTTTAGAAGATTTTTAAGAAAAGATAAAAATAAATATCCAGATATTGATGTGGATTTTGAAACAGATAGACGCGGAGAAGTTATTGAATATTTAATTGAAAGGTATCCGAATAGAGCCGCAAGAATTTGTTCTTACGGTTTATATAAAGTAGATAATTTGTTAAATGATTTATTTAAAATTTGTGGTTTACCATTGTCTGATAAAAATGATAGCAACAAAAAGGAAAAAGATGAAGAGATTATTTTAAAGCAAAAAGAAATAAAATCTTTAGTAAAACAATATATTGATGTAGAAACAGGAGAATTTGATTTACATTCTGCAATGAATGATGAAAATGTTTTGAATGTAAATTATAAATATGATAATATTATAGAACATTTTAGTAAGTTATATCGTAAGATTAGGTTTTATGGAACTCATGCGGCTGGTGTAGCTATTTCAGGAGATGATATATTAAAATATACAGCAATTGAAAGAAGATCAAAACAGATGTACACTACATCTTACGATCTTGTGGATATTGAAAAATTAAATGTAATCAAATTTGATATGTTGGGGCTTCGTACAATGTCTATTCTGAGAGAGTTAAGAGATTTAACAGGAAGGCCACATTATTTTGATTATGATTTATTAAATGATAAAAAAATCTATGAAGAATTTGGAAAAGCTAATACAGATGGCATATTTCAATTTGAAGCTAAAGGTGCAAAGAATATATTAAAGCAGATTGAATGTGACTGTTACCAAGATGTTATTGCCGCAAATGCTTTAAATCGTCCTGGCCCGCTTTCTTCAGGAATGGTGGAGCAATACGCAGAAAATAAAAAAGCTTTTTTACAAGACGATGAAATGAATGATAGTAATATATTTTTTGAATATGCTGAGGAAACTTATGGAACATTTGTTTATCAAGAGCAGGTGCAAAAAATATGTGTAGAGATGGCTGGTATGTCATGGTCTGATGCTGATAAAATTATGAAATTCATGAAAAGAGATAATTCTGAATTGTCTGAGAGTGAATTAGAAAAAGTATTGGAAGAAGAAAAAAGATTAAGAAAATTATTTGTAAAAGGAGCAGTAACAGAAAAAGGGATAAGCAAACAAGAAGCAGAAGATATTTTTAATAAAATATTGACTTATACATTTAACGCCGGTCATGCTACAGGTTATGCTTTGATTTCGATTGAACAAATGTTTTATAAAATAAATTATAATACAGAATTTTGGTATGTTACATTAAAATATGCGAATGAAAAAGACATTCCTCGTTTGAGTGCAAAAGCGGTATACAATGGTGTAGTAATATTGTTACCACATGTAAATGGTTGTGCTTACCATAGCATAGCAAAAATTGATGGTGAAAGATGTATAAGAGAAGGGATGTCTACTTTAAAAAATGTAGGTTTAAAAGCGGCGCAGGTGATAGAAGAGGAGCGAAAGAAAAATGGAAAATATTTAGATTATGATGATTTTTTAGACAGAATGGAGCCTTATAAAAGGATAGTAAATAAAAGAGTTTTAGAGGTTTTAAAAACCGAAGGAGCGTTAGAGTTTGATAAAAAAATATATTTTGGTAGATGTCAAAAATATAATAGTAGTTTGTATAGCAGGGGAAGCAAATGATAAATCATTTTTACGATACTAATAAGGTAAAAATATATAATGGAGATTGTTTACAATACATTAAAAAATTATATAAAAATAATGTAAAAGTAAGTTTAGTAATAACTTCTCCGCCATATAATACAAGCAGAAAAAGTAAAAGCAAAAAAGCTCTTAGAAATCATTGGGGTAGATATGATATTTATAATGAAAAAACAAGCGAAGAGTATAGAAGTTTTATTGTAAAATTATTTCAATATTTAAATAAAATATTGGACAAAGACGGAGTAATATGTTTTAATTTAAGTTATTCTACAGAAAATACAACAGATATGTTTTATGTCATATCTGATATTATTGATAATACTAATTTTGTTTTAGCTGATTGTATCGCATGGAAAAAGAGTAATGCCTTGCCGAATAATGCAAGCAAAAATGCTTTAACAAGAATCATAGAATATATTTTTGTAATTGTAAGAAAGGATGAAATCAAAACTTTTCAATGTAATAAAAAAGTTAAATCTGTTTCAAGGACAGGGCAAAAATATTATAGTACAATTTATAATTTTATTGAAGCGAAAAATAATGATGGTTCTAATCCTTACAATAAAGCTACATTTAGTTCTGATTTAGTTTGTGCTTTATTGAAAATATATGCAAAAGATAAAAATATAATATTTGATCCATTTTTGGGTACTGGCACCACTGCTTATGCTGTGTTAAAATATAATGAAGAAAACAAAACAAAATTAAAGTGTTTAGGTGCAGAAATATCAATAAATCAATGTAAATATGCTACTGACAGAATAGATAAAGATTTTTCTAATGTTTTAAAGTATAGGTGAAAAAAATGGATGAAAAGAAAAGATTAGAAATTATGAAATTGTGTAAAAAAATAGAAGAGAAAAACGGGGAAGGTTCTATTTATAGTTTAGGATCAAAAAAAGCAAATATGAATATTCCGCGAATATCAACAAATATAGAAGATCTCGATTTTGTATTAGGCGGAGGAATACCGAAAGGTAGAATAATGGAAATATATGGACCAGAATCCAGCGGCAAAACAAGTTTAGGATTACATCTTTGCGGTTTAAACGATATGGCACTTTATGTAGCGGCAGAGGGTACTTTTGATGCAGAAAGAGCAAGAACTTTGGGAAATAAACCAAAACAGTTGTTGGTATATCGCCCCAGATACGGTGAGGATGCGCTTGATCGTGTGATGGAATTTACGAAAACAGGAATTCCTTTAATTGTAGTAGATTCTGTACCAGCTCTGATGCCAAAAGAAGATTACGACAAAGTAGATAAAAGTTTAGAAAATGAACATAGAATCGGAGGGGTAGCAAGGTTATTAAATAAAGCTCTACCTGTGCTTGAAAGAGAGGTTGAAAAATCTGGAACGACAATTATTTTCATTAATCAAGTTAGAGATAAGATGAACGCTATGTTGTTTGGAGAAAAAACAGACACACCAGGTGGAAGGGCTTTAAAGTTTTATTGTAGCGTCAGGATTCAGGTGGGCAGAAGAGCATGGATAGAAGTACCGAATAAAGATCCGAGAAATAGCTCTGATAGTCAAAAAATAGGAATTGTTACAAAATGTAAAGTTGTAAAATCAAAAATATGTAACCCGTTTGGAGAGTGTGAAATTCCTATGATATTTGATCGCGGATATGTTAGTCATGATGATGTTTTAGCTATCCGCAAAGAAATCATGTCTGAGAACAGAAAGAAACAGCGAGAAGGGAAGATGCTGAATAATGATTAGCTTTGAAAATCATACATTAAATGTTTTACCACAAAATTATAAAACAAAATCGCCATGTTATAATTGTTATGACAGGACAGACCGGTGTCACGCCTTTTGTGAAAAATATAAAAAGTATAAATTAGAACTTGAAAAGGAAAAAAGAGAGATAAAATTAAAAATAGAAGAACAAAATCAGAAAGTAAATTCTATGAATAAATTTAGTTATTAGGAAAGGAAAAATAAATGTCAAAGTTAAATAAATATTTAGAAATGGTGCAAAAAAATGGTGGTAATAAATCAATAAATAATATGATATTAAAACAAAAGTTTTCTAAGTTATTTGTTTTAATGAGAGACAAAGAAAATCTTACAGAAGTAAGAAAAGGTTTACATGCTTCATCTATTATTGTTCCGGATGAAAAATTTTGTTTAAGACAACAAGTTTTATCATTGTTATTTGAAATGGATCAAGGGGAGGAGCTACCGGTTAATTTGTTGCAAATTTTTGCCGCAGGTGAAAGTATTCATGAAAAATGGCAATCAATGATTGAAAAATGTAGCGGTAAAAAAGGCAACAGTATTAAATTAATAAAAAATGAAGCAAGAAGTTATAATGAAGAATTTGAATTGTTTTATACGCCAGATAGCATTGTTGAAATTGATAATGTACCATATATCATAGAATATAAATCAATGAATACAAGAGCATATAGCTCTGGAATAAAACTACCTAATCCTCATCCAAGTGCGAGAAAGCAAATACAGCTTTATATGTTATTGACCGGTATAGAAGATGGAATTATTTTATTAGAAGATAAAAATACACAAGATTTTTCAGTATTTAAAGTAAAATTTAATTATCGTGAAGTTTTACCTTTTATCGAAAGATTATATGATATTAAAAATGCTAAAAATGAATATTTAGAAGATGGTATTTTGCCGAAAAGATGTTGTAAAAATTCTTTCGATGAAAGAGCGAATAACTGTAGTATGCGTTCCGCTTGTTATAATTTAGGAAAGTATAAAAATGGAAAAGATATATGAAACATTTGGTATAAAAAGAACTTTAAAAAATAAAGATAGGCCAGTAAAAGAAATAGAATGTGATTGTTGTAATAAAGTGTCAGATATAAATATTTATTTTACAAAAAAAATAAAGAATAAGAATCGCTGTAAAAAAGAAAGAAAAGATGTATTTTTGTGTAAAAAACATTTTGATGAATTAAAAAAATATATAAATTATTTTGATATTTAAAACGAGCTTTTTGCTCGTTTTTTATTTTTGTATTGATTTTTAAGATCATTTATGTTATTATAATTATAGATGTTGAAATGAAATTTATAGAAAGGAAAAGTTAGTATGAAAAAAATAAATGTAGATAAATATTTAAGAAAAAGAGAAGGATTTTTTGATAGAACCTGGGTTTTTAATTCCATTGCAGATTTATATGAAATCATATCCATTCCTTATGAAGAAAATAAAGAATATTCAAAAGTGTATAAATATAAAAATGAATGTTCTTCTGGTAGAAAAAAAGAAGGTGTATATAGTTCTTTATATTATTTTAAAACATTTGAAGAAGCGCATAATACCATGTTGCATGGGTGGGAAAACGGTACAGTTGATTTAAAAAATGAAATTAAAAATATAAAAATAAAAACAAATAAAAATATAAAAATGAAAAGTGAATATAATGTTATAGGTGGAAATGTTTCTGTCCCACGTTATTTACAAGGTATTCCGAATAATATGATATTAAATAAAATGGTAGAAAAAAAAGATAAAATATTAAATATCTATAAAACAATCGGATATAGTTCTAAATATTCTGCTTATACGGTAATGAGAGAAGCGGCTAAATCTGTTATTTTAATTGACATGTTAGAAAATATGGGCTATCGTTGTAATTTATTTATTGTAAAATATAATGTAGACGATTTTAATAAAAGAAAATTACAATCTTTCACATTTAAGATAAAGATAAAAGATGCAAATGAAAAGTTAAATTTAAAAAAATATCATTTTTTCTTTCAAATCCTGATTTCCAAAGAAGAATTGTTTGGAGATTATTTGAGCTACATCCTGATTATACAAAAAAGTTCTATGCTTATGGAAGTGTAATAGATTATCATTGTAATACTTTACAAGATTATTATAAATATTATTCAGAAGTTTTTGATTTTAAGAAAAATGATATTATCTTACCAATAATCATTGATAATATTGACGAATTTATTAAAAGCATAATGGAAAGAAAATAGGAAAATGTATGAGTAAAATATGTATCGGGATAGATCAATCTTATAAAAACACTGGTTGGTCTATATGTAAAGATGATAAGGTTATAGAATATGGCAACATACCACTGAAACACATTGGAAACAATTCAGAGAAACGAAACATTGTCAATAGTACAGTTGAGCAACTAATAGTCAAAAGTCTCTCTGAAGTAAATCAAATGTCTCACAGGGTGATAGTGATAGTGGAAAGGATAAGGCTAAGAAGTCAGGGGTTTTTAAATATAAATTATATCCAATCAACTGCCGCATTGATTATCAATATTGTAGACGTAGCAAAAAAATATAATATTAATGTTTATTCTGTAGACACAAGAAGCTGGAAAAGTAACATTGTAGGAAGTTCTAAAGGTAAAAAAAAGCAAATACTTATTACCAAAGGAAAAAATAAAGGAAAATATAGAACTATCACCGATAACAAAACAGATACGATGGATTATGTTAAAAATAACCTGGGTATAGATACGAAAGGGGATGATGATGTAGCGGATGCAATTTGTATAAGTAAATATGCTTTTCTTCCAAAAAATAAGCGTAAGTTAAAATTAGAGCATTAATTAATAGAAAGGTAGTAAATAAAATGGATAAAAATAACAAAGATATATACTATAGTAAATATGCTTCAGAGATGAGAAGTTTAATAAAAGAACAAAATAAAAAAATAAAACAGAAAAATTATCATATAAAAGTTTTAATTATTATGGTAATTTTATCACTTATGTTTGCTTCTGTGTTTAATTATAAATACAATAAACAAACAGAAAAAATAAAAGAATTAAATAATTTATTAATAGAAAAGGAAGATGATATAAACAGATTAAATGATAAATTAAAAAGTAAAAATATTGAAATTGAAAATAAAGTAGAAGAATCCGACAAGTATAAAAAAGAAATAAGTGAATTGAATGAAAAAATAAATTTTTATGAAATACAAACTGGAAAATTTGAAAGTAAAGTAACAAATAAAATAAATTTAAATATATCAGATTTTAAAAGTTGGATGCCATATACTGCGATAACGGATAAAAATTCATTACAATATAAAATTATTTGTCAAGCAACACCAGATGAAAACGGAATAATGAAAATCAGTAACTTTTATTGTGCCGCGCTCGGTTCTGCTTATGGTAAAGTTGGGGATAAATTTAAAATAACTACGGACACGGGAAATATTTTTTATATTATAAAAGCAGATCAAAAATCAGATCAGCATACAATTGGTGACAACAAAACTTCATTAGATGGATCGAAGGTAGAATTTATTGTTGATAAAAATAATTTAAATAAAGAAGTAAAAAAGACAGGAAATGTTTCAGTTATTAATCAGTTTTCCGGTAAAATACAAAATATAGAGGTGTGCTAAAAATGGAATTTAAAAATCCTTATTTTTTAACTGTAGAAAGAATAAATTTATTGCAAAGGTGGATTTTGGTTCATAGTTATTTATATTATGAAAAAAATGAAAGTATAGTAAAAGATGTAAATTACGATGCGAATACAAGACAATTAATATATTTAAAAAATAAATATCCAAACGAATTTAAACAATCAGACTATTATCAATATTTTAAAGATTTTGATTCAGGTACAGGTTTTGATTTATATTCAAAAATAAAGGAAAATAATGATTTTGAATTATTGAAAAAAATAGAAAATAATGCCGAATTATTATTAAAACTTGTTTTGTAAAAATATAAAATTAATGATTGACAACATTTTTTAAAAATGATATACTTAGTATGTAAGAGAGAGGAAGGGGGGTAGGGGGGTTAGAGAGAGATAGAGAGAGATAGAGATAATAAACATAAGTTAGATAAAGAAAGGATAGGTAAAGTAAATATGAAAACAGGTATATTTTTAGACAGAAATAAAAATAGAATTGATAGTAAAGAAATAGTATTAAACAGAGGTAAATATATTTACTATGTAAGTAAAAATTGTGTAACATATTGTTTATTAAATGCAAACCATAAATTAGTTGTAACAAAACCATTGAGTATAAAGAAATTAAGACCGACAAAAGAAATTTTATCTTTAAACATAAAAATATTATAGATTTAATACAGTCCTTAAAAGTAACCTTGTTTGTATAGAATAAAAGGCAAAACTAAGGACTTTATTTAGTTAAAAATTAAAAATAGGTAAAAATAAAATGGATAAAAAAATAAATAAATTAGAAGAATTAAATTATAAAAAAAGATTTATGAATGGTTTTCATATGTTAGAAAGAGATAAAAATAAATATGAAGTATGGTCTGATTTAATGACCTTGTTTTCAATAGAAATATCAAATACAATAACGAGAAATTTAAAAGACATAGAACCGTTTAAAAGTACATGGGAAGAAAGGGAAAAGGAATATATTCGTGTAGCAAAAAAATATAATGAAAAAGAAAGAAAAAGAATTATTCCACAAATGTTTGCTTTGATTGTTTTAGAGTTGGAAAAAAATCCAGATCAAGACTTATTAGGATCAATTTATATGTCTTTGGAAATTTCAAGTAAAAATAAAGGACAATTTTTTACACCGTATAGTATTTGTAAATTAATGTCTGATGTTACTATTGATAAAAAAACATTATCAAAAGCAGTAAAAGAAAAAGGATATGCTGTTTTAAATGACTGTGCTATAGGCGGAGGTGCTACTTTAATTTCTGCTGTAAATAAAAGCAAAGACCTATTTCGCAAGTTAAATTATCAAAATCACATTATGATTGTTGGACAAGATATAGATATAACATGTGTAAGGATGGCTTATATACAATTATCATTGCTGGGTGTTGCAGGATATATCAAACACTCTAATACAATAACAACCCCAGAAAATGATTTTGTAGAAGAAAACAATGTGTTTTGGATTACGCCGATAACTTTTAATGATATATGGCAAACAAGGATATTTTTTAGGGGAGGATATTCAAGATTTTTTAGATAAATTTAAAAAAATATATTTACAGATAGATAAATTTATGATATTATAATCATAGAGATTGAACATTAGAAGTTTAGGAGGACAATATGAAAAATTTTGAAATTTTAAATGTTAAAAAAGCAAACAAAAAAGGATCGGTTGTAGTTTATGTACAGTATGACAGAAGTGCAACAATTTATAACTATGTGAGAAAAATTTATAATGATAAGTCGTTCATTATTTCAGGATATAAATTTTTCTTAAATAAAAAACTTGAGATTGTAGACGAAGTTAAATTATACGATGTTATAAGTGATAAAAAAAGACTTAATTCAAATGCAGAAAATGATAAAATAGAATTTGTTGAAGAAAAAATAGAAAAAGTAGTTTCTGAAAATGAAGAAGTAGATGAAATAGATGAAGTAGAAATAAATAACAACGAAGGAGAAATAAAACATAAAGAGTTTGAAACAATTAAGAGTTGTATAAAATCAAATATTCCGGTATATTTGACTGGTCCTGCTGGAAGTGGAAAAACTATACAATCAAAAAAAATAGCAGAAGAATTAGATTTGGAGTTTTATTTTACAAATTCAATTCAGCAAGAATATAAAATAACTGGTTTTATAGATGCTGGTGGAAAATATCATGAAACTGAATTTTATAAGGCATTTAAAAATGGAGGTTTGTTTTTCCTTGATGAATTAGATGCATCTATACCGGAAGTTTTAGTTTTGTTAAATGCCGCAATCGCTAATGGATATTTTGAGTTTCCAAATGGTAAAATAGAGGCAAATGAGAATTTCCGTGTTATAGCCGCAGGAAATACAAAGGGGAACGGTGCAGATGAACAGTACACTGGTAGAATGGTTTTAGATTCAGCAACTTTAGATAGATTCGTTGTGATAGAATTTGATTATGATAAAAACGTAGAATTGAGTATTGCTAAAAATGACAAAGATCTGGTAAATTTTGTACACTCTTTAAGAAGACAATGTGAAATATCAGGGATGAGATATGTGTTTTCTTACAGATGCATAGAGTATATTGTTAAATTAAAAAATACAAATTTAGATATTGAAAAGGTGTTATTGATAGCAATTTTCAAAGGGATGAAAAAGGATGAAATTAGAATGTTTGATTTTAGTGGAATGAGTAATATGTATACACAAGCCGCGGTTAAATTAGCCGCTTAGCTTTTGTATAAAAATCAATCGCATTATTTAAAAAACATAACTCTACTTTCTATACTCCATAAAATTCCAATAATATCACGAACAAATTCCTTACATCGAACGGATAAATTAAATATAGAAAAAAATATGAAAATAATGCGATTGATATATTTAGGGATATAGTCTAATGGTAGGACAAAAGATTTTGATTCTTTTTGTGTAGGTTCGAGTCCTACTATCCCCGCCAATTTTAGGGCCATTAGCTCAGTTGGTCAGAGCATCCGGCTCATAACCGGCAGGTCCAGGGTTCAAGTCCC
>NZ_JAHZIA010000012.1 GCF_019420015.1 Anaerofustis sp.
GAAGGATTAAGAACCGATTCTCTTATGTTTTTCGGGCTTAGGACAGCGCAGCTTGTGAGTCTTGGACTTATTGTCCTTGGTATTGTAGGGATAATTTTAATAAGAAAGAAACATCAAAATGACCTTTTGGAAGAAAAACAAACATGTGAACAAAAAGATTTGGATGAAGATAATGAGGCAATATACAAAGCCTCTGATAATGAATCATAAAAAGAAATTTTAAAGGAGATAATCATGCCTCTTGTAACATCAAAAGAATTGCTTTTAAAAGCTCAAAAGGAAAATTATGCCATACCTGCTTTTAACTTCGAAAATATGGAAATGGCAAAGGGAATAATCGAAGCTTGCAGCGAAGAGAATTCCCCGGTTATTATGCAGACGACTACTTCCACTCTTAAATATATACCTCCCGAAGTGGCGTATGCAATTGTCGATTATTATGCAAAGGAAACATCCATACCCATAGTTCTTCACCTTGATCACGGTGCAAGTTATGATTTATGCGTCAGGTGTATAGATGCGGGGTACACTTCTGTTATGATAGACGGTTCAAAGTTGGATTTTGAAGATAATATAAACTTGTCTAAAAAAGTCTGTCTTTATGCAGATAAATTTGATGTTCCCGTAGAATGTGAGCTTGGAAGAGTGGGCGGGAAGGAAGATGAAGTTGAAGTTTCGAAAAAAGATGCTTTTCTTACATTTCCTATAAAAGCAGGGGAGTTTGCATCAAAGAGCGGATGTTCATCTCTTGCCGTTGCGATAGGTACCGCTCACGGATTTTACAAAGAGTCTCCAAACTTGGATTTTAAAAGGCTTAAAGAAATAAAAAGTGTCGTAAACGTTCCTTTGGTTCTTCACGGTACCAGCGGTACAAAGGACGAAGACGTGAAAAAGGCTATAAAACTCGGTATGTGCAAAGTGAATTATGCAACTGATTTAAGAGTTGCTTTTAGCGAAGGTGTAAGAAATTCACTTAAGGATAATAAAGTTTATGATCCGAAGGAATATAATATTGAAGGAATGAAAACTTTAAAAAGAAGGGTAAAAGAACTGATAGATGTATGTTCTTCAAAGAATAAAGGATAAGTCGATATTTTAATATGAATAAAACATCTATTTACATATTGACATTTTTGTGAAATTTGATATAATTTAATGGTGTTAAATTTAGGGGTATAGCTCAGTTGGTAGAGCAGTGGTCTCCAAAACCACGTGCCGAGGGTTCAAGTCCTTCTGCCCCTGCCATAATGATTTAAAGGCTTATTGCCATAGTATGCCGTTTCAAAGAAGAATCTTTGTAAACGGCTTTTTTGTTATATTTATTCAAATTATACGGGAAGATGAGGAAATGAAAGAAAAATCTATTTTAATTGTTGACGATGTGGAGATGAACAGGGCAATTTTAAAGCATATGTTGTCCGATGATTTTAATATTTACGAGGCAGAAAGAGGAAAAGAAGCGATAGATATTTTAAATGAATGTTATAATGATATATCCTTAATCCTTCTCGATATCATTCTTCCGGATATTGACGGATTCGAAGTGTTGTCTTTTTTGAAAAAAGACGATAAGTTTAAAGATATTTCCGTTTTTATAATATCTGCTTTGGAAAAAGATGAAGATACCTTAAAGAAAGCTTATGAAATGGGAGTATGCGGATTTATAAGCAAACCTTTCGATATTGGGAGTATAAAAGAAACCATTAAAAAACTTAATATTTGAGTTTTTTAATACAGTATATGTATATCCAGTATTGTTATTTTTTCTTAAAAATATGGTATTTCAATTGTAATTTCTTTATTTATTAAGTACAACTACCATTAAATTTAAATATCCCGCAAAGGTTACCCAGAGTAAGTAAGGAATTTGCAGCTTTCCAGATATATTACTTATTTCAGAAAAACAGGAAATCATTTTTAATATAAATATCCATAATATAACAAGAATCGTAAATGCGATTACAAAATTTGTAAACTTAAAGAATATTATGCTCCAAATAAAATTCAGTAACAACTGAATTATATATATTTTCAAAGCATTTTCTTTTTCTTCGCCATTTGACTGATAAATGATATATGAGCTTATACCCATGAGAATAAAAAGAATTGTCCATATAATGGGGAATACAATCCCCGGAGGAGACAGGGGAGGCAATATTAGGTTTTGATATATACTCATACTGTTTTTTGTTAAAAGTGCCGACAATCCTCCGATTAACAGCGGTATTAATATAGATATTATCAGATGTTTGAAGTTTACTTTCATTTGTTTTCCTGCCTTTTATATTATTGTTTAAAATATACATTTAAATTATTTGGTTTAGTGATTGTATATTTTTAACTACAAATAATTATATATATGATTTTAATAGAAGATTGTGATATAAAAGGTCGCATATTGCGTTTTGTGTTTTATACTGAAATTATTTTTTTACTATAATAAAAAAAAGATATCATAAGATATCTTTTTATTTTAGTTTATATATAGATTTGTTCTTTTTTCCCTTTTCTTCTATGATTATCTTTTGTTTAATCATATATTCTATCAAAGAGAGAGAAAAGCTTTTCGGATCTGTAATACCCAAACGATTTTTTGAGAAAGGTTGGCTTACCTGGATATCCTTTATTGTATCTTCGATTTCTTTTTTTGTCATGGGACCGTTTCTTTTGATTGCCTTTTTTACTTTTGAAACTGATTTTGAATAAAGCATATTCATTAAATCATTGGTTTGGCGTGACGCCCTCCAAAGCCCCCATCCGTAAATTAACATGGTTGCAACCATAAACAAAAATACATAGGGCAGATAATGCAGAATATTCAATTATTTATTCTCCTTCCACAAAATAAATTCATTGTTTTTAAGGATTTCCAAAAATTTCATTAAACGAGCCAGACTTTTTTCCATTTTGGGAAAATGTACCTCAAGTTCTTTGGAAAGGTCATAAACATTCTTTTCTCCGTCTATCTTAAGCCATATAAAACTGCCGTACTCATCCAGTGTAATATCACTTACTCTTGGTTTTTTAAAGAATTTTTGTGCTATGTTATTATAAAACCCAACCCATTCTTTTTTTATGGTTACGATATTTTTATCGTCGGTTTCGTAATCCATTTCAGGGTTTTTTATCGGAATATATTCCAAGTAATTATCTTTCTTTTTCGACTTGCTCATTTAGTGAAATTTCTCCTTAAATAATACTTTTAAAAAGATGCAATTTAATAATTATTATCAAATCGCATCTTTATTGTTTTTACGTTAAAGTTGTCTTATGCTTCTTGTTTCTTGTCTTTTTTCTTTATACAAACCCATACAAGGCTGAACAGAAGCAGACCGAATACAACCAAACTTCCTATCTGTCCGATGCTGAATACTTTTGAAACATCGATAACATCTGCTTTGTTAAGTACGGCAAGAACAGCAAGGATAACTCCCATTAAACCTTCTCCCGCGATTAAACCTGATGTATATAATGTTCCTCTTTCAACAGATTCTTTCTTTTCTTCTTCGTTTACTTTACGTTTATCCATAGCTAAACGAACAAGTCCGCCTGCCATAATGCCGGCGCTTAAGCTGAATGGAAGATACATACCTACGGCAACAGGAAGAACAGGAACACCAAGTATTTCTATAACTATGGCAACCGCACCGCCTGCGAAAATCAATGCCCAAGGAAGTTCTGCACTCATTATACCTTCAACAAGCATTTTCATCATTGTTGCTTGTGGAGCAGGAATTTCGTTAGAACCGAATCCCCATGCAGCACTTAAAAGATAAAGTACATATCCTATTGCTGCAGCTGAAGCAATAACCCCGATGATTTCACCGATTTGTTGTTTTTTAGGTGTTGCACCCAAAATGAAACCTGTTTTTAAGTCCTGAGAACAGTCTCCGGCAATAGCCGCAACGACACAAATGATGGCTCCGATTGAAATTGCGCCAAGCATTCCGTCTACACCCGTTGTTCCTGTAGCTTTTAAAAGTATAGTCGCAATAATAAGAGTTGCGATAGCCATACATGATACAGGGTTGTTTCAAGAA
>NZ_JAHZIA010000013.1 GCF_019420015.1 Anaerofustis sp.
TGATATTTAATTTTATATTCTATATTTTATGGATAAATTATAAAACTTATGTATTAAATAAAAATTATAAAAAAATTAATTTTTTATAAGTATATACAAAAAAGTATGTGTTGAATAAAAAATATTTGTATATTATACTCAAAGGGAAAGGTAAAAAGTAATTTAACTAAAATAATATTATGAACAAGAAAATTGTAAAAAAACACGTATTTTTGATATGTGTACTGGCTTTATACGTTTTTATCGTTTATATAACCGGGATAGGATGTCCTCTCAGGTATGTTACGGGAATTCCCTGTCCGACCTGCGGAATGACGAGAGCTTATCTGTCGTTTTTGTCTTTTGATTTTAAAACGGCATTTTATTTTCATCCTTTATTCCTTCTTGCTTTTCCTTTTGCTCTGCTTTTGGTTCACTTTAACCTTGACACTTTTCTTCATATGAAAAGAAAACCCCGGAATACAATTTTGATTTTAATGCTTATTTTGTTTTGGGCAGTTTATGCAGTGAGACTCTTGTTTTTTACCATACCGTAAAAAGTATTTATTAATATTTTACCATATTTGTTTTAAAGTCCTGTTTGTCTTTGAAGTTATGTTATACTTTAAATATACTCGGTTACATATTGTTGAGAGAATATCAGATATTTTACTATTATAAGGGAACGAATAGTTCTCTTATTTTCTTTTTTTCAGATATGGATTATTGTTTTTATATATTAGTCTTTAAAGGGGATGATAAGCCATAAAATAAATATCTTTGTCGATTACAAGTTGGGAAAATGTCGTTTATGTTTGCCTAAGGGGTATTATCGTGGTATAATTTTTCTATAAAGATTCAGTCAAAGTTTTATTTTGTCTTAGATATTTTGTCGGTTTTGTTTTTTTATGGCAATAGGGGAGATTGAAGATATCAAAAGGAAGCATTTAGGATTTGAAAATAATTTTAATATTTTATAGAACATGATTAAAGGAGGGATATATATGCAAAGAGATAAAATTAACATGTTTATGGTGAGTACTTCGGAGTATTTCCCCGATGATAAACTTTTTCTTGTAAGAGAAAAATTGGAGAACGTTCCTGATGATGCACTTACTTCGCTTTCGCTTATACAGTACCGTTCGCCGCTTTTGATGCTTGCGATATCGCTTTTGGGCGGTTCTTTCGGCATTGACAGATTTATGGTCGGAGATACGGGGCTTGGCGTTTTAAAACTTTTGACAGGGGGTTGCTGCGGTGTTCTTACTATTATAGACTGGTTTGTTATAATGGGGCGAACCAGGGATGAGAATTTGATAAAATTTATGAACGCGGTTAATACCCTGGGAGCTTCAGGGACTTCTTCGGCTTCTACGGTAAATAACTATAACATAAAAATAGAAAATGCAGTGCAAAAGGAAAACAAAGAGGAAAAGAGTTTTGTGGAAAAAGAGCGAGAAAAAGAAGAAGATAGTCTGAGAGGGGAAGTTGACATCTCAAAGCTGAGAGAAGAACAAGCCGCTAAGAGTGAGGATGATTCCACGGATTTGTAGTTTGGGGTTTTTAAAGTTTATTTTTCTTTAATTTTTATCGAAAGAGATTTTCGGTGATGTGATTTTAAAGAGAAAGAGTTTTTATAAGTAGAATTATTATTGTCGGGAGTTTTATGGATATTATAACAAAAATAACGAAAAGCAAAAGAGAATACAGCGTAACATTAAATGACGAAATTGTTTTAAGACTGGATAAGAAAGTCTTGGATAAGTTGAGTCTTTTTGAGGAAGTCGACAGAGAAGAGCTCGTGAAAGAGAGTTATGATTATCTGTATGACAAAGGGCTTAACCTGGCTTTGAATTATTTGTCTTATGCGGCAAGGTGCGAGAACGAGGTTGTAGAATATCTAAGTAAGAAGCATTTTCCTGATATTGTCGTAAATGATATATTAAACAGGCTTTTGGAACTTAAGGATGTAAATGACGAGGACTACATAGAAAGTTATGTTTCGAGTAAGTCGTGTGCTTTAATCGGAAGAAACAAGATGAAAAACGATTTGATAAAAAAAGGCATAGACATAGAGAAGATATCGAAAGTTTTGGAGAGGTGTTTTTCTGAAGAGGAAGAGAGGGATAACCTTATTAAATTCATAAAGAAGAATAACCTCAAGCACAAAGATTTATTTTACAGAGAAAAGAAGGAAAAGACGGCAAATGCCGCAGTGAGAAAGGGTTATGATTATAGGCTGATAAATTCTCTTATAGACGATTACTTGACAGAGGAAGAAAATCTGATAGAAAACGAAAAGGTGAGAGAGAACATAAGGAAGAAATTCTTTAAGTATCTGGACAAAGGGGAAGACCTTATAGAAACAAAATACAAGGTGTATTCTTTCTTTATGAGGAAAGGATACAACGAGGAAGTGTTAAACTCGGTATATGAAGAAATATTAAATGATATGCTGGATGAACAAGAGTAAATAAAAAAGTGCCTTAGGCACTTTTTTTATTGGTTAAAACTATTGCATACGGGTTTAAAGTATGCTTGTTCGTGAGAGCAGATGGGGCAGACTTTCGGAGCTGTATTGCCTTTATGTGTATGACCGCATTTAAGGCATACGAAGCTGCATTCTCCTTCTCTTTTAAAGTAGCCTCTTTCTACTTCTTTCGCCAGTTTGTCGAATCTCGCATGGTGGAATTCTTCCACTTTTGCTATAAGCTCAAAGTAGTTTGCAATATCTTTGAATCCTTCTTCTCTTGCGGTGTTTGCGAATGTAGGATAAATTTCCTTTGCTTCTTCGAATTCGCCCAGTGCCGCAGAATGAAGGTTTTCTAAAGTTGTGCCGAGGAATACGGGATAATCTGCAGAGTCAACCAGAATTTTTTCTCCCGGGAGTTCTTTGTTTATAAGCATCATGAATCTTTTTGCATGGTAAAGTTCGTTCATTGCCGTTTCGTTAAATACGTCTTCGATATATTTGAAACCGTCGTCCTTGGCTCTTTTTGCGTAGTAAGAGTATCTTTGATACACACCGCTTTCTCCCACGAATGAACTCATAAGGTTTTTAACCGTTTTACTGTTTTTTAATTCCATAATATTCTCCTTTTTTTGTTTTATTTTTTCTTTTAAAAGTAATAAATATACGGAATAAAAAATTTTATTTAAAATTTTTAAAAATAATTTATACGGGATATTTAAAATGAAGTGAGTACAGGAAAGAGGGGATAAAATCAAAATAAAAAACCGTTCTGAAATGAACGGTTTATCTGCGAAAAATGGTGGGCCTTCAGGGACTCGAACCCCGGACCGTCCGGTTATGAGCCGGATGCTCTAACCAACTGAGC
>NZ_JAHZIA010000014.1:0-5025 GCF_019420015.1 Anaerofustis sp.
GCAGAATGGCGGAAAAGGATGTAAAGCTTGCTTTAGGAACCGACGGTCCTGCAAGCAACAACTGTCTTGATATGTTCAGGGAAATGTTCCTTATGACTGCTTTGCAGAAAATCGCCAACAAGGATGCGGCTGCGTTTCCTGCTGATAAGGTGCTTTTTGCGGCAACATCAGGCTCGGCAAAGGCAATGGGACTTGATGACTGCGTTTCAATCTCAGAGGGAATGCAGGCGGATCTGATTGTAATAGATCTTAATCAGCCTAATATGCAGCCTTTGAATAATATTGGCAAAAACATTGTATACAGCGGTTCAAAGCAGAATGTAAAGCTAACTATGTGCGCAGGCAAGATCCTATATGAGGACGGTAAATTCAATATCGGCGAAGAGGCTGAAAGAATTTATGCAAAGGCAAATGAGATTATCACAGAGTATTCAAAATAGAAGAAAATAAAAACAAATGCACAACCCGAAACATAAATTCGGATTGTGCATTTTTTTATAATTCTATATTGGTTATTTTGTGCAATCGACGGAATCCGAAAAAGGGACACTTTTTTGTGTGAAGTGTTCCTTAGCGGCGCACCCTCAAGACTGCAATTTATAATTGTACCGGGGTAATAAGCTCAATCTTTACATTGTGATAAGGATCAAGTCCCCAATTACAAAAAGCATAATAGCGTACATCCGTGCCAATGTCTGCCAGTGTTACTAACTCATCATAGCTTAATATCTGAATGTTTTTGATACCATAGCCCTGCGTCGTAAATGCCGGGTTCTTTCCTGATTGAACCCATGTCTCAGCAGCGTCATTTGCTTTTCCGGCAAGGCCAAGAACATCTGAACCTACTGCTGCATTTTCATCTGAGTAATAAGTAAATCGAATCAATGCTCCGTCAATGTCTTTGCCTAATTGCTGCGGTGTAAATGTGACGTTGTCCCATTGCTCTATTACATCATCATAAAGTGTAGTAACATTTACAGGAATAATAAGTTCAATCATTGTATCTTTGTCGCTGGCAAGTCCCCAATCCTGAAATACAAAGCATTCCACATTATCACCAATGCCAATGTAATCTACAAAGTCCCTATATGACAAAACAAGTGTCACTTCTTCATTTACACCTTTTGAAAGGAAGGCATATTCATTTTGTACCCATTTCCATGTATCTTTTTGTTTTCCTGATACTGCTAAAACTCTGTTGCATACATCTTTATTTGCAGTATAAGTTATCCGAATTTTTGCACCATCTATATTTTTGCCTAATTGTTCAGGTGTGAATTCTGTTAAATTAATCTTCCCATTAAAAATAACATTTGCCTTTTCATCTAACACAGGTGATAAAACTTCTATTTTTATATGAGATAATCCCCAATCCTGGAAATTAAAAAATGCAAGCTCATCTCCTATTCCCACATATTTAACAAAATCATTATAATTAAAAACTAATATTGTTTCCTTATTCTTTCCTTTTGAATAAATTGAGTTTTCACCGTATACCCATTTGCCAACACTTTTTTCGCTTCCTGAAATCCCAAATATTCGCCAATTGACCGATTGGTCAGAAGTAAAAGTTATGCGAATTTTGGAATTATCAATACTTTTCCCTAATTCAAAAGGAAAACATCTAACAAAACTACAATAACCAATATCACCATCAAAAACTGTTGAAGATGATATTTCTTCTGCCGGAGTCAAAAGTTCTATTTTTAAATTTGTTCCTTTGATTTTCCAGTTTCTTAATTCAAAATAATCAATATCTCCTTCAAAACCTAAATAGTCTATAAAATCTTCATAAGTAAAGGTAACTGTAACTTCTCGTTCAGATCCTCCTGAATCCAGTCCTGATTTACCGTATTGTATCGTTTTATCTTTTCCATGACATAAAAAACCTAATACCTGTTCTTTTTCATTTGTATTTAAATAATATGTAAAACGAATTTTAGAGCCGTTAATATTTTTTCCTAATTCATATGGTGAAAGACACATATCATACGCCAGTTGATCGTTATACACTTCTGTAACGTTCTCTTCAACTTTTGGAGTAATAAGCTCAATCTTTATATTAGTATTTTTCTTAAGTCCCCAATCTCTGAATATTATGGCATGTAAATCATAATTATCAAGGTCTGCATAGCTTATCAGCTCATCATATGATATTTCTACTACAGATTCTACACCATATCCATCTGAGAGAAGTGATATATGATCACTTGATTCCAGCCATTTCGCATTGAGCTCAGATCTTGCTGCAATGCCAACAGCACGTTCTCCTTTTTCGCAATCAGAAATATAGGTGATCCTTAGCTTTGAACCTTCAATTGATTTTCCAAGTTCATATATGTTAATCTCATTAAATTCACAAGGTCCTTCATACACCACAGGATATTCACTTGTTTTCTCTGTCATATCTGTTTTTGCAGTAATGTAACCGTCTTCAACTCTCAAAACCGGAGGATTTCCATTTGATGCTGCAATATAGCTTTTCACCTTTATACTCGTTCCGGCAGATATAGTTTTTACTGTTGTCTTCAATTCTGTATCACTATAGACATTAATGCTCTTTAAAGCTTTAACTTCATATGGATTACTTTCATAATGCTGAACGGCATCTGACATTACATATCCCCAACCGCTGCTTACATCTGATCTTTCAAATAAATCGTATGATATATATCCGTAACCATATTTATTATAATAACTGCCTTTAACTCCCCAATTTCCATAATCGCCCCATGAATTGATAAGCTTGAATGCCTTTTTGTTATCATCATATCCGATTAAACAAATAGCATGTCTGCCCCTGCTTGTGCCTTCAACTTTATCATAAATCGGGTTGCTTGCATCTAGATCATCAAAATCACCATAGACAGGAATTGATATTACCACAGGATTTCCGTCAGCAAGCTCTGCCTTTACAGCGTCAGCACCTTTTACCGTATAATACGAGGAAATTTTAAAATTTGACGCTCTCTCATTTTGATATGTATTAGGCTGTGTTAAATAATCGTTTTGATTATATGGCATATCATAAAGTGAACAAATACCTTTTTCTTTTATTGTTCTCATAGCCACTAAAATATTTGAACCTTTATCCACACCGCCGTTAATTTGATTATATAAATATGCAGGACTAAATTCGGTTTTTGTACTCCACCCATTGGTAACCCAAGAATGTTCTTGATTTTCCTGATATGATTTTGCAGCATAAGCTACTGCCCATGCTGTACAGCTTCCTTGCTGTCCCTGATTTCCCGGAGAAGGCATTTTTGACTCCAAGTCTACAGAACGTGGCAAGCTATCATTAGCCGCTTTCGGTGAATTCTTAGCAATTTGCAAGGACTCTAATACGCTTTCATCATCCGGGATGCATCCCAATGCATATTGCTCTGCTTCTTCAGCTTTAACTTGATATGAATTACTGAATCCTACTATGGTTACAGTAAACAATGCAAGCAGTGATGATAAAATTGCTTTTTTCACACTTATGCACTTTAATTTCATTATTATTTTCCCCCTTAAATTTTATATATAATTAATAATCCTGTAAACTGTTAATTAGTGCAATATTTTTTAATCAAATTTTAAATATTCGATATATCGCACAGTAATTTGTTGCTTTTAGTCAAATAGTATAAAGGCAATTTAATTTAAAACAAAATGGTTATAACCGTATAACTTTTACTAAGTTTTTTATTAATAAATCATTGTTCCGATTCCTAGTTGTGTTTTAACGCATATTATATATGGGAGGTAATGCTAATGAATCAAAATAACAAATACGGTTATATAACAGATTGCAAGGATGTTCCATTATCCTTTCCGCCTCAACATCAGAACAGACAGCCCGGATATGAATATTTAATGAATCCTCGTCCTATTTCTGAATGCGGAAGGCCTTGCCGGAAACTTGAAAACAAAGTATCGTTAATTACAGGCGGAGACAGCGGAATCGGCCGTTCCATTGCTTATGATTTTGTAAAAGAGGGCGCCGATGTTGTGATCGTCTACTATGATGAGGAAAAGGATGCCTCAGAAACTGTCGAAAGAATAAAACAGCTTGGCGGCAAATGCTTGCTTATGAAAGGAGATTTAAAGAATCCCGAATTTGCAAAAAGCTGTGTAGATAAGACTATAGAGCGCTTCGGAAAACTGGATATCCTGGTAAATAATCATGCTGTGCAGTTCGTTCAGCGAAGCATTCTTGATATTTCCCACGAACAGTTGGAATTTACATTCAGAAATAACGTATTTTCATTTTTCTATCTTATTCAATATGCCCTTCCCTATATGAAAAAAGGTGGCTGTATTATCAATACCACTTCTGTTACTGCATATCAGGGAAATAAGGATTTAATTGATTACAGCTCTACTAAAGGCGCTATTGTAGCTTTAACTCGGTCACTCTCTCTGTCCCTTGCAGAAAAAGGCATTCGTGTTAATGCAGTTGCGCCCGGTCCAATATGGACACCTCTGATCCCTTCATCATTTTCAGCGGAGGAAGTACGGACCTTTGGCACCAAGACCTCAAAGGTTCCAATGATGCGTGCCGGTCAGCCATGCGAAGTATCACCATGCTATGTTTTTCTTGCATCTGATGATTCAAGCTATATGACAGGACAGGTACTTCACCCGAATGGCGGTACTATAGTCGGTTCTTAATCAGTATAAATCTTAAAAACATGAAAATAATACTCTTAAAGAATGGAGGTTATTTCTATGTTTAAACACGAAAAATTGCTTTTTCATCCCGTAGCGGTAGAACGTCCTAATCCTCAGTATGCAGCATTAATGCAGGAACAGCTTGGCGGAGCAAACGGAGAACTGAAAGCCGCTATGCAGTATATGTCACAAAGCTTTAGGATCAAGGATCCCGAAATAAAAGACTTATTTCTTGATATTGCGGCTGAAGAGCTTGGACACATGGAAATGGTTGCACAAACAATTAACATGCTAAACGGTCATGATGTTGACGCAGAAGCTGTACCTGCAGGAGAAATTGAAACTCATGTATTGCTTGGTTTAAAC
>NZ_JAHZIA010000014.1:5035-5839 GCF_019420015.1 Anaerofustis sp.
CTGCTTTCCAATATTGCTTCTGAGCAAAGAGCTAAGGTGGTATATGAATATCTTTACAGACAAATCAATGATAAAAAGGTAAAAGAAACAATAGATTTTCTTTTAAACCGGGAAGAAGCACATAATGCCATGTTCCGTGAAGCTTTTAATAAAGTGCAGAATACAGGCTCCAACAGAGATTTTGGAACAACAAAAGCAGCAAAAATGTATTTTAGTATGTCCGAGCCTTCACCATCAAACAGCCCGTTCCCAAATACAAATGTAACACCGCCGTCATTCAGTTAATATTATAAAATAAATCCGCCGTTGTTTATACAAAGACGGGTTTATTACTTATAAAAGTAAAATTATACTTGGAATATATATTAATTATTTGTTAAAATGGCATAAATACAGAGTGTTTGAAAATGCATCCGGTAGATTATCAAAAAGTAATAGCATCAAATTTTAAGGCTAAAACATGGAATACTATTAGGGTTTTAGACGCTGTTAAACAAATACTCAACAATAATGATGGCATTGTTATTAGCATTCCGGTATACAAAGATTTTGACACTCTAAACAATAATAACCCTACATATGATAAAATCAGCAGAGATTCCAGAGGACGTCATGCTATTTGTATTATCGGATATGATGATACTTTAAGAGTTCTTACAAACAGCGCCTTCAAAACCTATAATGACCGAGGCTTTAAAAGTGTGGCACATACATTTGATAACCGTTATTGCGTTGAAATCAGCGAATTTGTAGATGCAAACTGCGGAAATCCACCTGTTTAAAAAATCGATTCTACATATGGCT
>NZ_JAHZIA010000015.1 GCF_019420015.1 Anaerofustis sp.
CATTTTAAGCCGTTCTTCTCCTATTAGAAATACCCAACACAGAAAACAGACACCCGATACGGCAAGAATATGACTCAAACCCGTATCGTTAAAGTTGTCTTTAATATCATCACTTAAACTTTTATCAGAAAATAAAATTCCCATAAGTAAATTTAAATTGTCTTTGTCATCAATATTTTCCGCAAGGTTACTTTTAAATTTATCCCTTAAGTCAAAAGCTTTATCCAAATATAATGGGAGATGCCCTTCTCTTACAAAGCTCACATTATTCTTGCTTATATTTAAATAGTTATAAACACCTATTGTTTTAAGATAAAGATTATAATCAAAGTCATCAAAAGAAACAGCTCTTTTAACTTTGCCCGAAAATTCATAATAATCGCCGACTTTATAACTGTGATTGTCATAATAAACGTTTATAAGTATTTTGTCATTTGTGTTAACAATCTTATTGCCGTCCTTAAAAGAAATGTCATTCACATAAAGCTGTGTTTTCTTTTCCTTTTCTACAGGTACTTTGCATATTCTTCCAACAAAAGTAACTTTATTATTTACATAACTATCCAGCGCGCTTTTATAATCAAGCTTGAAATTTGTATGTAAGAAAGAGACAAAACCCAATAAAATACAAATAACAAAAATAATTCTCAGAGGAATATCCTTAAACGATATAATCAAAACAATACCTGACAAAATGCCAATAAGCGCAAATATTAAAAACGGCACATCAAAATAGGCAGCGATAATACCGTATAAAACATACAGAAATATAATTATTGCAGGTCTTTTAATATTCATCTCCATATTTTTCTATTCCCCATTTTATAAATTTTAAATAAACTTACATATATTCCAAAAACATTATAACAAGAAAATATCAAATTATCTCTCTATAATTAAACAAAATCCTAAGAATTATAAAATAAATTATAAAAGCATATAGAAAAATTTCTATATGCTTATTTATCTTTATCTTATTAAAATCATAATATAATTTTACTGATATTATACCGATACTTTTTACTCTATAGCTCCCAATGTTTTTAATATATTTATATTTCCCATCACTCCATAAAGCAAGCTCTCTTCATCAAAATTAAAGTTAGCATTATGCAAAGGGTAGATATATCCTTTTTCTTCTTCTCTTATTCCGAGTTCATAGAAAAAGCAAGGAACTTCTTCACTGTAAAAAGAAAAATCTTCGGCACTAAGTATAGCTTCGGCAGGAATAAAATCATCACCGAAAGCAGGTATCACTTTATCGAATAAATCTTTATCATTGTAAGTTATACCGTAAAAAGGTCTCCAGTCATAAGTAATTTGGCATCCATACGCTTCACTTAATCCATCAGCCAAAACATGCATTCTCTTATCTATAATACCGTAAGTATTTTTGTCAAGAGTCCTAATGGTACCTTCCATCTCCACATGCTCTGCAATTATATTTATTCTGTCTCCGCCTTTTACGGTTCCTATTGTAATAAGTCCTTCTTTTATAGGATTGATATTTCTGCTTACTATACTTTGTATACCGTTTATAAACTGAGCCGCAATCACTATAGCGTCAACTCCGTTGTGAGGAGCCGCCCCATGAGAGGCTTTACCGTCAATAAAAACAGAAAACTCCGTAGAAGCCGCATAAAAACCATAAGGTTTTGATGAGTATTTACCTTTTGGTACATTTGGACTTAAATGAAGTGCAAATACATTTTTAACATTATACTCTTTCAATTTACCTTCTTCTATTATAAGCTTTGCACCACCAGGACCTTCCTCCGCAGGCTGAAAAATAAGCAAAATATTGCTTTTTAAGTTGATTTTGTTTTCGCTTAAATATTTTGCAAAGACCAAAAGTATCGCCATATGACCATCATGTCCGCAGGCATGCATCATATCGCAATGAGAACTCTTAAAATCGATATCATTGTTTTCAACGATACTCAATCCATCCATATCCGTTCTGAAAGCATAGGTATCACTGCTTCCTGCATCGAAATAGCAAAGAACTCCTGTTTGGGCGGTTATATCGTATTCAAGCCCCAAACTTGTCAAATAATCTTTAATATATTGACTTGTCTTGTATTCTTTCAGTCCCTCTTCCGGAATCCTGTGCAAGTCTCTTCTTATTCTCTTTATTTCCTCAAAATATTTCTCTTTTAAAATATCAAACATCCGATTCCTCCGGGAAAATAATTATTCCGTCTTTGTTGTATCTGTCTTACCGTCACCCCAAGGAAGAGCTTCACTGTATTCTCTGTAAATCGTATGAACGGTTCTTCCTTTTTCGTCTTTATTATAAAGATGAACCAAGTTGGCTCCGGGATCGTAATTAAATGTATACTCTATTGTTTCTCCGTTGCCGCTTGCCGTAAATTTCCCATCCGATACACCGCTTACTGTATAAGTAACGGTAGAAGGCGAACCTTTCTTCTTGGTTGTAGTAAGAACCATAGACGAATCATCAATCACTACATCTGTCTTGGCATTTTTACTTTGTTTTTTCGCATGAGCATCGATATAAATACAATCTAAAGTCCATTTGTTTTCAATATCGGAAAAATCCGTAGAATGCTCTTTTGGATCCGTTCCGCATCCAAACAAACTTCCAAGCATCAATGCAACAATTAAAACGCTGAATATTTTTTTAAAATTCTTCATACTATATTACCTCATATCTGATTTGAATTATATTTTATCATAATAAATACATAAATAATATTAAAATTTAATTAATTTATCTATCACGCCTCCGCCAAGACAAACATTTCCGTCATAAAAAACTCCTACCTGCCCCGGAGTAACACCGCTTTGCTCTTCATCAAATATAACCTTCACTCTACTTTCATCAAGCACTTCCACCGTAACTTTTTTTAAAGGTTGAAGATGCCTAAACCTAAGTTCACATCTGAATTTTTTTGCAGGGTACTCCCCTGATACCATATTTACATCCGTTGCGATAAATCCGTTTTTATATAATTTAGGATTTTTATCTCCCTGAACTATGTAAAGTATGTTGTTTTCTAAATCCTTATCCGCAACATACCATCTTTCTCCGCTTCCGCATCCTCCTACTCCAAGACCTCTTCTCTGTCCCAAAGTATAATACATAAGACCTATATGTTCTCCCTTTTTTTCTCCCGTATCCATATCTATCATATCGCCTTTTTGATTCGGAAGATAATTTTGAAGAAACTTTGTGAAATTTCTTTCACCTATAAAACATATACCCGTCGAATCTTTTTTCTTTGCGTTTCTAAATCCTTCTCTTTCGGCTATTTCCCTTACCTGAGTCTTTTCAATGTCCCCCAAAGGGAAAATAACTCTTTCGAGCTGCTTTGACTTTAGCAAAGACAAAAAATAAGTCTGATCTTTATGTTGGTCTTTTGCTTTTAAAAGTAAAGTTCCATTATCAGTATGCTCCACTTTTGCATAATGACCGGTTGCAATATAATCCGCATCCAATACATTAAGAGCATAATCCAAAAAGCATTTGAATTTTATTTCTTTGTTGCAAAGGACATCCGGATTGGGAGTTCTTCCCTTTTTATATTCATCCAAAAAGTAAGTAAATACATTATCCCAATATTCCTTTGTAAAGTTTACGGTGTAACATGGAATTCCTATTCGCAAACATACCGCTCTTGCATCATCATAATCTTCTTCTGCGGTACACTCTCCGTTTTCATCGGTTTCATCCCAATTCTTCATAAAAAGCCCTATCACATCATATCCTTGCTTTTTTAACAGGTATGCGCTCACGGCGCTGTCTACGCCACCGCTCATACCAATGACAACTTTTTTCACTTACTTTCTCCTTTTTATAATGTTATTTTATTATATTTGAGTCCGAGTTCATCCAAAGCTTTTTCCTCTCTGGTATGACATGTAAATATGATTATCTGTTTTTCTTCCGACACACTTTCAAGATACGACAACACTTCTTTTACTCTGTAATCATCATACTGAACAAAACAATCATCAAGTATGATAGGCATTTTGCTATTTAGTAATAGGTTGTCTATTATACTGAATCTTAAAGCCAAATATATCTGATCTATAGTACCGTTGCTTAAACTTTCGGCGTCAACCATCTGTCCGCTTTCTTCGTCAAGGACCATTACATCCATGTTGTCGTTAACTTTTACCGTCGAATATTTTCCTTTGGTTATTTTAGACATTATTAATCCCAAAGTTTCGTTTATTCTCGGAGCAACACTTGTATGAATATCTTTGGAAATGCTGTTTATCGTATCAATAGCCTTTTCCAAAGCCAATAATTTAAACTCATATTCCTTTATTCTTGTTTCATATTTATTTATATCTTCGTTAATAACACAAAGATTTTCGTTAAAAGAGTTGGACTCTTCCAATATACCTTTTATTCTTGACAATTCTGCGGAAATTTTTGTAATCTCATCATTAACCGTATCCGCACTTTCCGAAAGAAAATCATTGTTTACTCCGTTAATCTTCTTTAGAGTATCTTCGTCAACGGTTTCGTCTTTAAATTTTTCTGCCAACAAATTGATGTCATTACCGTCAATGATATTCATCAAAAGCTTGTTGTTGCTTTCGTATCTGTCAATAAGTCTATCATATTCCTCTCTTTTTTCTAAGGCATCCTTGAATTCTTCTACACTTGAAATATTGTTTTTTATCAATATTTCATTCATCTTATAAGCATTATTGCTTATTTTTTCTTCAAGAATTTTACCCGTGCCTTCAAAATCCTCAAGATCCATTTTATACTTTTCCAGTCTATTTTGATTTTGAGAGGCTTCTTTCGCCACAATACTTTTTTCTTCCAATATTTCTATTAATTTATACGGATCTTCTTCCTCATAATCCATCAATATCTTATTTATCTCAACTTCGTTAAGCTCAATCATATTTTGTGTTCTTATTAAAGAAGTATCGTATTTCTCATATTTCTTCGATGTTTCTTTGTATACACTCATTATAACCAGCTTCATTATTAAGCAGATAGCAGCAGCACCGAGAGAGATATAAAAATACAAAAGAAGAGCTTTGCTTATGGTAAAACTAAAAGCCAACATAAACGCACTTATAACGGCAGTTACGACACAAAGTATGTTTATTACTTTGTTTGTGGTGGTCTTTGCCGAATAATCTTTTTCGACTTTTACATCCTTTTTCTGCGATAATCTTCCTTTTAATCTTTCTATATTCCCAAGCCTGTCTTTTAATATCTCGATATCAGAAATTATTCTGTTATAGTCTTTCCCTTTTGTTTCTTTGTTTACTTCTTTGGCTTCGTCATCCAAACTAGAAAGAGCACTGTTTACATATTCCTGCTTTTTATTTAATTCATCAATTTGTTCGTGTAAGGCTTTGTTCTCAGAATTAAGATTCAAAAACTCGGTATACAGTTCATTGTTTATATCTCTGTATTTCTTTAATTCTTCTATCTTTTCTCTGATTTTTTTATTTTCGTCTTCTACGGATTTATATTTAAAATATATTACTTTTTCTCTGTTTCTGGCTACACTGTTTATGTCATTTAAAATATCCCGCTTTTTCTTTTTAAGCTCTCTTAATTGTTCTTCAAGCCTGTTTGCTTCAAGATAATGTTCTTTGTTTTCTTCCATTGCCAGGATTGCTTTTTCTTTGGATTTTTTCAGTTCTTCAAGCTTTATTACCGCACTTCCGTAATTAGATTTAGATTGCTTTCTCGTTCCTATGTCAGCTTTTTGTTTTTCCAAGTAGCCAAGAGCCTTATTTACGGAAATTTTGTTGTTGTTACCTTTTTCGTAATTCGCCAACGCCTCGCTTATTTCTCTTTTAAAATCCTTTTCAGTTTTATTCCCAAGTTGAGCAATGGATATAGTATTATTGTAAAGCACACTGTTAAGCTTTATTACGGGAGAAATAATCCTTTGCTTTGTGGATGCGTCATAAGGAAGCTTATCCGTCAAATCTTCCCCTGTTATATTGTCAAACAATTTAAAGTCTTCATTCTTTTTATCAAAGTTTCTTTCTATTCTGTATTCTCTTTTACCTATATTAAATTCCAGGCTACCTTTGTATAGATTACTGTTCCAAGGTTTAAACCTTACATATTCTTTTGTATATATTTTATTCTTGCTGTAAGGTTTGAAAAAACCAAAGAAAATACCCTGAATAAATCTGTGGGTTGTGGATTTTCCTGCTTCGTTGTTACCGTAAACTATATTAAGTCCGTCTTTAAATTCTATTTCTTTATTTTTAAATTTACCAAAACTCTTAATATTCAATTTTCTTATCTTCATCTATTTTGACCCCTCATTTAAAAGTGCATCAAGTCCCAGATACAAAGCTTCCAAATCAGCTTCGCTTTCTCTGTTTTTCAAAGCATCAATGTATAGACCGATAATATTGTCTTTGTTTTCGGTATATATTTTAGGCAGATAATAATCCGCCGATGTATTGTCGATTACCTCGATATAATAAAACTCATCGTTTAACCTGGTTTTTATGTCTTCCGTTTTAACAAGCTCGCTTAATATTCCCCTTAAAGTAACTCTGAACAACCACTTGTCAAAGTCTTTGTTTGATTTCTCTTTTATAAGAGTAATAACCTTTTCCAAAGAATCCACTCCCGTAACATCTACATCAAACACCTCAAATTGTTTGATATTACTTTTAATAAGTTTTACGCCGAGTTTCTTCTCTTCAATTTGTCCGAATATATACCCGTGATACCCGGTTTCTCCAAAACCCAAAGGCTCCAAACTTCCAGGATAAACACTGTTGCCATTTATTTTTACAGATTTATGAATATGTCCAAGCGCACAATAATCAAATCCCGAATTTTCAAGTTTTTTCTTGTCCACCGGCAAATATTCACTCTCTTTACTCAAAATATCACAATGAAGAAGAAGTATATTATTTTTACTTTCATCCAAATCAGGAACCTGTAAAATATCCTCATCATAATGTTTTTTTAAGAAACTTAACCCATAAACACGCGTATTTAAATCTTCAAATTCAACCATCTCAAGTCTGTCTTCTTTAAAAACAGTTACGTTGTCCGGGAAAGACAGCAAATTATAAAAAGATTTTTCATGTATATAATCATGATTTCCAGCAGCTATCACAACTTTAACCTCAGGAATAGACTTAAAACCGTCTATAACCCTGTTAATGTCGCTTGCTCTGACCAATTCGTCCTCAAATAAATCACCTGCAATCAAGAGAAGATCCGCTTCTCTTTTTTTGCAGGCTGCTATCAATTTATTAAAGGCTTTAAATAAGTCCTCTCTTCTTTCCTTTGCAATATTTTTCCCAAAAGAAGATGAAAGAAAAGAAGATCCGAGATGCAAATCCGCACTATGTATAAACTTCATCCTATTTTTCACCTTATCCTTCAAAATTTTTATCTTTTTCCATACTTTCCAATGCCGCCAATGCCTGTTTATACTTATAGTCATTTTCTTCTTTAACGGAAATCTTCTTTTCTTCTTCGCTCTCTCTTTCCGTTTTACTAAATAAAATGGCTTCCAACAAATAAGTATATAACCATGAGTTGTCTTTATCGGAATTGATTAAATAAGCAAGTTCGTTTGCTATACTGTTCAACTTTGATATTTCGCTTATTCTTTCAATAAGCTGACCGCTTACTTTTTTATTCTGTTTTTTTACCTTTATAAGATTTTTGACGCAAGTTAAAATATAAAGTTCATAACTGTCATATTCATCTTTATCCTGCAAAACTCCGGTATCGACTGCCAAATCCAAAATGCTTCCGTCACTGTCCAGCTTTTCAAGTATCTCCACCTTTGAATATGTCTTATTTTCAGTTCTTTCCTGTCTTGCAAGTTTAGCTTCTTCTTTTTCAACGAACCCGAACATCTTAAATATATCAACAATATCGGAAGAATCCAAACCTTTTTCACCTGCTTTTACAACAAGCTCTTCGTTTTCCTTAAAAATCTCATCCTTGATTTTTGCTATACTGTTACCGGCTTTTTTTTCCGATAAAATTCTCTTAAGTCTTATATAATGAAAGTCTGCATACAAAGCTTGATTTGAACATACATAATAAGGTTTTTGAAGTATCCCTATATCTATATAATGCTTAATCATCCTTCCCGTTATGCTATAGCCGTCAACCTTCAACCTGGCTATAAGGTCTTTCATTTTCATGTAATATTCGCTCATAAGGTTCTCCTAATAAATTATTCAAATAAATCATCTATATCAATATTTTTACAGTGCTTTGATTCCACTTTAAGTATTATTTCATCGCCTTCTCTTATATCTTCGTTAAAACAATCTTTTGGCAAAACACCGATTTTTAGGTCATCAAACTCTATCACCACTTTATCGTTTTCAAACCTGTCTACTGTACCTTTTTTCATAAAACTACCTGCTTGTATTAACTTCTATGTTTCCCTCATTACTTATAACAAAAGAAATATTACCGTCCAAATCGGTCCTGTAAACTTCCACCCCGAATTTATCAAGGCGCTTTAAAGTTTCCTCTGAAGGATGGTCATATTTGTTATTTTCACCTACTCCAATCATGGCATATGTAGGCCTTGTGGCAAGGAGCAGCTCACTGCAAGTCGATTTGTGACTTCCGTGATGGGCAACTTTTAAAATATCTATTTTCCCTGTTCTGTGTATCAACCTAAGTTCTGTTTCTTTAAATATATCTGCTGTAAACAAAACTTTTTTGCCGTTTGTTTTAAGCATACAAACAGCATCGGAATTATCCAAATCTTTTAATGACATATCCTTTGTAGGAGATAAAAACTCAATACTGCTTCCTTCCCCAAGGGCAATCTTAACCCCGCTTTTTGCTTCTTTAAAACGCAGATTGTTCTCTCTCATTTTACCTGTTACTTTTCTGAAAGTAGCGGTATTATGGGTCATTTTCGGCATATAAATATTTTTTACTTCGAAATTGTCGAGTATCTCACTCATTCCCCCTATATGATCGGAATGAGGATGAGTAAGAATTATATAATCTATATAATCAACATCCTTTTTCTTTAAATAATCAACCAAATCTTCGGAATGTTCGGTATCTCCCGTGTCTATTAGTATATTTCCGAAACTTTCATTGCTTATAAGAAAACAATCCGCCTGTCCAACATCGACGGCTTCAACCAGTGTAGAACCCTCTTCCAAAGAAGTAACGGAATCGGCAGTACCGAAAATATCATATATCTCTTCAAAATCAGCACTGCATGCAAAAGAAAATAACAGTACAAAACAAAGAGATACTAAGCACGTTAACTTTTTTATCTTAGCCAATTTTATTACCTTGCAATATCATTTCTGAAATATGCACCGTCAAAAGTAATCTTGTTTACTTCTTTATAAACCTTCTCTCTTGCTTCGTCCAATGTTTCGCCGGTTGCACATACATTAAGCACTCTTCCGCCGTTTGTTACGATATTGTCGCCTTCTCTTTTTGTTCCGGCATGGAATACTATAACATCATCGTCTACTTTATCAAGTCCGTTTATCACTTTTCCGTTTTCATAACTTTCAGGATATCCTCCTGAAACCATAACAACGCAAACAGACGGATCTTGTGACCAAACGATATCTTCTTCTTCCAAAATACCGTCAGCAGTATTAAGCATTATATTGGCAAGGTCACTTTCGAGTCTAAGCATAACAGCCTGTGTTTCAGGATCTCCAAAACGAACATTGAACTCAAGAACTTTAGGCTCTCCGTTTTCCACCATAAGACCTATAAACAATACCCCTTTATAATCCAAATCTTCTTTGATAAAACCATTGATTATCGGATCCAATATCTTTGTTCTTATTTTTGAATTCAATTTTTCGTCAAAGATTTTATTCGGAGAATAGTTTCCCATTCCCCCTGTATTCAATCCTTCATCGTTATCATAAGCAGGTTTGTAATCCCTTGCACTTTCCATAGGAATGATTTTGTTACCATCAACAAAACATAGAGTAGAAAGTTCCGTACCGGTCAAAAATTCTTCTATTACAACACTGTCCCCCGAAGAACCGAACACCTTATCCACCATTATTTCTTTAAGTGCATTCACGGCCATTTCTCTGTTTTCACAGATTATTACGCCCTTACCTGCAGCAAGCCCGTCAGCTTTTACAACAACGGGGAATCCGAATTTTTCAAGATTTTTCACGGCTTCTTCATAAGTTGAAACTTCCAAATATTTGGCAGTCGGTATTTTGTATTTTTCAAGGAATCTCTTTGTAAGTCCTTTACTGCCTTCAAAAGCCGCACATTTTTGATTCGGACCGAATACCTTAAGTCCCTCTTTTTCAAACTCATCGACAATTCCCATAACAAGAGGAAGTTCAGGACCTATTACGGTCAGACCTATCTCGTTTGTCTTTGCAAATTCTTTTAATCCTTCTATATCGTCGACTTTAATGTCAATACATTCGGCCATCTGTGCAATACCCGCATTACCCGGAGCACAAAATACCTCAGTAACCAAAGGACTTTGGATTAATTTATAAACCAATGCATGTTCCCTGCCGCCGGAACCTACTACTAAAACTTTCATTTCAATTTCTCCTTTTATGAATGTTTAAAATGTCTCATACCCGTAAAGACCATAGCAATACCATATTCGTTACAAGCCTTGATGGAATCCTCGTCTCTTATTGATCCGCCAGGCTGTATGATCGCAGTCACACCGGCTTCATGAGCCGCTTTGACACAATCATCAAATGGGAAGAAAGCATCAGAAGCCAACACGCTTCCCCTTACTGAATCGCCGCCCTGCTTAACGGCATTTTCAAGAGCCCATATTCTGCTCACCTGTCCGGGACCGTTAGCAACCAAGACTTTGTCTTTTGCTAAAGAAATAGCATTTGACTTCGTATGCTTAACTGCTTTCCATGCAAAAATCAAATCCTGCATTTCTTCATTTGTAGGCTGTCTGTTGGTTACGACTTTTAACTCTTCGCTTAAAAGTTTTGTGTCTCTAGACTGCATCAAAAGTCCGCCCATAACTTTTTTAATATCTTTACCTTCTTCGTTGTGTTTTATATCACTGAGTTCCAATAATCTGATATTTTTCTTCTTTGTAAGTATTGCCAAAGCTTCATCACTGAAACCGGGAGCTACTACAACCTCAATAAATATGTTGCTTATCTGAACTGCGGTTTCTTTGTCTATCTCTTCGTTTGAAGCAATGATTCCCCCGAATATAGATTGAGGGTCTGCTTCGTAACATTTCTTAAATGCATTTGAAATAGCTTCATCACTCGCTATACCACAAGGATTTGCGTGTTTTACAGCCACAATTGTAGGCTCGTCATTGTATTCTTTAAGAATTTCAAGTGCACCGTTTGTATCATTTATATTATTGTAAGAAAGTTCTTTGCCATGTAATTGTTTGGCATTTGGTAGAGAACCTTTCATAGGTTGTACTTCTTTATAAAAAACAGCATCTTGATGAGGATTTTCCCCATATCTTAAATCCTGCGCTTTATCATAGCATAAAGTAAGCGTTTCCGGATAAGAATCATCCCCTACTTTTTCTCTCAAATAGTTTGCTATCAATGTATCATAGTAACTTGTCGACATAAATACTTTTTTAGCTAAATTTAGTTTTGTGTCATAAGACACTTCACCGTTTTCTCTAAGTTCACCTAAAACAACATCATAATCTTTAGGGTCTATAACAACAGCTACATCCTGAAAATTCTTGGCTGCGGCTCTAAGCATCGTAGGCCCGCCTATATCAATATTTTCAATTGCATCTTCAAAAGTACATCCTTCTTTCAATATTGTATTTTTAAAAGGATATAAATTTACAATAATCATATCGATAGGTGCAATCGATAAGTCAAATAAATGCTGCATATGTTCTTCGTTATCTCTTTTTGCAAGAAGCCCCGCCATTATTCCGGGATGAAGAGTCTTTACTCTTCCGTTCAAACATTCCGGAAAACCGGTTACTTCTTCAACCGATATAACATTAACCCCTTCTTCTTCGAGAGCTTTCTTGGTTCCTCCCGTAGAAATAATTTCTACTCCCATTTTTTCAAGTTCTTTTGCAACATCAACTATTCCTGTTTTATCTGAAACGCTTATAAGTGCTCTTTTTATCATTTATACTTCCTCCAATATCTATTCTTTTATATACACTATTCTGCCCTTTATTTCAAGCTTATCCAAACAAAATAAACTTACGGCTTTCGGTAAAATCATGTGTTCTACCTCCAAAACCCTCTTTTGTAAAATCTCAGGGGTATCATCATTCAGTACGGGAACCGTCCCTTGTATTATTATCGGTCCGGTGTCGGCGCCTTCATCGGCAAAATGCACGGTCGCCCCCGTAATCTTTGTGCCGTAGTTCAAAACAGCTTCATGTACTTTTATACCATAATATCCCTTCCCGCAAAAAGAAGGAATCAATGAAGGATGTACATTAATAATTCTGTTTTTAAATGTTTTTGCAAATGAAGGAGGAAGTATCTTCATAAATCCTGCCAAAACAATCAGGTCTATATTTCTTTTTGTCAATTCTTCCTCAATTGCACCTGCAAAATCTTCTCTTGAATCGTAACTTTTACTGTTTATTACCAATGTTTCTATATCCGCCTTTTGTGCACGTGTAAGCCCGTAAGCGTCTTCTTCATCGGAAATAACTATGTCTATAATCCCGTCTTTTTTATGAACTTTGTCAATCACGGCTTGAAGATTGCTGCCTCCCCCGCTTATAAGTACGGCTATCTTTTTTAAAGACATAATTCAATCTTCTCCTTACCTTCAATCACTTCGCCCAACATAACAGGTTCTTCTCCCGCTGCTTTCAAAACTTCCATTGTTTCTGCTGCGTCAGAATCCTTAACCGCAACGACAAAACCTATTCCCATATTAAATGTCGAGAACATTTCTTTTTTATCTATTTCTCCCTCTTTTTCGATTAAATCAAATATAGGAAGAACATTTACTTTTGTTGTGTCAACCTTTGCACAAAGTCCATCCGGTATCATTCTCGGAATATTTTCGACAAAGCCTCCTCCTGTTATATGACACATACCTTTAACATTCACTTTTTCAAGCAAAGTCATGATACTTTTTACATATATCTTTGTAGGGGTAAGCAAAGCTTTTCCGATAGTTTCGCCTAAAGACTCAACATATGTATCAACATCGTATCCTTTAACCTCAAAAAACAACTTTCTCAAAAGAGAATACCCGTTGCTGTGAACCCCGCTTGAAGGTATACCTATGAGCTTGTCTCCTGCTTTTATGTCTTTGCCTGAGATAAATTTATCTTTATCCACAACTCCTACGCAAAAACCCGCAAGGTCATAGTCCTCTTCTTTGTACATACCCGGCATTTCGGCGGTTTCACCTCCGACAAGAGCGCACATCCCTTGTTTACACCCTTCACTTACACCTTTTACTATGGATTCTATTTTCTTTGGGTAATTTTTTCCGCAGGCAATGTAATCCAAGAAAAACAAAGGTCTTGCCCCGTGACATAATATATCGTTAACGCACATCGCAACAAGGTCTATACCTACAGTATCATGAATGTCTTGTTTATGCGCAAGCACGAGCTTTGTACCTACTCCGTCCGTTCCGCTTATAAGCACAGGTTTTTTATAACCTTCAGGAAGCTCCACTGCTCCTCCGAAACTTCCAAGACCTGTAAGAACATATTCACTGAATGTTTCTTTAACGTGTTTTTTTATAAGCTCAACGCTTTCGTATCCGGCTTCTTTATCAACACCGCTGTTTTTATATGTTAATTTTTCCATTTTATTTACTACTCCTTACCTGCTCTTCTCTAAAAGGCACTTCCATAGGATAATCCCCGTTAAAACAAGCCATACAATATCCTTTGTCAAAATCCGCAACCGTTTGTTTTAATTCATCCAAGGTTAAATAATACAAAGAATCGGCTCCTATAAATTCTTTAATTTCTTCCAAAGACAATTTTGAAGAAATCAACTTATCTCTGTTCGGTGTATCGATACCGAAGAAACAACTGTAAGATGTAGGAGGCGAAGCAACTCTGAAATGTACTTCCTTGGCTCCCGCTTTTTTCAGTTTGTCAACAATTCTTTTTGATGTCGTTCCACGAACTATTGAGTCGTCAATCAATACGACACTCTTTCCTTCGACATTTGACTTTAACACATTTAATTTTATATCAACGCCTTCTTCTCTCATAGCCTGAGTAGGCTGTATAAAGGTTCTTCCTATATATCTGTTTTTTATAAGTCCCACTCCGTACGGTATACCGGATTCTTCCGCATACCCTATCGCAGCAGACACACCGCTGTCAGGCACTGCCATGACAACATCGGCATTTATTTTGCCTTCATCAGCTTTTGCAAGCAGTTTTCCGGCTCTTGCCCTTGATTCATGAACCTCATCACCATCGATTATACTGTCCGGTCTGGCAAAATAAACAAGCTCAAATATACATCTTCTCGGTTTTGCCCAGCTTTCTATCTTATAGCTTTCCATATGATTATAACTTAAAACTATTATTTCTCCCGGCTCTATATCTCTTACAAGAGTTGCACCTATAGCATCCAAAGCACATGATTCGCTGGCTAAAGCATATCCGCCGTTTTCAAGTCTTCCAAGACATAGCGGTCTGAGTCCGTAAGGGTCTCTGACACCTATGAGCATATCTCCCATTGTAAGAACCAATGCATATGCACCTTTTACAATTTGTCCAACCCTTTTTAACGCTTCAACAATACCGAACTTATAGTTTCTTGCTATCAAATTTGCTATAACCTCAGTATCTGAACTGGTCATAAATATAACTCCGTCATCCTGAAGCATATTTTTTATAGCATCCGCATTTACAAGATTTCCGTTATGAGCAAGCGCTATCTGCCAGTCTTTGCAGTTCACTGTAAGAGGTTGTGCATTTTTTATATCACTGTCTCCGGCTGTTGAATACCTTACGTGTCCTATCGCAATTTCACCTTTTTGTTTTTTCAACTCATCTGATGTAAATACATCTCCGACAAGTCCCATTCCTCTGTGCTGAGTTATTTGTGTATCGTTATTAACTGCGATACCACAGCTTTCCTGTCCACGGTGTTGAAGAGCATAAAGCCCCAAATATACATAAGCGGCTGTATTTTCGGGAGTATCTTGCAATACTCCCATAACTCCGCATTCATCTTTAAATTTATCTAATTGAAAACCCAAAGTAAATTCTCCTTATTTATATATGTTTATTAAATCAAATATAGAGTAATTATTATTCGCTGATTCTGCCTAAAACTTCTTTATAAGTTTCCTCAACATCGCCAAGGTCTCTTCTGAATCTGTCTTTATCCATTTTTCTGTTTGTGTCTTTGTCCCATAGTCTGCATGTATCAGGAGAAATTTCATCAGCTAAAACGATTTTGCCGTTACATCTACCGAATTCTATTTTAAAGTCAATTAATTTTAAGTTGTGTTTTAAGAAGAAATCTTTTAGTAATTCATTTATTTTAAATGTATATTCTTTGATTGTATCAATTTCTTCTTTTGTTGCAAGTCCCATTGCAAGAACATGATAATCGTTGATTAATGGATCATCAAAGTCATCATTTTTGTAGCAGAATTCAAATACCGTTGGGTTAAGTTCTTTTCCTTCTTCAAGTCCTAAGTTTTTACAAATAGAACCTGCGGCAACATTTCTGATAATAACTTCAACAGGTACGATTTCAACAGCTTTAACAAGTTGATGTGTATCATCCAAAACTTTGATTAGATGAGTAGGTACTCCCGCTTCTTCAAGCATTCCGAAAATTATACCTGTAAATTTGTTGTTTACTATACCTTTGTTTGCAATCGTGTCTTTTTTCTTACCGTTAAATGCGGTAGCGTCATCTTTGTATTCGATTATATATTCGTCTGCTTTTTCTGTTTTAAATACTTTTTTAGCTTTTCCTTCGTATAACATTTCCAACTTTTCCATTACCAAACACTCCTTAAATTCTTTCTTGTAATTTTCTATCTTTTTCGACTACTTCTTCTTCCATTTTTAATTTGTAGTCTTCAAGCTTGTTTTCCAAATCTTTATCTTTAAGAGCCATCATCTGAATCGCCAACAAAGCGGCATTTTCAGCTCCGTCAACGGCAACCGTCGCAACAGGAATCCCCTTCGGCATTTGTACTATGCTCAAAAGCGAATCCATTCCTCCCATTAAAGACGTTTTAATGGGAATACCTATTACGGGAAGAGTCGTCATCGCAGCCAATACTCCTCCAAGATGAGCAGCTTTACCCGCTGCCGCTATTATAACATCAAAACCGTTTTTCTTCGCATTTTTTGCAAATTCTTCTGCTTGTCTCGGTGTTCTGTGAGCCGATATTACTCTCGCCTCGTATTCAACGCCAAAATCTTTAAGAACTTTTAAACCTTTTTCAACAACTCCAAGATCAGAGTCACTGCCCATAATAACTGCTACTTTACCCATTTGTATCTCCTTTTATTTAAAATATTCAACTCCGCTTAAGAAAATATTTTGTTCCATTTCTCCATAAATATTTTTATATAGATTTGAACCTTTTCTTTCGCTATGTCCCATTTTACCAAGAATTCTACCGTCTGGTGATGTAATACCTTCAATTGCACATACACTACCATTTTGATTTATTCTAGGTGACACAGATAAATTACCGCTTTCATCTGTGTATTGTGTAGCAACCTGTCCGTTTGCAATAAGTTGCTGTAGAACTTTCTCTTCACATACGAACCTACCTTCTCCATGAGAAATAGGATTTACAAAAGTATCTCCGACATTTACGTTTTTAAACCATGGAGAAAGGTTTGAAGCAACTCTTATGTATGAAATATTCGCTATATGTCTGTTAGTCAAATTAAATGTAAGAGTAGGACTGTTTTCATCCAAATCCCTTATCTCTCCGTAAGGAACAAGACCTGTCTTGATTAGTGCTTGGAATCCGTTACAAATACCAAGCATAAGCCCGTCTCTGTTTTTAAGTAAATCCATAACCGCATCTTTTATTCTTTCGTTTTTAAATACGCTGACAATAAACTTAGCTGAACCGTCCGGTTCGTCCCCGGCAGAAAATCCACCTGGAAGAGCGATAATTTGAGAACTTCTTATTCTATTTTCAAGTTCCAAAACAGAATCTTCTATATCCTTTTGGGTTTTATTTTTAAATACGAATATATCGCTGTCGGCCCCAGCTTCGTTAAAAGCTTTTGCCGTATCATACTCACAGTTAGTTCCCGGGAATACAGGAACGATAACTTTAGGAGATGCAATACTGGTTTTTCTTTTTATTACACTTCCTTTTGTATAAGTAATTTCCTTTACATCTGTTTCAATTCCGCTATCGATTGGGAACACACTTAAAAGAGGATTTTCCCATTCTTTGATTAACATTTCAAGGTCAATTGCTTCACCTTTAACTCTTATTTCTTTTTCTTCTATTGTTTTACCAAGTAAAACAACATTCTCATTTTCTATTACTTCGCTTGTTTCTATAATAATATCACCATAGTTTTTAGCGTAAATATCATAATCAGATTCAGCAAATTCAAATCCCAATTTGTTACCAAAACACATTTTTGAAATAGCTTCACAAGCACCGCCGACAGTTATTGATTTAGAGGCTTTGACTTTACCTTCTTCTATTAAGTCATGTACCAAATCAAAAACATTTCTTGCACTTTCAAAATCAGGAGTGTTGTTTTCTGTTTTGTTTACCTTAACTACATATACGTTATTTCCGGCCCTCTTAAATTCACTGCTTACAACCTTATCGGCATTCACAACCCCCACTGCAAAAGAGATAAGTGTAGGCGGAACGTCGATATCTTCAAAAGACCCCGACATACTGTCTTTACCTCCGATTGCAGGAGTATTAAGTTCCAACTGAACCTTTAATGCACCAAGAAGAGCAATAAACGGCTTAGCCCATCTTTCAGGATCTTTTCTCAGTCTTTCAAAATATTCCTGGAACGAAAGCCTTAATTTTTTGTAATCAGCACCTAAGGCAACGGCTTTTGAAACCGAAGAAATAACTGCATACATCGCTCCAAGATAAGGATTTTCACTTAAAAGTTCAGGGTCAAATCCATTTGTCATAACCGTTGCAGTCTTCGTATCTCCTTTTTCAAGAGGTACTTTTGCGACCATTCCGTCAACTTCGCTTAACATATACTTACCGCCGTAAGGCATCAAAACATTGTTTGCGCCAATCGTATTGTCAAAGTATTCCACAAGACCTTTTTGAGAGCATACATTGTGATTTTTAAGTATATTTACAAAATTTTCTTCGTTTGTTTTATTTTTATCTGCTAAAGAAGATATTACATTTGAAGTTTTTCTTACTTTGATACTAGCACTTTTGCTCGCTCCGTTAGTATCGACAAAACTTCTTTTGATTTTTAATACTTCTTCACCGTCTTTAGTCATTACAATGTTACCGTCGTCAGTGACCGTAGCAACCTGAACGGCTTCAAGGTTTTCTTTTCTTGCCGCTTCTATAAACTTTTCTTTGTCTTCTTTTGCTATTACAACGGCCATTCTCTCTTGCGATTCGCTTATTGCTATTTCAGTTGCGTCAAGTCCTTCGTATTTTTTTAACACACTGTCAAGATTAATGTTCAAACTGTCCGCAAGTTCGCCTACCGCAACGCTTACTCCACCGGCACCGAAGTCGTTACATTTTTTAATCATTTTTGCAACTTCATCTGTTCTGAATAATCTTTGAAGTTTTCTTTCTTCAATAGGATTACCCTTTTGAACCTCACTTCCCGCAGTAAGCACCGATTTTTCCGTATGCTCTTTTGAAGAACCGCTGGCACCGCCGATGCCGTCTCTTCCCGTTCTTCCTCCAACAAGAACAATAATATCTCCCGGGTCGGAAGTAAGTCTTTTTACATTTTCTTCTTTTGCAGCTGCAATAACAGCCCCTACTTCCATTCTTTTGGCTACATAATTCGGATGATAATATTCTTTAACCTGCCCTGTTTGAAGTCCGATTTGATTTCCGTAAGAAGAAAAACCATGACAGGCTCCCGTTGTGATTTCCCTTTGAGAGAGTTTACCTTTTAAAGTCTTGTCGTATGGAACCGTAGGATCAGCACTACCTGTAACCCTCATTGACTGATAAACATAACTTCTTCCTGAAAGCGGATCTCTTATTGCACCACCAAGACACGTTGCAGCCCCTCCGAAAGGCTCAATTTCCGTAGGATGATTATGAGTTTCGTTTTTAAACATGATAAGATATTTTTCGTCTTTTCCGTCAACATCAACATTAGCTCTTATACTGCAAGCATTAATCTCATCACTTTCTTCAAGGTCATTTAACAGACCTCTTGCTTTTATCTCTTTTGTTCCTATTACAGCCATATCCATAAGTGTAACAGGTTTATTTTTACCTACATATAATTTTTCTCTTAAAGCCATATATTCATCATATACACCTTTAATTTCATCATTTATTCCGCCCTGTTCTATATCAATATCGGTTAAATGAGTGGAGAATGTAGTATGACGGCAATGGTCAGACCAGTATGTATCAAGAACTCTTATTTCCGTAAGAGTAGGATTTCTCTTTTCATCATTTTTAAAATAATCCCTTATAAGTTTAAGGTCATTTATGTCCATCGCAAGACCCATGTCATTAAGGAGTTTTTCCAAATAAGAATCATCAGAGTCAATGAAACCTTCGATTATCGGTGTTCTCTTAACCTCTACTTCCTCTTCCGTAAGGTCTATGTCGTTAGCGAGAATAACTTCTCTGGAATCAACGGGATTAATAAGATAATTTTTGATTTCATTTAATTCCGCATCGCTTATATCCCCATAAAGAACATAAACTCTTGCATTTTTTATCTTTAAATCCTCATTTGTCATAATCAAATTCGCACACTGCTGTGCAGAGTCGGCTCTTTGATCATATTGTCCGGGAAGATATTCTATACCAAATAGCTTTGCCCCTTCAAATTCAGGAAGCTCGTCAACATAGATATCATCTACATTTACTTCACTTAAAACATTGTTAACCAAATTCTCAAAATGTTCACTGCTGTCCACAAGCAAATCATAACGATTGAATATGTTTACTCTTGTCAATCCCGTTATATTAAGATTAACTTTCAAATCGTTAAGAAGATTTTCTCCTGCGGTGTCAAAGCCTTCCTTTTTACCTATAAATACTCTTTTTATCATCTTTTACTCCAAATCATGTAATATTATTATAAAAAAATAAAACTTTTATGTATTTATTAATAATACCACATTTTTATAAATTTTAATTAGTATTTTTATATATTTTTGTTATAAATTTTAGTAAACTTTAAACAAAAAAAGACAAAATATACAATCATCCAAAACACAAAACAAATGTAACACAAATATATACCACATTTCGCTTGAATCACAAAAAAACAAACTTACGTAAAGCTTATCAAAGAAAGCAAAAAAGACAGGTATCCCCCTGCCTTTTTATTTATATCATTTCTTTTACTTTATCAAATTCGTCTGTTATCTCTTTTTCAGGTGCAGGAGTAAGAAGACTTACTACCACCATAAAGATACTTGCTGTCAAGAATGCAGGAAGCAATTCGTAAATATCAAACACACCGCCGAGATTGCTTATAACGTATTTCCACAAAAATACCATACATCCTCCAGAAATCATCGAAGCAACGGCACCGTATTTATTAGCTCTTCTCCAAAAAAGAGCAAACAATATAACAGGTCCGAAAGTAGCCCCGAAACCTGCCCATGCAAAAGAAACAATACCAAAAACAGAACTGTTCGGATCTTTTGCCAGTATTATACCCAAAACAGCAATACATACAAGACACGCTCTGGCAACAATCATGGTTTTCTTTCCGTCAAGCTTTTTACCGAACACTCCACCAATTATATTTTCAGATACACTTGATGAAGCAGCAAGAAGCTGAGAATCGGCAGTAGACATAGTAGAAGCCAATATACCGGCAAGTATAACACCTGCAAATCCCGCAAAAATCAAACCGTGAGTACTCAATACTTCGGCAATTTTAACTATTACGGTTTCAGAAGCGCTTCCTTCAAGCATAGGTATAACTCCCGCCTTTGTCATTCCGTAACCTATAATTCCAATCAATATTGAAGCAAACATTGATATAACAACCCATAGAGAAGCAACCCTTCTTGATGTTTTTAATTTATCTTTATCTTCAATAGCCATAAATCTGAGAAGTATATGAGGCATTCCAAAATACCCAAGTCCCCATGCCATTTTTGAAACTATAGTTAAAAATCCGTAACTGTTGGCTGAACCTGATACCATATCATGGGTTGCAATCATGCTTAAATATCCGGGAAGTTCTTTTGCATTGCTAATAACAGCATCAAACCCTCCGGCGGCACCGACACCGAAAACAAGAATGATAACAAGGGCAACCGACATGATTATACTTTGAATAAAGTCAGTTGTACTGGCAGCAAGAAATCCGCCAAGCGCAGTATACAATATTATAACAACGGCACTTACAACCATTGCCGTAAAATAATCTATTCCGAATAAACTTGAAAACAATTTACCGCATGCGGCAAAACCCGATGCTGTATAAGGAATAAAGAAAATTATAATAAACAATGAAGATATCAACATAAGTACTTTCTTTTTTTCTCTGAAACGATTTGAAAAGAAATCAGGAAGGGTAAAAGAATTTTTTGAAACTTCCGTATAAATCCTTATTCTTTTTGCAATTATAAGCCAGTTTACATATGTACCGACCGCAAGCCCTATTGCAGTCCATCCCGCATCGGCAATCCCCGATAGATAAGCAACTCCGGGTAGCCCCATAAGAAGCCAACTGCTCATATCCGACGCTTCCGCACTCATGGCGGTAACAAAAGGCCCTAGCTTTCTTCCTCCCAGATAAAAATCGCTTGCAGTCTCATTTTTCTTAGATAAATAAGCTCCTATTATAACCATGCCTATCAGATATACAAAAATAACGACAAGCATACCTATTTGATTAGTCTCCATAAAATTTCTCCCGTCAATTTTAAAATATCATAAATTATCACCGATAATAAAAATCAGGTACCGTACTGATACGCTACCTGTTTAATATTTTATATGAACTTTATTTTTTTGTCAAGATTTGCAAAAGAAAGTAAAAAAACGCTCATAAAAGAAAAGTGATATAAAAACACTTTAAACCAACAGTATCCTAAAAAACAAATAAAAATCCTTTATAAAAATTTAAATCTTTCCGAAAATTATCCAATCCCGCTTTCACGTTTCTTTTTTTTATAATAAAATATATACAAAGCTCCCAAAATCAAAATGACTGCAACCACAACTTCAAAATATCCTTTTAAATAAGGAATACAGACTTCCCAAGCATCCCCCATAAAGTTCCCCAGCAATACCAACACCGTATTCCAAATCAAAGTCCCCAAAGTACTCAAAATCAAAAAAACAGACAAATTCATCCTCGAAAGTCCCGCAGGTATGGAAATCAAACTCCTAGCCACAGGAATACATCTGCATATCAGTACCGCTTTGTTTTTATATTTCACAAACCACTTATAGCTCAAATCTATATACCTTTCTTTCAAATGCAAAATCTGCCCAAAACGACCGGAGAAAAGAGCTTTTAATTTGTCCCGTTTTAATACATACCCCAAAGAATACAATACCAATGCACCCAAAACTGCACCTATTGTCGCAAATATTATAACGACAAACGGATTCATATCCGTCACTGTCGTTAAATATCCACCGAAAAGAAGCACAACTTCGGAAGGTATTGGAGGGAAAACATTTTCCGCCAAAATCAAAAACATTATGCCTAAATATCCGTAATCATTTATTATACTTATTAAAGATTCCTGCAATTCAATCTCCTAACAACAAATTTTAAATATGTAAATTTGTAATAACAACTTATATAATATGTTATAATATATATTATATTAGTTAAATATATATTAAAAAAATGTAAAATAAAGGTAAAAAATAATGACACTGCAACAACTGAAATACATAATCGAAATAGTAAACTGCGGATCCATCAACGAAGCCGCCAACAGACTGTTCATAACACAGCCTAGTCTTTCAAAATCCGTAAAAGAATTGGAAAATGAAATCGGAATAGAAATATTTCTGCGTTCCAACAGAGGAATATCCCTGTCTACAAGCGGGGCGGAGTTTCTGGGGTATGCAAGACAGGTCGTGGAACAGGCTGAACTCTTAGAACAAAGATATATGAAAAAAGCGCCTTCAAAAAGATTATTCTCCGTTTCAACTCAACATTATGCTTTCTCCGTTCATGCCTTTGTAAACACGGTAAAAGAATTCGATCAAGATGAATACGAGTTTGCAATAAGAGAAAGCAAAACTCATGAAATAATAGAAGACGTAAAAAACTTAAGAAGCGAAATAGGTGTAATATACATAAACGATTTTAACGAAAAAGTACTTAATAAAATCATAAAAGACAACGGTCTGATTTTTACCCATTTGTTTGATGCAAAACCCCACATATTCATAAGTGCAGACAATCCTTTGGCAAAGAAGAAAAAAATAAAAATAGAAGACTTGGATCCGTATCCTAGAATTTCCTTTGAACAAGGAACACACAATTCTTTTTATTTTTCGGAAGAAATCCTAAGTACTTTATCTCACAAAAAAAACTTGCTTGTAAGCGACAGAGCGACCCTTTCCAATCTTTTAATAGGACTCCAAGGGTACACTATAACGACGGGAATACTCAGCGTAGAACTAAACGGAAGCAACCTTGTATCCATACCGTTGGAATCCGACGAAATAATAAAACTGGGATACATAAAACATAAAAATGTAAGCTTAAGTATTCCAGCAAAAAAATACATAGAAAAACTGGAGGAATATATAAAAGAATATAAATACTGATTAAAACAAATAAAAAAGACATATCACTAAGATATGTCTTTTATTTATAAATACTAATTATTCACCGAAACCGTCTTCGATTAAAGCTGCTAATGTATCTACAGCTTCTTGTTCATCAGCACCGTTAGCTCTGATTTCCAATTCTGTACCTTGAGATAATCCACCAGCCATAACGCCCATGATAGATTTTGCGTTAATTTCATTTCCGTTCTTTACTAAAAGAATTTCAGATGAAAATTTAGCAGCAGTTTGTACAAATTGTGATGCTGGTCTAGCATGAAGACCTGTAGGATTTGTAATAGTTACATTTTTTGAATACATTATATAGTTCCTCCTAATTTTTATCTTTATCAATATTAATTCAATTATAACATAAAGTTAATAAATTACCAGCATAATTTTAATAAAATGATTATTTTTTTATGCTCACACTCAGTCCGTCACCGATTGGCAAAACGGAAGTAATCAATTCTTCGTCCTTACTTATTGCTTCCAAAAAAGTCCTGAGTCTTTTTACAATGGTAATCTTTCTTCTTACCAAAGGCTTACTCTTGTCTATCATACCTCTGAACAAAACATTGTCGCAAATCAAAAGTCCTCCGGACTTCAAAATACGCTTACAATCGTCAAGCATATGAATATAATGTCCCTTATTGCCGTCCAAAAACACAACATCATATGATTCCTTTTCGTTTTTCAAAAGCTCTCCGGCATCATCCATAAATAAGTCTATATTATCCTCATAACCGTATTTTTTAATATTGTTTTTAGCCTGTATATACCTTATCTCGTCTCTTTCAACAGTCTTTACATAGCTGTCTTTACCCATGTTTTGTGCAAAAACGCAAGCAGAGTATCCCACTGCACTCCCAACTTCAAACAATCTTTTCGAATTGCTTGATTTGAGCAGTATACTTATAAGCCTTTCAACATCCTTTGTTATTATAGGAATACCTTCTTCCTTTGCTTCTGTTCTGAATTCATGAAGAGGGCTTAAATCACAAGAAAGAGTGATAAGCCCGTCCAAATACTCTTTTGTTACTTCTTCTATCATAATTTATTCCCAGTTCTTGCTGTATTTTTCTATATTCGCCTCATGCCCGCTTAAATCCTTTGCAAAGGCACTTGCTCCTGTACCGTCATTTTTTGTACAGAAATACAAATAGTCAGTCTTTTCCGGATACAAAGCAGCCTTTAATGCCGAACCTCTGAAGTTCGATATAGGACCTGCAGGCAACCCTTCGTATTTATATGTGTTATACGGAGAATCTATATTCTTTTGAGAATCCGTAAACGAAAATTGATAATCTTTGTATATATATTGAAGCGTTGCACACGACTGCAGCATCATTCCTTTATCCACTCTGTTATAAAATACTCCGGCAATCGTAGGAAGCTCTGAATCCAAAATAGTCTCTCTTTCCACAACGGAAGCCATCGTAACAATTTCGTCAATGGTTTTTCCCATTTCCTTAGTTCTTTTCTTATATTCATCCGTATATTCTTGATCAAATCTGTCAAGCATCTTTGTTATAACATCTCTTGGAAGAGCTTTTACATATACATCATAAGTATCCGCATACAAATATCCTTCCAATATATATTCTCTGTCTTTTGGAACACTTGACAAGAAATCATAATTGCTCCTGTAAAAATCCGCATTGTCTTTGATTTCTTTCAAAAACTCTTCCTTTGTAAACAGACCTTTCTTTTCAAACTCATCTCCGATTCTGTTAAGATCCAAACCTTCTTTTATGGTTATCGAAGTCGTTTTGCTGGTTCCGCCTTTAACTAAGGATTTTACTATCTCACTTGCGGGAAGCTTTTGAGAAAGAGAATAATACCCTGCCTTTAAATCATTTGATTTACCGGAAATTTTAACATAAATCTTAAATGCAGTTTCGTTTTTTATAAGATCATTTTCTTTAAGTACAGTTGTAATACCACTTAAAGAAGAGCCTTCTTCAATAAAAATCTCCTTGGTTTGCCCCGTCGATTTATCCACGGCACCCAAGAGAATATTGTATGATAAAAATATCACAGCAACTAATACAACAACGGCTCCGCCGATAATAAAAGGAATTTTGGATTTATTACCTAAATTAAGCCTCGGTTTATCATTGTTTATTTTATTTGAGTTATTTGTTTTTCTTATTGTTTTTTTAACTTTTATATTTTTTTTTCTCTCCATACTTCTCTCCTTTTAACATAATAGATTATATATGTTATTATGTAATAACTCAACATTTTTAACTTTTATTTAACAATTTTCCGCATTTTTTGACACAACAATACAAAACGACATAAAAAAACCTGCTGCCATTAATGGGCAAACAGGCTTAAATAAAAGACAAAATTTATTTTACCGGAAAGATCTCAAATATATGCAATGCAAACACAAAAGGATTCTGTCCCTTTTGTGTTAATTTAATAAAAATTCTCTAATAATTTAAATTCACATCATAAAACACATTCTTTAAATATCAAATAAAATATACCAATTCATCCGAAGGTTTTGATGCTCCTTTTATTTTTTCCAAATATAAAATAGGAATATCTTCGCCGTACTGAGGGTTAAATTCATATTCCACTCTAACCCACACATCTACCCAGTCCCTGCTATTAAAACCCAATTTGTTCTTAAAATATCTGCACTCATGCCCTAAAAACTGTATATCATCAGCACAGCATGTCATCGCAAATCTACCGGGAACAAAAGTTTTCATCGGAAGAGACTTATCTGTATACACTTGAGCCTTAAATTTAACCTTTTTGCCTATATAATGTCCGGGGTTATCCAAAGTATCAATGAACCAAATACCATAATCTTCGTCCTTCACTTCTATAACATCAGCATTTATATCAAAGGGAAGGTCCTCAGACGTCTCTTCAACCACACTTCCGTCAACTCTTTCAAAAACAATCTGAGCCATAGGATTCAACGCCTTTATGTTTCTTCTAAGTTTGGCTCTGTCCATTCCGTCTTCATATCTGTTGAATATTATCAAACTGGATAAACCCAAAGGCTCCATAAACATCGCTCTCATATTAAGCATATAAAGCTCTGCACTCTCACAGTTAACAACAGAATAAACACTGGCTATCTCCCAACCCAAAGGAAGCTTTGTATCAAGAAGCATATCCATTTTCCATGTACCGTTGTATTCTATAATAATCTGTCTTGGACGATACAAAGCTTCATAATTTTGAAGTAAAGAAGGCGTAAACTTTTCACACTCTTCGACCGTTACTTTATGCACATTGCAAGAAGTCAAAAACTCTCTGTCATATTCCTCTTCCCCGTCCTCGCAAACTATGAGCAAGGTAGGTCCGTTATTTCTGAATTCCGGGCTTCTGAACATATTTTTAATAAGTGTGGTTTTACCGCTTTCAAGTAAACCTGAAACAACAAATATCGGTGTATTCATCTCTTTACCTCTTAACAGCCAAATAATTTATTTAGATCTTCTTTTTTCAAATCGGTTCCTATTACGCATATTTTACCGGTATAATCGGCCTTTCTTTCTCTTATCTCGTATTCTCCGGGAACCAAATCAAACTCATACCAAATACCGCTCTCACCGTTTACAACGCCTTTGGCTCTTAAAATCACTCCAAAAGTGCTGCCGTCGGCAAGTTGTTCCAAAATATCATTTAACTCATCTTTGGAATATTTGTGTACGGTTTCCATTCCAAAACTTGAAAATACTTCATCAGCATCATGGTGATGATGCCCGCAACCGCATGAGCATGTATGATCATGGTGGTGCTCATGACTGCATTCATGATGCTCATCATGATGGTGATGTTCATGTTTATGCTTGTGATTGCATCCACAGTCCTTGTGGTGATGTCCTTCGTGTTCATTACTGTGTTCACAGCATTCGTGGTTATGCTCATGATGATGGTCATGATTACATCCGCACCCATCACCATGACTGTGACGATGTTCATTTTCCTTCTTGATTACTTCTTCCAACAGTTCATTTTCTCCGTCGAATTTCATAACTGCATTTTTTATCACATCACTGTCTAACTCATCCCACGGAGTGGTTATTATATTCGCTTTTTCATTATGTTCTTTTAATAAATTTATACAATCATTAATCTTATCTTCACTCATCATCTGTGTACGGCTTAATACTATTACGTTTGCACTTTCAACTTGATTATTAAAGAATTCCCCAAAGTTTTTAATATACATCTTTGCCTTCTTGCCGTCCACAACGGTAATTTTACTGTCAAGAACAATATCCAGTTTATCCTTAACATTCAAAACAGCCCCTTCCACATCTGAAAGTTTACCTACTCCCGAAGGCTCTATAATTATTCTGTCTGGCGAATATGTATTTATTACATCTTCCAAAGCTTTACTGAAATCCCCCACCAATGTACAGCAGATACATCCCGAGTTCATCTCAGTTATTTCAACACCGGAATCTTTCAAAAAACCACTGTCAACACCTATCTCTCCAAACTCATTTTCTATCAATATAATTTTTTCGCCGTGAAAAACCTCACCGATTAGTTTTTTTATAAAAGTAGTCTTTCCTGCTCCCAAAAAACCTGAAACAATATCTACCTTTGTCATATTAACCCTTCTTTCTTAATTTTAAATATCAATATTTTATAACAAATTTAAAAAAAATACAAACCAAACTTTAGTTAGCATTTACTAACTAAATATATCATTTTTTTGACAATATATCAACAAATTAAAAAAATAAAATTTTTCTTCCTTTTACTTAATTTAATAAAACAAACATAAACGGCTGTATATATTTTCTTAATATAATTAACATATTTTTATTATTCACATATTATAATAACGTATAAAAAGATAATATATTTATTTATTAAATTAATACTTGAAATATACTTTATTTTATGATAGCATATCAATAGAAAATAAAAATAATGAGGAGAATATTATGTTTTCAAATAAAGTTACATCAATAGGACAGTCACCGATAAGGGAGTTTGCCCCAATACAAGAAAAAAGAACAAAAGAAGGAGTCCATGTATATCAACTAAACATAGGTCAACCGGATATAGTAACGCCAAAAGAATTTTTCAGCGCCGTAAAAAATTTTGACGAAAACATATTGTCATACACAAATTCAAGGGGAATACCAGAACTGCTTGAAGCCTTTGAAGAATACTATTCACAAATAGGTACAAACATACACAAAGAAGACATGATAGTAACAAACGGCGGAAGCGAAGCTATACTCTTTTCATTCTTAACCCTTTGTAATGAAGGAGACGAAATAATAGTATTAGAACCTTATTATACAAATTACAATATATTTGCCACTCAGGCAGGAATAAACATGGTATCGATAACGACCAAACCGGAAGATAATTTCAGACTGCCATGTAAAGAAGAAATTAAAAAACATATATCAGACAAAACTAAAGCCTTTTGCATAACAAACCCATCAAATCCAACTGGAAGGGTTTATACAAGGGAAGAAATAAGACTACTTTGCGACATTGCAAAAGAAAACAATATGTTTATAATAGTCGACGAAGTTTACAGAGAATTTGTATATGACGGAAATTTCATAAGCTTTTCAACCATCAAAGATATGGAAGAAAGGGTAATAATAATAGACAGTATATCAAAAAGATTTTCGGCATGCGGAGCAAGAATAGGACTTCTCGCATCAAAAAACAAAGAATTCATGTCTCATGTATTAAAACTTGCACAGGCAAGATTATGCGCACCTTATATAGACCAAGTGGGAGCTGCCGCAGTACTTAAAAATACAAGCAAAGAATACATAAATAATGTAATCAAAGAATACAAAAAGAGAAGAGATACAATATACTCAAGACTAAAAAAAATAAAAGGAATACAAGTAAAAAAACCGGCGGGAGCATTTTATCTAATAGCAAAACTGCCTGTTGAAAATGCACATGAATTCTCAAAATGGCTTTTGGAAAAATATACTCTCAATAACGAAACCGTAATGCTGTGTCCCGCAAGCGAATTCTATTCTACAAAAGAATTGGGAGTAGACGAAGTAAGAATAGCTTATGTATTAAAGTCAGAAGATTTAATAAAAGCTGTTGAAATTTTGGATAAAGGGCTTTTGGAATACCAAAAAGAAACACAAAATTGTAAGGATTTAAGCACAAACAAAAACAAAGCAACAGTGATTTTGAAAAAACAAGAGCAGTATGCAATATAAACATCAATATTTTTAAAAATCATTGTAAAAGAAAGGAAAAAAATGCTTGCATTTGATATATAGAAATGCTATAATATCATTCGCGAGACTATTTAAAGTGGAGGTGTAGCAAGTGGCAAACATTAAATCTGCAAAGAAAAGAGCGATTACAAACGAAAAAAGCAGACTTAGAAATAAAGCTATCAAAACTAACTTAAAAACTGTTGAAAAAGATTTTGAACAAGCTGTTTTATCTAATGATGTAGAAAAAGCTAACGAAGCATGTAAATTAGCCAGCAAGAAATTTGACATGGCTGCAAGCAAAGGTGTTATCCATAAAAACGCTGCTAACAGAAAAAAAGCTCAATTAGCTAAAAAAGTCAATGCTTTAGGTTAGTATGATTATATAGACTATTTAAGGCCTTTCGTATCCGGAAAGGTCTTTTTGCATTTTATAATAACAAAAGGTATAAATTAATGATTGACAAACAAATAATATCAAACGGAGTCGATATAGTAAAAGTAAGCAGAATAGAAAAAATCATAAACGGCAAACACAAAAGCTTATTTTTAAAAAAAATATTCACAGAAAAAGAAATAGATTACTTTGAAAGCACAATGTTCAGCCCCCAAAGCATCAGCGGCTATTTTGCCGCAAAAGAAGCCACCATGAAAGCTATAGGAAAAGGTATGAATAAAATTAAATTCAAAGATATAGAAATCATAAAAGACAGCGAAAATAAACCTTTCATAAAACTCCATGGTAATGCAAAAATTGTAATGAAAGAAAATAACATTCATGATTTTAAACTGTCTATATCCCACGAAAAAGAATATGCGATAGCATTCGTAATTGCAACATCAACCAATAAAGTATAGAAATATTAAAAATAATAATCAAAACAAAAGAGACAGTTTACTGTCTCTTTTAAACTTTTTATAAGTAATATAAACAGAACATTAAAAATAAATTAATTTGGTTTTACTTTTATTGTTCTTTTGATATAATGTATAAAGGAGGTTTTTAAACAGGAATTTAAAATCAAAGCGCCCGAACCGAATTCCTGAATATATTAAGTATGGTTGACGAGGAAAAGGGTTTATCGAAATTTCGGCGGATACCCTTTGGGATAGAAGTATTCCTTAAAGTCTGGCAAAACTTAAAAGTAATTTTAAGGACAAATTCAGATTTAAAACTTTAATTAAAAAATTAAAATTTTAAGGAGAACATAAAAAATATGTGCGGAATAGTAGGTTATATAGGAAATAAAAAAGCGAGCGACATTTTAGTTGACGGTCTTGAAAAACTGGAATACAGAGGATATGACTCTGCGGGAATCGCCGTTTTTAAAGACGGAAACATAGATATAAGAAAACATAAAGGCAGACTGGACAATTTAAGAGAAAGCTTAGAAAAACACGATATAGAAGGAAATATAGGTATAGGACATACAAGATGGGCAACTCACGGAGAACCATCGGATATAAACTCACATCCACATGCAAGCCATAACGGAAAAATCGTTATAGTGCATAACGGTATCATCGAAAACTACATTGAACTTAAGGAAGAATTGGTAGAAAAAGGATACAGATTTATTTCCGATACGGATACGGAAGTTGCGGCTCATCTGATTGAAGATTTATATGACGGTGATTTACTTTCTACAGTAAAAAAAGTAACAAAAAAATTATCGGGCTCTTACGCTCTTGCAGTTATGTGCAAGGATAATCCTGACGAACTGATTGCAGTAAGAAAAGACAGCCCTTTAATCATCGGAAAAGGCGAAGGAGAAAACTTCATTGCAAGTGATATTCCTGCCGTACTTAAACACACAAGAGATATTTACCTTTTGGATGATGACGAAATAGCCGTAATAACAAAAGACAACGTTACAATCTATGACGAAGAAGGTAAAAAAGTAGGAAAGCAAATATTAAAAGTAAATTGGGATGCTGCCGGCGCGGAAAAAGGCGGATACGAACACTTCATGCTAAAAGAAATCCATGAACAGCCTAGAGCAATCAGAGATACTTTAAGAGGAAGACTTGACGTAGAAAAACATGAAGTAAAGCTTGATGACATAACAATTACAAAAGAAGATTTGGATAAAATAAACAAAATATACATCGTTGCCTGCGGTACTGCATATTATGCCGGTAACGTAGGAAAAAACGTAATTGAAAAATACGCAAGAATCCCTGTTGAAGTTGATATTGCAAGTGAATTCAGATACAGAAATCCTATCATAGACGAACATACATTATTGATTTCAATTTCTCAATCAGGAGAAACAGCAGATACTCTTGCTGCAATGAGACTTGCAAAAGCTCAAGGAGCCAGAGTCCTTGCAGTTACAAACGTAGTCGGAAGCACGGTTTCAAGAGAAGCAAGTGATGTGCTTTATACATGGGCAGGTCCTGAAATAGCGGTTGCTTCAACAAAAGCTTATTCGACTCAAGTTGTAAGTATGTACCTTATAGCTTTATTGTTCGGTAAACTTACAGGAAAATTAAGCGACGAAAGCTTTGAAGAAATAGCTTCAGGATTAATGAATATAGATAAAAATGTAGAAAATGTTTTGGCAAAAGAAGAAGACATCAAGAAAATTGCTTATGAACATTTTAAAGTACACGATGTATTCTTCCTTGGAAGAGGACTTGATTATTTCTTATCCCTTGAAGGCTCTTTAAAAATGAAAGAAATTTCATATATTCATTCAGAAGCTTATCAAGCAGGAGAACTTAAACACGGTCCTATAGCATTGGTAGAAGAAGGCACTTTAATAATCGCTCTTTGCACTCAAGATGCTCTATTCGAAAAAATGCTCAGCAACATAAAAGAAGTTGTTGCAAGAGGAGCTTATATAGTAGCATTCGCAAAAGAACAAAATTCGAATGTAGAAAAAGAAGCCGACGATGTAGTATATATCGACAATGTGATGGATGATTTAACGGTTATTCCGACTGTTGTTTATCTCCAAACACTTGCATACTACCTTGCAGTGGCAAGAAACTGTGACGTAGACAAACCAAGAAACCTTGCAAAATCCGTTACGGTTGAATAAATAACGCCAATAATAACATATGTATAAGAGGCAAAAACAAGAGGAATATTCCTCTTGTTTTTACTGGTATATGAAACGTCGTGGTTTCATGGTTTTTCATATACCCTTTAGGGGTACCTAAGGCTGTTATACCGTTATTATGAAATATAATAATAAAACCGCCAAACTCTTTTTAAAAGAGCTTTTTTTGCGGTGGATAGGAGCCAAAATGACGACAACAAACGTAAAAGTAAAATTTTTAACCAAAGCGGCCATAATAGCTGCTTTATACATTGTAAGCACAATGTTGATTTCTCCAATTGCTTTCGGAGAAAATCAAGTAAGAGTATCAGAAGCACTAAACATACTCGTATTCTTTACCCCTGCGGCAATCCCGGGATTGTTTGTAGGATGTATACTTTCCAATCTTGCGAGTCCTTTCGGGCTTATAGATATAGCTTTCGGTTCCATTGCAACACTCCTTGCAGCCATAACAGCAAGTAAAATCAAAAACAAATACCTAATGGAGCTTCCAAGCATAATATATAACGGCATATTCGTAGGATTTGTACTGTATAAAATGGCGGCAATACCTTTTGTTGCAGGTTTTATAAGTGTATGTATAGGTCAAGCAGTAAGTCTTTATGTTATAGGACTACCTCTGCTTTTGATAATCGAAAAAAATCAAAAACTAAGGAGTCTTCTTTCCGATTAAATGAATAAATATATGCTTTTAGCCGTAGAGGAAGCCAAACAATGTCAAAATGACGTTCCGATAGGAGCGGTTATAACAAAGGAAGATGAAATAATATCATGTGCTCATAATGAAGTCGTAAAAAACAACGACCCGACAGCACATGCAGAAATAACCGCAATAAAACGAGCCTGTGAAAAGTTAAATACCTATAACTTAAGCGGGTGTACATTATATTCAACATTAGAACCCTGCCCCATGTGTACAGGAGCGATTATAAACGCTAAAATAAGCAAAGTTGTATACGGAGCAATGGATATCGAATACGGAGCTTGCGGCAGCAAATACAATCTGTTAAGCCATAACAAAGCAAAAAATACAGAAGTTTATTCTGGAATAGAAGAAAAAATATGCAGTGAACTTATTAAAGATTTTTTTATAAGAATAAGAAAATAAAAAGCAAGGGGTACCCACCTTGCTTTTTTAATACAATAAATATATAAGAGCAACAATGCCAAGTTTAATTTTATCGGGAACTTTAGAAAACATTCCTGCTATAACATGATAATTTTCGGGCTTTGCACTTATCAAGATAAGGAAATAATCCATAAATATATCTTTATCCACATAAAAAACAGGAGTACTGTCATAGATTATGGAATTTAAAATATCCCTGTCCCCTATTTTTGCTAAATGCATCTTTGCTTCACTTTTAAATGATTTGATTATCTCGTTTTTCAACTCGAAAAAAGTATATTTTTTCTTTTCTTCCACATGAAATATACATGCCAAATTCTCCAGAAGAGATAATAAAGCGTTGTTTTCTTTTCTGAATTCGGAAAACTTAATCAAATCACATATGCTTTTTCTTACAAGGTTTTTATTTAAAACATTTAACCCCAAAAGCTCCATAATCAAATAATCTTTATTATCCGAAAATAAATCTCCTATATGTACGTCAAAAGACTTATAATCATCATCTTCAATATAATCTATATAATATATTTTCCCAGATACTTTTCCAATTGATTTTAGCGTATCCAAATAACCTGTCATTATCTGTTCCTTCATCAATTTACTTTCACAGGAATTTTCAGCTTCCAAGAAATCACTGCTTTTTAAAAGGGTAACCTTTCTGAAAGATAAAGGTTCAATCGTCTCCTCCAAAGAAAGAATATTTTTATAACCTTTATCCACAAGAATATTAACAAGATTGTTATTATACGAATTAACCAAACCAGAGCTTTTACCGACTCTGGAAATCTCAGGAAAACAAAGAGATAAAAGTATATACGAATGAAACTGACCGAAGGGAATACTTTTTAAATTTATAGCTTCAAAATTAAGATTCGATAAATTAATCGTATCTATATACAGCTCAACGTCGCTCTTTCTTACATCGTCCTCTGATATATATTTTTTCAAAGCTTTTTTAAGTTCATACAACCTCTTATCCGAAGATAAAAACTTAGTAAAAGAATTAACAAAAGAGGTATCATCCAGTTTTGACCATTCATTTTCGTAAATATCTGCAATAATTTCGTTTATTTTAAACAAATCCGTATTTATTGCCATAGTCCAAAATTTAATCGCTTGATTTATATCATTACATACAAGAAAGCAAGCATTGATTATACCCATTCCTCCTGCCGAAACAGCTTTGAATCTCATCTTATTTTCTAAAAATGCTGTAAATGAGCCAAGTTCAAAGAATTTTTTGCTCCCGTCTAAACCTAGTATAATTGCATCATATTTAGGCATCCTATCACTCCCGTTTTTTAAATATGTTTATTATAACATAAAGTACAATAAAAAAATACCTTCGTATCAGGTATCTTTTTATAATTATATTTTATTTAATATTAGTTTAAAGAATCTTTTAATGCTTTTCCTGCTTTAAAAACTGGAGCTTTGCTTGCTGGTATAGTAATTTGTTCTTTTGTTTGAGGATTAATACCTTTTCTTTCTGCTCTATCTCTTACTTCAAAAGTACCGAAGCCTACCAATGAAACTTTATCGTCCTTTTTAAGAGTTTCAGTAATAGTTTCAACGAATGCGCCTAAACAATTTTCACATTCTTTTTTTGTAAGACCAGTTTTTTCGCTTAAAGCGTTTACTAATTCTGATTTATTCATTTAATCTTTCCTCCAAATTTATATTTGTTGATATTTCAACTTTCAAACTCTAGATTATATTTTACCAAAAAATATATTTATTTCAATAGTAATTTAGCCTTTTCCCAATATTTTTCCCAAAAATCTCCCTTTAATGTCACAATATCATTGTTATCCTTTTCAATTATACTTTCCATCATAGAAAATCTCTCTACAAACTTACTTGAAGATAACCTTAAAGCATCTTCACAGTCAACTCCAAGGAGTCTGAGTACATTAACTGTACTAAAAAGCAAATCCCCTCCTTCGATTATCAAAGCTTCAGAATCATTATTTTCAATCTCGGCTTTCAATTCTTCGATTTCTTCGTAAACTTTGCTTAAGGCTTGCTCATAATTTTCAAAATCAAAGTTTGCGTCAGCTGCTCGCTTTTGTATTTTTTGAGCATACACCAAGGCAGGGAAGCCCTTTGGAACATCTTTAAGAGACTGAGTATAATTTTTGAAAGACTTTTCTTCTTTTTTTACATCATTCCAAACTTTTGAAGTATCATCCCCCTCCAAATGTACATCCGCAAACACATAAGGATGCCTTCTTATCAACTTGTTTGATATATTATATATAATATCATCTTCATCAAAAAAACCCTTTTCCTTGGCTATTTGCCCGTGAAGAGCAATCTGAAGAAGCAAATCACCAAGTTCATCACATAAACCGTTCATATCCTCTTTGTCAATAACATCCAAAACCTCATAAGTTTCTTCAAGCAAATGCTTTTTTAAACTCTTATGCGTCTGTTTCCTGTCCCAGGGACATCCCTTATCACTTCGTAAATATGCTATCAATTCCATAAAAGATTTAAAATCACCTTTTACAGATAAAAAATCATATTTAGGAACTAACAGTAAAATACTGCAATCATCTTCTTCATTTGTGCTCAAATCTCTCAATGTTATTTTTTCTGCTTTTCCATTATTTATAACATAAATCTCGATTTTTTCATAAAAATATTTAAGCAAATTAGTCTTAACATAAGATATATTCATAGAACTGACGTTTTTTATCAAATTTACACTTTGAAAATCAGGTGCCGTAAACTCAGAACTTTCGGCATTCATCACCTTGTATGATATCATATCACCAAACAAAGTTTCCACAGCAAGATTTGATTCAATATAAACATCATTGTCCTTATCCTCTGTTATCCTATCAAACAAACTTCTGTTTTTTGCCACATCAAAAACAAGAAACACATTTTCATATCTGTCCAGTTCCTTTTTTAAGTCCTCATAAATCAATTTATCGAATTGAATATTATAAAACTCCTTACAAGGCTGTATTTGTTCCATACTCCTCTTTTCTGCAAAAACAGCACTTTCTCTCATCTTTGTTTTAAAATCTTTAGAAATACCATCAACTATGACATTATTTACAACATAAACATTATTCTTCATATTCTTACCTCTGACATTACTATATAAATTATTTTAACAAAGATCATATATCCCATACAATACTTACAATCTGTTTTTTATAATTTACAATAAAAGTTTATAAAGCTAAAAGTCCCTTACATATTTAAAAAATCAAAACAAAAAGACCGCCTTATCGGCGGTCCTAAAAGAAAAAATGATAAATATACAAAACCTTAAATAACAATTATTTACGGTATTTGTTATCCAGCTTTCCAACTTCGTCCACATTGCTTTGACTTTTGCATCCTTCCTCAAAATCATTGTCAAGCCAATGTTTCAATACAACCTTTGCGGTTTCTTTTCCTATTACTCTGTAACCCATTGTAATAATCTTTGCATTGTTGCTTAAACTTGCCCTCTCCGCAGAGTAAGGATCGTGACATACCGTCGCATACACTCCCGGAACTTTATTTGCGGCAATACTCATACCTATACCCGTCCCGCAAAACAAAAGCCCTCTGTCATAATCTTCATCTCTTACGGCCAAAGCAACCTTTTCGGCAACATTTGCATAGAATGTTTTGTCACTTTCTTCTTTTACACCGAGATCATCGACTTCATAACCCTCATTTTTCAAATAATCAACTATTTCATCCTTTAAAAGTAAACCTACCGCATCTGCACCAACAGCTATCTTTTTCATTTTTATTCCTCCTATTCGTAATCAAATCCCGTACATTTATTCATGACTTTTACAATCGTTTCATAAGACGGAGCATCGTTATATAAAATATCATACAAAGCTTCCAAGAAAGGAAGTTTTTCTCTTTTCAACACACCTTTTTCTTCAAGCTGAGCGACAAGTTCCCATGCAAATTTTATTGCATTGTAACCTTCCACTGTTATATCGTTGTCTCTCATTTCTTTTATGGCTTTACTTCCCGGTGTTCCGGCACCGCAAACTTCTCCCAATATTCTGTTTCTGCCGGCTTCACAAGTAATCTCAAGATCTCCCACTCCCGGTTGACCTATTACAGAAGCATAGCTTCCTCCCATAGCTTTGGTTAAAACACCCATTTCCGCTACAGCAAAAGTAAACAAAGCAGCCTTACAGTTATTATTGTTTTTCCCTTCAAGATCTTTAAACCCTTCGGCCATACCAAGACCTATGGAATAAGCATTTTTCATTGCAGCACAAATTTCAAGGCCTATAACATCATTTGTGATTCCTACGTTGTATTTATCCGTTGCAAGAAGACTTCTCATATATTTCGCAGCTTCTATATCTTTGCTTGCATAATCAACTGAGTTAGGGCATTCCCATACAACTTCAACGGCTTTACAAGGTCCTCCCACAAAAACCAAAGGAATCTTACCTTTTAAATCTTCCGGAAGCAATTGTTCCAATATATCGGGAAGAATAATTACTTTGTTTTTATCATGCAAATCATATTCAAAACCTTTTGATACACTTCCCACCACCATACCTTCTTTTAAATAAGGAATGGCTTTTTTGAATATATCAGCAAGCCCGTCACTGGTAATCCCCATAATGATTAAATCGGCACCCTCAATAGCTTCTTCGATTTCTTCATTGTAAAAATAATTGATACCCTCTTCCAATTTACATTTATGTTTAATATGAGTACCGTCTTTTTTTAATTGATCAATTATCTCACCATCAAGATGAGTACCCCATAAATTTACTTTATGTCCGTTTTTTCTTAAAGGAGTGGACAAAGCACTGCCCATAGCACCTGCACCGAGTATTGTTACATTAGCCATATAATATGTACCTCTCTTTGTATAATATATATTTTATATAAAAAAACCATAACATAATAACACACTATATGTGTTTCAGTTATGGTTTCTCTTATAATCTCTTCCAAAACTTATATTAAATTAACATCATTATATACGATTAATGAAAATTTTTCAATATATTTTAATCATATTTAATAACTTTTTTCTCCAGATATGAAACTAAAAAATACATAAACCCGGCAACAACGGATAAAATCACAACTCCTGCCATTACAAGATCGAGATTGAAAACCTGAGAGCCGTAAACAATCAAATATCCGAGACCTTCCTTACTCACCAAAAATTCTCCCATTATTACGCCTACCCAAGAAAGTCCTACATTTATTTTGAGTGCGTTTATGATATTTTTTATGCTGGAAGGAAAAACAGCCTTGGTAAATATCTGCATTTTTGTTGCATTAAAGGTTTTAAGAAGAACTATTTTTTCTTCGGGAATCTGCATAAAACCCGAATAAACACCTATTATTGTGGCAATTATCGATATAGCAAGAGTCATTATTAGAATGGAGCCCATACCGGCACCTGCCCATACTATTATAACAGGTCCCAATGCTACTTTAGGCAGAGCATTCAACACAACCAAATAAGGATCCATAATCTTTGCAAATCTTTCACTCCACCACAAAAGCATCGCTATAAGTGTTCCGAGCACAGTCCCTAAAATAAATCCGGTCATGGTTTCAAATGTAGTGACAAACAAATGATTATATAAACTGTCCGTACTTATAAGTTCTACTATTGTTTTAAAAATCCTGCTTGGAGAAGAACTTATAAAATGATTTATAAAACCGAATCTGGCACTTACTTCCCATAGAATAAGAAAAGCAAACAAAATGGCAATTCGTGAAAAAACAACTATAAATTTTTCCCTTTTTGCTTTTCTTAAGTATTCTTCATGCTCTTTGCTTTTTATTTCATCATATATGCACATCCAAATCCCTCCATATCTTGTCATAATAATCGGAAAACTCCTTCGCCTTACGTCTCTCGACTGGACTTAAAGAATCGATTGAAAGGTTGATATCATATATGCTCTTGACTTTTGCGGGTCTATCGGAAACCACAACTACCCTATCCGCAAGAGATATCGCTTCGGATAAGTCATGAGTAACCAAAACGGCCGTCTTGTTGTTTCTTCTTATGGCAAGGCTTATATCTTCACTCACTGCAAGCCTTGTTTGATAGTCCAAAGCGGAAAAAGGTTCATCCAACAACAATATATCGGGTTTAAGAGCAAGAGTTCTTATAAGTGCGACTCTCTGCCTCATCCCTCCTGAAAGTTGTCTTGGATATGCCTCGAGAAAATTTTCGAGTCCGTACATTTTTAAAAGCCCCAAAACATACTCCCTGTCTTCCTCTTTTATTTTCCCTCTGCCTCTTACTTCCAGCCCCAGCAGAGCATTATCCATAATTTTTTTAAAAGGAAACAACTCATCTTGCTGAAGCATATATCCTACGCTCGGATTTTCTTTACTAAACTTATAACTGCCGCTGCTAGGCTCAAGTAACCCCGATAAAATAGACAAAATAGTACTTTTACCGCATCCGCTCGGTCCAACCAAGGCAATAAACTCACCTTCATACACATCCAGAGAAAACCCTTCCACCGCCGTAATTATACTGTCTTTGGTATGAAAACTTTTTACCAAATCGTCAATTTTTACTAAAGGCTTTCTCATTCTATCTACTCCTTATAATAATCTATTTTGTTTTTTCCGCAAATGTTGTATTTACCAAATCTTTATACTCGGCCTTTTTATCCAACTGTCCTGCTGAAGACATAATATCCTGAAGTCTGTCAAAAGAATCTTTTGTAAGTACAGGAGTATCTTTCCATGCGTCTATGCTTTTATATCTGTCGATAACTTTTATCAATGTTTCTTTATCATTGTCAGGGAAAAATTCTGCTATTTGCTCTGCTATTTCTTTACTGTCGGCAGTCTGAACATATTTAAGCCCTTTTGCCACTGCATTTGTAAAGCTTTGAATCAATTCGGGTTTTTCTTCTATGAAGCTTTTTCTTGCATTATATACCGTGTAAGGAACTTCCCCGCTTTCTTCTCCTATAGATTTAAGAACGTAACCCTGACCGCTTGATTCCACTTCCGTTGCGCTGGGTTCAAACAAAGCAACATAATCACCCGTTCCGCCTACGAATGTACCGGCCATTGCGGCAAATTGAACGGAAGTATCAAGATTAATATCTTTTTTTATGTCTATACCGTTTTTCTTAAGTACATATTCAAGAGTCATTTCGGGAACACCTCCCGCTCTTCCTCCGATAATGTGCTTACCTTTTAAATCAGAGTATTTGAACTTTCCGGCTTCATCCTTTCTTCCTACAAGAAAAGAACCGTCTCTTTTAGTAACCTGTGCAAAGTTTACGGGATAATCCTTTTCACCGCCCTGTGCAACGTATATCGTAGCTTCCGGACCGCAAAAACCCACATCGCTGTCACCGCTGAGTACCGCAGCCGTAACTTTATCCGCACCTTGAGCCGTAGTCAATTCTATATCAATTCCCTCTTCTTCAAAATATCCAAGGCTTATCGCCGCATATTGAGGAGCGTAAAATATAGAACGAGCAACTTCGCTTACTTTAACTTTCTCAAGCTTGGACTCGTTCGTACCACAACCGACAAAACAAGCTAAACACATTAATGCACTGACCGTCAGTGCCAAAACTTTTTTCAATATATAATCCCTCCTAAATCATTATTCACATTATATTATGTGAAAGAAATACTTTTGGTGAGCTAAGATTACAAGTTTTATTGAAAATTATTTTAAAAGATAGTAAGATATCTGTATGTAATTTTTAAGAGGTACAAAATGGGAACGATAGTAAATATAATATCAATATTAATTGGCAGTACGATTGGACTTATGTTAAAAAAAATCGTCAATAAAAAACTTGAAGACAGCATGAAAACCATATTGGGGCTCTCTACTATTATAGTAGGCTTTCTCGGAATTATTACCTCCGGAATAACAATAAACGAAAAAGGCATGCTGGAAACAAGCAACACTTTACTTCTGGTAATAAGTCTTGTCGTTGGTACTTTGATAGGAGAACTTCTGGACTTAGACAAAAAATCAAATACATTCGTAAAAAAAATAGAAAAAAAATTTGCTTTAGACGGATTTGCCGACGGTTTTATACCTACTTCTGTTCTATTCTGTACCGGAGCAATGGCAATAATAGGAGCATTAAATGACGGACTAAACGGAGATCATACAATACTATTCACAAAATCCATTCTTGACGGTACAATAGCAATACTGTTTACCGCAACACTGGGATTTGGGGTATACTTTTCGGCAGTAAGCGTTGGAATATATCAAGGAGCAATAACACTTCTGGGAATATATTTATCCCCTTATCTTTCGGATATGCTTGTAAACAATATATGTCTTGTCGGATACGCAATGGTAATATGTATAGGATTGGGACTGATGAAAATAAAAGATATAAAAGTCTTAAATATGCTGCCCGGACTGATAATTCCGATTATATATGCAGCCATATTTTGAATGATTGTATTTATCAATCGTATTTTCACAGTAAAATCAATATAAAACACCGAATTTTAAATCATACCTATAAAATAGAAAAATGAAAAACATATTAAATACATTAAAGAAGAACGATAACACTCGTTCTTCTTTGTTTTTAAAATACTAAAAAAACTCAACGACAGATATCTTTCTTTTTCTTTCACAGTGAAAATAAACATAAGTATTTTTTACGTTTCGCTTCGAAATTCTTTGACAAAAGAAACATTATAAAGTATAATATTTTTATAAAACATATACATGAAAGGGACTTAAATGAATAAACTCGAATACATTTTATCAAATATATTTTTACACATTTTTTATTATATCTTTTGGTTTATACCCGTTAACAACAAAAAAATAACTTTTTCAACTCCAAGAAATACTATCTTGGACGGAAACATAAAGTATATTTACAGAGCTCTAAACAAAAAAAGAAAAGATATAAAATTTGTATTTTTATTTGATAAATACAGTTATTCTTTAACAGGCAAAATTTCATACCTTTTAAGACTTATAAAAGGCGTTTATCATCTTGCAACATCAAGAGTATTCATAGTGGATAACGCTTACTTTCCCGTTCATATAATAAAGCATAAAAAGAAAACAATTGTAATACAAGTTTGGCATGCGGCGGGAGCTCTTAAAAAATTCGGAAACGACGCAGAAAATACAGGAGAATCGGTAGAAGATAAATTCAGACATAAAAATTACGATTACTGCATAATGGGAAGTGAGTTTTCAAAAAAACATTATGCAACAGCCTTTGGTATGGATGAAGATAAAGTTCTGATTTTGGGAAGTGCAAGAACAGATTTATTCTTCAACGAAAAAACACTTGAAAGAGTAAAAAAAGAATTCTACGAAAAATATCCTTCTCTCAAAGACAAAAAAATTATTCTTTATGCACCTACATTCAGAGGAAGAGGAAGCGAAGCGGAAACCGAACTTCATTTGAATATAAGTAAAATGAAAGAAGAATTAAAAGATCTCGGATATACTTTGGTATACAAACCTCATTTAAGTGCAAAAGCCAAAACAGGAAAAGATGATGATTTCTTGATTTATTTGGATAAAGAGGATGTATTAAACAAGGTAATGCCTGTTTGCGATATATTTATAACAGACTATTCCTCAGCAATAATAGAATATGCAATACTGAAAAAACCTTTAATCTTATATGTCTACGATCTTGAACAATACATTAAAAATCCGGGATTTTATCAAGACTTCAAAAAAGATGTCATAGGAGAACAGGTTTCAACAACAGATGAGGTAATAAAACTGATAAAAGAAAACAAATTCGATTTTAACGATTATGACAAGTTTATCGATGTTCATTACAAATATACAGACGGACAAAGTTCAAACAGAATTGCCGATTATATAATCGAAAATTTTATAGACAAAAAATAGTTTAAAACTATTTTAAATATGCATTATTTAATTAAGGAGGTAAATATGGCGAGCGGTGTTATAATGCCCAGACAAGGGCAGTCGGTAGAAAGCTGTATAATTACTAATTGGAACGTAAAAGAAGGTGATATGGTAAATGAAGGTGACGTATTATTCGAATACGAAACCGATAAATCCGCATTTGAAGAAGAAGCTCAGACAAGCGGAATGATTTTAAAGATTTTGGCAGAAGAAGGTGATGATGTTCCTTGTCTTGATGTTGTGTGTGTTATCGGAAATGAAGGAGAAGACATAAGCGAATTTTTGACAAATACACAAACAGAAGATAAAGAAGAAGTAAAAGAAACCAAAAAAGAAATACCGGAAAGTACAAATATCATTTCAGCGGGAGAAGTAAACGAAGAAAAAATATCTCCGAGAGCGAAAATGATGGCTGAAGAAAAACACTTAGATTTAACAAAAGCCATTCCTACAGGTCCCGATGGAAGAATAATAGAAAGAGATATATTACAACTCGCAAAAGAAGGATATAAAATAAACAAATCATCCAAAGAAGATGTTATTTTTATTGAAGATAATGTAAACAATACAATAAGCGAATATGAAGATATTCCTCATTCAAACGTAAGAAAAGTCATTGCAAAATCAATGCATTCATCTTTAAGCAATATGGCTCAGCTTACATTTAATCGTAGCTTTGACACCACAAATATGATGAAATACAGGAAAATAATAAAATCATCAATGGAAAGTTTGGGACTTGAAAAAATTACCGTAAACGACATAATAATGTATGCCGTATCAAGAGTAATTTTAAATCATAAGAGTTTTAATGCTCATTATGATGATGAAAAATTAAGGGTATTTAATAATGTTCATTTGGGTATGGCCGTTGATACCAAAAGAGGACTTTTGGTTCCTACCATATTTAATGCAAATAAAATGTCTTTAAACGAGATATCTAAAAGAGCAAAAGAACTCGGTGCTATGGCGTCAGAAGGTAAGATCAGCCCTGATTTATTGAGCGGCGCAACCTTTACGGTGAGCAATTTAGGTTCTATGGGAATAGAAAGCTTTACTCCGATAGTAAACCCACCTCAAACA
>NZ_JAHZIA010000016.1 GCF_019420015.1 Anaerofustis sp.
CTTTTCGATGTCTCGCAAAATGATACCCTCATTTTGCGGACGGAAAAGCTACCCCTACCTCTCTATTCAATAAGGAAGGTTGAAATATTGGGGAGTATTAAGTAAATAGAGTTAAATTAAAAAGACACATAGTGTCTTTTTTTGATGAAATGAAAAGGAGGTTGTGAGAGGACTCACAAAATTGGTATGAATTCAAGTTTAGTTATAATATGTTTTATGGTATACGGCATTGCTTCTATGGGAGCGGTGCTTTTTTCGTATAATCTCGGACTGAGAAACGGAAGAGAGATAAAGGAAGACAAAGGGATAAGCGGTACTGTTTCGAGCAAGAGAAAATTAAAGTTTACAAAAGAAGAAGAGGAAAAGTTTAACAAAATAAATTTAGCACTGAGCAATATTGAAAATTATGATGGAACAAGCAGAGGACAAAAGGAGATAAGATAAGATGTTTGAGAGTGAAAATTACAAAAAGACCGGTGAGTGGACATTATACGAAAAAGGCAAAGATTTCTTGAGTAAAAAGAATATTTACGAAGAGACGGACAAGGTGTACAGATTCTTTAACGGGAATCAGTGGAAAGGAGTTGAGAGCGGAGTTATAAGCCCGATAACGTACAATATAATAAAGCCTATTGTGAAATACAAAACAGGTGTAATAAACGGCAACGGGTACGGGATAGTATTTTCTCCGAACAATTTCGATGATCCTGAGTTTCAGGTGGAGATGACGGATTTATGCGACAAACTGAATGAGTATATAAGCATACTTTGGGAGAACAAGAAGATTAACGCCAAAACCAGGGTTGTGCTTAAAGACGCATGTATAAACGGGGAAGGGATACTTTACCTTAATTATGACGAAAAAGAAAACGAAGTAAGCCCTGAGATAATAAACAAGACTAACATATATTATGAAAATGAGAACAATTCGGATTTAAATGAGCAGGAGTACATACTGATTACAACGAGAAGAAGTGTGGCGAGCGTAAAAAGAGAAGCGAGAAAAAACAGAGAAGCAGGGCTTAACAAATTAAGTGAAGATGATATAAACAAAATAATGAGCGACAACAAGACCAAGGAGCAGTCGGGAGATTATGCAAAAGACGAGTTATACAATATGGTATTGGTAATAAGCAAGTTCTTTAAAAAAGACGGACATATATGGTTCAAGAAATCCACCGAGAATGCGGTTATAGAAGAGGAGAGAGACTTGGGGCTTACTAAGTATCCGATAGCACATTTTGTATGGGAAGAAACAAAAGGAAGCGCCAGAGGAATGGGAGAAGTAATAAACCTTATACCAAACCAGATAGAAATAAACAAGACAGCTACAAGAAGGGCTTTGTCGGTAATGATGGGAGCTTATCCGAAGCTCGTTGTCGACGGGAAGAAAATAAGCAACCCGGACAGTATAACAAAGGTGGGGAGTGCTATATTTACGGACAATCAGACGGTCGACGACGTAAGAAAAGTAGCGGGATATTTAAACCCTTCTACCATGAGCCCTGACAGCAAATCTTTGCAGGATGAGCTTATAAACAACACAAAAGATTTGGCAGGGGCGGGAGACAGTGTTACGGGGGACGTTAACCCCGAGAGAGCCAGCGGACAGGCGATACTCGCCGTTCAGCAATCCAGCGAGCAGAATTTGACCGAGCAGCTTATAAGGTTTAAGGATTTCCTTGAGGATACGGCAGAGATAGTATTCGAGATGTGGCAGGTATATACCCCAAAGGAAGGAAAGAGAATAGTGGTAAAGAAAGCCATAAGCGAGGTAATGAAGGAAAGGGGAAGAGATATTCCCAGTGTGGATGCAAACGGAGGGTATGCACCTGAGGATGAAGAAAGATATAAGGAAAAGAAAAGCGGAGAGGATAAAGAAGTATACGTAAGCAGAGTAATACCGAAGAACATAATCGAAAAGCTCAAGGTAAACATAAAAATAGACGTATCTCCTAATACGCCTTTTGATAAATATGCAAGGGAATCCAGCCTTGGAAACATGCTAAACGCCGGTCATATCACTTTTGAGGAATATGCGAACAACCTACCTGTTGACAGTGTGATACCGAAAGAAGTTTTGATGAACATAGTAAAAACCAGAAAGAGCGGAGAAGAGAAGATAAACAAATTGAAAGAAAAGGGCGACAGAATAAAGACCGAGATGGATATGAAGATGCTTCAAAGCGAGAAGATTTCCTTATAAGGGGTTACCCTTATAAGGGGTTCCACCCCTAAAACCCCACTTTTAAGGGCTGTCTGCCCTTAAGAACCCGACCATATTTTTGCCGAAGCCCAAAAATATGGAAAAAATGCTTTCACTCAATCGCCGTGATGGCTTGTAACGCAACAAGATTTCCTCGAAAAAACTACCCGTTTTTTCGGGAATTGTTGCTACCGCCACCCCCTTTTTCAATGAAATGGGTGGGGATAGATTTTCCGCCAGTAAAACTCGGGCAGAGTTTTACACAGGCGTCAAAATCGTTAAAGGCTCCACGCCCAGTGGCGCCGTTTTTATCGACTTTTTTAGGCGAGTAAAAAAGTCGTGGGGTTCATAAGGGGTGAAACCCCTTGAAAGTGTTTTATGTAAAAATTAATGTAGTATGGGAGATATAAGAAGTGGTTAAAAAATCAAAATACGAAGAATTATTTAAAATAGCGAACAATGCAAACAAAGTTACTTATGTATCGGGAGGAAGAGCTGTTGGGAAGGGCGCTTCAAAAAATGTATCTTCTTCTTTAAATACATACAAAAGAAAAGGACAGGAGTCTTCGAAAGGCAGGTATAAAAAGAGCGGAGGGAGTTTTGCGGCGAAGTCGGTAAGTACGCCCGTAAGTTCTTATGCTCAAAACAAGATTTATGCCGCGAAAGCCCCAGAGAGAAGATATGTAAATGAGGGAATTAAGAGCATGGGAGGTATTGGCGGAGAGTTAAGGAAAAGCAGTTCTTTTATTAAACACCAAAACAATATGCCTTTAAATAAATTTGAAAAGGGGCTTTACGGTGCGGAAAATATGGTAAAGAGTGCTTTTGATGTTTTTGACAGAGTAGGTGATATACCATATACGAATGATGCTTTCAATAAGCGAAAAAGAGGCGGCGCAGGTTACGTACAGGGTGGTTTTGAAAATAATAAAAAAGGTGTGAATTATCAAAAAGACAATCCTTTTTATCAAAAGAGTTCTGATATGAGTGTCGGAACGAGACCTTATACATATCCTGCAAAAGAAGCAAGTACGGATGTATACAAAAAAAGATTCACTGACAATAAGGGTTACCAGGATATAAAGAGTGCTCAAAAGATGCAGACAATAAAAGAAACGGAAAACAGACATAAAAAGTATGCGCCTGTAATGAATACACGCAGGAATTACAATGATCATGACAGTAGTATAAATATAGATGTGTACAACGGTAAATTCGGTCCGGGGAGTTTTTCTTATGAACAAGAGAAAGCGGATAGGATAGAACATCGTAATAAAATGCACGGGATAACCGAAAAGATCAGAGAAAATGCAAGACCCATGAATTCGAATAAGACGTATAAAGAGTCAGAGAATAATTATAAGATGCCCGGCAGGTTAAGCCCCGAAAACAGCACGGGAGTTTACTATGAAAAAGTGGGAAAAGAAAAAGAGATTGCAAGACAGATAAAAAATCATGAGAGAATGATACAAAGAGAGGCATATAATGCACGATATAGGGATTTAATTGATAATGCAAGCAGTGCACCCAGATACCAGGATTTTTCAAGGAGAAATTATTACGGTGATGACGGAGGGGCAATAAAGGATTTTGTACCGAATGATGCAAGAGGTAGGTTGCTTGAGAGATTTAACGAAGATTACGCAGATCCCGTGGCAGTAGAATATATGCTTGAGAAAAAAGGTGCGCAAAATTTGCGCTTTGACAATGCGGATGCATTGTATAAAAATGAGGTATTTAGATTTTTCCCGAAAGAACTTTTGGACAGGATGAATGAGGACGAAAGAAAAAAAGCATATGCTATGTGCAGCGAGTATATGGGGAATAACGAAGATGCAAGAAATGCAAATTGGAAGATTGCTTCTGCTCTTTCCATAGAAGTTGCAAACAGGGAAGAAAAAGAAGTTCTTCAAAAAATAAAAAAAGGGGACAGTAATTATTTGTATCAATTGGTTTGCAGAGATACATTGGACAGATACCTGGAAGGAGGAAAGCAAACCTTTAATGTAATGGGTAAGTCATATAATCCTTCTTTTAAAAAAGGAAGGAGTGCTGCGATAGAATACTTAAAAAAATATGGGACAAAAGAAGAAATAGACATTATAAATAACGCTCAGGTATTGACAAATACGGGTATAGATATGTTATTTAGTACTTCAACGGCAAAAATACCGGGTACAGACTTGGCTTTATCGTATATTTTTTCATGGGGAAAAGAATATAATGATGCGATGAATTACGGAGGTGTCAACAATATAAAGCAAGCTCAAGATATAGCATTTTTTGAAGCAAATAAAGGGTTGGTTTTAGGAATGGCTCCTAAAATTGGTAAAAATCTTGCAAAATATAATAGTCCGGAAGCTGTCGGTCAATTGTTAAATGTTATTGAAGAGCCTGATATAAAGAATACATTATCGGATTTGGGAATTGATTTTTCACAATCATATTTTACAAATATGATTATGAATAAAGTAGAAAAAAAAGAATATGATTAAAATAATAAACAATATGTATGATATAATATCAATAATTAATAAATAAAGGAAATGTGTAGGTATGGAAAAAGTAAATAATAAAAAAATTATAAAAAATATATTAGGCTATTTTTTACCATTATTTATAATTTTTTTTACTGTAGTAACTTTAAATTTTATATTTGATAGGGTGGATGATCCTTTTCCGTCAGATGTAAAAGAAAATACAAAAAATTTCTTTTATGATTACAAAAATATTATTGAATATCCTCAACTTAATGAATCAAGAGAGGTTTTGCATAGGATGCTTGGTGATGATTGGTTTAAAATAGGGTATAATCATATAACTGTAGAAAAGCCTACTTTACCTTTAGCCGAAGAAAATATAGAGTCTGATTTTGATAAAGACAGAATAGTTGAACTTAAAATATATGCATATGATTATGGGAAGGTGTATATAAAAGCAAAAGAAAAAACGGATATATATATAAAGGAGAATCAGATAACCAATAAAAAAGAGAAAAATCAAATATTCAATAAAAATCTGTCTTATGAATATGAAAAATTTATTAACGAAGGCAATGTAATTTCTCTTAATGTTATAAATAAGGCTTTGGACGGTATAAATGGAGGAAGAAGATCTAGAGTTGTTATGACAATAAAAAAAAGAAAAGATCAAAAAGACAATATGGATCTATACAATGCGTTAAGCGGGGGACTTATAGAAGCAATGGAAAAAGATCCATGCGACTATTTGATAATAAGAGACGAGTATAAATATTATGAGGAATTAAAGACGCAGCTGGAAGATTATAAAACAGATATAGTAAAGGGTAAAATACCGAAGGAGTATCAGAAATCAAGAGAAATAATGTCGGCATTTTACGTGGAATCTACGGGAGATATGGAAAAAGATATTGAACATGAGTTTAGATCAGTGGGATTCAGTATAACAGATATAGACAGGAAGAAAGAGAAAATAGAGCTGGTATTTGATTCAAAGGATTATGGTAAGTGCTATGAAGAAGCGATTGCCAAGGTAGAAGCCGATAAAGAGAAAGACGAAAATTTAAGTCAGAAAGAACTAAACGAACGTTTTACGAAATATCTAACAGAAGCGAGTAAAAGTGCAACCAGGATACAGCCCAAAATACAAACTACAGTGTTTTATGATGTAATATATGATGATAACGGAGAGTGTCATTATAAGTTACTCGTTGATGATAGTTTTTATGAATTATTTTTTTGGAATCTGATTGCTGCTGAAGATTCGAACCACTGCAAGTATGATGTCGTTGAGAGGAAGAAGTATGTAGACAAGAGAAAACAGGAGATAGAAGAGATTAAAGAAAGAGTCCGCAGGGAGAGAGAGGCGGAGGCTAAATGAAACTTTTCAGGGGCTTTGCCTTACACCTACTCAAGGGGTTTCACCCCTTATGAACCCCACGACTTTTTTATTCGCCTAAAAAAGTCGATAAAAACGGCGCCACTGGGCGTGGAGCCTTGACGCTTTTCGATGTCTCGCAAAATGATACCCTCATTTTGCGGACGGAAAAGCTACCCCGCCCCTTTCATTGAAAAAGGGGGTGGCGGGTTCTTAAAGGCAGACAGCCCTTAAAAGAGGGGTGGTAAAACCCCTTAAGAGGGTTATAGGAGCAAAGCCCCTATGTGTAAAGACACTGTAGTGTCTTTTTTTGATGAAATGAGATTATAGGTGCTGAAATTGTGTATAGTTAATAGAAATAAAGAAAAGGAGAAGAAGAAATGGGGAGAGGACTTAGCGGAATAATAAATATGTTGAGGGAAAAAGAGAGAGAAGCAGGGAGAGGGATAAAAAGAGGAGTGGCAGGAAAAGTGAGCGGAGGAGCAGCCTCCGGGTTTAAGGGGATGGCATCAGGGGTAATCGGAAGCGCAAAGGATAGTGCGGGAAGACGAGGAAGCAGTTACGGAAGAGGAGGAGTGAGGAAGATAGGTGAGAAATACTATTTCAGGGCTAATCCTTATTCCGGAGAAGGTATAAAGAAATGGGAGCCGCCGAAGTTTGCGGAATCGGGGCTTATGAAGTTATCGCAGGAGGGAAGGGAGAATCTTCTGAGGGCAAACAGAGAGGAGTACTTAAGCAGGATAAACCCTTACAGCACCCCGAGCGAATACATAAAGAGTGCGGAGGCGAAAGAGAAAGCGGATAAGCTGAAGGAAAAGATGAGATTAAAAAGAGAAGAAAAAGAGGGAAGTATAAAACCGTTGTATGGAAGTGTGGGAAACAGACAAGGGGTCAATAACCGAGTAAATGGAAGTGGTGTAAGTGAAAATTTGTCTCGTTACGGGGGTAGAATAAGAAGCAAAGATTATGTAAAGAAACCCGAACCACTTCCTTTTATAACAAAGAGAAGCGAGGAAGAGAGAAATAGGATACATAATTCCACACAGGCGATTATCAATAATGCAAAGCCTGTTAATTCGAGAAGTACTTACGGAGAAATGAACAGTAGAATACCACAGTATGGTAAAGGAAGAGTGAGTGTGGGGGA
>NZ_JAHZIA010000017.1:0-61812 GCF_019420015.1 Anaerofustis sp.
TTCAAAATATTTTATGTCTCTTAGTCCTGTTATTGCGCATTTAGTCATTATATGCTTCTCCTTTTTATATTGAAATTTAAAAAGCATTTATTGTGATCTTCGAAGTGGTAATTATGTGTAAAGCTTTCTTGTAAAATTTCAAAAATTTGAATAACATTCTCTTTAAAAAGATAACTTTATGTCGATACGAAATTTGTAAAATTATGTATAAAAAAACAAATTAATAAAATTTTTATATCAAAATAAAAAAAACCGGTTGTTAACCGGTTTTTATTTTTTTAAGTTCGCTCCGAAGATTCCCCCTATGACAGATATTAAAAGAAGCAAAGGAATACGTATGAGAAATTTGGAAATTATAAAGTTTTGAGAATTTATGAGTATGTTTATCAGAAGCAGTATTCCTATAAAGATGAGCCCGCTGAAAACTCCGTAAAGATATCCTTTTCCTGAAACCTTTTTCCCTGCATGCACACTTGAAATGAACAGACTCAAATTCAGAAGTATGTATAACCCTCCGGATTGTACATTAATCGGGAAATCAAAGAAATACATAAAAAGAGAAAATACAAACACACTGATAATCGCGAAAATACTTCCGATAATAACGGCGTGAGTTAAACTTGTGATATTGTTATTTTTTGCCATTGTAAAATAAAATCCTTTCATCAGTTTTATATTAAATATTTATTACTTTCTTTGTTAATTCATTACAATTTTTAAAATTATGTGTTAAAATCAATAATATTATTTTTTTAGGAATATGTATATGGAATATAAAATTTTTAAACAAAAAAGCTCGGAAAGTATAAATTATGATTTTATAAACAATTTAACAGAACAATTCGACATATCTTATTTAAGTGCTTTATTGCTTAATATTAAAGGGTTTACTACTCTTGGGGAAGTGGAAAAATATTTGTATCCAAAGTTGGATGATTTATATGATCCTTTCTTATTTAAAGATATGAAAAGGCTTATTGATAGACTAAAGAAAGTAATTTGCAATAGAGAAAAGGTCGTGATATTTTCTGATTATGACTGTGACGGAGTTACATCCGGTGTTATTTTATATAAAGTTTTAAATTTTATGAACATCGATGTCTCAATAGTGATTCCAAACCGATTTACAAACGGGTATGGCTTAAATGATGAGAGTATAGATATAATTATCGAAAAGAATCCTTCTTTGGTTATAACGACGGATAACGGCATTACTTCGGTGGAAGAGGTTGAAAAATTAAAGGAAAAGGGTATTGATGTTATTATAACGGATCATCATACACCTCCCGCTAAGCTCCCGGATGCATATTGTATAATAAATCCAAAAGCGGAAAAAGGAGGGTATCCCTTTACTGAACTTTGCGGTGCCGGGGTTGCTTTTAAAATAGCATACGGAATCATAAAATATTTTGAGTTGGATTTTAATATTAATGAAATTCTCATTTTTGCCATGATAGGTACCATTGTAGACATTGTGCCGTTAAAAAGTGAAAACAGAATAATCGCAGCCTTAGGTTTAGAGCTGTTAAAATATACTGATAATAAAGGCTTGTTATCCTTGATAAAAAAATCTGAGCTTGATATAAATAATATAAACTGCGGTAATATTGCTTTTCAGATAGGTCCCAGAATAAATGCAGCGGGGAGACTGGATGATGCAATGAAAGCTGTAAGATTGTTTTTAAGCGATAATGATGTTGAAATTGAAGAATTATCTTCATTGCTTTGTGCTTTTAATGACGAAAGAAAAGATATAGAAGAAAGCATATTCAACGAAAGTGAGCGGTTAATCGAAGAAAATGCGTTATTAGAAAACTCTTCTATTTTGTATATTTTAGGAGAGGATTTTAATGAAGGTGTAATGGGGGTTGCCGCGAGTAAAATATCAGAAAAATACAACAGACCGGTCGTAATCATGGCTAAGGGAGAAAATAATATTATAAAAGCTTCATGCAGAAGTATAGTAGGGTTTGACATTTTCGAATGTCTTAATGACAGTAAAGATTTGTTTGAAAAATTTGGAGGACACAGTGCTGCGGCAGGTTTCAGTATAAAGATAGATAATCTGCAAAAGCTTATCAGTAAAACAAACGAGTATGCACGTAGCAGGAAAATCGAAAATTTATTTTATAAGCGTGTATATTATGATACTGTTGCAATACCGTCTAATTTAAATATAAAAACTGCTTTGGAGCTTGAAAAATTTGCTCCTTTCGGAGTCGGTAATTCAAGAAGTGTACTTATATTAAAAAATGTTAAAATTAACAATGCGAGAGCAATAGGTAAAAATAATGCACATCTTAAAATGAGTGTTCTGTATAATGGCAATTATTATGATGCAATAGGTTTTTCTCTCGGACATTATATTGAAACATATGATTTTTCGAAGACATTTGATATTGTTTTTAATATGTCAATAAATTCGTATAAAGGGATGGAAAAGCTTCAGCTTGAAATAAAGGATATAGATTATCATAATTTGAATTTAAAAGAATTTGACAAGGCATACTATAATTATTTTATTGAAAATTTAAATTCTAAAGAATATTTTTATCCTGATGGGGAGTCTTTAAAATATTCATTTGAAACCATAATAGACGAATATAAAGATAATGTTTTAGTAGTATATAATAAAGATACTTTTTTAAGGGCAATAAAGTTTTTAAGATATAAAAACTGTGATTATAGTATTTCCTATAATATACTAAGAAAAGAAAAAGGAAAAGTTAATTTGTTGGTTTTGCCAAATGAAAAAATATCGGAAGATGAAGTAATAATACTTGATAGACCTGAGTTTAACGATTTTGAAAGAGATGTGTATGACAATGTAAAAATTAAGTATATGAAAACTTCGAGGATAGTAAGCAATGTTAAGATAACAAGAAAGTTTTTTTTGTATCTTTATAAGAAATTTAAATTGTTGCTGGTAACTGACAATGATATATATTCTTTTATAGAAAACATAAAAAACGAAAGCGACATAGAGCTTAATTATTTTACGGTTAGGTTAGCTCTTGACATAATGAAAGAGATGAATATATTGAATTATTCTTTAGAAAATGATAAACTTAGTTTGTCGTTTAAAAAAATAAATTCAAAAAGCGATATAGAGAAAACAAAAATTATGAAAAAATTAAATTTAAGATAGGGGATATAACATTGGATTTAAAAAGTAAAATTAGAGTTATAGAAGATTTTCCGAAAAAGGGTATAAGTTTTAAAGATATTACCACTCTTATTAAGGATAAGGATGCGTTAAAAGAAGCTATAGACAGATTATGTGATTTTATAGATGATGATATTGATATAATCGTAGGACCGGAATCAAGAGGATTTATCTTTGGTACAGCAGTTGCGTATAAACTCGGAGCGGGTTTTGTTCCTGTTAGAAAACCCGGAAAATTGCCGGGAGAGACAGTGAGCTATACTTATGATTTGGAATATGGAACGGACACTATAGAGATACATAAGGATGCCATCAAAAAGGGTGATAAAGTTGTTATTGTTGACGATCTTATTGCTACGGGAGGAACATTGGAAGCAAGTGCAAAAGCAATAGAAATGCTCGGAGGAGAAATTGTTTCAATAATTGCTTTGATGGAGCTTACCGGTCTTAAAGGCAGAGAGAGACTGTATAATTATGACGTACATACATTAATAGAATATGAATTTTAATATAGGAAGTGAGAGTTATGATGACACCTAAATTATTGCATACTATATATACTGTATGTGTATATATTGCTCTTTTCGGGATTGCAATATTTGCAATTTTAAAAATAACAAGAATCAGGAGTAATAAAGGTAAACCGAATTTGGATGAAAACATAGTTCAAAACAACAATCCCAAGATACTTACATTGAGTCAAAACCAGCTTAGTAAATCGTTAACGGTAAGATATTTTTCTATTTTTACAATTTCCGGATTTCTGTTGGTATTTGGATTTATGGGTATACAAACACTGGCGAATCATATAACAATGCGTCCAAGTATTGTTATAAGCGTATTACTGGGGCTTACAGGGCTCGTTATTTTTGCTCTTGTGGAATATGCAATTGATTTGATGGTAAAGCATGATGCAATATTTTCTGCGAATACAGTCGGTTTGGAGGCTTTGGTCTCAAAAGATATTAAAGCAAAAAGAGGCGGAAGCGGTAAAGTAAGATTATCGATTAATGATAAAGTCGTTGAATTTGATGCGACGACAAATGCAGAAGTTACCTTAAGAAAAGGATCTAAAGTTACTATAACAAACTCGATAAGCGATACGAGTGTTGTAGTTGAATAATTTTATTTTATTTCTGATATAACATTTTTACATTGTTTATAAAAAAATAGACTCTTTAAAGAGTCTATTTTTTTAGTTACGTTTTAATGTAATAACGGCTTCTTGGTCATTTAATTTAACTTTGTTTCCGTCATTTTGTGAATAAAGTATGTTGTCGCATAAAGTTTCCTTTTTCAAGTATTCTTCAAACTTCTCTATTGAACTTTTAATCGTATCACTACAATCTATGGTTATATCAATCCTGTCCGTAACTTCATAATCATTATTTTTTCTCATCTGTTGTACTTTTGAAATTACTTCTCTCACATAACCTTCCTTGATTAAATCTTCATCAAGGTTTGTATCCAAGATTACGAATAAGTTGTCTTGTTTTTGAACATTGAAACCTTCTTTCGCTTCTGTTCTTATTTCAACCCATTCTTTCTTAATCATTAATGGACCTTCAGGTGTATCAAGTGTTACCTCATCGTTTTTATCAAGTTCATCAATTACCGCTTTTGCATCACAGCTATTTAATGCTGCAACGGCTCTTTTAACGTCTTTGCCTAAAATTTTACCTGCAACCTTAAAGTCTAATTTTAGAATAAAGTTCATGTATTCCTCAAGGTTTTCAGGGAATGTAACTTCTTTTACGTTAAGTTCTTCTTTGATTAAATCCGTTAAATCTCCGATAACTTCTTTATCAGCTCCGTAAACCAAGATATCTCTTACTGGCTGTCTTACTTTTATGTTTGCTTCTTCTCTGGCACTTCGTCCGAGAGATACAAGCGTTCTTACCAAATCCATTTTAAATTCTGTTTTTTCATCAATCAATGATTCGTTGGCAATAGGATATCTTTCGATATGAACCGATTCTTTTTCTGTAAGTTTTCTGTATATTTCTTCTGAAATAAACGGAGCAAAAGGTGCGATTAATTTGCATAATCCAACCAAAACTTCATAGGTAGTGTTGTATACGGCTTTTTTGTCGTTGTCTAGTTCGCTTGCCCAAAATCTTCTTCTGCACCTTCTTATATACCAGTTTGATAGATCTTCATTGACAAAATCCTGTATTCTTTTAACTGCTTTTGTATGTTCATTAATTTCCATATCATCAGTTACTGCTTTAACAAGGTTATTGTATTTTGATAAAATCCATAAATCTATTTCATCTCTGTCTTTATATTCAACAAAGAATTCTCTTGGGTCTACATTGTCTGTATTTGCATACATAACAAAGAATGTATAAACGTTCTTTAAGGTATTGAAGAATTTAGAAATAACTTCCTTTAATCCTTCTTCGTCAAATTTAGTTGGAGTCCATGCAGGAGATACATATAATAAATACCATCTAAGTGCATCGGCACCGTATCTGTCAAACAAATCAAATGGGTCAACTGTGTTTCCTTTTGATTTGCTCATCTTTTGTCCGTTTGCATCAAGGATTAAGTCATTTACAAGAACGCTTTTATAAGGAGCTTTTTTCATTATAAATGTTGATATTGCAAGAAGAGAATAGAACCATCCTCTTGTTTGGTCGATTCCTTCGCAAATAAAGTTTGCAGGGAATTGTTCTTCAAATTCCTCTTTGTTTTCAAAAGGATAGTGCTGTTGTGCAAAAGGCATTGAGCCTGAGTCAAACCAACAGTCTATGACATCTTTTACTCTGGTCATGGTTTTTCCGCACTTATCGCATTTTATATGAATGTCATCAACATAAGGTCTGTGAAGTTCTATTGTTTCGTCTATATTTTCTATAGCATCTTCGACAAGTTGTTTTCTTGAGCCTACGCTGTGTAGATTTCCGCATTCGCATCTCCAAATGTTAAGAGGTGTACCCCAGTATCTGCTTCTTGATATCGCCCAGTCTTTTACATTTTCAATCCAGTTACCGAATCTTTTTTCTCCTACGAAATCAGGATACCATTTTACCGTATTGTTTGCGGCAACGAGGTCATCTCTTAGTTTAGTCATTTCGATATACCAGCTTGGCTTGCCGTAATAAAGAAGTGGTGTTTTACATCTCCAACAATGTGGATAATTATGTTCTATTTTTTGTTTTTTAAATAATAAATCATGTTCTTTAAGATATTTGATTATATCTAAGTCAGCATCTATTACGAATGTACCTTTCCATGGTGTTTCTAAAAATTTGCCGTCTTCTCCGACAGGATTTAAAACAGGAAGGTTATACTTTCTCGATACATTGTAGTCATCTTCACCGAATGCAGGCGCTATATGAACAATACCTGTACCGTCTTCGGTAGAAACAAAATCTCCAAGAATAACATAATGAGCTTTTTTGCCGTTTGGTACTTTTACGAAGTCCAATAGCTGTTCATATTCTGTATATTCAAGGTCTTTACCTTTCATTTCTTCTATTAGCTCATAATCTTCGCCTATAACTGTATTTAGCAGTGATTTTGCAAGTATAAAGGTTTCACCTTTTGCTTTTACTTTTACATAATCTATATCTGCTCCCACACAAAGAGCAACATTTGAAGGTAAAGTCCAAGGTGTTGTTGTCCATACTAAAAAGTATTCGTCTTTATCCTTTATTTTGAATGCCACGTATACAGAGTTGGATTTTATATTTTGATATCCCTGTGCAACTTCGTGAGATGCAAGTCCCGTTCCGCATCTAGGGCAGTAAGGTAAAATTTTATGGCCTTCGTAAATTAAACCTGCGTCAAAAAATTCTTTTAAAATCCACCACACTGATTCTATATAATTATTATCAAGAGTAATGTAAGGATTATCCAAATCTACGAAATAACCCATTCTTTTTGTCATTTCTCTCCAAAGGGCTTCATAAGTAAATACACTTTCTTTACATTTTTTGTTAAATTCGGCAATACCGTATTTTTCTATGTCGCCCTTACCGTTCATATTCAGTGTTTTTTCAACTTCTATTTCAACAGGAAGCCCGTGTGTGTCCCAGCCAGCTTTTCTTTTTACTCTATATCCTTGCATGTTTTTAAATTTGCATACACTGTCTTTCAATGTTCTTGCTATTACATGATGGATTCCCGGTTTCCCGTTTGCTGTAGGCGGTCCTTCGTAAAATACAAAGTTTTCACATCCTTCTCTTGTTTCAAGGGATCTTTTTAGTATATCGATATCTTCCCAATGATTCGATATTTCTTTTTCCATATCTTTGACGCTATTTTTATTTAAATCTTCAAAAACCATATTGTACTCCATTTCTTTATTAATGCTGTTTTTCGCTTTTCCTTAAATTATAATTTTATATATTTACATAACCAGTGTCAAGGAAAAAACATTAAAAACTAACCTAAAATTATATTTGCGATTTCATCCGGAGAGCTTGCAATATAAGTAGGTTTGCTTTCTTTGATTTCTTCCAGATCACCGTATCCGTAAAGTACACCTATTGTATCTAAGTTGTTCTCTTTTCCTCCCATAATGTCTGGATGTTTATCGCCTATCATGATACATTCTGATTTGTTATCTATATTCATTTCGTTTAGGCATATTTTTATAAAGTCACTTTTAGTTCCTCTTGTTTGATACAAATCGTTTGCTTGTATCGTTTCAAAATAATTAAGTATGCCTACGTGTTCCATTTCAATCAAAGCGGATTTTTCGGGTTGGCTGGTTGCCACTGACATTTTAATGCCTTTATCTTTTAGTAATTCCAGTGTGCTTATCATATTATCAAATACACGGCATTCATAAACTCCTTTTTCAAAGAAGTATTTGTTGCCTATATCCACTGCATCTCTTGCTTGTGTTTCGCTTAATCCGTAGTCGTTTACCAATCTTCTTGTTAGTGGTGGACCTATTAGTGCTTTTATATTTTCGTCACTTTCAAATATTCCTGCATGATTTAAAGAGGCTTTGAACATTTTTACTGTACCTTCTGATGTGTCTATCAATGTTCCGTCCAAATCAAAAATAACATATTTGTACATATTGCTTCTCCTAAAAATAATTACTGTTAAATTATATAATAAAAAGTTCTAAAAATAAAGTTTTATCACTGCTAAGCAATGTGTTTTGAGAAGATTATATGGGTTTTAACAAAAGCAAATTCAAAATTTTATTTTATGTGTAGGATTTGATATGGGTACAAGCAAGATTTATATTTTTTCTTCATATAGTTAGTTTATGGGGGTGATTTTATGTTAGGTTTTTTAGGGATTTTGGATTTGCTTCAACAAGTGCTTATATTTTTAGGGTATTTTTCATCCAGTGAATCTTTCCCCAAACCACTAAAAAAAGAGGAAGAGATTAAATATTTTAAGTTGTTTAAAGAAGATAATGATAATGCTGCGAAAGAAAAGCTTATTAATCATAATTTAAGGCTTGTTGCCCATGTGAGTAAAAAGTATTCATCTTCAAATATTTCCAAAGACGATCTTATTTCTATCGGAATTATAGGGCTGATTAAGGGAATTAATTCATTTGATTACAATAAAGGAACCAAATTTGCCACGTATGCTGCCAGATGTATTGATAATGAAATACTTATGGCACTAAGAAGCGAAACCAAAACGGCATCGAATGTATTTTTGGAAGATTATATAAGTTTTGATGAAGAGGGGAATAATATATCTTTGCTTGATATTCTTGCCACCGATGAAGATGATGTTAACAGTAAAGTCAATCTAAAAGTCGAAAGTGAGTTTTTATACAAAATAATGGAAGAAGTCCTTACTGACAGGGAGAAAGAAATTATATATTTAAGATACGGACTTAAGGGCAAAAAGAGTTATACTCAAAGAGAAGTAGCCGAGATATATGGTATATCCAGGTCATATGTTTCCAGAATAGAAAAAAAAGCGGTCGAGAAAATTGCTTTTGCATTTAAAAAAAAATATTAAAACGCTTTAGGGCGTTTTTTTATTTTATTTTGATATAGCTTATTTCTATATCAAGATATAAAAAAATAGAATTAACATATAATGGGGATATGTGCTATACTATAAAAAATCATCTTTGAATATTATTATAGTTAAAATTAAAATATTGTTATTCAGATTAAAATATATATAAAGTTATGTTATAATCAAATTTAAATGTTTATAAAAAAATCAAAGAATAAGGAATGAAGAAATAATGGATTTGAGAAGTGAAGAATATCCGATTATAAAAATTGAAAATTTGTATAAAACCTTTTATTCCAAAGACGGGGAAGTTAATGCATTAAAAGATATAAATTTGGAAATAAACAAAGGTGAGATTTACGGAATTATAGGTATGAGTGGGGCAGGGAAAAGTACCCTTGTAAGGTGTATAAATTACCTTGAGAAGCCGACAAAAGGAAGAGTTTTGATAAGTGGTAAAGATTTATCGGTGCTTAGTGACAAAGAGCTTAGAGAAGTAAGACATTCGATCGGTATGATTTTCCAGCAGTTTAATCTTCTTATGCAGGATACGGTAATTAAAAACGTGATGTTTCCTTTGGAAATAACAGGAATGAAAAAAGAAGATGCACAAAGAAGGGCTTTGGAATTGCTTGATATGGTGGGACTTAGCGAAAAAGCAAATGCTTATCCTGCAAAGTTAAGCGGAGGACAAAAGCAGAGAGTTGCTATAGCTCGTGCCCTTGCTTCAAATCCGAGCGTACTGCTCTGTGATGAAGCAACATCTGCACTTGACCCTAACACCACATCTTCAATACTGGAACTTTTAAAAGGTATTAACCAAAAATTAGGTATAACAATAGTAATTATCACTCATGAAATGAGTGTTGTTGAAGAAATATGTACTCATGTGGCTGTTATTGAGAATTCGATGATTACGGAAACAGTCAGTGTTGAAGAAATATTTACTCATCCTAAGAGTAACTGGGCAAGAAATACTATAAATCCCGACAGTAATAAAATGAGTAATGATTTGAAAAGCAATTCACTCAGAATTGTTTTTGACGGAAGCACTACTCACGAACCTGTTATATCTGATATGATTTTGGAACTCGGCATAAAAGTTTCTATCCTTTATGCAAATGTTAAAGATATAGAAGGAAAAGCTTTGGGGCAGATAGTCATAGAAATTCCAAAAGACGAAGAAGAAAAAAGAAAAGTTATGGAATATTTAAACAGAAAAAATTTGGTTGTAGAAAGGATGGATAAATAGTATGTTAGGCAGTGCTGAATGGCAGATGATAGGAATGGGAGTGCTTCAAACATTGTATATGACCATAGTTTCTACGGTTATAGCATATATTATAGGGCTTCCCATGGGAGTTTTGCTGGTCACATCGGCAAAAGGCGGAATAAAAGAAAACAGATTTATATATAAATTCCTGGATATTCTTACGAATATCTTGAGAAGTATTCCTTTTTTGATATTGCTTGTTTTGTTGATTCCCGTAACGAGACTGATTGTCGGCACAACTATAGGTTCTACGGCAACTATCGTACCTCTTGTTATAGGAGCCGCGCCTTTTATTGCAAGGATGGTTGAATCTTCTCTTAAAGAGGTTGACAGAGGAGTTATAGAAGCCTCTCTTTCTATGGGAGCTTCTCCTTTTCAAATTGTAAAGAAAGTTTTGATAAAGGAATCAATGCCGTCTTTGTTGGTGGGGTTTGCAATATCAATAACGACAATACTTGGATACTCCGCTCTTGCCGGATTTGTAGGCGGTGGCGGGCTCGGTGATATAGCCATACGTTACGGTTATTACAGATACGAATCGAGTATTATGATTATAACGGTTATATTGCTGGTTTTAATAGTTCAAATTCTTCAGGCAATGGGTACAAAGTTTGCGGTGAAGATTGATAAAAGAATATAAGATATATAAAGGAGAAAAAACATGAAAAAATTACTTGCTGTTTTATTAACCGGTGTTTTGGCTTTCGGATTTTTGACAGGATGCGGAAGCAAAGGCGGGTCTGATGACAAAGTTATAAAGGTGGGAGCAACAGCTGTTCCTCATGCTGAAATTTTAAATGCAATTAAAGACGATTTGCAAAAAGAAGGATATACGTTGGAAGTTACTGAGTTTACTGACTATGTTCAACCAAATAAAGTCGTTGACGACGGAACTTTGGATGCAAACTTTTTCCAACACAAGCCTTATATGGATTCATTTAATGAAGAACAAGGTACAAAGCTTGTTTCAGTAGGTACAGTTCATTATGAACCTCTTGGTATTTATGCCGGCAAATCTAAAGATTTGAAAAATATACCGGAAGGGGCAACAATTGCGGTTCCAAATGATACAACAAATGAAGCCAGAGCTTTACTTCTTCTTGAAAAAAACGGAGTTATAACTCTTAAAAAAGATGCGGGACTGAATGCGACTGCAAAAGATATTGAGCAAAATCCTAAAAATGTAAAAATTCAAGAATTGGAAGCCGCTCAAATCCCTAAGAGTTTACAAGATGTTGATTTTGCTGTAATTAACGGTAATTATGCTATGGAAGCTGGATTAAGCGTTAAGAAAGATGCTCTTGCTATTGAAACTGCAGACAGTGAAGCCGCAAAGACATATGCAAATATTCTTTGTGTAAAAGAAGGAAATGAAAATACCGATAAAACAAAAGCTTTGTTAAAGGCACTTCAATCTGAAACCGTTAAGAACTTTATTGATGAAAAATATGACGGAAGTGTTGTAGCTATTTTTGAATAGTATATGAAAATAAAAAGACAGCGATGTGCTGTCTTTTATTTTTTATGAATTTAATATATTTTTTCTTGAATTTTGAATAGAAATATATAATGATAATATATCTGCATATTTTATCATTATTTGACATTGTAAAAGATAGATGTTATTATGAATCATATTAGTTTTGGCATTTGCCAAATTAAAAGGGAATGCAGTGCAAATCTGCAGCAGCTCACTCTACTGTAATGAAGGGCGAAAACCAAGAGCCACTGCCGAAGATATAACTTTGGTGGGAAGGCGGTGAGTAGATATGCTTTCTAAGCCAGGAGACCTGCTAATTAATATATTGTAGAATCTTTCGGTGAGGGAAAAGTATACAAAAATAAATGATTCAACTTAAGTATGAAAATTGATTTTATGTATGTAAAAGGATAGCCGAATGGTTATCCTTTTTTTCGGCGATAAGCAGTTAAATACGATAGATTCTGTTTTTTATTCAAAGATAAAAGGAGATAGGCAGATGAGGAGAGAGAATTTTAAAATACGTTTATTAAGTCTGATTTTGGTTTTTGTGTTTCTTGTAGGAAATATATTCGGCGTTTTTAATCAGAATATATCGATTGTAAGAGCACAAACGGATAATCAGGCTGCAGCAACAGACAACATAGATGAAGATGTGACAGGGAGTAAGGGGGATACAAAAGAGGAGGAATCTTCAACTGAAGAAACGAAGCCCGATGAATCCCTTACAGAAGACGAAAAAACAGATCAAACGGATGTTAAAAATGATGAAGTAGAAAAAAAGGAAGCTGATAAATCGAAAGATTCAGTTTCTTCCGGTTCTGAAGTTAAGGGGAAAAATACTGATAAAAAGAACTTTTTAGAAAACAAAAAAACAAAAGAGAAAAAGACTACTGAGAAAAAAGATGCAAAATCTGGTATGGAGCTTACTGCGGTTTTGCGTGTTGACGGTTACGGAAAGAGGGGAACCTATCCTGTCAGTGTTACTCTTCCGGATAAATATAAATCATTAAAAGAATACGGTTTGGATGGGGAAAAAGATCCTGGATATTATACGCCTCTTCATTTAATGGCACAGTATTGTATAGACCATGGAATTGACCCTGCGGACAGTGTAAACGGGATTAATATAAACGCCGGGTATCTTCAAAATTTTCTGGGAATAAAATCAAATAAAAATACCTTTTTTATGTTTGAAATAAATAATATGTACCCGTCAAATAATTCCGGCACTGGATATACTTTAGGTGATTATCCTTTGAAAAATGGAGACTTAGTTGTTTTGTACGATTGGTTTTGGTCTGATACTTCCGCATATGCTTATTTTACGGAAGAGAATATGACGGCTACGAAAGGCGAGCCTTTTACCGTTACTCTTAAACAAAATGACGGTATGAGTACACAAGTAGCTGGATGTGAAGGTACTGATATTATAATTGAGGATGTAAACGGCAATGAACTACAGAAAGGTACTGATTATACTCTCAGCGGAAAAACAGATTCTGACGGTAATGTGTCGGTTACGATTGCCAAAGAGGGAACTTATATATTAACCGGAGAAAGAAAGAATGGGCAGGGAAATCATGAATTAAATCGTCCTTATGCAAAAGTAATCGTAGGAAAATCTTCAATCATATCCGATGAAGAGGCAGTCAGAAAAGCCAAAGAAGAATTGTCGGTAAAAGGTGCGGATGCAGTAGGGGACAGTATTATTCTTCCGGATGTCGGCAATTATGCGACAAGTCTTAAGTGGGAATTAAAATCTCCTGATAAAGACGGGAAATATGTAGCTGTTTCTTCCGGTACAAAATGGCAATTTTACCGTCCTGTAAAAGATGATGTTAAGATTACTTTAACTGCAACGATTCAAAAGGGTTCAGCCTTTGATACAAAGGATATCGTCCTTACATTGAAAGGGAAAATACCAAGGTTAGCAAATATACAGGTAAATCACGGAACGTTAGAGTTTGATTCCAATAAACGGGATTATGAAATTTATGTTCCTAAAAAAGACGATCAAGGTAACGATATAAAAGAACTTGAGATTACTGTTGATTCCGGAGAATGTTCTCTTGTTTGGATTAATTCCTCAATGGTCTTCGGATCGAAGAAGATATCGTTGAATGATGATAAACCTACAGTGATTACCATAGAAGGACAGGTCAACAGTACAGTCGACGGAGGTCAGTCTTATAAAGATACAGCGGCGATAATTACCGTAAAAAGAGGAAATCCGGGTAAGCCTCTTCCTGAGCTTCCGAATATTTCGTGGGGGCAACATCTGGGTAATAAAGATAACAATGCCCTGGTGGATTATAAAACTCCGACAGGAAAAGGAGAGCTTTTGTGGGAGAGTTTTTCAAATGCTCCTGACAGCTGGGGTAGTGTTTATGCGGGGACCCCTATTTTGATAAACGGTAATATATATGCAGTACGTAACAACAAAATTGAAATGTTGGATTCAAAGACCGGTAAGGTAAACGGATCTGCGGATTTGTATTCTCAAATTGGTTATTACAGTAATATCATTTATGGGGGAGGTATGATTTTTGTTCCCCTTGGAAATGGGATGATACAGTGTTTTAATGCCTCAACTCTTCAGTCTCTCTATTTATTGAACAGTCCTGCGAATACAGGAGCAACTTATAATGTATACGGGGCGATGCATTACGAAAACGGCAGGTTGTATGTAGGGTATTCTGACGGTGCATGGTCGAACCCTGTAGGATGTTATGCCGCTTATGATACAACGGATTTAGATGTGGATGACGAAAAGGAATACATCGATCCTTTGTGGGTAAGCGAAAATGCAAACGGGCAGAGTTATTACGGTTCCGGTGCCGTTACTGTTGATGATAAAGTGGTTATTGCCGGGGATAGCGGTATTGTTTATGTTTTAAACAGCATAACAGGTAAAGAGATTTCGTCATGTCAATTAGACGGGCAAGTCAGAGGTCCTTTGGTATATGCCAAAGATTATATATGGACTGCAACAAATGCAGGAAATATATATAAGTTGTCTCTTGACAGCTCAGGTAATATTAAAGTTGTATCAAAAGGAGAGTTACCATTAAGTACAACTTCTTCTCCTGTGGTTTATTCCGATAAAATTTATATTACGGGAGGAACATTTACAGACGGTGGATTTTTTGCGGTATATGATTTAGACTTGAATTTGTTGGCGAAGAAGAAGACTCCAAGTGCTTTAAATACTCCTACGGTAACAAGTGCATATGATGATGTATATGCTTACTTTACTGAAAACGGTGAAAAAGGCAGTCTTTATATGGCTAAGGTTACAAGCACTAATAAAATTACTGTTACGGAGATTTATACTCCTGAGCATAAACAGTATTCTATGAGTAAAGTCGTTGTCGGTGCTGACGGAACTTTATATTATAGTAATGATTCGGGGTATCTTTTTGCTATTTGTGCAAGTTCTACAGGAAATACGGATGACGGAAAAGATGATGATAAAAATGAAGGTAAAGATGAAGGAAAAGACATTGATAAAAAGGGAGAACATAATAAGAGCAAAGATGTAAAGGGAGAAAAAAACAAGGCTAAGAACATTTCACAGGGTGTAAAAACCGTAAGGGTAAATGCTGCAACGGGAGAAAAAACATCCTTTGAAGACAGCCTTATAAAAGCGGTTATAAACAGTGGGAAAAAACATGAAAATATTCTTACAGTTAATAATCCTCCGGATACGGTAGGAAGAGAAGTGTTTGCAGAGCTTGTAAAATACCCAAATCTTCGTTTGGTTTTTAACTGCGGAACTTATACTTTAAGTATCAAAGGTTCGGATATAACTGATACAAAAGCATCTCTTACAACGAAACTTATAGAAATGGAAAAGTCTCCTATAAAAGATAGAACTGAGTACGGTAATTATAAACAGTTTGCCTTTGTTCAGGAAGGACCTCTTCCGGGAAAGGTTACTGTGGTTTATAAGCTTGGTAAAGAATTTAAGAGTTCGAAAGGGTTATATCTTTACGATACTCTTGGAGGGGGAGAAGTAAAAGAAGTAGTGTTTGAAAGTCCGTATGCGATGTTTACTTTGGATCATGCAGGAACTTATATACTTTCGGATTCAAAGAGTGGAGCTTTGGAAAGAAGTATTACTGGTACATCCGGTAATGTGAAAGTTGAAAAAAATGTTATATGGTTATATTTGGTACTTGGGGTAGGTATAGGTGCATTAATTGGCGGAATAATTACTGCCAGTGTGATTCATAGAAGAAAGAGAGAAGATACATGGGAAAAATAAGATATAATATTATTGTTTTTGCATTACTTTCAATATTCCTTTTGACCGGTTGCAGTGGGCAGAATATGTCTGGGCAGAATCAAGATAAGACTGTCTCAAAGCAGATATCAGAAAATGTAAAAGATAAAAGTGAAGGAATTCCTGATGATCTTATTCCTAAAGATGCAAAGAAAGAAAAGAATGATGATTCAGGTGTTATGGAGATTGTAGAATCTGACGGCACTGTGCATAAAGCGGTTAATAGTGATTTATCTGGTAAGAAAAATAAGAATGTCAAAGGGAGCGGAAACAATGGTTCTTCTCAAAATATTAATTCGGGAAGTTCTTCAGGTTCCTTTGATAGCTCAAAGAAAGTGATAGAGATTAGCTTTTCTATTGATTCTTCAAATGCCGACAATTCGGTTTCGTATTCAGCGGTTATGACATTGGATGCCGGATCTACGGTTTATGATGCCCTTGCCGCATCGGGGATAAGTCACAGCGGTAAAAGTTATGTAAGCTCAATCGGCGGTTTGAGTGAAAAGATGTTTGGCTCTCAAAGCGGATGGAAGTATTATGTAAATGGTTCTTCACCGAATAAGAGTTGTGTAAATTATACATTAAAAAACGGAGATAGGGTACAATGGCGTTACGTACTGAAGTCTTAAAAATTATTGTGCCTGTTTTTCTTATATTATTGCAAATAATTTTCTTTATAATATTTGAAATAAAAAAACCAAAGCCGAGAGACCTGATTCCGATTGCGGTTTTAAGTGTGATAGGAGCTCTTGGTCGTACTATTTTTTCCGTTATTCCGAGTTTTAATCCCAATAGTGCGATTGTGATAATTTCAGGTATGTATTTGGGACCTGTTGCCGGATTTCTTACCGGCTCTTTGTCTGCCCTTGCAAGCAATATGCTTCTTGGGCAAGGTCCTTGGACTCTTTGGCAGATGACAGCATGGGGATTTATAGGATATTTTGGAGGAGTCTTTGAAAAGCGGGGTGTATTTTCATCTCGTTTTATGTTATACAGCTTTGGTTTTATTGTGAGCGTTTTTTTTGGGTGGTTTATGAACCTTCAATATTTGATTGGTTATGTGAACCCTTTGACGTGGACGGCGATAACTGCGGCGTGTGTTTCCAGTTTCCCTTTTGATTTGACTCATGGTATATCTACTGTTTTATTTTTGTTGTTTTTGGAAAAATCATGGGGGAGAAAGCTTACAAGGTTGAAAGTCAAATACGGAATTTTAGAAACAAGGGGGAACTAGATATGCATATTCGTTCGTATACAATTTTTTCTACATTGCATCCATCGGTTATTCTTTTTTATGTATTGGGTGCCCCTGTTCTTTCCATGCTTGGTATGCATCCTGTATTCTTGCTTGTGGAATTTGTGTGCGCAATATGCGTACACTTGTTTTATTTGGGAACACGTTCTACGTTAGATGGTTTAAAAGGTGTAATGATTTTATTACTTGTGGTGACATTACTGAATATGCTTACAAATCCTATGGGTGTGACGGAGCTTTTTAAAATAGGCAGCAGATTATTTACATTGGAGAGTTTGGGATATGGTTTGACTTCGGGATTGATGTTGGGAGTTGTAATATTGTGGTTTCGGTGTTTTACGGCTCTGGTTTCAAATGATAAGTTTTTATATCTGTTTGGAAGAAAGTTTCAAACAACAGCACTTCTTTTGTCAATAATTTTAAAATTATTTCCTGAAACACATTATAAGATAAGATGTATAAAACTTTCGGAAGATATGGATATAAATAATAAAAAGGAATCTTTGAAAAAACGTATTCAACGCAGTATGAGGCAGGTATCATCTCTTTTGGAGTGGAGTATGGAGGATGGTATTGAAACAGCGGATTCTATGAGAGCAAGAGGGTACGGAGAAAGAAGAAGAGGTTGTTATCAAAAATTTTGTTTTGGTGCATTTGATTTGAAAATACTAATATGTCTTATTTTATCATATTCTTTGTCTATATTTGTATTGTTTATGCAAATTCGCAAGTTTAGTTATTATCCGAAGATTATTTGGCATATTGAGCATCCTGTATTGATTATATTCGGTTTTTTTATGATGATATTTTTCTTGTTGATGCCTATATGGCTTGAGATATTAAAGAGAGGAGGCTCAAAACGATGGGTATAATGGAAGTTAAAGATTTGAGCTTTTCGTATCCTAAAGGGAGAGAAGTCTTGAAGGATATAAATTTTACTGTTGAATTCGGTGAGTTTGTTGTTATAAGCGGTCCTTCAGGTTGCGGTAAAACAACACTTCTCAGGTGTATGAAGTCCCAGATATCTCCGAAAGGAAATAAAAAGGGGAGTGTTACTTCTTTTCCTGCGTCGGATGTAGGTTATGTGTTTCAAAATCCGGAAAATCAGATTGTGACGGATACCGTTCGTCATGAACTTGCTTTTGGGCTTGAAAACTTGGGACTTTCGACAGATATCATTCGTAAGAGAGTAGCTGAAACAGCTTTATTCTTTGGAATTGACGAATGGATTGATGCATCTGTATATGAGATTAGCGGAGGTCAGAAACAATTATTAAATTTGGCATCAATAATTGCCATGAGACCTAAGGTTTTGCTCTTGGATGAACCTGTTTCTCAGCTTGATCCGCTAGCTAGGAAGAACTTTTTGGATGTTTTGGTTAGGGTTAACCGTGAGCTTGGAATTGCTGTTATTTTAAGCGAACACAATATGGGGGAAATCCTTCCTCTTGCGGATAGAGTGATTCATATGAAAGACGGAGTGTTTCAATATATAGGAGATGTTCAAGGGTATATAAGTTATATTTTAAAGGAAGAAAAGGAATATGCAGGAATACTTCCTGCTTCTGTAAGAATTGCGTCCAGTCTAAATGCTAAGGAAAAACAATATCCTCTTACAGTTCGGGAATGCAGAAAATATTTGTCGTCGTACTGTATGGAAAAAGGTGAAAAAGAAAAGGAATGTTTGAAGGATATATATGAGCTTCAATATTGCAATGAGAAAAGAAACATAAATAAAGCCGCAAGAATGTCTGCCTGCTGATTGACCATATTTGGTTTCAGTATCAAAAACAGACCCCATTTGTATTAAAGGGGTTGACTCTTCGTATTGAAAGAGGGGAATTTCATGTTATTCTTGGAGGGAACGGGAGCGGTAAAAGTACTTTACTATCTATTCTCGGAAAACGTATGTATGCAAGCAGAGGAAAGATAAGACTTGGTAAAGATAAAAAAATGCCTAGGATTGCACTTTTGACACAAAACCCCAAGGCTATGTTCTCGATGGACAGTGTGAAAGAAGAACTTAACGCTGCGGGATGTAAAGATGAATTGATACACTCTTTTGGACTTTCCTCTCTTTTTGATCAACATCCTTATGATTTAAGCGGTGGGGAACAGCAACGTTTAGGGCTTGCTATGGTTCTTTCAAAGGAGCCGGATCTTTTGCTTCTTGATGAGCCTACAAAAGGGCTTGATATGGAAGCGAGAAATGAAATCGGAAATTATTTGAAGAGGTATGCAGAGTTGGGGCATACAGTGATTTGCGTTACTCACGATTTAGAATTTGCTTATGCATATGCTGATGTATGCAGTCTTTTGTTTGAAGGGGAGATTCTTTCTACAGAATCTGCGAGGAGTTTCTTTAGCGACAATGCATTTTATACCACGGATATACACAGGATTTTGAGATAACGTGTGATATTAATAGCAATTTATAGTGCATTTTAAACTTAGTTATGCTATAATATTTAATTGATTAAAATTATAAAATGTAGGAGAGAAGAAAATGGGTAAGAAAAAAAAGGTAGAAGCTATAACCCCAATGGGCGAAGACTTTGCTCGTTGGTATACAGATGTAATAACTAAAACGGAAATGGTTGATTATGCCCCCGTAAAGGGCTTTATGGTTATTCGTCCTTACGGTTATGCACTTTGGGAAAACATTCAGCAAGCCTTTGATAAAAGATTCAAAGAAACAGGACATCAAAATATGTATTTCCCGTTACTTATCCCGGAAAGCTTTTTAAATAAAGAAAAAGAACACGTTGAAGGATTTGCACCGGAAGTTGCATGGGTAACACACGGAGGAGAAAACGAATTAGCGGAAAGATTATGCGTGAGACCTACCAGTGAAACGATAATATGCAGTATGTATGCAAAATGGTTAAAATCATACAGACAGCTGCCATTTTTATATAATCAGTGGGCAAACGTAGTAAGATGGGAAAAGACAACAAGACCTTTTCTTAGAACAAGCGAATTTTTGTGGCAGGAAGGTCATACAGTTCACGCCACATTTGAAGAGGCTCAGGAAGAAACTCTTCAAATGATAGACATATACAGAGAAATTTGTGAAGAGTATCTTGCAATGCCTGTTGTTGTAGGTCAAAAGTCAGAAAAAGAAAAATTTGCGGGTGCTCACGCAACATACACAATTGAAGCATTAATGCACGACGGACAGGCTCTACAAAGCGGAACAAGCCATAACCTTGGAGATCACTTTGCAAAGGCTTTCGAAATTAAGTTTTTAAACAAAGAAGAAAAAGAACAATATGCATATTCTACATCTTGGGGTGTATCGACAAGATTAATCGGTGGAATAATAATGGTTCATGGGGATGATTACGGATTAGTACTTCCTCCAAAAATCGCACCGACACAAGTAGTTATTATTCCTATCGCACAACACAAGGAAGGAGTGCTCGACAAAGCAAAGGAATTAAAAGAAGCACTAAAAGACTTTAGGGTAACCCTTGACGATAATGATGCTTATTCTCCTGGTTGGAAATTTAACCAATGGGAAATGAAAGGTGTTCCTGTAAGAATTGAAATAGGACCAAAAGATATTGAAAAGGGACAATGTGTAATTGCAAGAAGAGATACATCAGAAAAAATCTTTGTTCCGCTAAATGAAGTGGAAACAAAGGTAAGAGAACTTCTTGATGAAATTCAAGCAAACTTATATAACAAGGCTTTAAAACACAGGGAAGAACACACAAAACAAGCAAAGGATATGGAAGAATTTAAGAAGGTTCAAAGCGAATCTCTTGGGTTTGTAAAAGCTATGTGGTGCGGTTGCAGAGAATGTGAAGATAAAATCAAAGAAGAAACAGGTGCTACACTTAGATGTGTTCCTTTTAATCAAGAAGATATTGGCAGTGACACATGTGTATGCTGTGGTAAAAAAGCAGATAAACTTGCATACTTTGCAAGAGCATATTAATTGGGAGAAATAAAAATGACTTTATACGAAGAATTAGTAGAAAGAGGTCTAATCGCTCAAGTAACGGACGAAGAAGAAATAAAAGAACTTATAAATAATGGAAAAGCAACTTTTTATATAGGGTTTGACCCAACGGCAGACAGCCTTCATGTAGGACACTTCATGGCTCTTTGCTTGATGAAAAGACTTCAAATGGCAGGAAACAAACCTATTGCACTTGTAGGCGGCGGTACCGGTATGATAGGAGATCCTTCGGGAAGAACAGATTTAAGACAGATGATGACTGTCGAAACGATAAATCATAACTGCGAAAGATTTAAAGAACAAATGAGCAGATTTATTGATTTTTCTGATGGTAAAGCATTAATGGTAAACAATGCTGACTGGCTTAGAGATTTAAACTATATTGATTTTATAAGAGATATAGGTTCTCACTTTAGTGTAAATAGAATGCTTACATTTGAATGTTACAAACAAAGAATGGAAAAAGGCTTAAGCTTTCTTGAGTTTAACTATATGATAATGCAAAGTTATGATTTTTACAGACTATATAAAGATTATGGCTGTAATATGCAATTCGGTGGTGATGACCAGTGGAGCAACATGCTTGGCGGTACAGAACTTATCAGAAGAAAGCTTGGCAAAGACGCTTATGCAATGACAATAACTCTTCTTTTAAACTCAGAAGGAAAGAAAATGGGTAAAACAGCGTCAGGGGCTGTATGGTTAGACAAAGAAAAAACATCTCCATTTGATTTTTATCAGTACTGGAGAAACGTATCAGACGAGGATGTTATTAAATGCTTAAAGATGTTAACATTCCTTCCGTTAGAAGAAATTAAGAAAATGGAACAATGGCAAGGAAGTGAACTTAATAAAGCAAAAGAGATTTTAGCTTATGAACTTACTGAGCTTGTTCACGGTAAAGAAGAAGCCGACAAAGCAAAAGAAGCTGCAACAGCTCTTTTTAAAGGCGGCGTAAGCAGTAACAACATGCCTTCGACAGATTTGGCAAAAGCCGAATTAGAAGAGGAACCTTCTTTACTCGATGTTATGATTAAAGCAGGTTTAATACCTTCAAAAAGCGAAGGAAGAAGACTTATAAAACAAGGTGGCGTAAGTGTAAATGATGAAAAAGTAACAGACGTAAACAAAACCTTAACACCTGATGATTTCAGTGATGGCGAAATGATAATAAAGAAGGGCAAAAAGGTATATCATAAAATAAATTTAATTTAAAAGAGCATCTTATGATGTTCTTTTTTATTTGAAGTTAAAGACTAAAATTTCTGGGTGAAAATAGGTAGATGATTTTAATATTTATTCATGATATAATGATAAAATGAGTGATACTTGTATCTATGCAAGTAGAAGGATTACTTTTGTTAAGGATGGTTAAATATAGTTTTATCGTTTATATATTAATGAAATATATTATAAATCGATTAAAAGCAGTTATTTATTATAATTTATGATATTTATCCTTTATATTTATGTATTCTCTGTAAAGTTGTGTCCGGTATAAAAGATTAAAATCTAGGGATTTTTAATATCTTAGTCATAAGTGTTGTTTAATGGGTTTTAAGGAGATGTTAATATGTCATTTTATAAATTGATGTTCAAATCATTATCTGATTTGATGAAAAGAGATGAAATTTTAAATTGTCCTATTTATGGAAGTCTGATTCAAGGAAAGTCTCATTATTTTGGATACTTTGGACTTACAAATGTTTGTTTATTGGTTGTTTTGCTGCGAGGAGATTCAAAAGATGTTATAAATGGCACTCGTATTCCCTTTAATAATATAAGCAAGGTTAAAGTAAAAAAGAGTTTGGTACCAATGCAATATATAATTAATATTGATTTTTGTGAAAGGAATTCCATAAAAATACGGGTATCAAAAAAAGTTTTGGGATTCGATATGCAGGAAGAGAATTTGGAAGCTTTTCTGAATAGGATAAAAATAATATAAATTTCTGTAATTTAATCGTTATATAAAAAAGAGGACTAAAAGTCCTCTCCGTTTAGGAAGCTTTCTTCCGTAATGATTCTTTTGTTTTCTTTTTGAATATTTTCATTGTTTGTGTTATTTTCAAGGATAACTTCTTTGACTGTATCGTCATTATAAATAACAACCTTTTTATCTTCCATTTTTCTTCTCCTTTTTCTTTCGTTATGTTTATGTTCGGATTTTTCTTTTTTTATTGTTTTATGATTTACAGATGTCAAATTATTGTTGGATATGATATCATTTCTATTTTTATTCTTTTTTCTGTTTAATCTTTTTCTGATTGTCATAATATTTGTCCTATTTGATTTTTTTTACATAAGATTTCAGCATATTTAATATGTTATCAAATTGCTTTTGTTCTTTTGGTGATAATCTCTCTTTGTATTCAAGTATTACTCTGGCTTTCTCTTCATTGCTTAAATGTGTTAAATCTCCGTTTTCCCTTATGAACTGCTGGAATTTGGGTGCATATTCTTCTTCCAATTCCTTGGCTTTATCCATCACTCCCTTTTTTTGCGCTTCATTTTTTAATTTGTCAATGGAATTATCATCAAAATTAATTCCGTTCACCATATTAATCATTTTTGAAATATCTTTTTCTTTCAATTTTTTCCTCCTGTATATTTTGTTTTGATTCTTTAAATTATTTCATCACATAAATACCCCCATATGCGTACTATGAATTAGGGGCTTGAAAAATAAAAAGAATAAAAAAGCACCTATTAAAATCTATTACTCGGAGGTAATTTATATGTGTAATTTTTTAGATGATTGTTCTTGTGAAAGTTTGTTAATGTTTTTCTTACTTTTAGTAGTATTGTTTGATGATTGCGAAATTTTCGGAGACGATTCTTGCAGTTTATTATTCTTCTTCTTATTACTAATTGTATTATTCACAGACTAGTCAACTTAAATAAACGTAAAATATTTTACTAATAGGTAAACAGGGAGGTACTTCTTTTGAGAGGAAATTTTTTAGATTGCTTGTGTGAAGATGATGGACTGATTGTGTTGGTGATTTTAGCATTATTGCTATTTTGCGGCGATAATAATGACTGCGGCTGCGACGGGGGATTCTTAAAAGGGCTATTTAACGGTAACAACATAATTTTAATCATCTTAGTGTTATTTTTGCTTTTTTGTGATGATGAATGTTAAATGTAAGGGGCAATATGCCCCTTTTAAAAAGGAGATAAATATATGAATATATTAAAGAAAATATCCCTAAGTGACCTCTTTATTTTGTATGTTGTTTATAATATGTTCGGTTATGGTATAAACAGTAATTATATTAAATCAGATTATACGCTTAAAGAAAGTGAAGAAGAAAAAGGAGATGTTCAAAGTTTGAATCATCACAGGACTTTGTTAAATAATCAGCTATTTAACAATAATTTTAATATACATAATGTGAGAAATAAATTGAAATATGTAGACAGTTATTTTTCTCATGCGGAAAAGATAAAAGATAAAACCATGGGTATAAGGAGAAGGGGTAAGCAGGGCGCAAGTGAATTTTTGTTGGATAATTTAAAACATGGCTTTGGAGATAGCTTCAAAAATATAGAAAGTATAATAAATCTTCTTCCTTTGTTGAGAGGAATGAATGACATGAAAAACATTTTGGATGTAAATGAAGGAAGTAGCAGCGAATCCGAGATAAAAAGCGTAAATAAAAAAGATGACGATATAATGGATATTGTACCGTCATCAAGAAGTGTAAAGATGAGAGAGGAAAATAAGAGTTACAACGATATTTTAGAGTTGGTTAACTTATTATCGTAATAGACATTGTTTATCAATGTCTTATTTTTAATTGTTAATATGCCCGAGAAAAATTCTTAGATAATTTGTCGGAGTGTTTGTATTCTTAGAGTATCCGTAGCCTATTTTTTTGTATATCATATTGCATTTGTCAGAATAATCCTCGCAAAAATATTTTAAAATTGCTGCTTCGGTTATGCCTGTCAGTTCCTTGTTTGCCTCAAAGAAGCAAACCGGTAACCCCTTCAATAAACTGGCTACTTGTGGGGTTGGTATTGGGTAATTATTAAATTCGTCACGAATGATTCCTCCGCCTACATTGACGGATGTTGTCATTATTTTATCAACATCAAGCATATCAATAAGATAGCAGACGCTTATTATTTTAACAATATCATTTATATTAGTATCTTTATAATTGCGGTCCTGTTGTATTTCTTTTTTTGTATTATTTATAATTTGATATATTGTTCTTGCGTCGATTTTTATCTTTTCATTAACATTGAGGCTCATTATTATATTGTCTGTTTCGTCAATAGGTGTATAATGTTCCTCATTTGATGTTTGTTGAGAATTTATAGAATTGTTTATATCAACTCCCTCATATTGTCTGTTTGAAGTATTCATATCGTTGAGGTATATATCCAGTCCCTCTTCGAATGCATATAAACTATCAGGAGGGAACAAAGATGTTTCTTGCTCATTGTTTATATTTTCGTCGGTGTCTTCTTTTGCTTTAGAGAAGCCATGTGAATTATTTAATGTGTTATTTAAATACATATTTTGTTCTTTGATGTATTCATTGTAGTTGTCTTCAAATTCATATAATCCGTCACTTGGAAATAATATTTCTTCTTTCTCTTCTTTTATATCAGGCTGGTTATTGTTTACTTCGATTAATACTTCTTTCCCTAAGTTTCTGTCTTCCCATGATACTTTAATGTTTTCTATTCCGATATTTTTTATGTCATCAATAAATTTTGATTTGTTTTTGCATAAATCAAATAATGCTGAAATAAGCTTGTCTATATCTACTCCGTTAAAGCTTTCTATATATAAATCATTCATTAAAATTATTGTCTCCTTTAAATAATTTTTTTAATATAATTTAAATCCGAACTTATAAAGTTACGAATATAAGAAACGGTTATTGTTATTTTTTACTAAACTATAAAGGGATAAATTATATTTATCTTTGTTTTTACAAAGTATACCTTGATGTTAGTTTATATCTTTTTTATTATATAAAGCATATGCGTTGTTTATATGTGAATAAAAACTTACGCAATATGGTTAAAAAAATTTTCTGTGGTTATAATAATACATCCAAGTATTGATAGATATTAAATATATATTGTAATTATAATACAATATAGGTCTTTTTTAAATGGATATAATTAAAATTAATTTTAATAAGTAAAATATGCAGTAATATAAAAAATACCCGTTAATTACGGGTATTTTTTATTTCTTGTTCGTCTATAACTTCTGCTTCTATTTCTATGATGTTATTTTTATCTATACTGTCTTTTGTTGTTTTTTGATTTCTGTAGGCTTCACTTTCTTGTTTTCTGATATTGTATTTTTTCTTTTTTATATATGCATATATTGCTATTGCAACAATTCCGGGTGAAAACCACTGCATGAATATATTAATCTTTTCAATTGCTCCGCTTTTTACTGAAAGAGCCATAATGATGGATACCATCAAGAAAACCGCAGGTATGAGAAGTCCCATCAATATATTATCTTGTTTTGACAGAAAAGCTTGTATCAATACTAAGATTATCAGGCATATTATAATTATTATAGGAATACTCAATTAATCATCCCCCTTTATTTTATTGAAGTGCATTGACGTAAATACCGTTTTTCAAATAATCAAAATAATTAAGTATTACTTGTCGTTGTCCTTTATACATTATTTCAAAATGGCAATGAGGTCCGGTTGAGTTACCTGTGCTGCCCATAACGGCAATTTGTTCGCCTTGTTGGACTTTTTGTCCGACTTGTACGATATTTCTTACATTGTGTCCGTATCTTGTTATATATCCGTTTCCGTGATCTATGTCTACACAGTTACCGTATCCTGCATACCAGCTTGATCTTATAACTATACCGGTATCTGATGCGTATACCGGGGTTCCTTGTGGATTGGCTATATCTACCGCTTTATATCCAGCATGTGAACCGGCTTTGTTTAATGCCGATATTGTTCCGCTTGCAGGCATTATAAATCTTCCTGTGCTTGTAACAGGAGGAAGAGGTTTTACTCCTCTTGATACAACTTTCGGTGTGGAATTTTTTGTCGTTTTTTCATTTGTTATATCGCTTTTTACGACATCACCGTTTTCGTAAGTATTTATTGCTGTTACTTCTTTTGTACCTTCTTTGCCTTCTTGGGTTACTTTGTCAGTACCGATATATACATTTGAGTCGTCTTTGTATATTGTTTTGTATGCAACGTCCTCTTCGTATTTGACTTCTTTAACCGTTGTGATTGTAATGGAAGGTTTTGTGTTTATTTTATCGGTTGAAAACTCATCTTCTCTGAAATTAAGTGCACTTACGAGATTTGTACCCTCTTTTGCCTCGTCAATTTCTGAGAGTATATCACTGTTTCCCTTATCGATTACATGCTTGTCAGATGTGTCGCTTAAATAATTTATAGCAGTTTTTACATCCATAGCGGAATCCATTGATATCATTTTTTCTTCATATTTTATGTCTTCTTTTACTTCGCTGCCTTTGATTACTTTTTCGTTTTTATTTTCTTTTTCGTAGTTACTTCCTATATTTGCGATTACGGTTTCGGCGTCTTGTGTAGAGGCTACTCTGGCTGCTTCCACTCCGTTGACGCTTATAACGGCACCTTTGCAGAATAAAGGTAAATTCATGTTATAGATTGCATTTTCACAGTCATCTGTACTTAGTACATCATTTGGATTTTTTATTGCCATTTTTTGATAACTGATGGATTTTTCGTAAAATACACTTGAGTTGTCATACCATTTTGATAGATTTGCATCTACGTTTGTAAGTGCATTTTCAAAGTCTTCAATATTTTCTACTATGCCTATTTTTGTTCCGTTAAACACAACTTCGTATCCGAATAATTGATTGTAAGTAAGTATACCTACAATAAAAATCATGATACAAAAAACACCCACCATAAGGTTAAATAAGTTTCTTTTTGCATATACTCTGAAATCTCTAAAAGCAAATTTAAATTTCTTTAAATAGTATTTTATACTTAAAAATACGTCGTTTAAATCTTCTTTTATTTCTTCTATTTGGTCATAAAGCCAACTGTTTTTGTATTTTTTTCTTAATTTTGACGGTTCTTTTTGGGTCTTTTTTCCGCCTGCAATTTTTTTGAATAGATTTTCTTTTTCCCTTATGTATGTAGATTCTTCCGCTATATGATATTTATTGTTTCTTTTTACTATTTTTTTATATACCTTATCGAGCTCCTGCTCTTCGTTACGTCTGTTTACCCAGTTTATTTTCATAAATAAACATTACCTCCCTATATAAACAGTTAAGTTTGGTTTATATTCATACGTATTAAAAGTTTAGCATAATAAATAAAAAAAATAAAGAAAAAAGCTTTTTTTTTGATGATAGTTTGTGGAAACAAAAGAAAATTTTGGTTAAAAATCGAGTTGATGGGAATAATAATATTAAACATCGGAGGTGACAAAATGAAATTGCCAAGATATTCTTATAACAGTGCAAAGCAAATCATTGAAAGCAATATAGGAAAGGATGTGGACTTTGTAAGTAAAGTTGCAAGAGGGAAAACCGTTAAAAATAACGGAAGAATTCAAAACGCTTATAAAAACATATTTACTATATCCACCAAGTCGGATGATAAGGAAAATGTTATTTCATTTTCTTATTGTGATATTATAAATCATTCATTGCTTCTTAATATAAAATAATATAAACTTAATACATTTATAATATGAGTTTAAGCTTATATATGATATAATGTAAATAATTATAAACATATGAAAAGGGAAAAAGAATGAAGTATAAATGTGTAATATTTGATTTTGATGGAACATTGGCAAATACAGAGAATGTAATATTCCATGTTTACAATGAAATTGCAAAAAAATACGGGTATAAAGAAATTACACATGACTATATCGATGAATTAAAGCATCAACCTTATCACAATATAGCAAAAGATCTCGGGGTACCTTATCTTAAGATATTTTCTCTGATAAAAAAAGGACAGAAACTGATGAAAGAATATACTAAGTCAATGGATCCTTATGAAGAAGATATAAGAGAAATACTCGAAAAACTGAAAGATAACCTTAAATATATGGGGGTTATTTCATCTAACTCAAAAAAGAACATAAACAACTTTCTTAAGAACGAGAATATAAAAGTAATGGATTTTATAATATCATCCCCTTTGTTTTCCAAAGAAAATAAAATAAACAAAATAAAAAAGAAACTTAATCTTGAAGATAAGGATGTTCTTTATGTAGGGGATGAAGTGAGGGATATAATTTCCGCAAAAAAATCAAATATAGACATAGCAAGCGTAACATATGGATATAATACAAAAGCATACCTGTCAACCCAAGAACCAACTTATTTTATAGACAGTTTAAAAGAGCTTTTTGAAATTATAAAATAACCCTTAATTTTTAGGGTTATTTTTTATTTTTCTTTACACGAATAAAAGGATATATATTTTTTATGAAAGAATAGGGCATATATTTTTATAATATATGATATAATGCTAGGCAAAAGGAGGTATAGATGGGGTTTGATTTTACTGACCAATTAATCGGAATATGTGAAATAATAGGCATTATAGCTTTTGCAATTTCGGGAGCAATGGCTGCTATTGAAAAAGAGCTTGATATATTCGGGGTTATTGTACTTGGCGTAACTACTGCTCTTGGAGGTGGGATTATACGAGATCTTATTCTTGCGATAAATCCTCCCGCTATGTTTATAAACGGTAATTATACCGCATTGGCAGCGGCTTTTTCATTGCTTGTATTTATATGTTTTTATTATAATTATGATTATATGCAAAAGCATATGGATTTTTTTGATCATGCTTTAAATATATTTGATGCCGTGGGACTTGGTGTTTTTGTTATTCTCGGTATTAATACGGCAATGTTTGCAGGATATGTAGACAACAACTTTCTTTTGCTGTTCATAGGTTCCATAACCGGTGTTGGGGGTGGGATGTTGAGAGATATAATGATAAGAAACGTTCCTTTTGTTCTCAGAAAGAGGATATATGCGCTGGCTGCGATTATAGGCGGAAGTTTGTATTTAATACTTTTGAAAAACGGAGTTAACAGTGATATATCTGTTGTTGTCGGCATTGTTTCCGTTATAGTAATAAGGTTACTATCAAGAAAATATAAGTGGGCACTTCCGAAAGTCAATAAATAAAAAAACAAGGTTTAAACCTTGTTTTTTATTTTACTTCACTCCATCCTTGAGATACTAGGTTTTCACCTGTTTTTTCAAGAGAAAGTTTTTTTACGTTACTGCCTCCTGTAACCGGAAGTATTTGTTTATCAATAACCTCTTGTAAGGTCTTTTCGTTTTCGGTTTGTATAGAAATAACTTCTGTTAGTATATTGTTTTCTTCTTCTGTGTTGTATTCTACACCCTCAATATTGTCAACTTTTTCCTCCATTTGCTCAATTGTTTTGTCTATTTGTTCTTCCTGGCTTTTATCCATATTTGTTAAATCTATTTTGGATGTTTGAGTAAATTTTGTTATTGTATCACCTTTTGCGTCCAGTTTTATAACTATTTCAACCCCGCTTTGTTCTATTTTGTATGATACCGTTTGTTCTTTATTTCCGCATCCTGCAAGAGATAGTATTACACAAAAAAACAATAATACTTTTAATAATTTTTTCATTTCGTTTCCCCTTCCTGTTTTATAATTTAATATTAACATTTTTGTAAACGATTATCAACGTTTATTTCATAAATATGATTCATTGTTTAACGCTAGATAAAAAATAAAAATTAATATTGACAAACATGTTAATACTGTATATACTGTATATATACAGAAAGGGGATATATGGGATTTGGATATAATAATAAGCAATATAGAAGATAAACCTATTTATGAACAAATTTATACACAAGTCAAAGATCTTATTATTTCCGGTAAATTAAAAGAAGGTGAGGCTCTTCCTTCAATAAGAAATTTGGCGAAGGATTTGAGAATAAGCGTTATAACTACGAAAAGGGCCTATGAAGAACTTGAAAAAGACGGGTATATTTATACCGTGAAAGCTAAGGGGTCTTTTGTTAACAAAAAGGACATTAATCTTATAAGAGAAGAAAATTTGAAAAAAATAGAATCGTATATGAGATATATTTTTGAATTGTCAAAATCTTGTGAGCTTAATACAAATGAAATAATAGATATGTTTAAATTGATTTCGGAGGAAAAACAATGAATGCAATAGAATTGAAAAGTCTTACAAAAGAATATAAAGATTTTAAGCTTGATAATATAAATTTGGTTCTTCCCGAAGGATGTATTATGGGATTAATAGGTGAAAATGGGGCAGGAAAGAGTACAACCATAAAATTGATTTTCGATGCTATTAAACCGAGTGCAGGAGAAGTATTCGTTCTAGGAAAAAGCAACAAGGATAACTTCAGAGAAACAAAAGAGGATATAGGGGTTGTACTTGATGAAGCTCACTTTCCTGAAGGAATAAATATAAAACAAGTAAATAATATAATGAAAAATACGTATAAAAATTGGCAGGAAGATGTATTCTTTGAATATATGAAAAGATTTAATTTGCCTTTAAATAAGCAGTTTAAAGAGTTTTCCAGAGGTATGAAGATGAAGCTTATGATTGGGGTCGCGTTAAGTCATAAAGCTAAACTTCTTATTTTGGATGAAGCGACAAGCGGACTTGATCCGATAGTAAGAGATGAGATTGTAGAGTTGTTTTATGAGTTTACAAGGGATGAAAATCATTCAATATTGATATCTTCTCATATAGTTTCTGATTTGGAAAAGTTGTGTGATTACATTGCTTTTTTGCATAAAGGTAAGTTGTTGTTTGTGGAAGAAAAGGATATTCTTTTGGAAGAATACAGAATGCTCAGATGTTCAAAAGAAAGCTTTGAGGATATCGATAAGGATGCGGTTGTAGGGTTAAGGGAATCGGATTATGGGGTTGAAGCGCTTGTTGTGAAAAATAAAGTAAACTCTGCATTTAATTTAGAAAAGCCGAGCATTGAGGATATAATTGTTTTTATGGCTAAGGAGGATATATAATGAAAGGGTTATTATTAAAAGATTTATATGAGTTGTTAAAACAATGCAGATTTATATTTTTTCTCTGTATTCTATATGTATTTCTTTCTTTTGTAGAAAACGGATACTTCTTTGTCGGTTTTGCGATTATCTTTTTTGCCATGTTGCCTACTACCATAATGGCTCTTGATGAAAGAAGTAAATGGGAGATTTATGCGGTAACCATGCCTTATACCAGAAAGGAAATGGTTTTGGTTAAATATTTATTGTCTTTTTTGGGAACATTTATTGTTGCTTTTTTATATATAGTGATACAGATTGTTGTTTCTGCTTTTATGAAAGACGGTTTTGTTGAGGTTATCAATAAGATGTATGTAATCCTTCCCTTAATGAGTGTTGGTATACTGTTCAGTAGTATTAACCTTCCTATTGTATTTAAATTTGGGGCTGAAAAAGGTAGGTTTGGAACTATATTTATATGTGCTTTTTTGGGAGCAATAGGAGGAGGTTTGCTCTCGGAAAGTTCTTTGTCCGCCGGTTTTATAAATTTTGTGTTGACTTTGCCTGTTTGGGTGTATGTTCTTTTTGTCGGGATTTTTATTGTCGGCTCGTACATGATTTCCGTAAAGATTTATGAGAGTAAAGAAATGTAGGAGAGTTAAGATAATTTGTGTAAAATAATTTTCAAGAAGTGGAAATTATACGGACCAAAATTTTATAACAAAGTAAACGTCTCATTTTATTTTTGTTTTGATTGGTTAGGGATAACTTGATAAAATGAGATGCAGAGAATTTAAGTAGTGGTTATTATAAGGATATCATTTGGGGTATCCTTATTTTTATTGTATTTTGTGATGATATTTTTATAAATAGAGTTGATTGTTTGAATTGTTGATATCTGTTCCTCGAAATGTTAAAATTTTTTTATAAAAGGAGGTTATATATGAAAATTACAAATATAACAGCATCTGATAATATAAGTGTTTCTGTTATAAACAGCGATGAAGTTTTAATAAATGATGTTGATTCGGAAATGGATTTTATTATGGAAATAAAAGGACTAACAGGAACGAACCGTATTGTTTTGAATAAGAGTGCCGTAAATCCGGTTATTTTTGACTTGAAAAATAAAATCCTCGGGGAACTTTTGCAGAAGTTTGTTAATTATAATATAAAAATTGCCATTGTCGGAGATTTTTCTTCTTGTGGCAGCAAAGCATTTAAAGATTTTATTTATGAAACGAACAAAGGGAATAATTTTTTTATTGTTAGTGATAATGAAGAGGCAATTAAATTATTAAGCAAAAGTTAATATAAAAAAGAGCAGATTAACTGCTCTTTTTTATTCCCATATTTTATCTTGTTCTCTTCTTAGTTTTACAAGTAATGAATCTTCCTCAAGAAGAACATCATCATAAGTGATAATTTCTCCCTTCTTTACGTCATTTTTCATTATGGTATTGCCTGTGATAAGTCCTATAGGAAGTGCATTTAATTCTTTTGCGGTTTGTCTTTTGTCTATTGTTCCGTATGTACAAAAACCGCCTATACCGTCAATTTTTTCTCCTTTTTTAAGGTCTTTTTTTGCTATTGTCATTGCTTCGCAAACAAGACCGTCCATTGGAACGATTGTTGCAGCTTTGTCAAGTACTGCTCTGGCTATTGTAAGTGGTGTTTCCATTCCGCAAAGATGGTATGGTCTGTAAAGTACATAATTTGGACCTTCTCCTATTCTCAAGTACTGCATTTCATGGTGTATGAATTCAAGGTCAGAAGATACTATTACAAATACTCCCGGTGCAATTCCGTTTACCCATTCTACTACTCCGTAACTGTTTAAAATACCGCCTTCTTCTTTTAATGAAAGTATTTGAGACAGTTGCTTGATATCGCTTTTCGGTCCGTGTCCGCCTCTTACATCCGGTACAAGACCGGTAGAGTTTGCCATACAGCAAAGTTCAACCATGTTCTTTGTTCCGTCTGAAAAAGAACATTGCATCTTTGGACTTACTCCTCTGCTTATTGCATAGTCACGTATACTGTCAGGAGTACAAGAGTAGTCTACGTCATTATTTTTACCTTTTCCGATTACTTTTATATCGAAGGCCAGAGCTTCACAGAAATCAAACATTTCTTTTACTGCTCCTGGTTCGTCTCCTGCGCTTCCCGTATATATAACTCCTGCTTGATCTGCTTTTTTCTTTAGTATAGGTCCCATGACAACATCGGCTTCTACATCGAGCATGACGATGTTTTTACCGTTGTTTATAGTGTCTATGGCAATTTCTGCGCCTATATCGGTAAATCCTGTTGCATCAACGACGCAATCTGTTGCTTCAACTTGTGATGCTATTTTTTTGTCTTCGCTTACAACAATTTTTCCTTTTTTTATTGCATCGTTTGCTTGTGATAACTTATTTGTTATAATGTAGTCATTTTCATTTATATTTGATTTTGAAAAAGCATATAAAACTTTGTTTATATCTATATCGCATACAACGCTTGGAGTCATGCCTTTCATTTTATATAATTGGCTTATGAGTCCTCTTCCCATTTGGCCTGCACCGATTATCCCTACATTTATAGGTGTGTTTTTTTCTTGAAGGTCTTTTAATCTGTAATTCATTCCTAGCATAAATATTTTCTCCTTTTGTTTTATCAAATATAGTAAATCCCCTCAAATTTACAAATTTTAAACATTGTAATTATATCACGCCTTGCAAAAATTGACAGTTTTTTAATTTAATTCTAATTTATCAATTTAAGCTTAAATAATATTTATATGATTAAGGTGTGTTTTGTAGCTTAATATAATTTTTCATTTGACATGTATAAACAAAGTTTTTTTTATAAAAGATTTATTATCTTTTAAAAGGAAAAGGTGAACAAGTGTTAAGTGGAGTTTTAAAAAATAAATCATTAATTTTAATATGTTTATTGATATTTAATTTTTCTGTTCCTATAAGTATAAAAAAACAAATAGATGAAAAAACTAAAGATGCGGCTGTATATAAAGGTATAATAAAAGAAAGTGTCGTTTCAATGAATGAAGATACTGTTTCTAAAGATGATAAAAAAGGCAGTTCTTACGGTTTTACAAAAAATATTTTGGTTGCTTCCATGCCTTTTTTACATTTGAAAGAGACAGGCTATGAAGAGGTTAAGATAAAAAACAACGACAAGATGGAAGATAAAGAAAGTAAAGAATTGACTTTGGCAAAGAAAAAGATGAATGCAGTTTCCACCGTTGGAGGAAAAATCAGCGATAAACCTTTGGTGTTGATTTATCATACGCATGCTACGGAGTCTTTTAAGGATAAAACAACGAAAGGTACATATCGTTCAAGAAACAATGATGAAAATATGGTTAGTGTGGGAAGGGAAGTAGTGAAAGTTCTTAAGAATGAATATGGAATCGAAGCTGTACACGATACATCTCAACATGATTATCCGAGTTACAATGCTGCTTACGATAATTCATTAAAAAGTGCAGAAAAAATACTTAAAAAGAACCCCGGAATAAAATATGTTTTTGATATTCACAGAGACGGACTTCCTTCTTCGAGTGATAATTTGAAATATAAAGGTAAGGTAGGGAATACGAAGGTTTCGAATGTTATGATTGTTTTGGGTATGAATCATAAAAATTCATCTAAAAATCTGAAATTTGCAAATAAAATAGATGCACAGTTTGATAAAATGTATCCGTCAATTTCTCTTGGTGTAACAAAAAGAGAACCTTATCGCTACAATCAGTGGTTAAGCAGCAACAGTATATTGTTTGAAGTCGGCAGTAATTTAAATACTTTGGAAGAATCTAAAAATTCAGGGAAGCTTATAGGAAGAGTTATAGGAGAAGTAATAAAAAAAGATATGAAAGGGAAATAATGCGTAGAAATATTTCATTTGGAGTTATGATAATCATATTATTTATTATTTTAGGTGTTGGTGGCTATTTGGTTTATGATTTGACAAAAATGTATTATGATACTTACGAATATAAGAATAACAGTATTTTGGTAGAAAAAAACGGAGTGTATTTTTGATTAAATATAAAGTTAATATTATTGATTTTAATTCGTATTAAAATATTGTATTTATTTTCTTATAAACAGATTTTTTTATTAAAGGTTTCGTTTTAGAAACCTTTTTTATTTGGATTTGTCATATTTTATTTTAAGACAATTTTCGATTAAATTTTGTTGACATAATCTCTATATATCAGTATAATTATATTGATAAAAAAATACTGATATAGGAAGGAGAATTTGATACATATGAAAAAGATTTCTGTTTCAAAGCAGGCACTTCAAAGACTACCTTCTTATTTGAATTATTTGAATTGGGCAAGAAGAGAAAATATAGAATATATATCTTCGCCTACAATTGCAAGTGACTTGAGGCTCAATGAGGTTCAAGTCAGAAAGGATTTGGCAGCTATAAGTTCCACAGGAGGGAAGCCCAGACTCGGATATGACGTGGAGACGTTGATAGGGGATATAAAAAACTTTCTTGGATATGATGAAACGGACAAAGCTGTGTTAATCGGTGCAGGGCAACTTGGAAGAGCTCTTTTATCTTATAACGGGTATGCAGATTACGGACTCGAAATCGTTGCGGCTTTTGATGTTAACAAAGATATTATAGGCAGAAAGTTTAAAGGCAAACCCATTTATCATATGGATTCTCTTTATGATATTTGCAAGAAAAACAATATACATATAGGTATAATAACGGTATCTGCGGATAAGGCTCAAGAAGCGTGTGATAAACTTGTTGAATGCGGAATTCTTGCAATATGGAATTTTGCTCCGTCGCATTTGGTGGTTCCGGACAATATCCTTGTTCAGCATGAGAATACTGCGGCATCTCTGGCTTTTTTGTCCATGCATTTGAGAGAAAAAATGGATAAAGATAAATAAATGATATTGTAATGTTTTTAATATTATTATATAATGATTTTATATATGATTAATTGATAAATCCTTTGTTTTAAAAGGGTTTAGGTTGATTTTGTTTATAGAAGTTTGGTAAAAATACCGGCTTATATATATAAGTTCATAGCCTTGCCTTTGCTATGATTAAAGTTTTTAATTTTAGGAGGAAAAAAAATGGCAAATAAAGTAGTTTTAGCAGGCGCTTGTCGTACTGCGATTGGTACAATGGGAGGAAGCTTAAGTACAGTTCCTGCCGAAAAATTAGGTTCTATCGTAATTAAAGAAGCCTTAAAAAGAGCAAATGTACCGGCTGATCAAGTAGATCAAGTATATATGGGTTGTGTAATCCAAGCTGGATTAGGTCAAAATGTTGCTAGACAAGCGTCTATTCATGCAGGTTTACCTATCGAAGTTCCTGCGGTTACAGTTAACGTTGTTTGTGGTTCAGGTCTTAACTGTGTAAACATGGCAGCTCAAATGATTAAAGCAGGGGATGCTGATATCGTTGTTGCAGGTGGTATGGAAAACATGTCAATGGCTCCATATGCAGTAATGAATGGTCGTTATGGATACAGAATGAACAACGGTACTTTAGTTGATACAATGGTAAATGATGCTTTATGGGATGCTTTTAATCAATATCATATGGGTATTACAGCTGAAAATATCGCAGAACAATGGAATTTAACAAGAGAAGAGCTAGATGAATTTGCTGCTAATTCTCAACAAAAAGCAGTAGCTGCTCAAGAAGCAGGTGCTTTTGACGATGAAATCGTACCTGTAGAAGTTAAAAAGAAAAAAGAAACAGTTGTATTTAACAAAGACGAAGGTCCTCGTCCTGGAACAACTGCTGAAGGTATTGCAAGACTTCGTCCTGCATTTAAAGCTGACGGTGTTGTAACAGCAGGTAATGCTTCTGGTATTAATGACGGTGCTGCAGCTGTTGTTGTTATGAGCGAAGAAAAAGCAAAAGAACTTGGTGTTACACCAATGGCTACATGGAAAGCAGGTGCACTTGGCGGTGTTGATCCAAGTATCATGGGTATCGGTCCTGTGGCTGCAACTAAAAAAGTTTTAGATAAAACAGGTATGAGCGTTGATGAATTTGATATTATCGAAGCAAACGAAGCTTTCGCTTCTCAATCAATCGCTGTAGGTAAAGAATTAGGATTTGACTTAAACAAATTAAATCCTAACGGAGGCGCAATCGCTCTTGGTCATCCTGTAGGTGCTTCTGGATGTCGTATTCTTGTAACACTATTACATGAAATGCAAAAAGCAGACGCTAAAAAAGGTTTGGCTACACTTTGTATCGGCGGCGGTATGGGCTGTGCTACAATTGTTGAAAGAGACTAGTCAGATTTATTAATTAAGATTAAGGAGATATTAAAAATGGGTTTTGTTAAGTATGAACAAGAAGGTTTTGTAGGTGTAGTTACAATTGACCGTCCGAAAGCTTTAAATGCTTTGAACGAAGAAGTTTTAAAAGATTTAGAAGCTGCTTTTGATGCTATAGATCTTGATAAAACAAGAGCTGTTGTTGTAACCGGAGCAGGTAAATCATTTGTTGCCGGAGCAGATATAGGGGCAATGAGCACTATGACTGCTGAAGAAGGCGAAGCATTTGGTAAATTCGGTAACGATATTTTCAGAAAAATCGAAACTTTCCCACTTCCTGTAATTGCAGCAATTAACGGTTTTGCTCTTGGCGGTGGTAATGAACTTGCTATGAGCTGTGATATCAGAATTTGTTCTGATAAAGCGGTATTCGGACAACCTGAAGTAGGTCTTGGTATTACTCCTGGATTTGGCGGTACACAAAGACTTGCAAGAATTATCGGTGTTGGAATGGCTAAAGAATTGGTATATGCAGGATATAACATCAAAGCTGAAAAAGCATTGGAAGTAGGTCTTGTAAATGCTGTTTATGCTCCTGAAGAATTAATGCCTGCAGCTATGAAATTAGCTGGCAAAATCGCAAAACAAGCTCCAATAGCTGTAAGAAACTGTAAAAAAGCCATGAATGACGGATTACAGGTTGATATGGATAAAGCTATTGTTGTTGAAGAAAAATTATTCGGAGACTGTTTTAACAGTGAAGATCAAAAAGCCGGTATGAAAGCATTCCTTGAAAAAGGTAAAGCAGAATTCCAAAACAAATAGTGTATTTAATTTTAGTAAATAAAGTCTGGGGAGATACCCCGGACTTAAAAAAATAATTTGGAGGATAATAATGAAAGTAGGTATTATTGGTGCTGGTGCAATGGGTTCAGGTATTGCTCAAGCATTTGCACAAACAGAAGGTTATGAAGTTTGCTTATGTGATATTAACGAAGAATTCGCTGCAAACGGTAAAAAAAGAATTGAAGCGGGATTTGCTAAAAGAGTAGCAAAAGGTAAGATGGAACAAGCAAAAGCTGATGAAATCTTAGCCAAAATCACAACAGGTGTTAAAGATATTTGCGGTGATTGCGATTTAATCGTAGAAGCTGTACTTGAAGTTATGTCTATCAAACAAGAAACATTCCAAGAATTAGATAAAATTTGTAAAGAAGATTGTATATTTGCTACAAATACTTCTTCTTTATCAGTTACTGAAATCGGTGCAAAAGTAAACAGACCGATTATCGGTATGCATTTCTTTAATCCAGCTCCTGTAATGAAGTTGGTAGAAGTTATTGCAGGTTTAAATACTCCAGCTGAAGTTGTTGATAAAATTAAAGCGATTTCTGAAGAAATAGGTAAAACTCCTGTAGAAGTTGCAGAAGCTCCTGGATTTGTTGTAAACAGAATTTTAATTCCAATGATCAACGAAGCTGTTGCTATTTATGCAGAAGGTGTTGCCAGCGTTGAAGGTATAGACGCTGCTATGAAACTTGGTGCTAACCACCCAATGGGACCTTTAGCATTAGGGGACTTAATCGGTCTTGACGTTTGTTTAGCTATTATGAACGTTCTTTATGATGAAACTGGCGACCCTAAATATCGTCCACATACATTACTTAAGAAAATGGTTCGTGGCGGCAAGTTAGGTCAAAAATCTGGACACGGATTTTATGATTATAAATAGGAGGATTCAAAACAAATGGATTTTACATTAAGTAAAGAGCATGAAATGGCAAGAACTCTTTTTAGAGAATTTGCTGAAACAGAAGTAAAACCTCTAGCTCAAGAGGTAGATGAAACAGAAGTATTCCCAAGAGAAACTGTTGACAAAATGCAAAAATTAGGATTTTTAGGAATTCCTATGCCTAAAGAATACGGCGGACAAGGCTGTGATACTTTAACATATGCATTATGTGTTGAAGAATTATCAAGAGTATGCGGTACAACTGGTGTTATCGTTTCTGCTCACACATCATTGGGTGCTGCTCCGATTGAAAAATTCGGTACACCTGAACAAAAAGAAAAATTCCTAAGACCACTTGTAAGTGGTGAAAAACTTGGTGCTTTCGGTTTAACTGAACCAAACGCAGGTACAGATGCATCAGGACAACAAACAAAAGCTGTTTTAGACGGAGATGAATATATTCTTAACGGTTCTAAAATCTTTATTACAAACGGTAAAGAAGCTGATACATATGTAATTTTTGCTATGACAGATAAATCAAAAGGTACTAAAGGTATATCTGCATTTATAGTAGAAAAGGGAACACCTGGTTTCACTTTCGGTACAAAAGAAAAGAAAATGGGTATTAGAGGTTCTTCTACATATGAATTAATCTTTACAGACTGCAGAATTCCTAAAGAAAATCTTCTAGGACAAGAAGGTAAAGGATTTGGTATTGCTATGCAAACTCTTGACGGCGGTAGAATCGGTATTGCATGTCAAGCTCTTGGTTTAGCTCAAGGTGCTTTAGATGCTACAATCGACTTCGTTAAAGAAAGAAAACAATTCGGTAGATCTATTGCTAAATTCCAAAATACACAATTCCAAATTGCTGACATGGCAACAAAAGTTGAAGCAGCTAGAATGTTAGTATATAAAGCTGCAAAAGCTAAAGATACTAAGAAGAGATTCTCTGTTGAAGCTGCTCAAGCTAAGTTATATGCTGCAGAAGTTGCTATGGAAGTTACAACAAAAGCTGTTCAACTTCATGGTGGATACGGTTATACAAGAGAATATGACGTTGAACGTATGATGAGAGATGCTAAGATTACTGAAATTTACGAAGGAACTTCAGAAGTTCAAAGAATGGTAATCTCAGGAAGCTTATTATAATTAAGAGGAAAAGGAGAGAAGTATAGTGAAAATTGTAGTTTGCGCTAAGCAAGTTCCAGATACAAACGAAGTTAGAATAGATCAAAAAACAGGTACTCTTATTAGAGAAGGCGTTCCTGCTATTATGAATCCTGATGATAAAGCCGGTCTAGAAGCTGCACTTCAAATCAAAGATAAAACAGGTGCAGAAGTAACTGTAATTACTATGGGTTTACCGGCTGCTGAAGAAATTTTAAGAGAAGCTATGGCTATGGGTGCTGATAAAGGTGTACTTGTAACAGACAGACCTTTCGGTGGTGCTGATACTCTTGCAACATCTAACACAATAGCTGCTGCATTAAAAACAATGGAATATGACCTAATCATCGCAGGTAGACAAGCTATCGACGGTGATACAGCACAAGTAGGTCCTCAAATTGCTGAACATTTAGGAATCCCTAATATTTCTTATGTTCAAAACGTTGTTGAAGTAACAGATGACAGCATTACTGTTGAAAGACAATATGATGACGGTTATCATGTAGAAAAAGCTCAAATGCCTTGCCTAATCACAGCTCTTGGCGATTTAGACAAACCAAGATATATGACACCGGGCGGAATTTTTGATGCATTTAAACAAGACATTCAAATTATTACAAGAAAAGATGTTGATATTGCAGACGAAAAAATCGGTAAAGCTGGTTCTCCTACAAATGTTGCTAAATCATTCCCTAAAGCTGTTAAAGCTGCAGGAGAAAAAGTTGAATTAGATGCTGATGCTTCAGCTGAATACATTTTAGGAAAATTAAAAGAAAAACATATTATCTAATTAATTGGGAAAGGAAATAGAAATAATGAGTTTTGAAGAATATAAAGGCGTATTTGTCTTTGCACAACAAGTTGATGGTGTAATCAATAATGTTGCGTTTGAATTAACAAGTGAAGCTACAAAGCTTGCTGCTGCTTTAAATACAGAAGTTACTGCTGTTCTTTTAGGTAGTGATGTAAAAGGATTGGCTGATGAATTAGCTGTTTACGGTGCTGACAGAGTAGTTGTAGTAGACGATCCTGCTTTAAAAACATATACAACAGAACCATATGCACACGCTATGGATGAAGTAATTAAAAACTATAAACCTGACATCGTTCTTTATGGTGCGACAGCTATCGGTAGAGATTTAGCTCCTAGAGTATCTGCAAGAGTTTCTACAGGTCTAACAGCTGACTGTACTATTCTTGAAATTGCAGAATATAAAAATGCTTTAGGAAATGTAAATAAAGGTTATGAAGGTCAGTTATTCTTGAATGCTACAAGACCTGCATTCGGTGGTAACTTAATGGCTACAATCGTATGTCCTAACAATAAACCTCAAATGGCTACAGTAAGACCTGGCGTTATGCAAAAAATTGAACCTAAAACAGGTGCAAAAGCAAACGTAGAAGAATTGAAAGTTGAATTCGCTAAAAACAATAAATACGTAGAAGTATTGGAAGTTGTTAAAGCCGTTAAAGATAAAGTAGATATTTCTGAAGCTAATATCTTAGTATCTGGTGGACGTGGTGTAGGAAGCGCTGAAAACTTTAAATTATTAGAAGATTTAGCTGACGCTATCGGCGGTCAAGTTTCTGCTTCAAGAGCTTGCGTTGACGCAGGTTGGGTTCCAAAAGATATCCAAGTAGGCCAAACAGGTAAAACAGTTAGACCTAATGTTTACTTTGCAATCGGTATTTCAGGTGCTATCCAACATGCTGCTGGTATGGAAGAATCTGATATTATCATCGCTATAAACAAAGATGAATCTGCTCCAATTTTCAGCATCGCTGATTATGGTGTAGTAGGTGATTTAAATAAAATAGTTCCATTATTAACGGATGCTATAAAAAACGCTTAATATAATCATAAAATCTTATTAAGAGTTAATCTAAAAAGGAGTATATTTTATACTCCTTTTTTTATATTAAGATATATTTAATATATTCATACTTATATCTTGATTTATGATTATTTGTTTAATATAGTGTAATATTTATTTTTTATTTATTGTATATCGTAAGTTTTCTGTTGTTAATTATAAATATAAATATTTATTTTATATATTAAAATAGTATTTTAATATATCTACTTGTATTTTTTATATTTTTATCGTATTTCCCGGGAAAAATCGTAATTTTGTCGACAGTTTTTTTATATCCCTATGCAATAAATAATCATGTAAGTTATTTTATTAATTTAGAAATTTCTTTTATGAGTATTATAATATATCAATCTCATAACCTAATTCTTTAATTTTATCGGTTATTATTTCATTACTTATATTTTCTTTGAGTAAAATATTTATTTTATCATTATTTAAGTCTACTTTTGCCCAAACTCCATTTATAGAATTTATCGCTTCTTCAATTTTTTCGGCATTATGATGACTCTCTATCCCTTTAACTGAAAGCTTTTTTTCATATAAATAGTCGGTAGTATCTTTGTTTTGTACTTCTATTTTTCTCATGTTTTCTGTGTTTGTATTATATTTTATTATTAGTCTTTTTGTTTGTGTTTTTATGGTTATAATACCTATTAACACTAAAATTATAAATATAATGGTTGCTATCATTTATATCTCCTTGTGCTATTTTATATTATTATATTATTCGAGTTTTTGATTTTTGTTAGATGTTTTTTTGTTTAGGAGTAGTAAGGCATATATTTGAAAGGGCTAGTATCAGTATGTGTATAATATCTGAAAATATTTATGTATAGAGAATATAAAAACAAGTCAGTATATACTGACTTGTTAATGCGACTGTAAAAATTTATTATATGTTATGGTATTAATATAATATTATTTTTATTGATTTATTTTCTTTAAAATTTCTCCTTAAATCTTTTTTCGTATTCGATTATTAAATCGTCTCTAAACTGTGGTGCTGCAATATTGATAAGTCTTCTTGCTCTTTCTCTTAATGTTTGCCCTTTTAAATGAGCGATGCCATGTTCGGTTACTATATAGTCAACGTCGGTTCTTGAAGTAGTTACAGCACTTCCTTCTTTTAAAAACGGAACGATTTTAGATATAGTACCGTTTTTTGCTGTAGAAGGGAAGGCTAAGATAGATTTTCCTCCCTTTGAAAAAGCTGCGCCTCTTATAAAATCTACCTGTCCGCCTATTCCGCTAAATTGCTTCAATCCTATTGCTTCAGAACATACCTGTCCCATTAGGTCAACTTCCAGTGCGGAATTTATGGATATCATATTATCATTTTTTCCTATTATTATAGGATTGTTGACATATTCTATATCCATCATATTAATTATTGGATTGTCATGAACAAAATCGTATAGTTTTTGTGTACCCATTAAGAATGCGACAACCATCTTGTTTGTATTTAAATTTTTCTTTTTGCAAGTTATTACACCTTTTTCATATAAATCCACAACACCGTCAGATATCATTTCGGAATGTATTCCAAGATCCTTTTTACCGTCAAGAAACTTAAGAACTGCATCGGGTATTGCTCCTATTCCAAGCTGGAGGGTATCTCCGTCATTAATAAGTTTTGCACAGTTTTCACCTATTTTCATTTCAACATCCGTTATCTTCGGATTTGGTAAAATAGGAACGGGCTGATTGTGTTCAACTAATATATCTATATCATTTATATGAAGAAAACTATCCCCTAAGGTTCTGGGCATATGTTTATTAACTTGAGCAATCGTTAATTTTGCTGCTTGTGCAGCGGGTTTTGTATAGTCACATGATGTTCCAATACTGCAAAATCCGTTTTCATCCGGAGGAGATACGGATATTAAAGCTACATCTATAGGTAATGATGAACGGAAAAGTGTTGGTATTTGATAAAAGAAACATGGTGTATAATCTCCTCTTCCTTCATGCACGGTATCCCTGGTATTTCCACCGAGAAAGAATGCGTTAAGTTTAAAATACCCTTCCATTTCTTTTTTTGCATAAAGAGAATTACCCATTGGAACGAGTTGAACTATTTCAACGTTTTTATATGCTTTATAATTTTCGACCATTTTATCCACTACGTACATAGGTTCTCCGACAGCATGTGCTATAATTACGCGATCATTTGATTTAATATAATTGACTGCTTCTTCCACAGGTTTTACTTTGCTTCGATATAACTTGTCTATGTTCATATTATTTTCTCCTTTGGAAAATAATTTTGTACTGATTTACAGAGGTTAAGAAAAGAAATCAGTACAAAATGTTTGTAAATTTATTCTTCTATTCCTGCAAGTTTTTTCGCAAGTTCCTTTTTCATATTCAAGTTTCCTTGTCTTGCTATCATTATTCTTTGTGCTTGAGGAGAACCTGCACCGTGAAGAGATTCCGTTCTGTAACCTACTGCTGCTGTACCAAGGGTTAGATTTTCGATAAGCCTTAAAATTCTGAGTCTGTCTTCAGTCGATACAGATGCTACACCCTTGAGATATTTTTCAACATATTTACCTACAACAGGATCTTTCAAGTCTTTTTCTGACGGTGCTGTTACCATAATTCCTCCGGCGATGTCTTCAGCTAGCCTTGCTATTTCGTAAGGGAATCTTGTTACATTTTGTTTGCAAACATTGGCAAGAAGCAAGTCAATTAAATAGTTGCCCGATTCTGTTTCATGCCCTTCTGCCGAGCATGCTATACCGCAGCTGTAAAGTGTTTCGTTTAGGTGGGTCATTTCGATTAACTTGTCTTTTATATGAGAAGCTCTGGCTGCGCCGTTGTAATCTGCCGCTACTGCAGCAGCACCTATTAATACATCGCCCACACCTACTTTGCATCCTCCGTAAGATTGTCTGTGATATCCCGCAAATCTTTCAACGAGCATTCCTGAAAAATCATATTCTCCGTTTAAAAAGATTCTGTCATTTGGTACAAATACATCGTCAAATATTACAAGCGCTTCCATTCCTCCGAATTCTGCATTTCCTACATCCATATTTGAATCTTCCAATTTTCTTGTATCGCATGATTGTCTTCCTACTATCATTAATATACCTTCCGTATCGGTAGGTACTGCGAATGAGACTGCATATTCTTTATCTTCTTTGGTCATGTTTACCGTAGGCATTACCAGTACTTCATGTGAGTTTACCATACCTGTTTGGTGTGCTTTTGCGCCTCTTACTACTATCCCGTCTTCTCTTTGTTCTACAACTCTTAAATATAAATCGGGATCTTCTTGTTGTGAAGGTGAAAGACCTCTGTCCCCTTTAGGGTCGGTCATTGCTCCGTCAATTACTAAATCTTTGTCTTGGCAGTATCTTAGAAACTTTTTAAAGTTTTCATGATAATGTGTTCCGTATGCTTTATCTGTTTCGTATGTTGTGCTATATACTGCGTTAAAAGCATCCATTCCTACACATCTTTGAAAACAAGCTGCTGTCTTTTGTCCGCATAGCCTTTGCATTTTTACTTTTTTTACTAAATCATCTGCGTTTCTGTGTATATTGGTGAATCTGTTAATTTTTCTTCCGTCTTTGAGAGTTACTGTCATTAAATCTTCATATTCCGGCATTTGAGCCAAATCATATGTGGCTCGTACCGAGTTGAGTGAAGGTCGAAGAATTGGATTATCTACCGGATTTTCGATTTTTTCACCGAACATATATACTTGCAGATTTAATTTTCGTATGCTTTCTATATATTCTTTACCTGTCATTAGTGCCATAATAAAATACCTTCCTTTTTTGATTATTTTGGGTAGTTTGGTTTTATTAAATATAATGCAAAAATCGTGCCAACTTTTTTAAATAAAAATTAACATTAAAATAAGGGTTTTCGCAAAATTAAAAATTAAATATTGCTATTTTGTTGTGAAATTGCAATGCAAAATATCATCAACATTGGGTTTGGGTTTAATTTTTTGCTTTCACATATCGTAATGATAGTATTTTTATTTTGTAAAAATACTTATATTTTGCTATAATGAAATCATAAAATCGTTTGAAATTTTTATTATATATTTAAGTGATATGATGTGGGATTTTTGATTTTATGTTTTAGATTAAATTATTAATCTGATAAATAGTAAAAATTTAAATATTTTGTATTAAAGATTAGGAGATTTAACATTGATAAAAGCAGCAATTTTTGACTTGGATGGTACGATAATAGATACTTTGACTGACTTGGCAAATGCAGGTAATTACGTTCTCAAAAAGAACGGTTATCCAGAACATGAAAAAGACAAATATCGTTTTTTCGTCGGTAGCGGTATTAAGAATTTGTGTATAAGAATGCTTCCGGAGGATAAAAAAGAGGACGAAGAAGTTATATTAAAAATATTTGATGAATTTAATGATTATTACGGAAAACATTATATGGATAATACAAAAGCTTTTGACGGTATTGAGAAGATGTTGAATTATTTTTTGGAACAAGACATAAAAGTCGGAGTTCTTACAAATAAAGGACACGAATTTACGGTTCCTATGTTAAAGAAAGTTTACGGGGAATTTCCTTTCAGTGTTGTTTTAGGTAAAACGGATAGGTTTCCTGTAAAGCCGAGCAAAGAGTGTATAGATTATGTGATAAATGAACTGGGCGTTAAATGTGATGAATGTATATATGTGGGAGACAGTAATGTCGATATGCAAACGGCAATTAACGGAAACATAAAGGAGATTATCGGAGTAAGCTGGGGGTTTAGACCTGTAAGTGAGCTTAAAGAAACCGGAGCAAAATATATAGTAGATACACCAAAAGAGATAATTGATTTGGTTAATAATTTAAATAATATATAGAGGTGAGATTATGATAAAAGCTGCAGTATTTGATTTTGATGGAACGTTAATGGATACTTTGGTGGATACGGCAAATAGTATTAACCATGTTCTTAAAACTCACGGTTTTGAAGAAGTGCCCATAGAAGAGTATAAGAATGTATTCGGAGGAAGCTGTTATGATATGATAAATACTGTTACTCCAAAGAGTATGAATGATCCGCAGCTGCTCCATGAAATGGACGTGGAAGTGCAATATCATTATTCCAAACATTATAATGAGAACTGTACTCCTTACAAGAATATAAGGCATGCACTAAGAGCTTTGAGAAAAAAAGGAATTGATTTATGTGTTATTACGAATAAACCTTCTAGATTGCTTATTCCGCTATTAAATGAATTTTTTGGCGATATTGAATTTAAACATATTATTGCCGCAGATTCGGGATTTCCATTGAAACCGAATCCTGCTTCATGTAATCAACTTATGCAGACTTTGGATATTCATCATGACGAAGTTGTGTTTATAGGAGACAGTGAAGTGGATATTCAGATTGCAAAAAATGCCAGAGCTTTTTCAATAGGTTGTGGTTGGGGTTTCAGAGGGGGCGAATCTCTGATTAAAGCCGGAGCAGATTATGTTATTCATGAACCGATGCATGTTGTTGAAGTTGTAAATATACTAAACAAAAGGAGCCTTAAGAACATTATGGATGAGGCTAAGTTAATTCTTAAAATATTGAAATAAAAAATATTAAAATGTGTTTTCTAAGGTTATTTTAAGAATTATATATATAATTTAAGTATCGGGAGATTTTGTAAATATTTTTTAACTTGAGTGTTAAAAAATTATGTTTATTATTTGAAATCAATAAATATTATCTTACGGGGGTGTAGACTTTTATGGAAAGTTGACGCCCTTTTAAATTGAGGTTTTTGTATTTTATTTATACAAAAAAATATGTATTTTGATAAATAAGTGATATAATATACATATATTTTGTTTTGAGGAAAAGAGAAATGCAAACCAAGATTTATGATTTGGAAAATAACGAAAATTTAATAGGTATTTTTTCTGAGGCGTCTAAGGTTATACATGACGGAGGAACGGTTGTGTTTCCTACAGAAACCGTTTATGGGCTTGGTGCAAATGCTTATGACGATGATGCTGTAAAAAAAATTTTCAAAGCAAAAAACAGACCTTCCGATAATCCTTTGATTGTTCATATAAGCGATACCGAGATGATTAAAAATCTTGTTGTTTCGGTGAGCGAAGATGCGAAAAAGCTCATTGATAAGTTTTTTCCGGGGCCTTTGACCCTTATAATGAAGAAGTCTCAAAGGATTCCAAATAGTGTGTCAAATAACTTGGATACAGTCGGAATAAGGATGCCGAGTGACAAAGAAGCCAATGCTTTTATAAAAGCGTGTGGGGTTCCTATAGCAGCGCCCAGCGCAAATATTTCAAAAAGACCTAGTATTACCAGTAAAAAATATTTAATTGAGGAGTTAAACGGTAAAGTAGATATGATACTTTGCTCAAAAAATTCTGCCATAGGACTTGAGTCTACTGTTCTTGATGTTTCGGGAGAGGAAATAAAACTTTTAAGACCCGGGAAAATAACAGTTGAAGAAATAGAATCGGTTATTGGTAAAAAGGTTTACGGTTATAATAAAGAGGATGCTTTACTTCCAAAGTCTCCGGGGATGAAATACGAACATTATAAGCCAAATACAAAAGTTATAGTTTTGAATGGTACAAAAGGTGCTATAGAAAAATATTTGAATGATATTGATAAAGATAAAATCGGTTTTATCGGTTTGGATGATTTTTTAACCAATATAAACAACAAAAATATAATTTGTAGGTCTCTTGGGAATAATATAGAGCAAGCAAGCAAAAATCTATATTATCTTTTAAGGGAGATGGATAAGGAAAATTTAAATGTCATATATGTTCAGGCCTTTGAATCAAAAGGAATCGGGCTTGCTTATATGAACAGGCTTTTGAAGGCTGCATCAGGCAGTATGATAAATATTTAAAACAGCTTATAAAAAACTGTATACAGTTTTTATAAATATAAATTTTATAAGGAGTAAATAATATGAAAATAGTTATTGCAAGTGACCATGGCGGTTACGAACTAAAACAATTTTTAATTGAAACATTTAAAAAAGAAGGATATGATTTTATCGATTACGGTACGGATTCATCTGACAGTGTTGATTATCCTGATTATGCGATTAAAGTTGGAGAAGCTGTTGCGGCTGGTGAATTTGACAGAGGTATATTAATATGCGGAACAGGCATAGGAATCAGTATTGCTGCAAACAAAGTTAAAGGTGTAAGAGCAGCTCATTGTACTGATTGTTTTTCTGCAAAGATGTGCAAACAACATAACAATGCAAACATCATAGTTCTTGGCGGAAGAATTACAGGTCCTGAACTTGCTGCGGAAATTTTAAGAACATATTTAAATGAAAAAGAATTTTTAGGTGGAAGACACGAAAATAGAATTAATAAAGTAAAAGCTTACGAAGAAAAAGTATATAAATAACAGGAAAAAGAAATAATGGATAATGTAGACAGAAGACCTTCTTGGGATGAATATTTCATGGAAATGTTGGAAGTTGTAAAAACCCGTTCGACCTGTATAAGAAGGCAGGTCGGTGCTATTATAGTAAAAAACAACAGAATTATTTCAACGGGTTACAACGGAGCTCCAAGAGGGCTTGCTCACTGCACAAAAGACACCTGTGTTAGGCTTAAAAACAATATTAAAAGCGGAGAAAGACACGAGCTTTGCAGGGCAACTCATGCAGAACAGAATGCTTTGATTTCGGCTGCAACCATGGGAGTTAGTGTTGACGGGGCGGATATATATATTACGGATTCGCCGTGTATTCTTTGTTCAAAGATGTTGATAAACGCAGGTATTAAAAGAATTGTATATAAAGGTAATTATCCTGATGAATTTAGTATGGAATTATTAAAAGAAGCAGGAGTTGAGGTTGTTAAATATGGCGGAAAATAATAAAAATAATGATGTTTCAAGTATTGCAAAGGCTTTGGCTATATTTTTTCAGCTTGGCATTACTATTGTTGTAACAATAGTTTTATGTCTGTTTTTTGGAAAATTCTTAGATGCAAAGTTTCAAACGGGCAATATCTGGACGTTGATATTTTTATTTCTTGGTATTTTGGCAGCCATTAGGAATATGTATTATATTCTTAAAAATGTAATGAAAAAATAAAATACATTGGTGGTTTGCAAAAGCAAACCACCATATAAGCAATACAAATAATGAGGTTTAAAATGAATAAGGGAAATAACGAGAATTTTACTATTGAAGATTTACAAAAAGAACAGATTCAAATCAGTGTATTTACTTTGATTTTAAATTTTATTTTTATAGTTTTTGTATTGCTTTTTAAATTAGATGGGAGTATAATTCTTGGAATAATATCAGGATCTCTCGTTGCTATTATATTTCATTGGATGTTGTTCAATGATTTGAAAGCGGCAATAAAGATGGATAAAGACAGTGCCGTAAATTATGCAAATTTACATGCTGCCATAAGAAAAGTACTCTTGATACTGGTATTAGTTTTTCTTGTTGCTAATAAGTGGATAGAAATAAATGTAATAGGACTAATAATAGGGTTGTTATCCTTTAGGGTTGTGTTATATGTTTATAACCTTATTAGTTTAAAAAACAAGTAATAAAAAATGGAGAAGAGAAAATGAATGTAAGTATTAGTACTGTTGATAATATTTTTAACATCGGCAAAATACCTATATCTAATACAATTATTTGGACTGTAATTATTTTAGCTTTAACCTTCGTTTTTTTAATGTATTTGGCAAAAGGTCTTGAACTTAGACCAAATTCTAAAAGACAAGTTATTGCTGAATATTTGGTAAGTGCTTGCAGAGATTTTGTAAGCAGTACTATGGGTAAGAGAAACATTGGTTTTGCACCATACTTTTTTGCCTTGGCTGCTTTCTTGCTTATTGCAAATTTAAGTAGTTTTGTATTCCTTGGAATAGTAAGACCTCCTACTGCAGATTTGGCTACAACACTTACACTTGGAATTATAACTTTTGTATTAACCCAGTATTATGGATTAAAAACAAAAGGTATAAAAAAATATTTAAAAGGTTTTACAGAACCGGTATTTTTATTTTTACCTATAAATATTATTGGTGAAATAGCGAATCCTGTTTCCCTCGGTTTCCGTCTATTCGGTAATATTACAGGTGGACTTATAATACTATCATTGGTATATTCTATATTTGTCGGTTCTGCAAAAGTTGCAATGTTTGTTTTCTTTACATCGTTGATTTTATGTCTTTATTTATGTTTTGGAAAATCAAACAAGTTTACGGAAAATAAGATTGTTAGAATTATTGCCATATTACTATTGATACCATCATTCTTTGTAGCATTCTGTCACGGTTACTTTGACTGGTTTGCCGGAATACTTCAAACATTTATATTCTGTATGTTATCGATGGTATTCATTTCATCCGCAATGGATGAAGAATAAATTGTCTTTACCCGATTTTTAATCGGATAAAATATAAAAATAGAAAAATGCTTTTTTATTCAAGGAGGAAGTAATAATGAATATTTCAGGAAGTGATTTAATTTTAGCATGTTCAGCAATAGGTGCCGGTCTTGCAATGATAGGTGCTTTAGGTACCGGGGTTGGACAAGGTAATGCAACAGGTAAAGCTTGTGAATCAGTTGCAAGACAACCGGAAGCAGAAGGAACAATATTAAAAACATTATTAACAGGTTGTGCTGTTGCGGAAACTTCAGCTATTTATTGTTTGGTTATCGCTTTAATTTTATTATTTGTTAAACCTTTTAGCTAAACAAAATAACGATAATAAAGGTAAGGTGGTGATTATATGCTAGCTGGATCATTAATAAACTTTTCAACTGAAATGCTTTATCAAATGTTAATTCAGGGTGCAGTATTTTTACTATTCTTTATTTTGGTAAAGAAATTCTTTTACGATAAAGTCGTTGGAATTATTGATAAAAGACAAAGTATTATAACCGAAGAATTTGACAAAGCGGAAAATGAAAATTTAAAAGCAAACGCTTTAAAGCAGGAATATGAAAAGAAAGTAAAAAGTATCAATGAAGAAGCTTTAGCTATTACTAATGAAGCTACCAAAGAAGCTAAAGAAATAAAAGAAAATATCATTTCTGAAGCAAATGAGGAAGCAAGGAAGATTAAAGCTAAATCTAAAAAAGATATTGAAAATGCAAAAGAAACTGCAATGAAAGAGATGAAAGATCAAATTATTGATATTTCTTTTGATATAACAAATAAGGTTATAGACGCAAAACTCGATAAAGATACAGATGAAGCTTTGATTAAAAAAGCTATCGAAAGTTTGGATGAGGTTGATTATGAGTAATGCTTCTTACAGATATGCATATTCTCTGTCTTTACTGTGTGCCGAAGAGGGTATGACTGACAGTGTTTATAATGATTTTACATTATTTTATGATTTGATTGGAAGTAATGAAAATCTTTATAAATTACTTATTAACGAAACAGTAAAAAAAGAAGACAAAAAGAATGTGCTTAAAAATATTTTTGACAGTAAAGATAATATTTTACTTAAGAATTTTATTAATTTGTTAATTGATAAAAACAGGATTGCAGAAATCAAGCTTATTTATTTAAATTTTAAAGATTTATATTTAAAAGATAAAGGTATTTTAAATGTAGAGGTTGTAAGTGCCGTTAAACTTAGTGACGAGATGAAACTTAGTTTAAAGAATAAACTTACCGATAAATTTAATAAAGATATCATTTTAACCGAAAAGGTAGATAAAGATATTATAGGCGGTATTGTTTTGTATATTGACGGTAATATGATAGATTTATCGGTAAAAAATGAGCTTGATACAATCAAAAGACAGTTGAAAGAAACAAAGATAGTTTAAGAAGGGAAATAAAAATGAATTTAAAACCCGAAGAAATCAGTAGAATAATAAAAGAGCAAATAAAAAACTATGACAAAAAAATAGAAACGACTTCTGTCGGTACTATTTTAAGCGTAGGAGATGGTATTGCCAGAGTTCATGGTTTGGACGGTGCGATGATGGGTGAACTTATTTTGTTCCCCCACGACGTTTATGGTATGGTTCTTAATCTAGAAGAAGATAATGTCGGTTGTGTTCTTTTGGGAGACGATACTGACATACTTGAAGGAGATACTGTAAAATGCACAGGTAAAATTATGAGTGTTCCCGTAGGTGAAAATGTTATCGGAAGAGTTGTAAATGCTCTGGGTGCACCTATTGACGGAAAGGGGAATATTGTTGCAGAAGATTACAGAAGAGCTGATGTAAAAGCAAGCGGTGTAATAGAAAGAAAAAGTGTAACTGTTCCTTTACAAACAGGATATAAAGCCATAGACTCTTTAATTCCTATAGGAAGAGGGCAAAGAGAGCTTATTATCGGTGACAGACAAACCGGTAAGACAGCTTTAGCGGTTGATACAATATTAAATCAAAAGGATGAAGACGTAATTTGTGTATATGTTGCTATAGGACAAAAAGCCAGTACGGTTGCACAAATTGTGGGTACACTGGAAGAGTACGGAGCAATGGACTATACTACGGTTGTATGCGCAACTGCAAGTGAAATGGCTCCGCTTCAATATCTTGCGCCTTATTCAGGATGTGCTATAGCCGAATATTTTATGGACAAGGGTAAAGACGTATTGATTGTTTACGATGATTTGAGTAAGCATGCGGTAGCATATCGTTCAATGACTTTACTTCTTCGTAGACCACCGGGAAGAGAAGCTTATCCGGGGGATGTATTCTATTTGCATTCAAGACTTCTTGAAAGAGCTGCAAGGCTTGAAAAGGGAGGTTCCATAACTGCACTTCCTATAATAGAAACTCAAGCTGGAGATATATCGGCATATATACCTACAAATGTAATTTCTATTACAGATGGACAGATATTCCTTGAAAGTGAACTTTTCCATGCCGGAGTAAGACCTGCGGTAAATCCCGGTATTTCTGTTTCAAGAGTAGGTGGTGCTGCTCAAATCAGCAGTATGAAAAAGGTAGGCGGACCTCTTAGAATCGAATATGCACAGTACAGAGAGCTTGCATCCTTTGCACAGTTTGGTTCGGACTTGGATAAATCTACAAAAGCCAGCCTTGAGAAGGGTAAAAGAATCGTAGAAATGCTAAAACAAGAACAGTATTCTCCTATGAAAGTTGAAGAACAGGTGCTTGTTATTTACGCCATAACGAATAATTTTGCCAAAGATGTCAAGGTTGATGATATAAAAGAATTTGAAAAGGGATTGGTTGAATATGCCCATGCAAATTCTCCGGCTACTCTAGATAAAATCAAGGTAGCCAAAGGTTTTGATGAAGACTTAAAAGAAGAAATTTCAAAACTAATTAACGACTACAAAAGTATCTTTTTGAATGGTCGAGAATAAGGAGCTGTAAGTTATGGCTGAAAATATGGCGGACATTAAAAGAAGGATGAAAAGTGTCTCAAGCACAAAGCAAATAACTAAGGCTATGGAATTGGTTGCAAGTTCTAAACTCAGAAAAGCAAAAGAAAGAGCAATAAGCCGAAGTCATTATACTGATGCGACATATCAACTTCTTCTTAGAATAGCAAAGTATACTTCTTATATTAACAATATTTATTTTAATTTAAGAAAAGATGCAAAGAAAAATATATATGTTATTTTAAGCGGTGATAAAGGTCTTGCGGGAGGGTTTAACTCTTCTGTTATTAAAGAGGCTGTAAATGAAATCGGGGAAGATAAAGATAATGCTTATATTTTTGCCATTGGAGCAAAAGGAGCAGATTATTTCAAGAAAAACGATTATGACGTTGTCGGGGAGTATATAGGTATAAGTGACGATCCGAATTATGGCGTTGCGAAGAAAATTATCGGTACCGTTATAAATCTTTATACAAGTAAAGAGGATGTTAAAGAGGTAAAATTGATTTATTCAAAATTTAACTCTGTTGTATCGCAAGGTGTATTAAGCGCTACCGTTCTTCCTATATCAAGAAGGGCAAATAACAGTGATGGTACTCCTGTAAAAAGTGAGCTTGTGATTGAGCCGGGCGGTGATGAACTTCTTGAAGAATTGGTTCCTCAGTATATTACAAGTTTGCTATACGGAGCAATGATTGAGAATCATGCCGGAGAAGAGGCATCAAGAAGAATGGCTATGAGTGCCGCAACCGACAATGCAAACGAACTTTTGGATGAATTGGAAATAAGATATAATTCTGCCAGACAAACCAGTATAACCAATGAACTTATTGAAATTGTATCCGGAGCAGAGGCTTTAAAATAGGAGGTATGTATTATGAATGATGAAAATTTACATTTGGAAATTGCTACTCCTACAAGGACTTTTTTTAAAGATTATGTTGAGAAGTTTACTTTTAGAGCAACCGGAGGAGAGATGACTGTACTTCGAAATCATGTACCGACGATGACTCTTGCGGATATAGGTATTATGCATATAACCGATTTAGAGGGAGTAAAGAAAGAGGCTACATTATTCGGTGGCAGTGTTTTGATAGAAAACAATAAAATTTTGGTTGTGACAGATGATGCTTTGTGGCCTGAAGAAGTCGACATTCAAAGAGCTGAAGAGGCTAAGAGAAGAGCCGAGGAAAAACTTCATTCGAGCAAATATAATCGTCAAGAATTTGTTCATGCAGAACATAAGTTGAAAAAAGCTTTAGTTAGAATAGATTTAGCAAATACGTATGAAGGTATTTCTAGACATAAGAAATATTAGTCAGATGAATTAAAAGGAGATATAAAATCCTATGGAAAATAAAAAAGGAAAAATAGTTCAAGTTGTAGGACCTGTTGTTGACGTTCAATTCAACGAAGGTGATTTACCTAAATTGAATGAGGCAATAAGAATAGATAACGGTGGGGAAGAACTTATAATAGAAGTAAGTGAACATATTGGTGACAATACCGTAAGATGTATTGCGATGGATACCACAGACGGTCTTATAAGAGGAATGGGAGCAGTAGCAACGGGAAATCCTATAATGGTTCCCGTAGGCGAAAAAACTCTCGGAAGAATGGTTAATGTTTTGGGGCATGCCATTGACGGGAAAGAAATGGATTTGGAAGATGTTAAACTTTCACCTATACACAGAGATCCTCCTTCTTTTGAACAACAACAAACGGTTCCTGAAGTATTTGAAACCGGTATTAAAGTTGTCGATTTGATTTGTCCTTACACAAAAGGTGGTAAAATCGGTCTTTTCGGTGGTGCCGGTGTTGGTAAAACGGTATTAATACAGGAACTTATAAGTAATATTGCAACAGAACATGGTGGACTTTCCGTTTTTGCCGGTGTAGGTGAAAGAACAAGGGAAGGAAATGACCTGTATTATGAAATGAAAGAATCGGGAGTTTTGGAAAAAACCTCATTATGCTTTGGGCAAATGAATGAGCCACCGGGAGCAAGAATGAGAGTTGCACTTACTGGACTTACCATGGCAGAATATTTCAGAGATGAAGAAAATCAAGACGTACTTTTATTTATTGATAACATCTTCAGATTTACTCAAGCGGGAAGTGAAGTTTCCGCATTGCTTGGAAGGATGCCTTCGGCCGTAGGTTATCAACCAACCCTTGCAACTGAAATGGGTGCATTGCAAGAAAGAATCACTTCCACAAAAAGCGGTTCTATTACGTCGGTTCAAGCGGTATACGTACCTGCCGATGACTTAACTGACCCTGCTCCTGCAACGACTTTTGCTCATTTGGATGCTACAACGGTACTTTCGAGAGCAATAAGTGAAAAAGGTATATATCCTGCTGTTGATCCTCTTGAATCTACAAGTAGAATTTTGGATCCTAAAGTAGTAGGAGAGGAACACTATCAAATTGCAAGAGGAGTTCAGGAAATACTTCAAAGATATAAAGAACTTCAGGATATTATTGCAATTTTGGGTATGGAAGAATTGAGTGAAGAAGATAAGCTTATTGTAGGAAGAGCAAGAAAAATCGAAAGATTTTTATCTCAACCATTCCATGTTGCTGAGCAATTTACTGGACTTAAGGGTGCGTATGTTCCGATTTCTGAAACTCTCAGAGGGTTTAAAGAAATTTTACAGGGTAAACATGATGATTTGCCGGAAGCTGCATTTTTACTTGTGGGAACGATTGATGATGCGGTTAAAAAAGCAAAAGAAATCGAGGCTGCCGAATAGGAAATAGGAAAGATAATAATAAAAATACATTTATGTTTTTCATAAATGTATTTTTTTTATAAAATAAAAAAATCTTGAGATTATCTCAAGACATAAAATTCATAAATGGTGATCCGTCAGGGGATCGAACCCTGGACACCCTGATTAAGAGTCAGGTGCTCTACCAGCTGAGCTAACGGACCATTTATCATGCTTTATTATTATAATAAAGTATGATATAAAAGTCAATAATTTATAAATATAAAATATTTAAAAGAGGAAGAGCTAAATATTATTTTCCCTATAATATTATAACCTAAGATTAAATAAAGTTTTAAAATTGTTAAATTAGATTTTTCAGTTTTTTCATGACCGTGAAATGTTTTGCTTCGAATGAAGTTTTTTTACCAAGTTTAAGGATGTTTTTCTTATGCCTGAATGTAGTACATTTAATATATATCAGATTTTTCATTGTTTGTTAAATTTATTTTTATTTTGTATATGCAAAAGTCCTATGTTTTATAACATAGGACTTTATGTTTTATAATGTTTTTCTGTATTCTTTAACTATATCCATAAACTCTTTTACTCTTTGTCCGTCTACTTCATTTTCGAATTTACCGTCAACTTTGAATGTTGTTGCTACAACAGCACCATCTGCATGTTTTAGTTGTTCAATTATATTATTTTTGTTACATCCTGTATTACATAAAACTATTGTATCAGGTACTGCATTTTTAACTTTCATTAATGTTTGAGTATCTGTTGGAGATCCTGCCGTAAGTCCAGAAACACAAAGTGCATCAGGCTTATGGTTAAATACAGTAGATTTTGCTATTGATTCAATCGGTCTTTCAGCTAAATAAACTGCAGCTTCCGGAACAATATTATAAAGAAGTTTAACGTTTTCTGCACCGATTTTATATTGGTGTCTTACAGTTTCCCCTGCATTTGTATTCCAAAGTCCGAAGTCAGAAGCATAAACGCCGCTTATAATTTCTCTTATAAATTTAGCCCCAACAGATACAGCTAAATCAAGAGATGCAATAGGATCCCATAAACAGTTTACACCATAAGGTATTTTTATATCAGGCATTAATCTTCCTATTATGTAAGCCATAGCCGCTACAGTGGGAGTTTCTACTTTTGTTAAATATGGTAAACTGAATTCATTTGAGAACATTACACCGTCTACTCCTCCATCTTGTAGTGCTAAAAATTCTCTTCTGGCTTTTTCGATTACTTTTTCCATCCCTCCTTCTTTATCAAATCCGGGATCTGATGGAAGTGCAGGTAAATGGCACATTGCAATAATAGGTTTTTCTACATTAAAGATTTCTTTTGTCCAACTCATTTTATTTCCTCCTTAGTATTTAATTGGATTAAAGTTTTATTTGCATATATTTTAAGAAGAGTATTCTTCTAATGCACTTATATAATTTTCACTTGAAAAAACATATCTTCCTACAACGGCTGTATCTATATCAAGATCTTTTATTTTTTCTATTGTTTCTTTTGATAGTCCTCCGTCTACCCATATCTTTACGTGAGAAGGTAGGACTTCCTTTGCTTCTTTTATTTTTTCGATTACAGGTTCATAAAAAGCCGCTCCTTTATTATCAGGCTCTGCAGTCATTAAAATTATATAATTTATATCATTTAAAAAAGGTTTTAAATAACTTATAGGTGTAGATATGTTTAATGCAAAACCTATATTTTCAAATTTGCATTTTTTTGCAAGATTAATAAATTCTAAAGGATACAATAAAGGTTCTATATGACAGCTTATAGATTTTATATTTAGTTTTGATAAATTCTCAACAAATTGAAGAGGTTCTTTTACGACAAGATGTGCATCAATCTCTTTTTGGTGAACATATTTTGATATTAAATTAGCTGTTTTTATTCCAAATGTTATGTTTGGACTAAAACTGCTGTCTTCAATGTCAAGATGAAGTAAAGGCCATTCTTTCAATTTATCGAGTTCTTCTTTTATATTTAAAGTATTTGAAGATGCTATTGAAGGATTTAATTTCATTTTTTTCTCCTTTCTCTTTTCTTGAGTAGAATATAACACAATATGAGAATAAATGCAATAGTTTGATACAAAAAATATTAAAAAATTTCATTTTGTATCAAATATACTAATTCTAAAAATGCATATATAAATTAATAAATCTTTTAAATAAAGGGTTTTTATAGGTTGAAAAGAAAACAATTAAATGATATAATTTGAGAAAACAATAAATGTATAAGAGGTTTATATCAGATGATACAAGTTGCGAGATTTGAGAAAATACTTGAAATTGTAGAAAACAAAGGATATGTAAGTGTGAATGAATTGGAAAAAATACTTGATGTATCAAGAGCTACAATTTACAGAGACTTACGAGATTTAAACGTACAGGGAAAGGTAAATCTTACAAGAGGCGGGATAAGTAAAATTAATCCAGGTAATAGTTTTGAAATGCCTTATTATCAAAAACAATCATATAATATAGAAGAAAAAATACGTATTGCCAAAGCTGCATTGGATTTTATAAAACCCAATCAAACCATTTATATGGATTCAAGTACAACTGTTACGGAAATGACAGGTTTTATGTCCGAATATAAGGATATTCAAGTCATTACAAATGACATAAAGATTGCTTCTCGTTTGTCTGGGGCAAAAGACCTACAAGTTATTATGACAGGGGGGATTTTACGCCATGGATTTTTTACGGTTTCAGGTTTGCTTACAGAGCAAAATCTGGATTCTCTTATAATGGATGTTTCTTTTATGAGCTTTGATTCAATCAGTATAAGCGGTGGATGTATGATTACAAATATGGAAGAGGTATCGGTTAAGAAACTTGGAGTAAAGAAAGGGATGCAGAAGATACTTTTGTGTGATCATTCTAAATTTGAAAAATTTTCTTTTACCCGTGTATGTGATATTACAGAGATTGATGTTATTATAACAGGAAAGGAATTGAATGATAATATTTATAAAAGATATTTGGATAATGAAATAAATGTATTAAGAGTATAAACGTACCGAATATTAAACGGTACGTTTTTTTATTTATCCATAAATTTTTTCTGTGATTATTTTGGCACAATCTTCTATTTTATTTTTATCTACGGCTAATTTAAATATACTGTATCTGTCTCTTATTTTGTAACAATCCAATATACTTTCATAAAATAGGTTTTTGTCAATACCTATTTCTTTTGGTGATATAGGGTTATCTGTAAGTTGGAGTAATTTTATTATATCTTTT
>NZ_JAHZIA010000017.1:61822-62278 GCF_019420015.1 Anaerofustis sp.
CATAAGATTTGAGGGATAGAATTTTTCATTATGTCGAACATTTCCATTACTATAGGAGTTGCTATTCCGACCTTTATTCCGTGTAACTGAGGATATTTATGATTTTTTATAAAATTAACTTCCCAGTAGTGAGATAGCATATGCTCTGCTCCTGATGCAGGACGCGAAACTCCCACAAGTCCCATTGCTACTCCTGTAAGTGTAAGTGCTTCTATCAGATATTTTATTGCCGTTTCGTCTCTGTTTTTTAATTTTGAAGCATTGTCTATTGTTTTTTGTATTGCTTTTTGTGTCAGTTGTATACATGTTTCGCAGTAATATTCATTGTTTATTTCTTTTGAAAGTTTCCAATCAAGTAAAGCAGTGATTTTTCCTATTATATCACCGTATCCTGCTTGTATAAGCTTCATTGGTGCTTCTTTCATTATATCTATATCACCGATGATTGCGTATGGC
>NZ_JAHZIA010000018.1 GCF_019420015.1 Anaerofustis sp.
GCGCTTAACAGTGCACTCAGAGTTTTTGGACGTCTTGCGGTTACTCCGACCACAGGAACGCCCAAATATTCGCTCAAGAGTTCCAAATTTATAGAAATACCTTTCTTTTTTACTTCATCCATCAAATTGACGCAAACAATCACATTATTTGTTATCTCAAAAGTTTGATACACCAAATTTAAATTTCTTTCTATACATGTTCCGTCAATAACAACAACCGTTACATCCGCACCTCCGAAACAAATATAATTTCTGGCTATCTCTTCTTCTTGTGAATTTGACATGAGAGAATAGGTTCCCGGTATATCTACAAAAAGCAAATCTTTATCTTTATATCTGCAATTTCCAACCGCATTCCCTACCGTTTTACCAGGCCAATTACCCGTATGCTGATGCATTCCGGTAAGAGCATTAAATACCGTGGATTTTCCTACATTTGGATTTCCCGCAAGTCCTATTGTATAATCACAGCCTATGGTCTTTTCAAAAACATCCGCTTCCAAAACCTTTCGCCCTGTAGATCCTGCTGTAAGTCCCATTACATCACCCCTTTTTTATTTCTCATTACTAAAATATGCAAAAAAGAGTGATATTGTTACCTCTATTCATAAATGTCAAAAATATATATTTTATCCGCATCTTCTTTTCTTATGGCAATCACAGTACCTCTTATTTCATAAGCTCTGGGATCTCCGAGCGGACTGATCAAAACAGGCGTCACTTTTGTTCCTTTAACAATACCAAGATCCAAAAAACGTCTTCTTTCATCTCCGTTACATTTTATATAAGCAACTTCTCCTGTTTTGTTCATTTCCATATTGCTTAGTTTCTTTTGTATGCTCATTTTGTCCTCCAAATTTTTCCCATTATTATTATATGTATAAGAACGAAATATTGATACCTCTACGGTTATATACGAATTTAAATTTATCCACAAATTTAAATCAATTAAAATATCTGTTTTATTGTTTAGTAAAAACAAAAAGAACTTAAATATGCTATCGCAGTATTTCATATAAAAATAAAAGATTTAGGGAAAATCCCTAAATCTTTTATTTGTTTGCACTTACATAAATAGGGTAAATATCTTCTTCTGTAAGAGGAAGAAGTTTACCGACTTTCGTACCTTTCACATAGAAACATTTATTTGTAAGTTTTCTTAAACTCTCTTCATCTTGAACTCCTATTCCAAGTTCACTGAAATTTGTAGGCATATTTATTGATCTAAAATATTCTGTAGTCGCTTTGATTCCCTTATTGGCAAGCTCTTCATCGCTTCCTTCCGTTATTCCCCATACATTTCTGGCAAATCTGGCAAATCTTTCGATATCTCTGTTTTTTACATAATTTGCCCAATGAGGCCACATAGTAGAAAGAGATGCTCCATGTGCAACATCAAAAGTAGCACTTAGAGAGTGACCGAGTCTGTGAGTTGAAAAGTCCATAGGCGCTCCCAAACCCGTAAGTCCGTTATGAGAAAGAGAACCTGCCCACATTATTTCACTCATTGCATGGTAATCTTCTTTGTTTTTTGAAGCAATTCTTCCGTTTTCTATAACCGTTCTTAAAAGAGCCTCTGCAATTTCATCCGTTAAATCATTTTGACAGCCGTCTAAATCGGTAAAGTATCTGTCCATTGTATGCATCATAATATCCACAATACCGCAACCAACCTGATAATCAGGAAGAGTAAATGTAAGTTCCGGATTCATTATTGCAAATTTAGGTCTGTTAAAATCAGTAGAAAGACCTCTTTTCACACCCGTTTCTTCATTTGTAAGCACTGCAGAATCACTCATCTCGCTTCCTGCCGCCGAAATAGTAAGAATCACACCTACAGGAATTGATTTCTGCACTTTTTCTTTACCTTCCCAGAAATCCCATATATCAATATCAGGATTTGCAACTCCATGAGCTATTCCTTTAGCTGTATCAATTACGCTTCCACCTCCTACGGCAAGAATAAAATCCGCACCGAAAGCCTTGGCTTCTTCAACACCTTCTCTGGCAAGAGACAACCTTGGATTGGGTTTCACTCCACCAATCATTCTATATTCTATATTTTTATCTTTTAATGATTTTTCTACTCTGTCAAGAAGTCCGCTTCGTTTTACGCTTCCTCCTCCATATACTACATATGCTTTTTTTGCTCCGTCTTTTTTTAGTTCGTCCCCTACCTCATTTTCTCTTCCTTTTCCGAAAATCACTTTTGTAGGAGTGTAATAATTAAATTGCTGCATAACCTACCTCCGTTTAATTTATTAAAAGGGAAATTAAATCCCATATCAAATCAAAATCATTGTAACATACATAATCATATAATAAAATATTTCCGTAAATTATCCCATTAAATAATCCAATACATCCATTCCCGAGCTTGTAGCACCTTTATACAGTTCCGTATAACCGCAATTTGTGCAACTTACAGTTATAAATTTCTTATTTTGCACATCAAATAGTTTAGCAAAATTTCCTCCCGTTGCCTGAAATTGATCACTTGAAAATTCACTGTTCCCGCACTTTACACATTTCCAATTAGACATATATCTCCCTCCTTTAAATAAAAATTTTATTTCATAATATATTTAGTTGAACAACAATAACTCTCTTACCATTTTACCATCCATTTTTTTATCCGATATAGCACTATGTATGAAATCAGCTGTTTTATCTAAGTGCTTTATCTTTTCTATTAAAATGAGTGATTTTACTATATCAAAAAGAATAAGATCTCTTCCACTTTCGCGAAAACCTTTTAAATCAAGTCCCATCAAATAATCAGATACTTTTTCAATCAGCTCAGGATAATGCTTTATCCATATGGGAATTGATTGTATACAATGCCTTGCAACTGAGTAATTATCAAAATTACAACATTGTAAATAGCTGTCAATAATATATAAAAATTTATTATCATCGTATTTTTTGGAATACTTTGCATTTTTGGCAGTCAAATATAAAGCAATGTGTTTATGATATGGATTTTTGCTGTTTAACATATCTTTAAAAATATCAAAATAAGGATAAACATCTTCAGAAAATTCACTTCTCTTTTTTAATAAAAGAAAAGAATTATATCTGAGATTGCTGTTTTTTGACTTTAAATTATCCACCAACAATGAGATATCTTTTTTACTTAACAATACAGATAATTCATCTACTTCATTTTTTGTTATATTCCCAAAATCCATATTATTATAAATCTATATCTAACATTACAGGACAATGGTCAGAACCCATAACATCAGAAAAAATAACAACATCTTTTATCTTATCTTTTATCCTGTCACTTACAATAAAATAATCTATTCTCCATCCGGCGTTATTTTTTCTGGCATTAAACCTATAAGACCACCATGTATATACACCTGTTGTATCAGGATACATAAACCTGTACGAATCTATAAACCCTCTGTCTAAAAGAGCCGTCATTTTTTCTCTTTCTTCTATGGTAAAACCGGCATTCTTTTTATTTGTTTTAGGATTTTTAAGATCTATTTCCTTATGAGCCACATTTAAGTCCCCACACATAATAACAGGTTTCTTTTTATCCAACTCGCATAAATAATCGGCAAAGTAATCTTCCCATTCCATCCTATAATCTAGTCTCTTAAGCTCATTTTGCGAGTTTGGGGTATATACATTTACCAAATAAAAATCCTCAAATTCAAGAGTAACAACTCTTCCTTCCGTCGAAAACTTTTCATCATCAAGCCCCAATTTTACACTTAACGGTTTTACCTTTGTAAAGCACGCTGTACCCGAATATCCTTTTTTTTGCGCATAATCCCAGTACTCTTCATACTTTGGTATATCCATTTCTATTTGTCCTTCTTGAAGTTTTGTCTCCTGTACTGAAAACACATCAGCATCAACTTCATTAAAAAAGTCCATAAATCCTTTATTTACACAAGCTCTAAGCCCATTTACATTCCATGTTACCAACTTCATAATTAAAAACCTTTCCTTTATGTCAAATTTAATTTATTCAGTTATTTTCAATTTAATATCAAAAAAAATAAATAATACATACATAAAATTTTATTGTTGCAAAATTATATTAACGCTCTTTAGAATCATAGTATTTGACAAAGAATAATAAAAATTTTATATGTTTTGTTATTTATAAAAATACATCAATAAAAAAGACTTGTATCCACGTTCTCATATTCCTCTACATTAAGTATTTTATCAAAATAAATATGAAGATCATGAGGGTTTTTGATTAACATTTCTTTTTCAGACTTCGTTAACTTCTTTATCCTATATTCAAGCTTTGATGCCATTATACGATTTTCACTCTTCCACACACATTCAAGGTTTTTTACCCGGTGCTTAAGAGTATATTTCGCACATTTACTCCCTCTTTGAATATGCTCTTTAACTCTTCTTTTTACATCAGTGGTTATTCCGGTATATATCGTATTGTCTATACATCTTAACATATATGTGTAATACATCTGTATTTCTCCGATAAAACAATTCTTCTTTTAAGTTATTATAAACCTTTTAATATATTTTACAATATAAATATACGTATTCTGCCGATTTTTATTTTATGCATCAAATAGAAGTAGTAATAAATTATAAACAAAATAATTCATATTCCTTTTACCCCATATATTCCCATATAAACAAATAGTTTTAATATATTTAAATATACTAAAATATATTGAATTTCTGATAAAAGCCTATCTTTATAACTTTAAATAAAAAAGAGGATAAAACCTCTTTTTCTTAATAATATAAAATATTTTTTTCTTATTGTCATTATAAAATTAAGATAATCAATTATAATTTTTTTATAATTATCTCAAAATTTTTATTTTATTTTAACTACTTTATATCCGGCTTTTTTCACAACATCTTTTATAACATCCTCGCTTATATCTTTATCCAAAGTTATATAAGCACTTTTTGTATTTAAATCAACACTGCTTACCTTTAAACCATCAACCTCACTCAAAGCTTTTTCAACTGCGTTTGTACAATGTTCACAACTCATTCCTTTTATCACAATCTGCATATCTTGGTTTGTAGATATTTCTATTTCATTTTCATCTTTATAATCATCATGTTTTCTGCCATTTTTAAAGTCTGATTTAAAGAACTTTAATCTGAGTGCATTTGTAACAACACAAACACTGCTCAAACTCATAGCTGCTGCACCAAACATAGGATTAAGTTTCCAACCCAACATGTAAAAAAATACGCCTGCTGCCAAAGGAATTCCTATACTGTTATAAAAAAATGCCCAGAAAAGATTCTGTTTTATATTCCTTATAACGGCTTTACTTAACTTAATTGAAGTAACAACATCAAGCAAATCGTTTTTCATTAAAACAATATCCGCACTTTCTATAGCAACATCAGTACCTGCACCTATTGCTATCCCCACATCGGCTCTTGCAAGAGCAGGGGCATCATTTATACCATCACCAACCATTGCAACTGTTTTGCCCATTTGTTGTATCTCAAAAACTTTTGCTTCTTTATCATCGGGAAGCACTTCCGAAATTACTTTAGGAATATTTAATTTTTTTTGTATTGCCTTTGCCGTTCTTTTATTATCTCCGGTCAACATTACAACATCTATTCCCATATTTTTAAATGCATCTATTGCATCCTTACTGGTTTCCTTTTCTATATCACTAACTGCAATAATTCCGATTACCTTCTTACTGTCAGCAAAAATCAATGGAGTTTTCCCTTCATCCGCAAGATTGTTGATAATATCGTCATAATCTTTAATATCAACACCTACATCCGCCATTAAATTTTTATTTCCGGCATAATACAATTCTTCATTTATAACAGCTTTTACACCTTTACCGAATATTGCCTCAAAACCTTTTACATCTTCACCATTTATGACTTTTTTATCAGTATATTCAATAACAGCTTCAGCCAAAGGATGCTCACTATTTTTTTCAAGAGATGCCGCAATCGTTAAAAGTCTCTCTTCAGTATCTTCAAAAACCATAACATCCGTAACAATCGGCTCGCCTCTGGTTATTGTACCTGTTTTATCTAAAATAACAGTATCTACATTATGAGCTATTTCCAACGCTTCACCGGATTTTATAAGTATACCGTTTTCTGCACCCTTTCCTGTACCAACCATAATGGCAACCGGAGTTGCAAGTCCCAAAGCACAAGGACATGAAATAACTAGAACTGAAATACCTATTGAAAGCGCAAATTCAAAACTCTGTCCTAAAGCTAACCATACGACACTGGAAATAAGTGCAATGCCTATTACAACAGGAACAAACACTCCTGAAATTTTATCTGCTATTTTAGCTATCGGAGCTTTTGACGAAGAAGCTTCTTCCACAAGTTTGATTATTTTGTTTATCGTCGTATCTTCATTCACGTTTGTGGCTTTAAATTTAAAATATCCCGATT
>NZ_JAHZIA010000019.1 GCF_019420015.1 Anaerofustis sp.
GTATGGAGGAAATTCGGCATCAAAACCAACAACAAATGTATTTTCGTCATTTTTAACATCTGCTTCTTTACTTCCGCATCCGAATAAAGTCATTCCTGCAACAATTACAAGAACAAGAACTGCTGTCAATTTTCTTTTCATAATCACATACCCCTTTAATTTATTATATTACTACCAATAATAGCCTTTTAATTTTACCATAATTTCTGATTTTTTTCAATATTCAAACAATTTTATATACTAAAAAATTATTTTTAATTAAACAAAGAAAAACTCTGCTTTTTAGCAGAGTTTATAATATATAAAAATCAATATTTACATTTCCTGTTTATTCATTTAATGTCACTCTTATAAATTTTCTGAGCATTCTTTAAATATATCAACGGATATATTACAAAATAACTTTAGTATATGAAGTAAATATATTAATTATTTACTTCATATAGGAATTTATGCAATATTAATTTCTAAAATGCTTTTTGTCTCTATTCAAAACAAATAGTGCTGATAGTACGGATACCGAAGAAATAATAAATAACATACTCCAAAAAACAATATCACTTTCATCCGCAGTTTTAACAGATGTAGAGTTATTATCTTGTTTTTTATCCTTTGTATCAGTCGAATAACCTACAGAATCTTTACTGTCGGATTTTACACTTGAAACAGAAGTACTATTCTTTTGAACTTCTCCATTATCATCAGTATTTTTATCCGACGATATGTTATTATTATCATTTATAGAATCATTTTTATCGACATTAACATTATTATTGCCATTTGAAGACGATCCTGAACCATTCTGATTATTATTTTCGTTATTACTAATATTACTTTGAGCGTCGTCAAGTGCTACAACATAAGGAGAAAATCCATCCACTTCTACGGTTATATTTCCATCTTTAACCACAGCATTATAAGTTTCCGTAAAAATTACTCCGTCAACTTCGTTATAATGAAGTACTATAACATCTTTGCCTTCATATTTTTCGCCGACATTAAATCCAAGTTCAACACTTTCTCCATTTTCAAGCTCATTACTTAAAGAAATATCATAAACACCCAAAATAGTATTATTCTGAACTTCTTCTGTTAGTTCTTCATAGTTTTCATTGCTTTCATCTATTTCTTTTACATTAAGTATTGTATTTTCAGGAAGCACACCTTCCACAGAAATACCCATTTCCTTATTTTCAAGTCGTTGTTCTTCTTCTACAGTATTATTATCACTGTTATTGCTATTATCGGTATTACCGTCGTTATCTTCTTCAGGTTTTGTCACTCCTTCACCATCATTATCGGTATTACCATTATCTTCTTCAGGCTTTGTCACATCTTCATTACCATTATCAGGTTTATTTACTTGTGAATCATCTTCTCCATTGTCACCTGGATCTGTAACTTCTGAATCATTTCCTTTTTCAACTACATTAACTACAGCTGTTGCGCTTTTTGAAGTATCAACAGAAGAAACCGCTTTAACAGTCAATGTTTTTGCTGTTTCATCAGATGCAACTTTTAACAACCCTGTAGAGCTTATTTTTGTATCCGAACTTTTCTCTCCGCTTACACTCCATTTTACATCTTTAGAAGGGTTTCCTTTTCCTGTTACAGATACACCGAAAGTTTTACTTTCCCCCTTATTCAAATCAATCTTTTCAGGATTGATTAAAACTTTATCTACCGTTACGACAACTTTTTCCTTAACGGTAATTTTTTGAGATGTACTTTTGGTAACACCATCATATGTATATTTGATATCAATGCTTGTTGCTCCGGCTTTTAATGCATCCGTAGAATATTTTATATTTTTTGTCACATCACTTGATGTTCCGTCACTGAATTTTGCCTTAACAACCATTCCTTCAGGATTAAATTTATCACCCTCTGTATATGAAGTTTTCTTTGGTGCCGTTACAATTGAAATTGATGATAACGATTTTTTTTCGTCTGCAATATCCTTGCCTTTATTAACTATTTGTACATAATCAGACGAAATATAAGCATACATTTTATCAAAATTATATGATCCGCTGCTGCTTATTGCAGTTCTTGATGAATTTAAAACAGGTTCACTTTGAATTTTATAAAATGAATTGGTTGCTTTGCTGTTTAAAATAAGAACCGCATAATTAGAATATGTATCAGTATTATACAAAACTTTTGAACTAGAAGACGTACTTGCGGTATTTCGTACATTCACACTGTTATGCGTAGTATTAATTGTATCTTTTATACCTATTGTATATTTACCTTGATCTTTTCTTCCTCCGTTTTTATCCAAAGAATAAGCCATATTTGCAGCTTTTTCACCCCAATATGGATCAGATGCATAACTTACGTTAATACCACTTCCTTTATTACCTAAAAATCCACCTTTCATTCTCCAGTCATTAGGATTTAAATACCCTTTTGACATATAAGATTCTGCAAATTGTTTGATACATTCATCAATACTTGCATATGTACTTGCACTGGTTCCCGGTGAAGAATCCACGGCATTTAACCCGAAAAGATTATTCTTGCTCTTACAAATCGAACTCGTTCCCCATGCACTTTCGTTACCAGCAACACCAATCATCAATAAAGCATTTACCCCGTATTTATCCTGATATTTAGTAAAAGTACTTGCTGTACTCTTCATTTTAGATGATGAAGAAGTATAATCTTTGATTCTTTCATTTAATAAAGTATTTAAAGAACTGTCAGAGTACGAAGTTTTACTTCTCAAAGGAAGATATTGATAGTAATTATAATAAGGATTGCTTTTATTTACCGAATTACTTCTCGTATTTTTTTGATAATCCGCAATCATTTTACTGTAGCTTGTATAAAAATAATGTCCATCATAACTGTAATAAGTAGTACCGCTCTTTAAATAAGAAGGTGCCACACCATTATCAAGAGATGTAGCATGTCCAGGTGTAGTCATATCACATGTTATATAATGTATCAAACGTCCTCCCGATACCTTATAACAACTAGAAGATTTAGCACTGGAAAAATTAACAACTTGTACATCATCTGCATCTACCCATCCTACTACACCTGAAAGCATAAATTTAACTTTACCGTTGCTCGTACCAAGATAAGCAGCATCAGCTCCGTAAGCTCCGTTTGTATAACCGGAAACACCTGTAGAAACTTCTGTAAAATTAGTTACGGCATTACCCTTTGTTCTAAAATTAACAATTTTATCAGAAGAACTCTTTGCACTGAAAACAGATATTCTTTCTTTAATATTATTTTCATCTTTTATATCTTCATCAACAAGAAAAACATCACCGTCTTTATCGACACCGGTTACTTCTTCAAGTTTACTTTTATTTTCATCTTTGAGCGAACTTTCAGAAGCTTGAATATATGACGTACTCCCCACAAGAGAAATTAAAGATACACAAATTGCTGTACAAAACACAATACTTAATGATTTTTTTAATCCGGTCATTTCTTTATCTCCTTATTGTTGCAATACTGTAAATTTACACATTAATGTATCCTAAATATACTATATTTACCATTTTTTTTCAATTAAAAATTACATAATACACATAAATTTCACATAAAAGTACATATATGCGCTATATATTGTATACATATTACGTATATATACCATTATAAAAACATATTAAATGTTGATGCGACTTTTTGTAACATATAATATATTGTAATTTTTATATAAGTACATAATAACTTCATTATCACTATGAAATTAAAATAAACTTACATCATCAGAGATAATAAAACTAATCAGAATAATAATGCCTTTGATTTATTTAACACAGTATAAAGTTAATATAATATAATATAATAATAAAATAAAAAAAGAGACATAAATAATTGTCTCTTTTTTTTTTAATGTTTATCGTCTATTCCAAGCATTTATTCTGTTTGGCTTTTACCGTTATTCTTTTTTATTATCAATAATGTCGCCAACATCAATATAATACCGAATGGAAGAGAAATCCATGCAGATTGGGTAAATCCGGCAACAATATATGTAACAAAAGAAACGGCAGCAGCTGTAATAGCATAAGGAAGCTGTGTTGATACGTGATTTACATGATTACACTGTGCCCCCGCAGAAGCCATAATCGTAGTATCCGAAATAGGAGAACAGTGGTCTCCGCAAACCGCCCCTGCCATACAAGCAGAAATAGAAATAATCATAAGCTGAGGATTTGAATTTGCAAATACTTGTACAACTATAGGAATAAGTATACCAAAAGTCCCCCAAGAAGTACCGGTTGCAAAAGCAAGGAAACAACCTACCAAGAAGATAATTGCCGGCAAGAAGTTCATAAATCCTGCAGCACTTCCTTTCATTATACCTTCAACAAAAACAGCAGCTCCAAGACTGTCAGTCATTGCTTTTAAAGACCAAGCAAAAGTTAAAATAAGTATTGCAGGAACCATTGCTTTAAATCCTTCTGGAATACATTCCATACAATCATTAAAACTTATAACTCTTCTTACAACATACATAGCTATTGTAAAAATAAGTGCAAATACACTTCCAAGAGAAAGACCTACAGAAGCGTCACTATTTGAGAAAGCTTCAACAAAGCCTGTTCCGGCAAAAAATCCTCCACTGTAAAGCATACCTGTTACACAACATATAATTAATACAACAACAGGAAGAACCAAATCTATTACTTTACCCTTTTCATTAACTTCTTTTTCTTCTTCTTCAAGATATCCTGCATTAATCAAAGAATGTAAATCACCCTTTGCGGCATTCTCTTCATGTTTTTTCATAGAACCGAAGTCAACTTTTAAAAGAACCAAACTAAACATCATTACTATGGTTAAAAGAGCATAAAAGTTGTAAGGAATTGCATTTATAAAAATAGAAAACCCATCAGCTCCTTTTACAAACCCTGTTACTGCAGCTGCCCATGAAGAAATAGGCGCTATTATACAAACAGGTGCCGCAGTTGCATCTATAAGATACGCAAGCTTTGCACGCGAAACCTTATGTTTATCGGTTATAGGTCTCATTACACTTCCCACAGTCAAGCAGTTAAAATAGTCATCAACGAATATCATTACTCCTAAAATAATTGTTGCTATTTGAGCTCCGACACGAGATTTTATCCTCTTCCCTGCCCAGTTACCGAAAGCGGCAG
>NZ_JAHZIA010000002.1 GCF_019420015.1 Anaerofustis sp.
TTTAACATTATCAACATTGTTAAACAGTTCTCTTGGTCCGTCTGAACTACTTCCACTGCCGTCATAATATCTTACGTGTTCAAGCAAAGTTCCTTTTTGTATATTAATATCTTCAAAATCATTTATTGTTGTAATAGTATTAACACCATCCAATACATTAACAATTGCTCTAAAATCATCGCTAGGTTCACCTTTATCACTGCCGTTAGTATTACTTGAACGCATTCGGTTATATAAATTACATCCTACGGAATTATTAGTACGTTCAGCGCCTCCGCCCAACAAATTAACAGACACTAATCCGTCAACTTTAGCATGAATTCAAAAGGTTTATTTCAACCTCTTTATGACTCTTTACTTGATATGTTTTATTTCCTTGTCCGCCGCCATATACGACAGGAGTTCCTGTATTGTTCTTAAGAGTAATATTGGTTTTTCCATATACATCGGCATATTCTTCTCCCGCACCATAAATAGTTCCAAAATTTCCTTTTTCATAAGTAATATTTACATTTCCTTTTACTCCGGCAGAGGTTTCTTCTTTGTCACCGTAACCGCCACCATAAATTGTGGAATTATTATTAGACATATCGTAATTTGACACTGTTATATCTACATTACCGCCTACATAAGCATTCCCTTTATATGCATAACCTGCTCCGTAAATATTTTTGCCGCCGTCTTTTACGGAACCATGATAAATCTGTACGTTACCCGTTACAATAGCATCCGCTTCACTTGCATCTCCTCCACCGTATATTATTGGACGAGACGTTAATTGTGCATTATTTATATTGATATTTACATTCCCAATTACATTGGCAGTATTGGAAGATTTATATATTGTAAGACCGCCTCCATAAATTTTACGTCCCAAACCTGTTACAATAACATTTGTATCACCTGTTACATTTCCGGCACATCCGCCACCATAAATATCGGTAACTAACAATGAACCTTTATTTTCTATGTAAGTGTTACCTGTTATATCGCTGAAAAAGCCTCCGCCGAAAATTTTACCACTGTATTTTGATGTGTCTTCCTTTGTATAAACACCACTTTCAATCAGTAATTTGTGTCCGTTTGCAACAATAACAAACATTGAACTTAAATATGGACTTGAATTTTCAACAACATCTAACATTAAATTATCCAATGTTAAATTACCACTTAAAGTCATACTTGGGTTTTTGCCATTGCTTGTACTGCCTTGAGCCATTTTTAAAATAGAAGTTTCTTTGTCATTACCGGTGATAGTTATATTACATGAAGGTGTTTTCCAATTCTCGGGTAAATTGATTTCATTAACGACAATAAAAGTATCACCATCTTTTGCATTTGACATAGCATCAATAAAAGATATTGCGTTTTCAGCACTGTCTCCGGTTGCATTACCTGAATTAGTTTGGGCGACATAAACTATATTATTATCTGATGGTGGATTTGCATTCGTAACTTTAGTATTTTTTTCTTTCTTTTTACTCTCCGATGAAACAATATCCTGATTTGTATTAAGCAAATCATTATCGGTTGTTTCAACTGTGTTTTCTTGATTGATTTCCTTTTTAATGTCATCTTCTGCGTAAACAACAGATTGATGTCCATTAAAAACGGTAGGTAATATTAAACTCATAGCGAGCATAATTGACATTAATCGTTTAATATTTGTTTTCATTTTTCGATATTCCTTTCTTTAAATATTCTCAAAAAGTACACTTTTTGAGAATAGAATAAATTAATGGAAATTATCAGAAATGACAAAAAATAAATAGAGAAAATGTAAATCACACTTGTAAAAATAAATATTTTTGTTTAAAATATAAAATATAATAAAATTTTTAAAAAGTGTACCTTTTGATAGCTTATAACAGATTATTTTTTTTCAATAGATGGTATTTTTTTAATTTTCTGTAAAATGTGGATTTGCTCATTTTACATACTTCCAAGACTTCTGATAAAGAAAGTTTTTTATTTTCCCAATTATGAACGAGTTCTTCAAAATTCTCAGGGACTTTTATTTCAGGTCTGCCGAATTTGATTCCTTTTGACTTTGCTATCTTTATACCCTGTGCCTGTCTTTTTTTGATATTTTCACGTTCACTCTGTGCGACAAAGGATAAAATCTGTAATACAAGGTCGGCAATAAAAGTCCCCATCAAGTCTTTACCGTTTCTTGTGTCTAATAAGGGCATATCTATGACGCATATATCAATCCCTTTTTCTTTTGTCAATATTCTCCATTGCTCCTGTATTTCGAGATAGTTTCTGCCTAAACGGTCAATACTTAGAATATAAAGCAGATCTCCTTGTTTTAATTTCTCTATAAGTCTTCTGTATTGTGGACGTTCAAAACTTTTTCCAGACTGTTTATCTGTATAAATATTTTTTAAGTTTACATTCTTTTTTGTTAATGCGACAATCTGTCGTTCTTCATTTTGATCTATACTTGAAACCCGTACATATCCATAAATCTTTTCCATTTTTTATCAATCCTCCTTTACTATGGATATATGAGAATTATCATAAAATAAAAAAAGCATTTTATTGTAAAAGTAAAATGTTTTGTTATTTTATTTGTACAGAAATGACGTTATATTTTAAAGATCATGTTTTGTAATTTCTTATTTTTCTTTATAAGTTGTTATATATAAATCTGTATTTTATAGAATATATTCGTAAATTTTTTGTCGAAAATTATGGTATATTACATTCAACATTGTGTTTATATACATTTTTTCATCGGTTTTGCATATACTTTAACGGTAATGTTTATTATGACGGATTATTGACTTATCCTCTTTTCCTATTAAAAGAATAAATAAATATTTTATATTAGGGGTCAAAGTTATGAAAAGAAAAATTTATTCCAAGGATATAATTTTAATACTTGCTGCCAGCTTTTTTTATTTCGCAAGTCCAATGACGGTGACTCCTTTGATAGTAGGGTTTTCGGAAAGTTTGGGGGCAGGTGCTTTTTTGATGGGTATTATCGGAGGGCTTATGAATTT
>NZ_JAHZIA010000020.1 GCF_019420015.1 Anaerofustis sp.
GTATGTTGTAAATTTCGCCTTTTATTATACCCATATCACTGAGGAAAGTGACAAGGAGAAACAAGAGCGTAAAGGCGAAGGTGGCGATAAACCGTTTTGTATTATCCTTAAGGGAAGTTTTGATATTTTTTATGTATAAAGATTGTTTCATATAAAGTTCCTCCAAAAATATGTTTTTAACATTATATCACCATTCTTTTTAAGCAGACGTTTTTTAACTGTAGTTTAACCGTATTTTAATGAAGGGTAAAATAAAAGCCCCTTTTAATGAAGAGGGTTTAAAAATCTTCGTTAAAAGGGGTGAAAGATATTTAACGTTATGAGTGTTTGTTTAAAGGTCGATTTTTTCGAAAGCGTCTTTTTTTACAAAGCATACCGGGCATACGTAAGTATCCGGAACATCTTTCCATTTTGTTTTTGGCGGTATATTGCTGTCGGGATCTCCCAGTTCTTCTTCGTAAATATATCCGCACATGGTGCATTCGTATTTATCCATTTCTTACCTCCGTTTTTTGTTTATTATCTGTTAAAATAATATTTTTATACATTGATTTTGGAATTTGTTTTAAGTAGGGGGTGTTCTTTTTTTAGTCTGTAATTTTAGTATTACGTTTTTTAGAGGTTCGGAGGTTATTTGTTTTAGGGATTTTTCGGTTTTGTTTTTTCGTATTTTTATTTGTTGACAGAATTAAGTTAGATATATTTATATTCAGTATCTTTAAATTTTTTGTTTATATGCATAGGTATATTTTGTTGCATAGGTGTATTTTTTATTGTTTATTTTTCTTATTTTACAGAGTTATAAGGATTTTGGTGTTTATACTATATATATTTAAGCAGAGGATTTATAAAATGATAAAATCATAAAAAGTAAGGTTGGTGTTTTATCCGAAGTGAGGGGGTACTTTTATATAAAATTTTGATTTGTGATTTTTGTTTTCAGTAAATTGACAATGTATTTGTATAGTGCTATAATTTTTTAGTTAATGAATATCAGAGTGTTTCAGGCACTTTAAGTCAAATAAAACACAAAAGGAAAATCGGATATGAAAAAGGAAAATATAAGAAATATTGCCATTATAGCGCACGTTGACCACGGAAAGACAACGATAATAGATGCAATGTTAAAACAAAGCGGAACGTTCAGGGAAAATGAAGATGTAGACGAAAGAGTAATGGACTCAAATGATTTGGAAAGAGAAAGAGGGATTACGATTTTGGCGAAGAACACTTCGGTTTATTATGATGATATAAAGATAAACATCGTCGACACACCGGGGCATGCGGATTTTGGGGGAGAGGTTGAGAGAAGTCTTTCTCTCGTAAACGGGGTTATTCTTTTGGCGGATGCTTTTGAAGGGTGTATGCCTCAGACCAGATTTGTTTTAAAGAAAGCCCTTGACCAAAATCTTCCTGTAATAATAGTAATAAACAAGGTGGACAGGGAGAACTCAACACCGGAGAAGATTGCGGATGATGTGCTTGAATTGTTTATAGATTTGGAAGCGGACGAAAGTTATTTGGATTCCAAGATACTTTTTGCTTCTGCAAAACAGGGCTGGGCAAGCGAAACCCCTGTGAAAAAAGACGACAATCTCGAAGTGTTGTTTAAGGCGATAAAAGAAAACATACCTTGTCCTTCGGGAGATGAAGATAAGCCCTTCCAATTTTTGGTATCTAATATAGAATACGACGAATACACGGGAAGACTTGCCATAGGAAAGATAGAAAGAGGACATATAGCGTCAAACGACACGGTAAGCATAGCGAGAAAGGACGGAGAAATAACAAAGGGTAAAATTTCTCAGCTTTACACTTACGAGGGACTTCAGAAGGTGCCTTGCAAGAGTGCTTCTGCGGGAGAGATAGTATGTATAGCGGGGATTGCGGATATAAACATAGGCGAGACGATAGGAGCTTCTGACGAAGTGGAAGCGATGCCTTTTGTGGAAATAGACAAGCCCGTGCTTTCGATGAATTTTTCGGTAAACACATCGCCTCTTGCGGGAACGGACGGAAAATACGTTACCAGCAGGCACTTGAGAAACAGGCTTTTCAGAGAGCTTTTGTCGAACATATCTCTTGAAGTTAAGCCGACCGACAGTGCAGACACTTACAAGGTTTCGGGAAGAGGTGAGCTTCACCTTTCGATACTGATAGAAAACATGAGAAGAGAAGGCTATGAATTTATGGTATCGAAGCCTACGGTTATAACCAAGGAAATTGACGGAGTATTATGCGAGCCTTTTGAGAAACTTATAGTCGATGTGGATGACGAGTACACGGGTACCGTTATAGAAAGTTGTGCCACAAGAAAAGGAGAGCTTCTTAATATGGACAAGTCTTCAGACAGATACACAAGGCTTGAATTCATGATACCGTCAAGAGGGTTGATAGGATACAGAAGTGAACTTATGACGGCGACAAAAGGAACGGCTGTGGTAAATTCAAACTTTGAAAAGTACATGCCTTACAAAGGAGAGTTGGAAGGAAGAAGCAGAGGATCTTTGATAGCCAGCGAACCGGGAGAGAGCATAACTTACGGACTTTATAATGCGCAGGAAAGAGGTTCTTTGTTCATAGGTCCGAATACTACGGTTTACGAAGGTATGGTTGTGGGAGAAAACTCAAGACCGGATGATATGACGGTAAATGTCTGCAAGAGAAAGCAGGTTACGAACATGCGTGCCGCAGGAAGCGACGAAGCGTTGAGACTTACTCCTCACAGACAGCTTAGTCTGGAGCAGTATCTTGAATTTATAAACGACGACGAATTGCTTGAAGTTACTCCAAACCATTTGAGAGTAAGAAAAGAAATTTTGGACAAACAGTTAAGAATCAAAGAAGAAAACAAAAGAAGACAACAGAAGAAAATGAAATAACGAAAAGGAGCTTTTAAAGCTCCTTTTAAACATTTTACTCCTTATTAAAAGGCGAAAGTGTTTTGATTAGAGGTACTTTATGAATATATTTATAGGAAACATAATATCTTTGACGGCTGCGGGATTTATGATAAGCAGCGGAGTGATGAAAGACAGAAACAGGCTTTTTCTGTTTCAGACAATAAATGCTCTTTTGCTGATTGTGGCATCTTTGTTTTTTAAGTCTTATGCCGGGATTGCGGCTCTTACGGCAACGGCGGTGAGGAATTATGCAATATACAAAGATGTGTACAACAAAAAGGTGATGACAGTATGTTTTGTGTTTACCGTACTTTTCGGGCTTTTGTTTAACAACAGAGGACTTCTTGGTATTCTTCCGATTATTGCCACGGGAGAGTATACGGTATGCAGTTACTACTTTAAAAGCATAAAGGAGACGAAGATAAGCCTTATAATAAATCTGTCGTTATGGGTTATATATTCTTTTTGTATTTTTGATTTTTCCACGGCTCTTACTGACTTTATGACTGTGGTTTTGAGTTTTGCGTGGCTTATTAAAGATGAAAGCTAAGGGGCGTTGCCCCTTACACCCCACCAAATATTTGCTCGCCCAAATATTTGGAATAAAGGGCGCCACTGGGCGTGGAGCCTTTGACGCTTTTCGATGTCTCGCAAAATGATACCCTCATTTTGCGGACGGAAAAGC
>NZ_JAHZIA010000021.1 GCF_019420015.1 Anaerofustis sp.
ATTGCTTTCTTATGTTGAATGTTTTCCGATTTTTACAACCTTCCTTTGCAAATTTTCGTTTGATATTTAAACCATGAAATATATACAATTAATACAAAACAGAATAAAAATAAAGCATTAAAACTTAAATATTAAGGCAAAACCGTGTACTACCGTTAAAGTCCATGCTCTATATACCCAATAATCGTAAGCGAACCTTTAATACAAATTTTATATAACATTAAAAATACAAACTTCAATTATCAGTTTATGTTTTTTTCTTTAGAAGAAAAGATAAAAAATACCTTCACAATCAATATCGTTACTTAATCATAAAATACTAAAAGCATTACCCTTTTTATAAAAAACATATATTTATAACGTGAATAGTAAATATATAACATTCCTCTATAAAATCAAAGTTCATCTTCAATCTTAATCATAATCTTAGTAACGTATTCCGAAAAATCAGATATTGCAAATTCATTTAACCCTATCTCATAAGCATATCCTTCAAGTGTCAAATTATTTTTCTTGGCATAATCAATCATTTCCTTATATATAAGCGGCAACTTATCCCAACTACCTTTTTGATAACCACATAAATACTTTCCTTTAGGTTTAATTATTTTATTTGCCGATGAAGAAACACTTAAAGCCGGGACATAAAGACCGTCATATTTTTCAAAGTTTTCATTAATAACTTTATCAAGAGATATAAATGCTCCAATACCCATACGAATTTGTTCAATACTCCATATGTCTTTAATATATGTAAACATCTCTGATATATCCCCATCCATAAAATCATAAGGAGTAATCAAAATACTCTCAGCCCGTTGCTCTTCAATTCTGATAACTCTTCCCTTTAATTTTTCACAAAAGATCAAATTACCTTTTTTAGCCTTCAATACTTTTTTAATATTTTTCATTTTTCTGATTTCATCATCAACTTCTTTTATTTTAGAATCTGCAATCTCAATAAAAGCATCAGAAGTGGGATTTTTGCAAAATTCTCTGATTTCTTCAATACTCATATTCAGTTCTTTCAACATACGGATATAATCAAAATCCATACTTTGTGACAAACCGTAATACCTATACCCATTCTCTCCTTTTGTATTGGGAGAAAAAAGCCCTATATCGTCATAATAGTGAAGTGTCCTTTTATTTACTCCGTGTAATTTCGCAAATTGTGAGATTGTTAATCTAATATCATTTTTTTTCATTTTATATAACTCCCCTATTGACATTACAGTAACTGTATAGTTTATTATACCCAGTACAGACAAAAATAACAAGGAGAATTAAAAATGGAAATCACATTAAGAGAATATCAAAATAAAGATTTTAAAGAACTGGAGAATATTATCCGTAAAACATGGCATTATGATGAATTCAGCAGTCCCAAAACGGCAAAAAAGTTGGCCAGAGTATTTTTAAGCAGCTGTTTAACAAACCATACTTTTTCAAGAGTTGCTTTGTTAAATGATAAGCCGATTGGCATTATCCTGGCAAAAAATGCAGCAACACATAAGTGTCCTTTAAAATACAGATTAAAGCAGATTCAGTCTATTATATCGCTGTATCTTTCTAAAGAGGGACGAAAAGTATCAAAAATATTTGAAAGTGTAAATGGTATTGATAAAGAACTTTTAACCGATGTTGACAAAACTTATCCTGCCGAACTTGCATTATTTGCGGTTGATGATTCTTGCAGAGGAAAAGGAGTCGGCAAACAACTATTTCAAACTGCAACCGAGTATATAAAAGAACAAAACCTTGATGAGTTTTATCTGTTTACGGATACAAGCTGTAACTTCGGTTTTTACGAACATCAAGGAATGAAGCGTCGCTGCGAACGAGAACATAACTTTAATATCAAAGGACAACAGGCAAAAATGAATTTTTTCATTTACGACTATCAAATATAACCGTTAATCCGAATTCACCTTAAAAGTTAACAAAGTTATTTATCTTTGTTTATTATAATCCATAATAAAAAAGCCGTATCAAGAGATTTAACGCCTTAGGATAAGACTTGTACTCTTGATATTGGCTTTTTATTTACCCTATATTCAATAAAAGATAAAATATACATCCTATGTTCACCATGTACTTAAAATATTCATAAACATCTTATTATTATAACTAAATACCGATTATATAGTTTATACATATTGCATTTTTAAGTTCACCCGATATCATATCACCACATATCATAGATTTTGATACTTTCACTCTTTTGACTTCTTTTGGAACTATTTACCTCATCATTCATTATAAATAGGACACACCATATTAAATATATATATAATGTTTTACTTACATAAATATTACTGTCCCCACTGACCGGTTATCACTGTGCTTGCCGTCATACCGTACAAAGTTAACTCCGTTTAAAATCGATATATTATAAGTATTGTTCAAAAAATAAAAAGAGTGCAAAAGCACTCCTTTTATTTTAACTTATCTAAACTTTCACGTACTTCCAAAAGCAAAGACTCATATTTTTTGTATTTTTCCCTTTCCCCTTCAACTACATTTTGAGGAGCTTTATCCACAAAGTTTTTGTTTGAAAGCTTCTTATCAAGTCTTTCTATTTCACCGATAAGCTTCTTTTCTTCCTTCTCAAGTCTTTCAAGCTCTTTTTCTCTGTCTATAAGTTCTCCCATAGGAATAAATATTTTTGCCCCTTCCACGACAATACTGAGGCTTTCTTCTTTATCATATTCACTGTCGATAAAACTTATATCTTTAAAGCTCGCAAGCTTGCATAAAATATCTTTGCTTGAAGCAAAAACACTCTTCATTTCATCGTCATTCGAAAGAATATATCCATCGGCCTTTTTTGAAGGCGGAATATCCATGTTCGCTCTTGCATTTCTTACGGATCTTAATGCTTCCACGATAATGCTTATATCCTGTTCTTCTTTTTCAAAGTTGTATTTTTCGTCATATTCAGGATAACTTTCGGCAATCAACATACCATCTTTTTCAGGCATAAACGCATATATGTGTTCTGTGATAAACGGCATGTAAGGATGAAGCATTTTTATTATATCCATAAATACATGATTTAAAGTATATTGAGTGTTAAACTTATCATCTATATTGTCTGAATTTAATCTTGGTTTCGCAAATTCAATGTATAAATCACAGAATTCATTCCAAATAAAAGTATAAAGTTTTTCTGCGGCAATACCGAATTCGTATTTTTCAATATTGGCGGTAACTTCTTTAACAATCTGATTCTTTCTTGAAATTATCCATTTATCCGTATCATGAAGTGTATCTAAATCAACTTCTTTTCCCGCGTCAAAATCTTCAAGATTCATTAAAATAAATCTTGCGGCATTGTTTATTTTGTTTGCAAAGTTTCTGTTTGCTTCTACCTTGCTTTCCTGCCATCTTGTATCGTTACCTGCTTTGTTTCCCGTAACAAGAGAAAAACGAAGAACATCTGCACCGTATTTATCAATTACTTCCAATGGGTCAATACCATTTCCGAGGGATTTGCTCATTTTTCTACCTTGTGAGTCTCTGACCAACCCGTGAATATACACATGGTGGAAAGGAGGTCTACCCATTTGTTCTATTCCCGAAAATACCATTCTAGCAACCCAGAAGAAAATAATATCAAAGCCGGTTACCAAAACATCGTTTGGATAGAACTTTTCAAGATCCTCGGTATTTTCCGGCCATCCCAAAGTTGAAAACGGCCATAATGCAGAAGAGAACCATGTATCAAGGGCATCTTCATCCTGTTTTAACGTTGTGCATCCGCATTTTGGACATTTATCAGGTGCACTCTTGCTTACAACGGTCTCCCCACACTCTTCACAATAATATGCGGGAATTCTGTGTCCCCACCACAACTGTCTCGAAATACACCAGTCCTTAATGTTTTCCATCCAGTTGAAATAAATCTTCTTGAATCTGTCAGGGACAAACTTTACTTCGCCATCTTTAACAGTTTCAATTGCGGGTTTTGCAAGTGGCTCCATTTTTACAAACCACTGAAGAGAAGTCAAAGGCTCAACAGTAGTGCCGCATCTGTAACACGTACCTACGTTATGCATATGGTCTTCTATTTTTTCAAGAAGCCCAAGCTCCTCCAAATCTTTAACGATTTGTTTTCTGGCTTCTTTTGTTGTTAACCCTTGATATTTTCCGCCAAGTTCGTTTATTGTTCCGTCATCATTAAATACTCTTATCTGCTCAAGATTATGTCTTAAACCCACTTCAAAGTCGTTAGGATCATGACAAGGAGTTATTTTAACACATCCCGTACCGAACTGTTTATCTACATAATCATCAAATACAATAGGAATTTCCTTGTTTACAAGAGGCAAAATTAACTTTTTACCTCTTAGATGAGTATATCTTTCATCATCGGGATTTATCGCAACGGCACTGTCACCGAGCATTGTTTCAGGTCTTGTTGTCGCAATTACAACATACTCGTCACTGTCTTTTATAGGATATTTTATATGCCACAAGTGTCCTTTCTGCTCTTCATATTCAACTTCCGCATCGCTAAGAGCTGTACCACAGCACGGACACCAGTTTATTATCCTGTTTCCTCTGTAAATAAGCCCTTTTTCATAGAGCCTTACAAATGTTTCTTTTACCGCTTCGCTTACTCCTTCATCCATGGTAAATCTTTCTCTTGACCAATCACAAGAAGCACCTAGTTTTCTTACCTGGTTCGCAATCTCTTTCCTGTAGGTTTTTGCCCAGTCCCAAGCTTCTTCCAAGAATCCTTCTCTTCCCAAATCTCTTTTGGTTTTGCCTGTTTCTGATTTTATTTTGTCTACCACTTTTACTTCAGTTGCAATACTGGCATGGTCTTCTCCCGGCACCCAAAGAGCGGCATACCCTTTCATTCTTTTGTATCTTATAAGAATATCCTGAAGAGTATCGTCAAAAGCATGTCCTATATGAAGCTTTCCCGTAATATTCGGAGGCGGCATTATAATAGTAAAGGGCTTTCCGTCTTTGTTTATCTCAGGTTTGAAATATCCTCCCTTTTCCCATTTATCGTATATCGCACCCTCTATAGCCGCAGGGTTGTATTGTTTATCCAATGTGTTTTTACTCATAACTTTACTTTACCTCTTTATATAATTTCTAAACGCCCAAAAAAGGAATAAGTGTC
>NZ_JAHZIA010000022.1 GCF_019420015.1 Anaerofustis sp.
TTTTAATATTCTATAAAATTCAGGAGCATATTTTATACAATCAATATCATTATAGATAAACACTTTTCCTTTACTAAATATATCTTTCTTCAACATTCCACCAGAATTTCCTGTATTTCCTTTTGAGGTTACTCTGTACGGTGGGTCAGTAGCTATTAAATCTATACTATTATCAGGAATTTTCTTCATTAATTCCAAACAATCACCTTGCAAAAGTTTTGTTATGCACATATTTATTACTCCTCATTTTTTATAACTTCATATTCTTCTAATATCGGTTCTTTTTCGTCTGTAATTATCCAATCGTCACCGACTTTTTTTCTTTTAAAATCCCAAATAAATCCATAGATTTTCAATATTGAAAACTCTCCAAAAGGCTTAGATTTATAAATGTTGCCACGCTTAATTCTTGTTTTAAGTTCTTCACCTGATGAAATATTTCTTACTATTAAATAAGGCTGAGTAGAATTTTTATAAGTTTTAAAATCAATAACTACATAATAATTATCTGAAATTTTAGGGTTAATGTACTCTATATATTGCAGATATTCTTTTTCAAATTTCATTTGTTCAACAACATTCATAGACTTATTCTCTATCTTGTTACAAAGTTCAGACAATAAACCTATATTATCAATCTCTCTATATTGAGATTGAGTTTCTTTATTAGAATATTTTTTCACAAGATATTCAGATAAACCATATGTAGAATAATTATCTATATTTTTTTTAGAAATAACACTACAATTTCTAAATGAAGGCAAAATTGTTTTTCCTTTTTCTTTAATTCCATTATAAAGGTTATAAATATTTAAAAGATATTTATTATTTCCGAAATCAGAGAAGAAATTTAATCCTATTAGAATTTCTAACTGTCTTGAATTTATACTGGTTTTTGTTGTTATGTCATCTAATAGTTCAATAAATGTTTTATAATCTTTCTGTTTTGATAATTCTAATAATTCTTCTGCAATTTTAGAATTACAATATTTGATAGATTCTATTCCTTTGTAGATTGAATTTGTTTCTTTTTCGATAGTATATTTATCCATAGATTTGCCAAACTGAATAGGCTTAATTTTGATGTCATTCATTCTTGCCAATTCAACGCCATAATTGGTATCATCTTTATTTTCAGCTCTATTAAGATAAGCTGCGATAAATTCTATTGTGTAATAGGTTCTCAACCATACACATTCATAACCATTCATCGAATAAGCAGTGGAATGATTATATCCAAATTGATACTCAGATGAATCCTGTACAATCTGTACAAATTGTTTTGCTTCTTCTTCTGCCTTAACTCTTGGTTGCGATGAATGACTGCAATATCCTTCCAGAATCTTAGGAAGCTGTTGCTTTAACAACTCTTTGTCCTTTTTACCAATAGCTCTTCGTGTAGTATCTGCTGCTGAACCAGTAAAACCACAAATATCTGTCAAGAATTTAATAGTATCTTCCTGAAAGATAAGATAACCATTGTTACTTGCAAGTAAATCATCAATTTCCTTAGAAGGGTTATCATTATGCTCTCCAGCAATCATTCTATCCCTATATGATTTTCCTGAAGGTCTAAGAGCTGCATTAACCATACTCATATGGTTGATAGTATTTGGTTTGAAATCTTTTAACAATGAAAAGGCATAATCCACATACTTGTGTATGCTGACTATATTATCAATATATGTATCTATTACCAACACATATACAGCCTACCACTTCCCCAAATGCCAAAAGCAACCAATGTATTACAACATTGTGGTACTCTACTTGCTTCGTACACTTATAGTGTCTTATTTTCAAAAGACCTAATATAATTATTATTTATGTATTTCTACAAATGTCTTTTTTTAGCTTTCGATAGTCGATGAAGGTTCTATTATTTTTTCTTTTTTACTCTTGGATGTTGTACATTTGATAATGCTACATTTTCACTAACTGTTATCCATCTACAATTAGTAGGTTTATAATTTCCTTCTATATTTATTCTATCTATTGATAATCCTTCTTGATAACCATTTGAAATAGACCAATTATAGAAATTAATAAAACCATTTTCATTTAACCAATCTTCACAAATATTTATTCCTCTACTACCATAATTATTATATGCATGATTGTTAGGGTTCAAACATCTGTCTTTCATATTATGATATATAGAATATATTTTTGTTCGATTCATTCCATGTTTAATAACTTGGCAACGACAACTATTTGTTTTATTATTGTATAAATCACTTGCTCTTAATGTTTTTAATTTTCCACAATTTATACATTTACAGTCCACATAAAGTCTATCGCTTTTTCTATATATCTTTTTTACTTGCATAAGATTATATATTTCATCAATTTTATATTTATATTTCATTAACATCACTCCTTTCTTTTGAGAGAAAGGAAAAAATAATAGTTTCCCACAGGATTCTTTACAATACTGCCTTAAATATTGTAACATTCCCTGTTAGCATATTATCTAATCGTCATTTCCTACGATTCCTAATCGTATAATACACACCCTATTTTTATAGGTTCAATAGGTTTAATGAGGGCAATTTTGTTCACCCTCAAACTGGAATACTCCCTGTTGAGCTGTAATCATATTATGCCATACCTTTGGATCATTCCAATTCAATTCGTATGACTTTGGATATGGAATACCAGCATATTTACAAGCATCTTTGATAATACCTACTGTTTTTAATCCAAGAATATCAAACTTAACATAGTTTAATGAATCTACTGCTTTCATAGCACAGGTAGAAACAGGCATTTCTGGGTTTCCGTCTTTATAGAAAAGTCCAATATTGTCTGCAAGAGTAATTGGTGAACCAATAATACCACTTGGATGAACACCTTTTGCAACAATAGTATCTTTCAAACCATTTAAGTAATAGAACAAATCTTGATTTTCTGCAATTAATTTATCATATAATTTCTTAATATCATCAAGTTGTTTTTTTTGTTCCTCTTGAGCAATATGAAGCATATATACTTTATGATTATTAAATGAGATAGAACCTGTTTCTGTTTCCCCATTTTCTACCAATTCTTCAATATTTACTTCTTCCTGTACAATTTTGGAATATCTTGAAAAGTATTCATCAAATTTGTTCTTGATTTCCATTACTTTATCAAGGTCTTTATATCCTAAACCGCCAGCAAGCACATCAATACATCCTCTATCCTGTAAAGTTGAAAATGCAGCAATATAAGCTGTTTTCTCAGGAGTAAATCTTTGAATGATGTATTGATATACCTTTTCTCTATCCTCTCCAGCAAAATCTATATCAATATCACCAAGAGAAATTCTATCTTCATTACAAAATCGTGAAAACACAGTGTTCCATACCATAGGGTCAACATCTGTGATGTTAGTTATAAAAGCTATCATACTCCCACACACTGAACCCCTTCCTGTGCCACAAGGAATATCGTTATCTTTAGCCCAAGAAATCAACTCTGACATAAACATCATAAATGATTCCATGCCAAGTTTACACATAACTTTAAATTCTTCAATAATTCTTTTTTTATATTGTCTAATTATTTCTATATCAGTATATTTATTTGCCCATTTAAGATTCTTTTTATAGATTTCATAAATCTCTTTTTCTGATTCACCTGTAGGTATTACTGGATTTTTAATGAAATATTCATTACATTCTTTTAGTATCTTAGAAGGTAATTTTAATTTTTCATTTCTACACTTTTCATCAAAGTTGGTATAAATTAGTTGCTTCCACTGTTCTCTTACATTATCACCATACAATGTAGGATATTTAAATGCTTTATCCAAATTAAATTCTTCTACCATTTCTGCAAGCATATTAGTATTTCTAATAGATTCCATATATACCTCTTCTGGTAAACAATTTTGAATTTTAAAAGAAGTAATTAATTCTTCATATGTTTTCCAAGTTAAATCAAATTCATCTTCTTCACCATAAAAACTATTTTTATATTTCTGTAAGATTTTCCTACATTCTGCTTTATATGGAGTAGATGAATGTGTATCTGTACCAGCAATAAGAGGAATACCTGTTTTCTTACTATAGAAATACATTTTCTGATTGTAAATTTTTTGATTTTCACAATTATGATATTGTATTTCTAAGAAACATCTATGTTTATTTTTTACCATCCATTTAACTAAGGTCTGAAAAAATTCTTTTCTTTCAACAGTATCCCATTTGTTTAATGGTGATGCTAAACAGGCAGAAGTAATGATAATATTATCACTTGTATTCATAAGCTCTTCTAAAGAAATTCTTGGATTGTGATATGTGTGTCTATCACTCTCGTCATCAAGATTACCTTTTAAAGTAGATATTGAAAGCAACCTATTGATTTCAAGAACTCCATCCCAGTTTCTTGCATATAACCCAATATGACTACCCCTATCATCATCTTGTAACTTAGTACACAAATACATTTCAACACCATGAATATATTTAATACCAACCTTATCACATTCCTGTTTTTTCTTTATCCAATCATAACAATTTCCATGTTCTGAAAAAGCTAATGCCTTCATGTTTTGTTTTTTCGCAAGTTTAATATACTCTTTGAACTTAGAACAAGAGTCTGCATATCCATTTGTATTTGAATAATCACTATGTAGATGATAAACAGTGTAATTATTATTTTTCAAATCTTCACCTTATTCCTCATCACAAAACATTATCTAACCAACTTAAATCGTACCATTCTGACGTACTTTCATTAGATACATCTTTCTCAGTTTCACTACCAATCCCATCAAATAAATTTTCTTTACCATTTTCTTTGTCTTTTAACTTTTGAAGATATTCACCGTAAGGTTTATGAATAGCACCACTATAACCGCACAAAGTAGAAAAATAATAACTTTCTTTCTTTATATCTTCTTCATTATCCCAAAATATCTTCTCATTTTGATTTTGTTGATAATCTTTTTCTCTTGCTTCAATGTCTTTAATTGTAGCAATAATATCATTGCTCCATTTATCTATAAGTTTTTGTGTCAATGGGACATAAACATAACAATCTGAAAAAACATATTTGTTTTGAACCTCTTTCGGCAAACAAGTAATATCATTTGTTTCTATCAACATATTTAAATAACTTTCTATTTCTTTTTCGGAATATTCATTCTTTTTAAGCCACATCTTGGCATTACTTTTTAAAGAATCGCCAATCTTATATCGTTCAATATCTCTTGCTTTTTTAGCACCATTAGATTGTTCATACTCAACAGTACAATATTTAAGAAAATTAAAACCAATTTTTATCCTTTCAATAGGTATACCAGCTTGAATCAGTGCCATAGCATAGATTACTAACTGTCCTGTCTTTTCTTCTATTATCTTTCCAGAAAACTTTGTTGAAGTTTTAAAATCTATGATATTGACATTGCCATTTTCGTCTTTAAAACAACAATCTAAATATCCCTGAAACAAGTTTTCACCTATTTTGACTGAAGCAAACTTTTCAATATTAGTTTTATATTCTATTGGCTTATGATGTTTAAAAAAATGTTTAAGATTATATTTATACTTTTCAGAAATACTTTTATTTTTCTTTTCATCATTTCTGTCAAATTTCAGATTAAGGACATCAATATTCATAGTCCAACCATCTTCAAAATCAGTTATCATATCATCATATTTAATCTGATTTGTATAATACTTTTCAAGTGCAGAATGACAAATACTGCCAAATGGTGCATAGACACAATCTGTCCTATCTTCTGGAATATGCTTTATGTATTTTAAAAAATATTCATATTTAGATGTTAAAAATGTATTCACCTTACTCCAAGACCATAGTCGAGTTACATTTTCTTTTTTCATCAAAACTGTTAATTGTTCTTTTGATAATCTTGACATAAGCCACCTTCTTTTGCTTTTTCTATTCTATCTTTAGCAATATTAAAATAGTTTTCATCTAATTCC
>NZ_JAHZIA010000023.1 GCF_019420015.1 Anaerofustis sp.
TGAAAAAGCTCTTTAGCCCGTCAAGTGTGAAAATCATTTTTCTTTCAATCGTAGTATTTTTTATAAACTCTGCTCGTGACTTGATCAGATTGTAAATGGGCTGTATAAACGGGTGATCTTTTCCAAAACCGATATAATTACAATCCTCAAACAATCTTATTTGAATGTCGAAAGGTATGAACATATAGGGAGGAGTAGAGTTTATCTGCAATGCCGGCATCGCATCATAGGATTCCATAACTTTCAGGGTTTCAAAAAACTGTTCCTGCTTCATGGGTTTGCTTCTCAAAGATAGCGAATGTTTCTTTAAAAGATTTTGCCTATAGCACAAATGCTTATAAAAAATCTCCGTTATCTCGGTATCGCTGCAAAAGAACCTATTCGCACCGGCAAATTCAATCAGACGCATATGAATTGTATTTTCATAAAAAGTTAAAATTATGATCTTCTTTTCCATTGCAAATCTGTGCTTAACCTCATATGCATTATACGACAGATATGTCGAAAGTTTCATCACAGATAAAAGCTGTTTTCCCTTTGCTTCAATACCATCATCAAATTTAAAAAACTGATTTATTACGGGTGAAAATTTTCGCATTGCAGTTTCATGAATTATATTATCCAAAGCAAAAATAAGTTCTTCACTTACTACGTCCTCAATTATGATAAGACTTTCACGTTCAAGACAAATATTAAATAAATCGTTAAGCGACATCTTTTTGTCTGTCGGCTTGCTGTTATACGCCATGCATATATTTTCGGTATACTTTCTTTTTCCGCCGTTTGTTTTGAAGAGATTCAGCAAATTATCCATTGCCGTCTTTCGAGCAGGAGACGCAGTGTTTTCCGAAATGATATGATTCATACATTCTTTTTCATCTTCGCTTAAGTCTATAACCTCTGCCAGAGTCTCAGCAAATTTCAGAATGGTTTTCGGGCTGCTTTTGTCATTCAAAAGACGGACAACAGAGGTTTTGCTTTTATTTCCCGTAAGCTCTGCTATCTTTGCCGCACTTAAATTTCTTTTTTCAATTACCCTTCTTAAAAATTGTCCGAATGTGTTTGATTCCATAATGCTCATTCCTTATAGTTTTTTAGATAGTTTTTGTTTCAGGTTCAAAAAAGGAACTTCCGACAGCCCTGTCCAAAGTTCCTCTATAACCTTTTTTTGCTCCCCAATATGAACAACCCTACTCAATTGTTATATTTCCGAAGCCGGTATATGAATTACTTCCTTTTTCTCTTGTGATCTTTAACTGTAATCCCCCTCTTAAAGGAATTGTATATTTCTTTGCTATTCCTTTTCCTTCAACTACTACATCGGTAACCAATTCATCATCTATATAAAAATTAACTGTTGTATCTCCATCATATGAACCGTCTACATGCCCCAGTGTAAGAGTCATTGAAGAATAATTGCCGTTTAAATTTACTAAAGCATATCCGCTGCTATAATCCAAAACAAATCCATTAGTATACTTTGTACCTGACATCGTAAAGCTTTTTCCGTTTTTTGTTGTATATTCTTCATACTCCTTTTTCTGATATGGCGGGCAAACGTCCATAAGATACTGTTTTTCTCCCGGTTTTTCACCGATATAAACGCTGTTTGTTGTACCGTCCCAGCTAACCTGTTTATTGAGAGCCTCACCTACAGCACGCACCGGCAGATATGTAGTACCGTTAGCAATAAACGGCTCAACAATATTTCCGTTTGCGTCTTTCGGATCAATCAAAACACCTTCAACATAGATTTTGATGTTCTTGTAAAAAGCTTCAATTGTTTCGCTCCCCGTTTTTGCAAATGCGATACCTCCGGTTACTGTCGAACCGATAAGAAGTCCCGCAATTGTCCCCTTAATTTTGTCATTTAACATTTCAATACCTCCTAAAATCAGCAAAAAACTTTCCTAAAATGGATAATAACACGCAAAAAGCAATTTGTCAATAATTTTCGGATATTCTGCACTGATGTTTGGATAATTAACCATAGGATTGCAAAAAAACTTACATTTTCTTAAAAGCTCCAATAGCTTATCCGCATTAAAATATATGGAAAACACCTCACGACAGTTCATAAAAGTCGTGAAGTGTTTTCCCTTTTCGTTATTTGTTTTTCTGCATTTTCAGAATCAAAAGTTTTTTAGGTTAACACCAATACGGTTTATTCTTAAAATGCAGAAAATGCTTGTCTTAAAGGTTAAATTAAATCGTTAAAATCAAGTTAGTTTTGTTTGATTTTGTTTTCGTAATCTTCGATCATCTTTTTAACCATCTGACCGCCTACAGAGCCTGCCTGTCTTGAAGTCAAATCACCGTTATATCCTTGCTTTAAGTTAACGCCTACTTCATTTGCAGCTTCCATCTTGAAATTTTCCATAGCTTTCTTTGCCTCAGGAACAACAATCTTATTCTTTGCCATTTTCTTTTCCTCCATCTTTTTGGATATCTGGTGTATCCGTTTTTTTATTTTTTATAGCCGTCTTGCGGCTACATTCATATTTTGCTCACAAATGCTTTTTATATTCTAAAAAAAATTTACCAAAAAAATTTATATTTTCCTATTGACAAATCGATTTAATTGTGTTAAAATTATTAAGTGATTTGGCCCGTTGGTCAAGCGGTTAAGACTCCGCCCTCTCACGGCGGCGACAAGGGTTCGATTCCCTTACGGGTCACCAAATCAACGTACCGCATAAATGCTTTAAGTAAAAGTGTTTATGCGGTTTTTCTTTACTTTTCAGAAGCTACGAGAAGACACGAAAAACCATAAGAAATCACGCAAACTGTTGTCAAACTGTTGTCAAA
>NZ_JAHZIA010000024.1 GCF_019420015.1 Anaerofustis sp.
TTCCGGATTGCTTGGTAAGAACAGGAAAGAAAAGGTATAGGAGGGCAGAATATGAGTAAATTATTTGATATGTTTAAAAAGAAAAATGACAGTGGTAAAATACTCGGATTGAGCGAAAATATTCCGACTTTGCTTATATTTATCGCTGCATATGTGATTATTAAATTATTGATTTTTGTCGGAATTATATCTCCGTTCTATGAAACGATTATTCTTAAGTTATGTATAGATATAGTACTTGCTTTGGGGCTTAATCTTATTACGGGTATAACAGGACAGTTTTCTTTGGGACATGCCGGATTTATGGCAATAGGTGCATATACCAGTGCTCTTATGACCCTTAGGGTTTCAGATTCTCCGATAATGGTTATATTGGCCGTTATTTTGGGAGGTATCCTTGCAGGATTTTTAGGATTTTTGATTGGTATCCCTACGCTTAGGTTAAAAGGTGACTACCTTGCGATAGCAACATTGGGGCTTGGCGAAATAATAAGAATTATCATTCAAAATGTTGATCAAACAGTTTTGGGGGGAGCCGCGGGACTTTCGTCTATTCCTTTATATTCTTCTCTGGAATTTTGTTTTGTTTGTATGATTATATGCTACTTTGTTATAACCAATATTTTAAAATCCTCTTTTGGGCGTGCATGTATATCTGTAAGAGAAGATGAGATAGCTTCGGAGTCAATGGGTGTTAATGTTACGAAGGCAAAGATTCTTGCATTTATAGTCGGTACTTTCTTTGCAGGTGTTGCCGGTGCTTTGTATTCAGGATATGTAGGGGTTATACAACCTAAGAACTTTGGGTTTATGAAGTCTATAGACATTTTGATGATAGTTGTTCTTGGTGGACTCGGTAATATAAACGGTACGATTGTAGCTGCATTCGTCTTAAACATTGTTTCTTTTGCACTGCAAGATTTTTCCGAACTCAGAATGGTGCTTTATGCAATAATGCTTATAGCGATTATGCTTATCAAATCCGGAGAAACTCCTTTCTTTGTTAAAATAAGAGAGATGTTTTCCATTGAAAATATAAAGCAGAAATTAAATCATAAGAAAGTAGAGGAATAGTTTTATGGCTATATTGAAAATTGAAGATTTAAGTAAAAGCTTTGGCGGATTAAAAGCTGTTTCTCATGTAAATATAAATGTTGAAAAAGGTGAACTTATCGGACTTATAGGTCCAAACGGAGCCGGAAAGACGACTATATTTAACCTGTTGACAGGGGTTTACACTCCTACATCAGGAAAGATAGAGTTGAAAAACGACAAAACAGGCGACAGTATTTTAATCAACGGATTGAAACCTTATATAACCAGCAGTTTTGGGATAAGCAGAACATTTCAGAATATCAGATTGTTTAGGGATTTAACCGTGCTTGACAATTTGCGTATTGCCATGCACAAAAGAGTAAAATACAATGTTTTTTCGGCTATATTCAGAACAAAGGCATTCAGAGAATGCGAAACGATATTTTATGAAAATGCTTTGAATATATTGGAATTTGTAGGTCTTAAAGAAAAACAAAACGAAATTGCAGATAATCTTTCATATGGGGAGCAAAGAAAGCTGGAGATTGCAAGAGCCGTAGCGACCGGTGCAAGCGTAATATTTTTGGATGAGCCTGCAGCAGGTATGAATCCCAGCGAAACAGAAGAATTGAGATTGCTTATAGAAGCGCTTAGAAAAAAATACGAGCTTACTGTTATACTTATAGAGCATGATATGAAGTTTGTAATGGGTATATGCGAAAGAATATACGTTTTAGACTTCGGAACAATTATTGCCGAGGGGAAACCCGAAGAAATAAAAAATAACGAAAAGGTTATTAAAGCTTATTTAGGGGAGGAAGCTTAATATGTTTTTTAAAATTAGTGATTTAAACGTATATTACGGTGCGATTCATGCTTTGAAAGATGTATCTTTGGAAGTAAATGAAGGTGAAATAGTTACTTTAATAGGCTCAAACGGCGCCGGAAAGACTTCCACTCTAAGAACAATTTCCGGATTGGTTCCCAAATCAAGCGGAAATATAGAATTTCTCGATGAAAATATAGATAATAAAAAAGCTACGGATATAGTTAAGATGGGTATCTCTCATGTTCCCGAAGGCAGAAGAATATTTGCAGATATGACGGTTTATGAGAATTTGGAAATGGGTGCTTACCTAAGAAATGATAAAGATGAAATAAAAAAAGATATTTTGGATATATACAATAAATTCCCTAGACTGAAAGAAAGAAAAAGTCAATTGGCGGGAACGTTGAGCGGCGGTGAGCAACAAATGCTTGCAATATCCAGGGCATTGATGTCAAGACCTAAATTTTTACTTTTGGATGAACCTTCAATGGGGCTTGCTCCTGTTATAGTTCAGGATATATTTAAGCTTATAAAGCAGATTAATAAAGAAGGGACGACAATCTTTTTGGTTGAACAGAATGCCAATATGGCTCTTTCTATTTCCAACAGAGCTTATATATTGGAAACGGGACAGGTTGTTATGAGCGGAGATGCAAGTGAACTTCTAAAATCCGATGAAGTAAAAAAAGCTTATCTTGGCGGATAATACTGATACTTACTATATGTATTTTCTTAATTATTTTAAATATATTGCAAAAACTCTCCTTATTAATTAGGGGAGTTTTTTGTTTTTTATACTATACTGGTAAACCTAAAAATCAAATGCATGATTATGTTTGGTACTATTATAAGTATTATTGAGTGTAGATAAAAAATATTTATGGGCGTAAAATTTTATAAAAGGAAGTAAAATATAAATTTAAAACAGAGGCTTTATAAAATCATTTATAAAGTTTCAGAAAATTCAAAATAAATACTTGTACTTTATACCTAAAATTGTATATAATAAAAAGGTCAATAAAAATTTAGAAAAGGATGATGCGATATGAAATTAACAGGTTCAGAAATTATAGCAGAAGTATTATTAGAGCATGAAGTTGATACCGTATTTGGATATCCCGGAGGTGCGGCTTTAAATATTTACGATGTATTATATAAATATAGTGATAAAATCAGGCATGTCCTTACAGCACATGAGCAAGGAGCTGCTCACGCCGCAGACGGCTATTACAGAGCAACGGGGAAAACAGGGGTTGTTATTGCAACCAGCGGTCCCGGGGCTACAAATTTGGTTACGGGTATTGCGACTGCATTTATGGACAGTATTCCTATGGTTGCCATTACGGCAAACGTTCCGGATAATTTAATAGGCAGGGATTCCTTTCAGGAAATTTGTATAACAGGAGTTACTCTTCCAATAACAAAGCACAACTTTTTTGTAAACAGAGTTGAAGATTTGGAAGGGGCTTTAAAAGAGGCATTCAGAATAGCCAACAGTGGACGTAAAGGACCTGTATTGGTCGATATAACAAAGGATGTTACCGCAAATGAGATGGAATATACAAAAAGCGGTATCCTTCCTCTATATGAAAATCCTATTGCGACTGATGAAGAGGTAAAAGAAGTTGCTGAAATGATTAATAACTCGGAAAAACCGGTTATTTATTTCGGAGGAGGGATAGTTGCATCGGACTGTGTGAATGAGCTTAACAATTTGCTTGAAAAAGGAGATATACCTGCGACGAATACTCTTATGGCAACCGGGGTGCTCGGTTACAACAACAGAAGAAGACTCGGTATGATAGGTATGCATGGTACTGTTGCAGCAAATAAGGCGATTTATAATTCCGATTTGGTTTTGGCTTTAGGTACGAGGTTTAGCGACAGGGTTGCTCTAAATCCGAATAAATTTGCAAGTAATGCGAAAAAAATTCAAGTGGATATAGACAGAAGTGAAATTAATAAAAATGTATTTGTACATAAAAGCATTATAGGCGATGTTAAAGATTTCCTTCAAAGGCTACTTCCTTTAATAGATAAAAAGGAGAGAAAAGAGTGGATTGACACAACTTTGAACTGGAGAAAAACTCCTGTGGAAGATAAGTATTACAAGGGGGATTTACATCCCGGAGATATTGTAACCACTGCTTGTGCCATGATAAACAAAGAACCAATCTTTGTTACTGATGTAGGGCAGCATCAGATGTGGGCGGCACAGTATCTTAAAAATGTTAAGCCTGTTAAGTTTTTAACCAGCGGAGGGCTTGGAACAATGGGTTACAGCTATGGCGCGGCAATAGGAGCACAGGTTGGAGCACCGGATAAGAGAGTAATACAATTTGTGGGAGACGGATCTTTCCAAATGTGTTTGAATGAAGCATGTACTGCCGTAAGTCAAAATGTACCTATAATAACCATTATAATGAATAACGGTGTTCTCGGTATGGTATATCAGTGGCAGACGGTATTTTATGAAAAGAGATATTCTCAAACTATTCTTAACAGAAAGACCGATTTTGTCAAGTTGGCAGAGGCTTTCGGAGCTAAAGGATTCAAAGCCGAAACATTGGAAGAGTTTTCTGATGTATTTAAACTTGCACTAAAAGAAGACGGCCCTGTATGGATAGATTGTAAAATCGAAGAACTTGAGAGAGTATTGCCTATGATACCTAACGGCGGAACCATAGATGATATGATAATAAATTAATTTGTTGTATATAAAAGGAGAAAATACAATGGCTCAAAGAAAAGAAGTAATAAGTATTTTGGTTGATAATCAATCGAATGTTTTAACCAGAATAGTAAGTTTGTTTGGAAGACGGGGATTTAATATTGATTCTTTGACAGTATCGACTACAAATGATCCGAATGTATCAAGAATTACAATTGTATTTAACGGTACGGATCAATCTTTATATCAAATCATAACACAAACTCAAAAACTGGAGATTGTAAGAGATATATTTACTCTTGATGCAAGCAACTCATTATACAGAGAGCTTCTTCTTGTTAAGATAAAGACGGATAAAACCGAAAGAAGTGCTATAAAAGAAGTTGTTGATATATACAGAGGAAAGATAATAGATTTAAGCAAAGAAAGTTTGATTATTGAGTTGACGGGTGCTCCGGAAAAACTTGACGGATTTATGAATATGATAGATTGTTATGATGTGGTTGAAGTGTGCAGAACCGGTATAACCGGTATTGCCAGAGGGCTTACACCCGTAAGATAAATATTTTATCCTATGTGAGCCGAAAGGAGATAAATATGAAATTAAGAAGTGAAAATGTAACAAAAGGTTTGGAAAAGGCGCCTGCAAGGAGTCTTTTCTATGCAATGGGATATACAAAAGAAGAATTAAACAAGCCTCTTATCGGGGTAGTCAGTGCAAAAAGTGAAATTGTACCCGGACATATGCACTTGGATAAAGCTGCGGAAGCGGTAAAGGCAGGAGTGAGAATGGCAGGGGGAACACCTATAGAGGTTCCTTCTATAGGTGTATGTGACGGTATTGCAATGGGACATGAAGGGATGAAGTATTCTCTTCCAAGCCGTGAACTTATTGCCGACAGTGTAGAAACTATGGCAATGGCTCATTGCTTTGACGGACTCGTATTGGTTCCAAATTGTGATAAAATTGTTCCCGGAATGATTATGGCTGCGGTAAGACTTAATATTCCTACCGTAGTATGCTCAGGAGGTCCTATGATGTCGGGGCTTGTAAAAGGCGAAGAAACATCTTTATCGAAAATGTTTGAAGCCGTTGGTGCAAGAAAGGCCAATATTATAGATGATGCTGAGCTTTTGGAATATGAAGAAAATACTTGCCCTGGATGTGGGTCGTGTTCAGGAATGTATACTGCAAACAGTATGAACTGTCTTGCAGAGGCAGTAGGTATAGCTCTTCCCGGAAACGGTACTATTCCTGCCGTTGAAAGCGGAAGAATAAGGCTTGCTAAAAAAGCGGGTATGGCAATAATGAATTTGGTTGAAAAAGATATTAAAGCCAGAGATATAATAAATGAAAAATCAATAAGAAATGCCTTGGCGTGCGATATGGCTCTTGGTTGTTCTTCAAACAGTGTTCTTCATTTGCTTGCAATTGCAAATGAAGCGGGAGTTGAACTTAATCTTGAGATATTTAACGAGTTCAGTGCGAAAGTTCCTAACTTATGTCATCTTGCACCGGCAGGGGGAACTCATATGCACGATTTAAACAGAGCCGGCGGATTAATGGCTGTTTTGCATGAGCTTGATAAAAAAGGATTAGTTGATAAATCCTTGATTACCGCAAACGGTAAAACTGTCGGAGAAAATATCGAAGGGCATGAAATTAAAGATGTTAACTTAATTAAAACAGTAGCTTGCCCATACAGCGAGACGGGCGGTATAGCCGTTATGTGGGGGAATATTGCTCAGGACGGTTGTGTTGTAAAAAGAAGTGCGGTAGACGAAAGTATGCTTAAGCATTCCGGTCCCGCAAGAGTATTTAACAGCGAAGAAGAAGCCATTGATGCAATATACAACGGAAAAATCGTTGACGGAGATGTTGTTGTAATAAGATATGAAGGACCTAAAGGAGGTCCGGGGATGAGAGAAATGCTTAACCCTACAAGTGCGCTTGCAGGTATGGGACTTGATAAGACAGTCGCACTTATAACAGACGGAAGATTTTCCGGTGCATCAAGAGGTGCTTCAATAGGTCATGTTTGTCCTGAAGCATATGCAGGCGGTAATATAGGGCTTCTTGAAGAAGGAGATATTATAGAGATTGATATACCTGACTCTAAGATAAATGCAAAAGTAAGCGATGAAGAATTTGAAAAGAGAAGAAAAGCTTACGTATGTCCTAAAGAACCTGTTAAAAGCGGTTGGCTTGCAAGATATCAAAGAAACGTATCTTCGGCAAGTAAAGGTGCTGTAATGAAATAAAACAAATAAAAAAGACCTTTAAGGTCTTTTTTTATTTGTTTAAACTCTTTCACTTACTATTCTAAATCCGTTTTCGGTGAGTGCTTTTTCAATTTCTTTTGCCTGTTCGCTGTCTTTTGTTTCCATTGTAATTTTAATGAAGCAGCTGTTTATAGGCATTTCAGGGTCTCCGTTATCGTATTGAACACCTACGACGTTTGCTCCGCATTTGCTTATAATGTTACTTACACCGACAAGTTGTCCTGGTTTATCGGTAAGGGCGATTGTAAGAGCACTTTTTCTTCCGCTCATTACAAGACCTCTGTCAATTACTCTGTTTAAAATGTTGACATCGATATTACCGCCGCTTACGATGCAAACGACATTTTTGTTTTTAAGTGGAATTTTATTAAACATAGCTGCTGCAACCGATACTGCACCTGCACCTTCGGCAACGAGTTTTTGTTTTTCCATTAATGTTAGAATTGCTGCGGCTATTTCGTCTTCCGTTACCGTTATTATATCATCCACATATTCACTTACCAATTCATATGTTAAATCTCCCGGTTCTTTTACGGCTATACCGTCTGCAAATGTGTTTACGGTTTTAGTTGCTTGTCTGTTATTTTCTTTAAAAGATTTGTACATACTTGGTGCCCCCGCAGCCTGTACTCCGTATACTTTGCACTGTGGTTTTAAGTGTTTGACTGCATATGCAACGCCACTTATAAGTCCGCCGCCTCCTATAGGGATTACAACCGCATCCACGTTTGAAAGTTGATCCAATATTTCAAGCCCTATCGTTCCTTGTCCTGCTATGACATCTTCGTCATTGAAGGGATGTATAAAAGTGTAGCCTTCTTCTTTTTGTAGTTCCAATGCTTTATTGTACGCATCGTCATAAGTGTCGCTTACAAGACACACATTGGCTCCGTAACTTTTGGTTGCTTCGACTTTGCTTATAGGTGCTCCGTCCGGCATACAGATTAAACACGGGATATTGTTTTTTTCGCTGGCAAGAGCCACTCCTTGTGCGTGGTTTCCGGCACTGCAAGCTATAATTCCTTTTTTCTTTTCTTCCTCATTTAACTGACTTATTTTGTAATAAGCTCCTCTTATTTTAAAGCTTCCTGTTGTTTGTAAATTTTCTGTTTTTAGATATATATTGTTATTCTTGCTAAGAGAAGGTGCTATAATCAAATCTGTTTTTCTTATAGCGTCTTTTAATGTAAATGCTGCATGATATACTTTATCTAACGTTAACATCTTAGCCCTCCTTGTAATTAAATTCTGTTAAACTACATTATATATTATTTTCAGAATATTTCAAATATTTTTGTGTAAATTATCTCAATTAATTGAAAAAGGTATTTTACAGTGATATACTGTATTAAAAATTGATTTGGAGAAATAAAAATGCAACATACATTAAAAGGTTTAAATGAAAAGTTAGATTCTTTGGTTGTATTCAGAAATATATTGAATACAGATGTTATTAAAAATTTAAGATTTTGTTTGAATACGATACTTGATTATGAGAATGACGAAAACATGGTTTATGCTTACGGAGCGTTTGTATCTTCTTTATATAACAATGATTTTGATTTTTCAAAATATATATTTAATTTTATTTTAAACGATGAGAATTTTTATATAAAAGCAAAAGCGGCAGGAAAGAGTGTTCCTGATTTTGTTGAAAATTGTGTGGAAGAGGAACTTAATATATTGGATGATTTAAGTAAACTCACCCCCATCGAAGTTAAAGATTATATAAGCTATGAGGGTTTTTTGCCTTCATGGGAAAATACCATGCTTAATTTAAAAGAACAATATAAAGCAAAGATTGATTCTTTACCTGTTTTGGGATACGGTATGTATGCAAAATACAACGTATTTGTTCTTGACGATGATAAAATAGTTCCTGTGAAATATCCTGATTCTCAGCGTATAGAAGATTTATACGGTTATGAAAGAGAAAGAAATTTAATAATAAAAAATACCAAAGCATTAATAGACGGAACAGGTGCAAGCAATATGTTGTTGTACGGAGATGCCGGGACGGGAAAGAGTTCCAGTGTAAAGGCTGTATGCAATTACTTCAAGAATGACGGGTTGAGACTTTTGGAAATAAAGAAGAATCAGCTTTATAAAATTCCTAATATTGTGGATGAACTGACTGCAAACCCTTTAAAGTTCGTTATATTTATAGACGATTTGAGTTTTACGGGTAATGACGATAATTTTTCTGCCCTAAAAGCGATATTGGAAGGAGGGGTTTCCGCTCTTGGTGATAATGTGGTTATTTATGCAACCAGCAACAGGCGTCATTTAGTTAAAGAAACAATGTCGGAAAGACAAGGGGATGAAATTCACAGAAATGATACATTACAGGAAACAATGAGTCTTTCTGCGAGATTTGGTCTTACCATTACATTCCAAAAACCGGATAAAAAAGCATATTTGAATATAGTTGAAAACTTGGCAAAGCAATACGATATTGAAATGAATAGTGAGGACTTGTTTGAAAAAGCAGAAGCTTTTGCCATAAGACACGGAGGAAGAAGTGCAAGAACAGCAAAACAATTTATAGAACTTGTTAAAATAGGTATATAAAGATACTGTTTGTGGTTATTAAAAAAATATGGATAAGTTAAAATATAACTTATCCATATTTTTTATATTTGGTATTTTTATATTATAAATATCATTTATTTCCCAAATAGTATACTTTTAGGTTAATAAAAATGTTTACATATATATACATAAATATTATCATATTTATTTTATTTATTCAATATATATATTTTTTTAATCATATTTTTTCTGTCACTAAAAGTATACTATATATTATATCTAAAAATAACGATATGGGGGATTTAGAAAAGTGAAAAAGAAATTTTTGTCTGTTTTGGTAAGTTTACTGATGATGACTGCTGTTATTCCCGGTAATGCATATGCGGCGGAAGATACGGTGACGGATGCCGCTGGCTTATGGATTACGAGTGAAACAACTAATGAACAAATTGAATCTGCATGGGGTGAAAACGTTGCAACTATTGAGGCAAATGATGATGGTTCGTATACTGTTACTTTGTTAAAAAATATTTCTTTAAAAAAGGGACAAACAATCAGTTTTGGTAAACAATTTGGTGGAGATGCGGATCCGCTTATTGTTTTGGATCTTAACGGTAAAACGATTGAGGGGACTTCAATACCTGTTGGGAACTATGCAAATTTAACTATAAAAGACAGTTCTGAGGGCGGAACCGGTGGTATATCTTATACCGGAGATGGATATTTTGTTGCTATAAACAATGTCGGAAATAAGATGACAATTGAAGGCGGTAATTTTTCATGTACAGGAGCCGGAAGTGCCAGCTATAATGCTGCTATAAGCACGGCAGGAGGAGTGAAAACTGTTATTAACGGTGGTAATTTTACCAGTAATGGTTCGGGTGCTATTATGAGTTATGGTGAAACTGTTATTAACGGCGGTAATTTTGAAGGCAAGTATGGTGTTGTTTCGAAGGTAAACAGTGAGGGTAAAGTTGGAAATATAATTTTTCCTGAAGATTCAACAGCCGTAGTAAATGCACAGCAAATAGCATTTGTATCAAGCGGAAGTGCTGATTCTGCAGGTACTATAGATGTTAAAGGTGGTACGTTTACATCATCTAAAGTTCTGGGAACAATGGGAGATGGTGTTGATAAATCTTCCGTTCTTAATGTAACAGGAGGTATTCACTCTGCTGATCCAAGTGAATATGTTCCTGAAAATACATCTTTTGCTAAATTTATTTCTGCTGATGGTTCTGAAGTATACGTTTTAGGTGAAGATAAAATTAAAGAAAAAGCAAAAGATTCTAAAAATGGTGATGCTATAAGTATTATATCTGGTGATGTAACTTTGTCTGATTTAGATGAAGGAATTACGGTAAAAAATGAAGGTTCGGGAAATGTGGTAGTAAATGATTCAGAAATAGCTCCCGGTAGTGAAATTTTAACACATAAATATGAACTTGTAATAAAAAATGCCAAAGATGCAACTTGTACTTCTGAAGGTTATACAGGAGATAAGGTTTGTAAGATATGTAATCAAACCATAGAAAAAGGAAAAGTGATTGCTAAAAAAGCACATACTTATAAAGATGGTAAGTGTATTGTATGTGGTAGTGTAGATCCAAATTATATTTCATCTGAAAATACAGATAATGAAAATAATGTAACATCAACGGATAATACATCTAAACCTAATACTCCTGATACATCAGATAACAGTAATGTAATTATTTGGAGTTTATTAGCTGTTTTCAGCACAATAGCAATGGTAATAACGGTAATTTTTTATAAAAAGAGAAGATATATAAAGTAGATTAATTATAAAAGCTTTGAAGTATGTAAACTTCAAAGCTTTTATTTTTATCGGTTTTATTAAATTTTAATTTGTTAATCGTGTATTATATAATCTACAGCTACGTCATACTTTTCTGTTGGTACTTTTTTAACTATTTGTTCTTTATAGCACAGTCCTATCTTTAAAGCTTTCGTGTTCATATTTGAGAAGAATTTGTCATAATATCCTCCTCCGTATCCTATTCTGTAGTTATCTTTTGAAAATACGATGCCGGGTGTTATTATAATATCCAAAACAGAAGAGTCTGCTATACGTATAAATTCTTTTTTGGGCTCCAATATACCATAGTATCCTTCTTCCAACTCGTCGAATGAGTTGATTTTCGATATGTTCATTATTTTGTTTTTACTGTCAATGATAGGAATATAAACGTTTTTTTTGTTATTTATCAAATATTTGATAAATGTATGGGTATCAACTTCATTATTAAAGCTTACAAAACACATTATGTTTGATGATTTTTTTATATCGGGATTATTTATCATTGTGTTAAATAATATTTTATCTTTTTCTTCTTTTGTCTTTGCTGGTATGTTTGATATTTTGTATTGTATTTCTCTTCTTATTTGTGATTTTTCCATTTTATTTTCTCTTTAATTTGTTGTATAGTTTTTTCTTAATAATTCTATTTCGTATTTATATCCTTCTGCATCATTCGGCGTTTCCAAATAGAAGGGAAGCTTATTCAGTGCGGGGTGATTAATGAGATTTATTATAGGATTTAGTTTTATAAATCCTTCTCCTATTTTTGCATGTCTGTCTTTAAATGTTTTAAAGTCGTTTTGTGTGTCATTTAGATGTATTGCTTTCAGTCTGTTGAGTCCTATTATTTTGTCGAATTTTGTTATTACCCCGTCCAGGTCATTTACTATATCGTATCCTGCGCAATAAACGTGACAGGTATCAAGACATACTCCCATTTTGTCCTTTAAATGTACTCTGTCTATTATTTCTCTAAGCTCCTCGAAAGATCTTCCTATTTCGCTTCCTTTTCCGGACATAGTTTCAAGGAGGATATAAGTATCGTCATCTTCTCTTATACATTCATTTAAGATCGAAGCAATTCTTTCGATTCCGATTTCAAGGCTATCTGTCGTATAACTGCCGGGATGGAAATTATAAAGATTTGACGGTATTTTATTCATTATATCAAGATCATTTCTGAATATTTCTTTTGCTCCTTGTCTTACTTCGTCCTTTGCCGAAGCCATGTTTAAAGTGTAAGGAGCATGAGCCAGTATTGGCGCAAAGTCGTTGTTTTTTATTATCTCTTCCAGTTTTCTTACATCATCTGGATCCAATTCTTTTGATTTCCCGCCTCTTGGATTCCTTGTAAAGAACTGAAAAGTATTCGCATTTATTTTTAACGCCTCTTTTCCTGCGGCTTCGTAACCTTTTGCAATTGATATGTGGGGTCCTATATTAAGCATTTAGTTTCTCCTGTAAAATCATATATTTTTTATATTTATTTTATAATGATATTGTTTGTGATAATATCCATAAATAAAGTATAATTAAAATCAAATAAAAATCAATGAAATAAAATAACTTTGTATTGCTTTAAAATAAACAAGTTGATTGTATAAATTTGTTTTTTATAAAACCACACTTTGAAAATCGGGGATTGAGTATATTATCGGTTTGTTTTACCCTATAATGTTAAAATTTTTTAACTGTTTATTTAGTTATGTTAAATATCTATTGATTGAATATTCTGTATTTTTTTGATATAATATTATAGATTATAATTTAAATTTGGAGGTATACTATTTTGAAGTTACCAGATGAGCTAAAAAAGGTATGTAAAAACATAATAGAATATTATGATAACGAGCCGTCGAATTTGTTACAGATACTTCTTAAAGTGCAAAGACAGGTTCCCGGAAAGTGTATAAATTTTGAAGTGGCGAGGTATATTGCGGATGAAATGGATATTCCGTTAAGCAATGTATCGGAAGTTGTTACGTATTTTGATGCTTTGAGTACAAAGAAAAGAGGTAAATACGTACTTGGGTTGTGTAATGCAACGGCTTGCAGTTTAAACGGAAAAGATGAGATAAGAGAGATTTTTGAAAGAGAACTGGATATAAAAGTAGGACAGACCACTGAGGACGGTTTGTTTACTTTGGAGCTTGTTCCTTGTTTCGGAGCATGCAACATAGCTCCCGCCGTAAGAGTTAACGATAATGTCGTTGGAAGACTGAATGAAGAAAAAGTCAAGGCTTTGATATCTAAACTTAGGGGGGCAAAATAATAATGGGACAAGTAAAATATATATCTAAAGATTACGGAACTTATGATGCTTTTAATATAGACGACTATATTAAACACGGTGGTTTTGAAGGTCTTAAAAATGCTATAAAACAAGGATATGAAAAAACCACGGAAGATGTTGCAAAGAGCGGACTGCAAGGCAGAGGAGGCGCAAATTATCCTACCGGTAAAAAATTGGCGCAGGCAAGAGAAGCAGAGGGCAATGAAGAAAGATATGTTCTTTGTAATGCGGACGAAGGTGAACCGGGTACTTTTAAAGATAAATATCTCCTTCAAAATGGTATTTATAAAGTTATTGAGGGGATCGTCATTGCCGCATATTGTGCGGGTGCAAATAGAGGGCATATATATGTAAGAGAAGAATATACGTTTATGCATAAAGATATAGAGTTTGCAATAAAACAGGTTTATGACAAAGGTTTTCTCGGAAATGACATATTGTCGAGCGGTTTTAGTTTTGATTTATCTTTATTTTCAGGCGGAGGCTCTTATGTTTGCGGCGAAGGGTTTGCGATGTGCGAGAGTATTGAAGGAAAAAGCGGAAGACCAAGAAGTAAGCCGCCTTATGTAAAACAATGCGGACTTCATGGTAAGCCTACGTTGGTTATAAATGTTGAAACCGTAAGTGTTATTGCAACATTAATGCAAAATGGTTATGAGACGGTTCTTGGTTACGGTGTGGAAGATTGTCCCGGAACGAAGATGGTAAGTGTCAGCGGTAAGGTTAAGAAACCCGGTGTGTATGAGGTTGAATTTGGAACGACGGTTCAAAATATTATCAAGATTGCCGGTGGCATAAGAAATGACAAAAAGGCGAAGTTCGTTCAACTGGGAGGTGCCAGCGGTACGATAGTTCCTTATGAAAAATTGAATATTCCTTATACATACAGCGGTATGAAATCAGTAAAAGGAAGCATCGGTTCGGGAGCTATTGTTGTCGGGGATGAAGATGACAGTGTTATTGACTATTTGGCTGTTGTGGAAGATTTCTTCTATCATGAAAGCTGCGGAAAATGTGTTCCTTGCAGAGAAGGTAACAGACAGCTTAAAATGATAATGGACAGATTTAAGAAAAAAGAAGGTACCTTAACTGACCTTAAAAATTATGTCAGAATAGTTAACGCTTTGGATGCTTCTTTATGCGGCAGCGGAAGAACTCAAATTACACCGTTTATCAGTGCGTATACTTATTTTTCCGATGAATTCAAAAGCGCACTTAAAGAGGAGGAATAGACGTGATTAATTTAACTATAGATAATATTAAAGTCAGTGTCAAAGAAGGCACCACTATTTTGGATGCAGCAAAAAAAGCAGGTATAGAAATTCCTACCCTTTGTTATCTTAAAGATGTCAACAAACCCGCATCTTGCAGAATGTGTATGGTTGACGTATCAGGAAGGTTATCTCCTTCATGTGTAACACCGGTTTGGGAAGGTATGGAAGTTAAAACTCAAACCAAAAGACTTAGAAGTATAAGAAAAACCATATTGGAGCTTACTTTGGCAAATCACAACTGTGAGTGTACAACTTGTGACAAGAGCGGTAACTGTAAATTACAGACCCTTGCCAATACATACCTTACATCCAAAAGCGATTTTGAAACCTGTTTTGAAGAGGGAATAGACGAAACCTCAAAATCCGTTACCAGGGATTTAAGCAAGTGCATAAAATGCGGAAGATGTGTAAGTGTATGTAAGGATAAAGTTGGGGTAAAAGCCATTTCATTTATAAACAGAAGCGACTCTACGACGGTATCCACTCCTTTTAATATGCCGACAATTCACAGTGATTGTATAGGGTGTGGGCAGTGTATTACCGTTTGCCCTACCGGAGCATTGAAAGAAAAAGGAACAAGCGAAGAATTGTATTATCTTCTAGGTGAGGATACTTACTATAATATCTGTTTATTATCTCATGGTACATATGAATCTTTAGCCAAAGGTGTTGGTACGGACAGCTCTCTTATGAAAGCCAAAGTTGTCGATGTTTTAAATAAATTGGGCTTTAATGAAGTAATAGATTATGAAGAATATCTTATAAAAGAAATGAATGCCATAGCATATATACTTAAAGAAAATATGCTTGAAGGAAAACCATTGATATATGCCTGTTCAAATGGGATAAGACATGAGGTTGAAAAAACTTATCCCGAATCAGCCGATTTATTTGTAAATCTTTCTAAGATTCAAAAAGATATTAATACAAGATTCAAAGAAGGGTATTTGGATAGAGAAATAAATAAGGATGTTCATTTGACGAGAGTAGAAAACTGTACTGCATTTTTACCTGAGACGAATGAAACGAGCGGTATAGATATATCAATTACAACGAATCAACTTGCAAATCTTATCAAGACCAGTGGTATTGACTTGAATAAAGCTGAGAATAAACCTATGGATAATCTTGAGTATACGGGTATATTCAACCCTTACTTCTTAAGCGTAAATACGGCATATGCTATAATAAGACTTGGTGATAAAACATCAATCAAAAATGACAAAGGCAATGTAAAAGAATTTTCTTTTGAACTTAAAGACGGTAATGAGATTAAATGTGCAGTAGTGAATGGAGTAAGAGAAGCAAAAGAAGAAGTGAAGAAAATTTTAAATAAGGAAAGTGATTATAATTTCTTATGTATTATTCCTTGTGAAGGCGGATGTACATTCGGTGGAGGAAGACCGATTGTAAACAAATAATTTAAATAAAATAAAAAAACTGTTCATAAATATTTATGAACAGTTTTTTTATTTGGGAGGATATATGCAAATACATATAATGAGAAAAGGTGAGACAATAGATGATTTATGCCGTTTATATTCTGTTTGCAAAAGTGATATTATTGAAGCAAATGAACTTGGGTATAATGCAAAACTTTCGGAAGGAGAAAATGTTATTATTCCGGGGAAGTATTTTTATTACTTTAAGCCTGCAGAAGAAAGTTTTGATGATGTACTAAAAAAATTTCATATAAGTAAGGAGGATTTGTATTTACATAACGAAACTCCTTTGAGCTTCAAAGACGGAAGTGTAAGATTAAAAATGGAATTTAAAAGAAAAGATTCAGAAGTCTATTCTTTGGTCGATTTGAGTATGAACAGCAAAGCCTTTATAGAGGCGGATCTGGAAAGTAAATATTTGACGGGTATGCTTGGATATAACTGCATAGGAAATGACAGTGACAAATTTTATTTTGAGGATTATTACTTAAAGAAAATTCACGATATAGACAGGTTATGTGTAAGTCCGGTAATAAGCAACCTTCGATATGAAAAATATGATTTTCTTATAGAGTATATAGAAAATATTATAGACGGGAAATATTACCTTGATGTTACTTTGTATTATGATATAACTGAAATTGATATTGAATATTTATTTGAATTGTTATCTGAAAGGAAAATAAAATCTAATTTTATTTTGGACTTTTATCTTCTTGAAAAAGTTTTAAAAGATGATAAATTTATTGATATATTAAATAAAAATGCAAATAAAGTATTTATTTTGCCAAATTTTATCAATGATTATAAGTATACTTCTTCTAGAGAGTACTATATGTTTTTGAATAAGCTTAAAAAGTTTGATAAAGACAAAGTGTCGGTAGGGCTTAATTTAAATTACTCTTATAAAGAAGATATTATAAATATAATGAAGAAGGTGGAATTTATATATGATTTGGATTTTAAGTCGATTGTTCTTTTTGCTTGTGGTAATAGATTCTTTAAAATGGGTTATGTTTTAAATTATTTTTTTAATATCAAAAAAGGTTTATAGTATTTATTTATAAAGTTTATTTTAATATTTTATATGTTATTTAGATGTCGTTACAGCAATGTAATTTAATAAAATTTGGATATTTAATAAAAATGTATTATAATATATAAAATATACTTGAAAATTATATTGCAATTATATCTTAAGTTTCTATTATTACGGTAATATATAATTCAATGATAAAATACGATACGATAATTATTGAAGGAGACAGTCGATGAAGGGGTTAATATATAATATAGAAAAATATACCACACAGTCCGGACCCGGGTTCAGAACGGTTGTGTATATGAAAGGCAGTACTTTAAATACACCGTGGAAAGAGCATCCCGAAGCAGAGCATAATGATGTTGAAATGTTGTTTGATAAAGAAAAATGCAACTTTTGTTATAAATGCGTAAAAGCATGCAATGAAAGGCTGATAGCAGAAGAAGAGGATAGGGTTTTTGAGTGTACGAAGTGTGGCAAATGTGTTGAAGCATGTCCAAGAGGAGCAAGAAAGCTTATCGGAGAATATGTATCGGTTGATGAGTTGATTGACAGAATAATGCCCGAAATGGAGTATTATAAGGCTAGCGGGGGAGGCGTGACTTTTGCAGGCGGCGAACCGTTGATGCAAAATGAGTTTCTTCTTGAAGTGGTAAAGAAGCTAAAAGAAAAAGATGTAAATGTTGCTATATTTACATCGGGTTTTGTTGATTATAAAATATTTGAGAAGTTTATACCTTATACGGATTATTTTATATATGATTTAAAATTAATAAACAGTGACATCCATAAAAAATATACTAATGAAGACAATGAGCTTATTATTGAAAACTTAAAGAAGATATCTTTCAGTATGTCTAAAGTGATAGTGATGGTTACTTTTATAAGTGAAGTAAACTGCAATATGGATGAGTTAAAATTAATCGTTTCTTTCCTATCCAAACTTGAGTTGGAGGGGATATATGTTAAAGGGTACAATGCCGGAAGCTGTGAAATGTACAGACTTTTGGGCAAGGAACAAACCGTAAAATTTCATGCTCCAAATAAAAAAACAATAATTAATATTTCGAATTTGTTTAAAAGAATATGCGATAATGTGAAAATCCTTCAGTAAGGATTTTCTTTTTATTTTTATGCTTTCAAAAGGGTGAATTATACGATAAAGTAGTATTGATAATAGTTTTTTGAGGGTTGTATTTTTTTGATTATATTATATAATATTATTTGCAGACTTTTGCAGGGAAATACATTTTATACAAATATGTATTGAGTAATGAGGGTATTAAGGTACATATATTAATAATATCAGACATAATCAAATAAATTGGCAGTAAAGAATTATAATTAATAAATGCGGCTTATTTAGGTATTCTTATTATTTTCTTTTTAAGATTTTATTAGGAGATTTGGGGTTATGGCAAAAAGTGAGAATTATAAAACTTTTGAAAAAAGGCTGAAGGGTGTAAATAGTAAAAAGAAAAGATTGGGATTGATAGAACAACTGGATACGACAGACGAAAGTATTATCAAAGAAAAAGAAATGATAACAAAGGAACTTTTATTTTTTGAAAAGGCTATAAATTCATTGGAGACAGTTGATAAAAATATTATAGAATCTAATTATTTGGATAAAATGAGTATGATAAAAATAGCGGAAGAAACAAACTATACCGCTTGTGTATGTTCAAGAAAAAAAGTTAAAGCCGTAAAACATCTTATGTATTTGATGACAGGCATAAAAGAAGATTAAAAAGGAAGGTATGACCTTCCTTTTATTTATTTTCCATATATAATGTTTCAAATGCAATACTGTCAAATACTTTAAGGGCAGGTCCTGAACCGTATCCTCCGTTTTCTATGAATACCGTCATTGCATACTTTGGATTATCGTAAGGAAAGTATCCGCAAAACCAAGCATGAGGATGTTCTTTTTCTGTATTTTCTGCCGTACCCGTTTTACCTGCCGCTTTTCCGAGTTCTTTAAGAGAATTATTTTTTGCCGTTCCTTCGAGTGATGGGACTTGAAAAATCAATAACCCCCTTTATTTGTAAGGGGGGTAAGGGCTAAGGTTTATATACAATGATAAAAATAACACATTTTGTAACACACTTTATTTTATAATATATCTAAACACGGCTTCTATCTTTTCAGAAGCGTTTATTAGTTCTCTATATGTCTCATGGACATATATACTTGTATCCATTTTTTTAGCATGCCCGCCGATTTTTTTTAGTATTCTTTCCTCTATACATGAATATGCATTTGTAAAAAATGTGTGTCTAAGCCAATGAAGAGTGATTTTAGGATTTAAGTTATTGTATTTAACATAGTTATTAAATCTTCTTGTGAGTTTATCTGGTGTTATAAAATCTCCTGTATCTAAATCGGGAAATACATAAGCAGAGATTATTTTATTAGCTTTTAATAATTCTCTTTGTTGCTTAAGTATTTTGTTCGCAATATTTGGTAATACTTGATTTCTTTTTGCGTTTTCTGTTTTACCTTCTGTAACTTCTCTATTTTCGTTTATAGATCTTTTTATCTCCATTATTGTATGATTATCTATTTGTTTAAAATCTTTCCATTGAAGACCTATTAATTCTCCTCTCCTTAATCCTGTTACACAAGCGAACCTATATGTATAAATATAATCATCTTTTGTAGGTACATCATATACTAATGCAATATCGGAGGAAAATAATATGTTTATTTCTTTATCTGTGAGGGTATTTCTTTTTTGTAGTTTTTTTGCTTGTTTGGGAATATATAAATCTATTGGTACAAGTGTTGTTATTTTACGCTTCCTACCATATTTGCAAAGTTCGTTAAACCATGATTTGATTTCTTTTATAGTTCCTTGTGATTTACCTTTTTTATATGCAGTGTTTAATACTTGTTGTATATCTTGTTCTGTGAGTTCACTCATTTTTTTATTACCTATTTTAGAAACCCAACAATTATAAATAGATTTATATCTTGCATATCGGCTTGAACCTATTTCTTTCATCTGCCATTTTTCTTCTATCATTATTTTTTGAAGTTCTGATATTTTTATATCTGAACTTATTCCATATTCTAACCACTTATCAGCTTTACTGTTTGCTTCTCTTTGCCCTTTTCTTCCTTTTGTAGAGCTATAAAAGCTTTTTCGTTTACCTTCTCTTTGTACGTTAATTTGCCATCTTTTATATTTATCAGACCATTTAGCCGTATTTGTTCTTTTTTGCATAAAAATAACACTCCTTTTTTAAGTTCGATTAATGTTCGATTGATTTTGAAGTGCCATTTTGCTAAAATATAGTTGCGTATTATATTTAGTGTCAATGGCACAACTTGAACTTTGAATGGTTCTCTTGCTATTCAAAGTTCTTTTTATAGTTTATAAATATTATTAAATCATCAAGGGGACTTAATTAATTACCCCCTTTTTTAATTGTTCAAATTCTTCCTTTGTTAATAAGCCTCCTTCTAATAATTTTTTTAATTTATATAATTCATTTACTGTATTAATAGTTTCATTGTTTCCTCCTAGTGTTTTAATATTATTATTTTCTCTAAATTCACTCAATAATGTACTTATATCTTTATAGATGTCATTAACAGCAACGCCTGAGAATACAAGTGTATTTTTCATGTTTTTATAATAATAATCAATTAACATATACTGTTCTTTTTTAGATATTTTCTTTTTTGCTGCAAAAGCAAATACTCCTAAGGTTAATAATCTAGTTGCTGTAACTTTTTTTTCTATATTTTCTCTTGTATCTAAGGACACATTAATTATATCTCTTAGTGATACAGTAGTGCTATAATTTATATTTAATGACATATCGTAGATTCTTATACATTCTTTATCAACTTGCAAACATACATATTCTTCGGCTATTTCTGGATGATTACCATGAAATGATACAAGATATATCTCATTTGTTTTTTGCTTTTTCATATTGATCCCCTTTATTTAATGTATTTAATGATTTTCTTCTTCAATTGCCCCAACATCTATCTTGTCAAAATCATTATTTTTAATGTGTTCGATTTCATGTTTTATAGTTTCTTTTTGTTGTTCGTAATTTAACTTTGGATTTATAAAAATAGTGTAAAAATCTTCTACCGCATTGTATTTAATAAATCCTTTGGTTTTTATGGGCATGTTTAAATACACAATGCTATAATCCATCTTCTCCTTTTTCCTTCCTTTGCAGTGCTTCTACCATACCAATAACAGCTTTTAAATCTTCAGGTGACAAGTCTTTTGAAGCATCAAATAAAATTTTCATTTCAGGATTATCAAATACTTCTTGAGCAATTTTAGATGTTTCAGGATTTGTGTAATAATTTCCTTTTTTATCTCCTGTAATTAAATAATCAACTGTAACGTTAAAGTAGTCAGCAATTTTTTGAAGCCTATCAACATTAGGACTACTAGTTTTCATTTTAATAATTGATCCTCTGCTAAAACCTAATACTTTTTCTAAATTTGTAATTGCAATATTATTTTTTTTACATAAATTTTTTATTAAATCGAAAGTATCCATATAAATTCACCTTTAAAAAATTGAAAATTTTCAACAAAAAGTATTGACAATTTGAATATATTCGATATAATTGTAAAAGAGGTTGAAAATATTCGATAAACAAATTGTCTATATATATTTTTTTATTGATAGTTTAAGTTTATTATAAGTTTTTAATATATATATGTCAATAAAAAGTTGATTATTTTCTACAAAACTAGTTGGCAAAAGAATAAAGGATAACGGATTTCCTGTGAGGAACAAAAATCCTTCATAGAAAACGAATAAACGTTGATAAAAAATTCGTAGAGTTGGATTGCGAAAAAATAATATCTAACAGGTTATGGCTGAACATATTTAAGAGCTTAATCATAGACAGGATTTCTTTTTAGTGTCGGTTTTTTTCTTTGTTTTATTTGGTTTTAAATCTTCATCCTGTCTATGGTTAACCTTTTAAAGGTTAGAAAGGAGGAAGTGGTTTGCCAAAGATAATATTTTTGTAATTTGATATATCTTTTTTTGTACATTTATCTTTGGTAAACAAAATTATGAAAAGTTATAAAAAAATAAGAGCAAGACTTTTGGAAATTGGAGGAAATTTAGATACATTATCTAAATCAATTGGCAAGTCAAGAAGTTATGTTAATCAAAGGATTAATGCTTATCGGTATTGGAGCGAAGAAGATATTTATAAAATATTACATTTTCTTGACGTTCCAGAGGAAAATTTATCAGAGTTTTTTAATTTAAAAGAAAGGAGAGGTAACTAATGGGAAGGATTTTAATTGAACGTAAAAATAACAGTATGGAGTTGAATATATGTTCAATGAGCAATTTTGAAGTAGCAGCTGGTTTAAAAATGCTTTTGGACTATATGCAAAATGATATGGGAGTAAAACAAGAAACATTTAAGTTGTTCGTTGAATTTATTATTGATACTCCTATGGGATAAAAGAAATGAGGTAACTAATGAAAAAGATAAAAAAAAATCCCGTGTTTGCTCCTACACAAAGACACGGAATTAAAAATATTTTTATCATACAAATACTAGCACTTCTAAAAGAAAATTTCAAGATAATAATGCTAACAATACTTGTTTGTGTGATTTTATTTTCAGCAGCAAGCTGTTTGGGAAAGGAATTAGCATATGTTTTTTAAAATAATAAGCCGAAAACATTATAAAGAAATGAAAGAGTATATAAAGCTGTCAGAAGCGGAAATAAAGGCTTTAAAAGAATTTATTAAAGAAGTGTTAAATGAGAACGATAATCTTAAAGAAAAAAAGACTGGGAGTTTATAAATAGGAAAGGAGAATATAATAATGATTTGTAACAGATGTGGAGAAGAAATCTATCAAGACGAAATATATTATGAAACAGAAGATGGCTGTTTCTGTGATGGATGTATGGATGAATGGCTTGAGGATTATAAAAAGGATTGTGAAAAATGTTATGACCCAATAGGTGAACATTGGGATGAAGTCGAACATGCAGAAAGGGAGCGTGATTTATGTTAAGTTATAAAGAGATTAAAGAGGCATGTGAGGATTTAAAAACAATTCCTTTATCAAGCAAAAAAAAGGATAAGGAAACAGGAAAGTGGGTAGAAGTTATAACCCATTATCCACCTGTAAATGAAAAATTAAAGGTGTTTTTAAATTTATTTAAAGATTGTCACATAGAAACATCAATTGTACAGGATAAAGAGATTAAAAAAGGTGAGGATATTTTTTACAAATGTATTATTAAAGCTACTGTCTATGATTGTAATGATAAAATATTAGCTACAGGATTGGCAACGGAAACGTCAAGCAGTACAGGTGTTAACAGTAAAAGTTATTTAGAAAATTGTGAGACATCTGCTGTTGGTAGGGCATTGTCATTTTTAGGAATAGGCATTGAGCAGGCAATTGCATCCGCTGAAGATATGAGTAGGGTGGAAAGTAAAAAGGAAACAAGTTCAAATTCTGATACAGTACTAACAAATTTATTTTCTAAGGCAATTAGTGTTTACGGTAGTAACAAAGATGTGTATAAAGTGCTAGGAACAACTCAAAAAAAATTTAAAGAAGAGATGGTTGATCCAAAAAACCATGATAGATTGATAGAACAATTAAAGCTTATTCTAGGTGATAAAAATGTTAAATAAAGAAGAACGTGAAGAGAGAAGACATCAACTTGGGGCAAGTGAGATATATAAAATTTCTAATTTTAATTCTCTACAGTGTCAAGTATTGTGGGAAGAGAAAATCGGCATTTCTGAACAAAAAGAGATTGACAACAAACATGTAAGAGCAGGCAATATTTTAGAGCAACCTTGTTTAGATTTTTATGGAGAAAATAATAACATATCACTAAAACTAAATGAAAGAATAGAAAGCAAAAAAGTAAGAGGTTTTGTAGCGAGTTTAGATGCAAGAGATATTAAAAATAATATTCCTATAGAAAATAAAGTTATAGGAGTTAGAACATGGTATCAAATGTATGCAAAGAGGAAAAGTAATGCTGGATATTCAACGATAAAGTTAAATATTCCAAATATGTATTTTCTGCAAGTTCAAGCTCAAATTCATGTTTGTAATGCTGATTATGGAATAATACTATTTAATGTTTTAACTGATGAACAAAAGGAAGACCCTTTAAACGTAGTTGTGAATGATTTTATTCAAAGACCAGTGAAGATAGATAGAAATGATGTGATTATTGATGAAATTATCAAAAGAGCTGATTATTTTATGTTTTGTATTAATCATAAAAAAAGACCAAGTGAAATTGAATATCAAAGGAAAGAGCTGTTTTAATGGAGATTATTAGAGTTGAAAAAAACAAAAATTATATTGTCATGTCAAGGGATTTTTTGCAAAGAAAAGATTTGTCTTTGAAGGCAAAAGGATTATTGGCATATATTCTTTCACTTCCTGATGAATGGGATTTAAAGATAAGTGGTTTAGAAAAAGTTTTACCAGAAGGAAGAGATTCTATTCAATCTGCTTTTAAGGAACTTATAAATAAGAGTTATATCGAAAAAAAAGAATGCAGAGAAAAAGGAAAGTTTAGTATTGAATATGTTGTTTATGAATCACCGTTACGGGTTAACCGTGACGGATTAACCGTGACGGAAAATCCACTACAAAATAATAATATAAAAATAAATAATAATAATAAAAAGAAAAATATAAAAAAGAAAAAGTATGGAGAATTGGAAAATGTTCTTTTGACAGAAGAAGAATATCTAAAGTTAACAGCACGATTTAAAGATACCGTTCAAGGTAAAATTGATAATCTGTCTTACTACATAGCCAGTACAGGGAAAAAGTATAAGTCGCATTATATGACAATCCTGAATTGGGAACGTAAAGCATATAACAGTGAACAGAAAGAGGTGGTTAAAGATAATGTATATTCAAGATTTTAAATTGGAATGTGATAAAGAAAGATTTCAAGATCCTTTAATAATGGAAAGGAAATCGTATTATAGAGTTGTTCAAAATTTAGAAAAGGCTAACATGGAAAATTTAAAGCTTAAGGCAGAACTATCAATGCTAAAAAATGAACATAAAGGAAGTATCAATACACTAAAAAAATTAGTTGATAAATATATTGAAAAAAAAGAGGAAAATTTTAAGTTGAAATGTATGTTGCAGAAATAAATTATAAAAAAATATACAGTGCAGAAAGCATAGAAGAACTTTCAAAGGTTTTAGAGAAAGACGGTATATTAATTAAAACGAAATATTTAGCAATGCTTAATGGGCATAATGTGTTAAAAGATGTGTATAAAAAATACCAAGTGTTAATTTATGCTAGTCCTTATAAAAACAGATTCTTTGTTTCTTATGACAAGTATGGTAATATTGTGGATTTTGACTATTTTCGTTGTAAATTAAAGGAAGAAACAGGAGGTTGTATTAAAGAGGTGTCATTAGATATATAAACAAAAAGGAGAATGGCACTTGTACAGAATATGTAAGGAATGCGGAAAACCGTTTTTCTTGAAAAATAAAAAAAGATTGTATTGCTCTGATTCTTGTAGAGATGCATATCATAACAAATTAAAATCAGAAATACAAAAAAACAATAGAAATACGATAGAAAAAAAGGATGAAAACGTAGGCTGGACTGATAGTTTATGTGAATATAATTGTTTTGAATGTCCTTATGGTGATTGTATTAAGGAGTGAGTAATATATGAAAGAATACGCGTTAGAAAAATTAATAAAGTCAGAACAAGAGGATGCTGTGGAGTATTTATGCAATAAGATTTTTGAGAATGAAATTGTTTTAGATGTTCCAAGACTTTTATGTGTTTTAGATTTGTCGGTAAAAGGTATTAATAAATTTACTAATATTCAAGCGGAAGATTTGAGAATAATTTATCATTCAATCTTTTTAGCTTTTTTAACAATGATGAAAAATAAAGATAGGAGATGTAATTAATGAATACAGTATGTTTAACAGGTTATTTGAATTTTGAACCAGAAGTAAAAATATCTGCAAGCGGAAAAGAGTTTTTATCAAATGTGATTGGAGTAAGGGAAGATTATAAAGGGGTTGATGGAAAATATAAGTATAACAATATTAGATTTTCTGCATTTGGTAATACTGCTGGTTTTATCGGAGATTATGTAAAAAAGGGAGATAAAATAGAGATTGTCGGCAAAATTAATGCTGAACAAGTTGATGGGAATTATAGGCAAAATGTAATTGTTTCAAGTGTTAGTATTTTACAAAGTAAGAGCCAAAATGACTTTAGCAGAGATTTTAAAGAGGAAATACCAGATATATTTTAGGAGGCTGTTATGATTGATATGACGGACTTTGAAGAGCTTAGAGCACTAGAAGATGCACTGAAACAGGCTATTAACGAGGCTAGTAAAAAAGGATGTGTATTAGCCGAAGCCTCAAGGAATTATAAAATAGCTGCAAATAAAAAAATGCTTGAATTGAGAGCAAAAGGAGAACCAGTGACACTTATAACGCAGTCGATTCATGGCTTTAAAGAAGTTGCAGACAGAAGATTTGACCGAGATGTAGCAGATGTGGAGTATGCTGCTGCTAAGGAAAATATCAATTATCTTAAGCTTAGAATAAAGATAAAAAAAGATATTATAGATAGGGAATGGTATTTTAATGGATAAAAGATATTCTATTTTGGTGGATGATTTGGACTTTTGCATTATATGTGGAAGATCTCACGCTGAAAAACATGAAATATTTTTCGGCAGTGGGAAAAGAAAACTGTCTAT
>NZ_JAHZIA010000025.1:0-5408 GCF_019420015.1 Anaerofustis sp.
AAAATAGTACGTTTGGAAGATTTACTATCTTGTCTGAAATATAAATTCTGGTGCGAGTGATGGGACTTGAACCCATACGTCCTTGGGACACACGGCCCTCAACCGTGCCTGTCTGCCTATTCCAGCACACTCGCATATTACTTTTAACATTATATACAAAAAGCTTATCCATTTCAAGTAGATATTCAGTAATATTTTTATATCTCATTAATATAATTAACTAAGACAAGTATATGAGGTGAATGGTATGTATAACAAATACGGCAGAAAATCAAAAAATTACAGAAGAAAGAGTTCATATAATTACAGAAATACAAATTATAAAACGAGAAACAGAAAGCCTGTTAAAAAAGACAGGTTTTTAAACGTTATGATATTTGTGGTGCTTATAGCTCTTTCTTATGTAACCATGGATATGCTTAACGTATCTCTTCCGTCTTCCGTTACATCAAAAATATCGGACGTGTTTAACAGTGATTTGTTTTCTTTCAGCAAGGCAAAGGACAAGGTTGTTTCTTTTGTCAATAATACGGCCAGCGTTTTTAACGGAGGGAAAACCAATGTTGCGGATTCGTCTTCTTCATTGAAGCTTGAAATGCCCGTTAACGGAGAGGTCATAACAACTTTTGAAGATACTTCTCATCCCGTTTTTAACACAACGGTAAAACCGAGAGGTATTGAAATTCAAACCCAGAAAAGCGAAGAAGTTTTTGCGAGTGCAAGCGGAGTTGTGACAAACATTGTATCCAGCTCGTACGGTGGGAGCAGGGTTGTTTTTGATGTGGGTAATAATACGACCGTCGTTTATGACGGGATAAAGAGTGCCTTTGTTAAAGTGGGAGACAATGTGACGGCAGGGAATATCATCGGTTCCATGGACAATAACGAAAGCGGCAATGTTTTGGGCTTTGAAGTTTGGGTCGATAATACCGCGGTGGACCCCATGACCTATATGGAACTTGATGTAGAGGGAAATACGGATAATAAATCGGAAAGTAAATAAAAAATGAATATACGTGTTAAAAATGCAATAAATAAAATAACGCTTACTTCTTTGAGCATATTTGCTCTTTTGATAATATATTCGCAAAGCGGATTTACAAATTTTTTGATTTTTACTTTTACATTGCTGATACATGAGTTGTCTCATATATTTACCGCAAAGATGTTTTCCGTAAAAGTAGACAATATTTCACTGCTTCCTTTCGGTGCAAAAATCTCTTATCATTTGCATGATATACGTCCCGATAAAGAATTTTTGGTTTATTTATCGGGGCCTTTTTCGAATTTTGTTTTGGCGGGAATTATAGCCTTTGCCGGTTTTTATATTTACATTCCTTCTTATGATTTCTTTATATTTTATAACGTTTTGATAGGCTCGATAAATTTGATTCCCACAATCCCTTTGGATGCGTCCAGATGTATAATGACTCTTTTGAATATGAAATTAGACAGAAGAGATTCTTTCAAGTATATATTTATAATCAGTTTTATAGTTAACTGCTGCGTGTTGTTTCTTGGTATATATGTTTTGCTTCTCGGCAGTAAGAACGTTCTTTTGATTCTTCTTTCGGTATTTTTATTCAATAATTTAAAAAGCGAAAAAGATAAAATAGATTATTATCTTATAAAAAACAATAAAATGTTAAATAAAGATTTATTAAATAGCTGACAATCTGTTTTAAAGAGTGATATATATGTTATAATATACATAGTATTATGTATCGGTAAGGAGTATCTATGAACATAAGAGAACAAAAAGAGAAAGATGAAATTCTCAGATTAAGCGAGTATGCCTTTAAAGTATCAAACACAAAAGGAAGGAAAAAGGAGATAAAACCCTGTGAAATAAGGACTGATTTTGAAAGAGACAGAGACAGGATAATTCACTGCAAAGCATTCAGAAGATTAAAACACAAGACTCAGGTTTTTATTTCTCCTCAGACAGATCACAACAGAACGAGGCTTACACACACTCTCGAAGTTTCGCAGATATCCAGAAGTATCGCCAGAGCTTTGAATGCCAATGAGGATTTAACCGAAGCCATAGCCCTTGGGCATGATTTGGGGCATACTCCTTTCGGGCACAGCGGAGAGCAGATATTAAACGAGATATGTCCTTTTGAATTTAAGCACAACATACAAAGTGTCAGAGTGGTGGAAAAAATAGAAAATGAGGGCAGGGGACTTAATCTTACATATGAAGTTACGGACGGAATAAAAAATCACTGTCACGGTTTCACTCCCGAGACTTTGGAGGGTGAAATAGTTTTCTTTTCCGATAAAATTGCTTATATAAATCATGATATTGACGATGCTGTTCGTTTTGGGGTGTTGAGAGAAGAGGATATTCCGGATAAATTTACCGATATTTTGGGTAAGACCAATTCAAAGAGAATCAATACGATGATTTTGGATATTATAAAAAACAGTTTTGACAAAAACAAAATAACAATGAGTAAGGATATTTACGATGCGACAATGGGGCTTAGAAGTTTTTTGTTTGAAAATGTTTATCATTCCAAAAAAGCCATAGAAGAAGGAAACAAGGGGAAGTTTATAGTACAGAGACTGTATGAATATTATATGAAAAATCCGAAGAAGATGGCAGAGGAATTTTATAAGAGAATCGATGAAGATGATTTGTCCAGAATCGTCTGCGATTATGTTGCATGTATGTCCGATATATTTGCGATAAATATGTATAAAGAGTTATTTATACCGAGTACATGCTGGGGAATGTAAGGAGAGTCGATGAAGGGATATTTTAAAAAAGATTTTATAAGAAGACTTGTGGACGATGCGGATATAGTGGGGATTATAAATCAATATGTTCCCCTTACCAGAAGCGGAAGCAGATATAAGGCAAGGTGTCCTTTTCATACGGAAAAGACCCCTTCTTTTGTTGTGACTCCCGATATGGGCAGGTACCACTGTTTTGGGTGTAACGCAAACGGAGACGTTTTGGATTTTCTTATGGAAATGAACAAGTTGGACTTTGCCGGGGCGGTCGAGCTTTTGGCGGATATGGAAGGAGTCAGCGTTCAATATGAGGAGAACGGAAACTATACAAGGCGCAGCGAGAATGCCGTAAGCTATAACGAAAAGCAGGAGATTTACAACTGTATAAAAGACAGTGCGAATTATTTTTATAAAAATCTGATGAAAGGCGGACCCGCTTTAAAGTACCTTCTTGACAGGGGGCTTAGTAATGAAACCATAAAGAAATTCGGTCTTGGTTATTCGGTTAATGAATTCGATAATCTTTACGGATATTTGGTTAAAGAGAAAAAATACTCCGTAAACACTTTGATAAAGGCAGGGCTTGTAAGAACAAAGGAAAACGGCGGGGTCTATGATTACTTCAGAGACAGAATAATGTTTCCCATACAAGACGTTAACGGAAAGCTGATAGCTTTCGGGGGAAGGATATTCACCGATGTAAAAAATGCACCGAAGTATCTGAACTCTCCGGAAACGCTGGTATTTAAGAAAAATTCCACCTTGTACAATCTGAACAATGCAAGAAAAGAATTATCAGAAAAACCTCTTATTCTTGTGGAAGGGTATATGGATGTTATATCTCTCGTAAACAACGGGATTTATAATGCGGTTGCGACTCTCGGCACGGCTTTTAACATCAATCATGCAAAGCTTATAAACCGCTATACCAAAAATGTGGTCGTTATGTATGACTCCGACAACGCCGGTCTTAACGCAACAATAAAAGCAAGCGAAATACTTGAAAGTGCCAATATATATCCCAAAGTGGTCAGGTTGCCTAAAGGGGATGATCCCGACAGCTACATATTAAATAATAGCATAGATAAGTTTAATAATTTGGTAGAAAATGGCATAGACAGTATAGAGTTCAGAATAAAGTTGTTGGAAGATAATCATAATATGCTCGATAACTGGGAAAAGGTTGATTTTATAAAAAAAGCCTGCGTTATAATAGGGAAAGTAGAGGATAATGTAAGAAAAGAATTTTATATAAAGTATCTTCACAGAAAAACGGGCGCTGAAATTTCCACAATAGAAAATGAAGTCAATACCAACAGTTTTATTACTCCGAATCATTTGAACGATTCAAAAAACGATGATAAAAACGCGAAGAGGAAAAATCGGATAAAAGAAAAAATCATATATGCTCAAGAAATGATTTTGAAATATATGATTGACAATGTGTTGAATACGGATAAAATCAGAGAAATAAATCTTGATGAAGATATTTTGGTAGGGGATGATTATAAAAAAATATATGAAAAGATAGTTTTTTGTGTTAATAACGGAAAAAAGGTTGACTTTATGGAGTTGTTTGATTATAATGATAAATTGGCTACAACTATGTCACGAATTGTGTCTTTAGACCAAAATATAAGCAGTGATGATATAATAAGGGCAAGACAGACACTTATTGTCAACAATATAAATAAAAAGATTATGAGTGTTAAAAGTGCCATAAGAGATATTCAGGATTCTGAAGATAAAGAAATGTTAGATGTTTTGATAGCCGAATTTTACAAACTGAAATCAGAGCTTTTAAAAGCCAAAAACGGAGGTACACTTATATAATGAGTCCAAAAAAGGAAAATAAGTCCGCTGATATGGAAAAAGACCAAAACACAGTTATTGAAGCAAAAGAAAAAAATTCAACAAAGAAAAAGACATCTAAAAAAGACTCTGTCAGAAAAGAAGTTAAGAAACTTAAAACGATTGACGATATAAAAGATTGGGCAAAAAAGGAAAATGTTGTATCTCAAAGAGAGATGAATCAGCATTTTACCGATTTGAATTTAAATCCCGATGAAATAGATCAAATTTTGGAATTCTTTTTTAAAGAAGGAATCGTTCTTCAAGACGATGACGATATAGACAAAGATGTAGATGAACTTCTTGACGATGATATGAAGTCGGATGACGATATAGACATCAAAAAAGTTATTTCAAAGTCATACGAACCTTCTGTACATATTAACGATCCCGTGAGAATGTATTTAAAAGAAATCGGAAAAGTGGATTTGCTTCACGCCGAAGAAGAGATGGATCTTGCACAAAGAATAGAAGATGGAGATGTAGAGGCAAGAAAAAAACTTTGCGAAGCCAATTTAAGACTCGTTGTCAGTATAGCTAAGAGATATGTCAACAGAGGTATGTCATTTTTGGATTTGATTCAGGAAGGAAACCTTGGACTTCTCAAAGCAGTTGAAAAGTTTGATTACACCAAAGGATTTAAATTTTCCACATATGCCACATGGTGGATAAGACAGGCAATAACAAGAGCCATTGCCGATCAGGCGAGAACGATAAGAATACCCGTACATATGGTTGAAACCATAAATAAATTAAAAAGAGTTCAAAGAATGTTGATTCAGGATCTCGGCAGAGACCCGAATGCCGCAGAAATA
>NZ_JAHZIA010000025.1:5418-9791 GCF_019420015.1 Anaerofustis sp.
CAAAGGAAATGGGACTTCCGGAAGAAAAAGTAAGAGATATTATGAAGATATCCCAAGACCCTGTTTCACTGGAAACACCTATAGGGGAAGAAGAGGATTCTCATCTCGGTGATTTTATTCCGGACGATGATGCCGTTGCACCGGAAGAAGCCGCAAGTTACATGCTTTTGAGATCACAGTTGTTTGAAGTGTTGAAAACTCTGACAGAAAGAGAAGCAAGAGTTCTTATTCTAAGATTCGGACTTGAGGATGGCAGACCTAGAACGCTCGAAGAAGTAGGCGATATCTTCTGCGTAACAAGAGAAAGAATAAGACAGATAGAAGCCAAGGCTCTCAGAAAATTGAGACATCCTACAAGAAGTAAAAAATTAAGAGATTTTCTTTAAAAAAAAACCGCTTTTATGCGGTTTTTTTTATTGATTATATAAACAAAAATCTTCATATATGTCTTTGCAAGTGTTTATAGAAAATGCTTGAAAGTGAATTATAAAAAAGGCTTTTCACATGCTTATATTTATCGATTTATATCTTCGCGTAAGTTGGTTTCGTAAAGTTGGGCACCATTTTATCACCACAAGTAAACAATATGGAGCTGTTTGGAACTGCTTTGTTATACCATTATGTTACGCATTAAGGGGACGATAAGCCTTGCAAACAAATGCTTTACGGACACGAAAAGAGCAGGGGGGTTATATATCTTCTCTCAAAATGCCCTTCAATTCTTTTGTTAAACGTTCCATAGTAAGCATAGGAAAGGGGTCCCCTTTCAGTAAAAAATCAATCGAAGAAAGAGAGAGTTTGGCTTGTTGGGAATATCCCATACTTACACCAAACCGGAATTTACTTCTTTCTTTTTTCTATCGTTATAGATGAGATAATAGCATATACGATTGCTACCACAGCAACCACTATTACACAATAAAATAGCCATCTTGTTTGCAATATCACATTAATTGCATTAATCAAGAAAATGATTCCTATGAGTAAAAATATTATACCTGATTGTTTGTAATGTGGCTTTTTCGCCATTGTTTCTCGTTCTTTTTTTGAAGCAAAGATATAAGCATTATTAAATAGAATCCCTTTTTCATTAAACTGTAAATAACTAATCACAAAGCAAGCAATCGCTATAATCCCCAGAATAATTGCGCCTATTATATACCCCATCTTTTCCTCCTACAAATTCATATTTGCCACTTTGTATCTTTATATTATAGCACCCATATATAGATTTTTCTACTGCTTTCCTCTTTTGTACGAAGTAGCAGAGCCAGTCACTCTCATCAACAGGTTTCACCCTCTTGTGATCAATGTGCCTACCTCTGCTTATGTGACAGACAAAAGAACGAAAGCAATGAGCGCTTTCCCTTCGCATAGTATGTTTTTTCTTATATCTGCCCATATCGTTCTATAGCACCATAGGAAATCCGTGCACCATTTCGTCACCAAAGCGTCAAAAATCAATGTTGCCTTAAGTAAGTGTTACAATCTGCAAAAAATCCAGTATTTTCAAGGATTTTTACAGTTCAAAACTATTTAATGGAAAAAATGTAAATACTATTTTTTATTTATGCGACTCCAGACTTTTATCGATTTAAAAATAACCTTGAAAAATTCTTTTATATCTTTATTTGTCATAGGGATTATCTTATATGATATAATTATCATATAAGGAGGTGCGTTATGTTATTATTTGACAGTTTTTTGTTAAAGGGTAATCTAATCAAAAACAGAGTGGTTATGCCGCCGATGGTTACATATTCTTTGGTGAGAGAAGATGGTTTTTTGGATGAGAAACACATATCTTATTATGAGAAACGTGCAAAGAAAGAAATCGGAACTATTATTGTCGAAGCAAGCGGTATTGATGAACGTCAAAAAGCGTGGAATCAAATAGGGATATGGGACGATAAGTTTATTCCCGGGCTTTCAAAGCTTGCAAAGGCAATAAACGATAACGGGGCTTTTTCGGTAATACAAATTCATAATGCCGGGCTTAAGGCAAAAATGTCACCTTGTCCTTACGGTCCCAGCAAGTTGGATGAAAATACGAAAGAGATGACAAGAGAGGATATACAAAATTCCGTAAAAGATTATACAAATGCGGCAATAAGAGCGAAGAAAGCAGGCTTTAAAGGCGTTGAGATTCACGGTGCACACGGATATCTTCTTTGTGAATTTACCCTTGAAAAGTACAATAAAAGAACCGATGAATACGGTTTTAAAAAAGTTGAAGACAGGTACAGATTCCCGATTCAGGTCGTTAAATCGGTAAGAGAAGCTTTGGGAGAAGATTTTCCTATATATTACAGACTCGGAGTGAATATGGAAGATATAGAGGAAGTAAAAGAAGGAGCGAAGATGCTTATTGATGCGGGAGTTGATGTGTTGGATATATCTTCGGCTTTCGATGCTTCCACGTCTTTGGAAGACAAAGAGAACGAATTTAATGAGGTTGTGAGAAGTGCAAAAATAATAAAAGAATGCGTGGATGTACCGGTAATAGCCGTTAACAGGATTTCCACCAAAGAAAGGGCGGAGAAATTGCTTGTAAACGGATATTGTGATTTTACCGCTATCGGAAGAGAGCTTTTATCGGATTATCAATGGGCGTACAAAGCGAAGAACGATATACCGATAAATTACTGCTATCATTGTAAACCGAAGTGCAGACTAAACGGAGGGGATAATAAATGCCCTAATCTGATTAAGTCCGGTGATAGTTTATATTAAGTTTTGTTTGATTAATTTAAACCCATACCCTCTATTATCAGAGGGTATGGGCTTTTTATTTGTTTAAATATTTTTCGGTCATTTTATCGAAATCTGATTTATATTTTTTATCTTGGATAATTTTGAAGTTACTTTGTATGAGGAAACTATAACTGCATTTAAATTATAAAAATCTAATAATTGTGATATCTGTCTGTTTTCTTCATTTTGAACTTGTTCCGTTTTGGAACAAGTTGATTGTTTAGGGTTCAATCTTGCGTAGGTATCCCTCCCATATCCGTCATAATTCTGTTTCATTACAATAAAAAAGACGCCTAATCGCGTCTTTTTCTCTTACTCGTTTTCTTCTTCGATAGTATCATTTACTTCGTGAATGATGATTTCTTTTTCTTCTTCAGTAACGTCGGCGTCTTTTCCCAGCTTTATTGCTATTATTTGATCGAATAAAGCATTGATTTCTTCGCAAAGTTCATCTGCCACATGTTCGTAACTTCCTTCTTCTTCGTATGCCGCATACACCAATTTACCGATTTCTCTGTATTTTCTTGAAATTTCATAATCCAATTTTTCGGCTTTGATTGTTTTTTTTGCACTTTCTGCAAAATTTTTCGATACTTCTATTGCGTCCGAAGACAGTTGTTTTGCTTTTTCCGTTGCCTCTCCCAATAACTCACTGGCCTTGTTGATTAAATCGTCTTTGTTCATATTTAAACCTCCTGCGTTTTTATTATTATACCACAATTTACAAATAAAAAATAATTTTATATTTCTAATTGTATAAAAAACTTAAATACTATCAATAATAACAATGCACATATAGATTGGGGGATTGCAATGAAGAATTCATATATAAAATTTTTTAACAACAAACAGTCGGATGATCCTTGTGTAATGAAAACGGATATTGACTTTTCTTGTGTTGCGGGGCTTGATGAAATAAAAGAAGAGCTTTTGGAAATCAGCGATTTTTTAATGAAGCCGCAAAAGTATCAAAAATTCGGAGCAAAAGTTCCTGGCGGCGTTCTTTTGTACGGACCTCCGGGAACGGGAAAAACTTTGATAGCAAAAGCTCTTGCAGGGCAGTGTAACGCTACTTTTATATATGCTTCCGGGAGTGAGTTTATAGAAAAATTCGTTGGGATAGGCGCAAGCAGAATCCGTACTCTGTTTGAAAAAGCCAGGAGAAAAACACCTGCCATCATATTTATCGATGAACTTGATGCTATAGGGGTAAGCCGAAGCACTGACAACAACTCCGAAAGAGACCAGACTTTGAATCAGTTTTTGATTGAGCTGGACGGATTTGCCGATAACAGCGGTGTTGTGGTTATGGCTGCCACAAACAGAATGGATATGCTCGACAGTGCGCTTTTAAGACCGGGGAGATTTGACAGACATATTTTTGTGGGTAATCCTTCTTCTCTTACCAGAAAAGCGATAATTTCTCATCATATAAAAAACAAGCCCATTTCCAAAAGCTTTAAAATCGAAAAAGTGGTGGATAAGACAAACGGGCTTAGCGGAGCTCATCTGGCGAACATAGTAAACGAATCCGCTCTTATGGCGATACGAAAAGGCAAAAAGACCATAGGCAATGAAGAATTTGATAAAGCTATCATCAAAACCATGGCGGGGCTTAA
>NZ_JAHZIA010000025.1:9801-23342 GCF_019420015.1 Anaerofustis sp.
TGGTGCTTAGCAATAAAGAAAAGAGGATAGTATCTTTCCATGAAGCGGGGCATGCTTTGGTGAGTTTTATGTTAAGCGGTGTTCTTCCCGATAAAGTCACTATTGTTCCTTACGGAGTTTCCCTTGGTTTTGTGCTCTCTTCGACGAATGAAGATAAGTTTATTTTAACCAAAAAAGAACTTAAAGAGAAAATATGTATACTCCTTGCCGGAAGAGCAAGTGAGGAAATAATCTTCGGAGAAATCAGCACAGGGGCTCAAAACGATATAGTAAAGGCAAACGAGCTTGCAAATTCAATGGTATGCGAATACGGAATGAGCAGGTATAAGAATAAAACTTTCAATCTTAAAAACGATAATATATTTAAGGATGTCGTCGACAATGAGGTTTCGAAAATCCTTGATGAATCTTATCAAAAAGCCAAAGATATGATTAAAAACAATTTGGATGTAATTCATATGATAGCAAAATTGTTATATAAAAAAGAAGATTTGTCTTCAAAGGACTTGGAAAAAATATTTGATACGGCTTTGGTGTAAATAAAAGTTATAACTGTCTTTTATTCGGATAGTTATAACTTTTATTATTTTATGTAAACGAGTTGCAAGATTGGATTCAATGTGATAAAATTATGATAATAATAAGGAGGGAATCTGAATATGAAAAATTCTAAAAAAATAGTATGCGGTTTGATTGTATTTATGTTGGCATTTTCTTGTATGGCAACTGCCGGTGCGGCGACTTCGAAAAAATCGCCCGGTGTAAAAACATCAAGGAGTATGATTACAAACCGATATGTAAAAATCTATTCGCCTTCTCATAAGAAAGTTTATTATAAGGGTGAAAAGATAAGTGTAAAAGCCGTGGTAAAAGATTTGTATATGAATGATTATACTGCCGTTGTGGGATTTTTAATGAATTCAAAAGGTAAGGAAGTATCAGAAGGCAGTACGAAATTTTTTGAATCGACGTATACATATAAAACTACTCTAAGTACAAAGAAAGCTTCCAGCGGATCGAATTTTGTGGTTGTCGGTATAACCGATGCTACAGATCCAAGCGGGGAGAGTGTAGAGCTGGCTTTGACTGAAATCAAAGTTGCGACATTAAAGGCACCTACAAAGTTAAAAGCAAAATCGGGGAAAAGGAAAGTTTCTTTGTCTTTTAAGAAAGCTTCGGGAGGAAAGAAATATGAAATCTACCGTTCTACTAAAAAGACCAAAGGTTACAAAAAAGTAAAGACGACTACTTCTTATAAATTTACCGATAAAAAGCTCAAAAAGGGAAAGAGATATTATTATAAAGTAAGAACTGTCAGAGGCAGTATCAAAAGTTCTTTCTCAAAACCTATAAAGACAGCGAAAGTAAAATAAAAAAAGGACCGATTAAAATCGGTCTTTTTTATTTATCTTATGTTAGTTATTGTTATCATACAAAAATCATCTTTGGTATAGCTTAGAGTGACGTCTCCGTTCAAGCCTTGATATGTTACATCTCCGTATCCCTTTTCATCGGTTTTTATACTTGTCAGTTTATCCAGCATATTGTCTCTGTCTTCCACTAAATTTTCGTTAAACCCTGATATTGATACATAAGAGGTAAATAAATATCCGAATAACGCCATTCTTTTTCTTTCCATTTCATCTAAAAATTCATCAACATTATCCGCTTTGATTGCTCTGATATCGTATAAAATCGAAATAGCTTTTATCTTATCATTCTCGTTTAGCGTGAATGAAAAGGTGACAGGAACTCCTTTTTTATATTCAATTTCGGTATAATAGTAAGATTCACCGCTTTCTTTTATTTCATCTCTGCGGAAGTCTTTTAAGCTTGGTACTTTAGTTCCTAAAAACTCATTCTCAAGAGTTTCCAGATTGATGTTTACCAGTGCTATGAAGTCCTCTTTGTCCGTTTGTATCAGTCCGTTTTCCGTCGGAACTCCCGCATTGTAATAGTAAGAAATGGAATGACGATAGTTATTGAACATTGCGAATGCTGTCAGTGCAAAAATAACCGCACATAAAATCAAGAATATTTTAAAGCCTTTATTGCTTTTCTTATCTTTTTTTGTGTCGCTTAATTCCGTTTCTTCTTTTGGTGAGCTCTTGCTTAAGTCGAGTTCTCCCTTTTCTTTGGAAAGATTAATTTCATCAATCGGATCGATTTCTTTTAATGAACTTTGGCTTAAATTAAGTTCTCCTTTTTCGTTAGAAAGATTGATTTTATTGATCTGATTAATAATATTTTTATCATTAGCCTCTCCTGCTTTTTTGTATTCAAAAATTACAGTTATTATCATAAGGGTTATACCAGTATATAAAATTATGTAAGAATCAAAAAAATCCATGGTATAAATAAGACTTCCCGGGTCTGATTTATAATAAAGATCGTATACCATCAAATCTGCATACCATTTTCCCACAAATTGAGCTATAACAAGGATAATTCCCGTAATAAAAGCCGGGTTTTTAAATATTTTTTTTGACATAACTTCCCTCCCGTTTACATGATATATTATATCATAATATGCGATATTATGACATCATGTTAATTTATGATAATATAAAATATTTTTACTTATTTGGATAATTGTTATGATATATACAAATAAATTCTGCAAGGATATGAAGTATAAAATTATTGTTGATGTTTTTTGATTTGTGTAAATTTCAGTGAGGAAAAAAATTAAAATTAAATTAATCTTTTGAAAAAATCCTTATTATATAGTATAGTAAATATATAAGAAATTCAGTGGAGGAAACGATGGCATTTAAGATTATTACAGATTCGGCAAGTGATGTGCCTAAAAGTATAATAGATGAATTTGATTTACACGTTATACCCACTCCTGTGGTTATAAACGAAAAAGATTATTTTGACGGAGAAACCATTTTTCCAAAAGATTTTTATTCTCTTTTGGAAGACAGTTCAAAAGACATAAAAACCTATCATATAAATGTGGAAATGTTTAAAAGAAATTTCGAGCCTTATGCAAAAAGCGGAGACGAAGTTTTGTATATGTGCTTTTCTACGGGGATAGCGGGAACATTCAATGCCGCAAATCTTGCAAAGGAAGAGCTTCTTGAAACTTACCCCGACTTTAAGCTTACGATTATAGATACAAAATGCGCTTCTTTGGGGTTTGGGATTCCCGTTTATAAGCTTCTGCTTATGCAAAGAAACGGAGCGGATAAAGAAACCATAATAAGAGCCGGTGAATATTTCTGCCGTCATATGGAGCATGTGGTTACCGTTGAAACGTTGGACTACCTTTATAAGGGTGGCAGACTTTCAAAGCTTTCTTACGTCGTGGGCGGAGGGCTTAATATAAAACCTATGATTGATATAGACGAGAAAGGTGCTCTTGTCGCTTTCACAAAGGTAAGAGGAAGAAAAAAAGCGGTAAATAAAATAATAGAAGAAGTCGGCAGAAGAGGAAAAGACTTGGAAAACCAGATTATCGGAGTGGTTCACGGAGACAGGGAAGAAGAAGCAAAAGAGCTTGCCGAAACTTTGAAAGAAAAATATAACGTTAAAGACGTAATCATCAGTTATGTAGGTTGCGCCATAGGAGCCCATACGGGTCCCGGGGTGATAGCGGCTGTTTTTGAAAATGAGAGTGACGGAGAATTTAAGAAATATTTGTAATATACGGTTCTTTTGATTTTTAATCCGTACGGGTTTGTTTTATGTTTTTATCAAATCAATTAAAGAGAGACTTATTATCTCTCTTTTTTGTTTTAAGTAAAATCTTTCTTAATTTTTTCTTATCGGCAAATTTCTGTGTCTTTCAAGATGCGTAGCTTTGTGATAAGAATATTAAACCGTACAGAAAATGGGATAATTTTAAAATATCGATGAATATAACAGTATTACCGATAATTTTATTTTGGCTTTCTTTGGTTTGTTTTGTGTTTTATTTCTACTTTGATATATAAGGTTAATCCCTGGTATGATATTCGTTAAAATCAATATTTAATAAACCTTTTATGCTCTTATAAATACAAAGAGTATTTTTCTCTTATTTGCCCTTTGGATAATAATCTAATTGTAATAATTAATTGTACAAGTAAAGTGTTTTGTAATATGAAAAAAAGAAATATTTATACGAAAATCTGTATGTTAAATTTTAGAGTTTTATATATTTTTATCTATCACAAAGTCGTTATGTATATTATGGGGTGTTTGGTTTGTATATAATAACTTATATCATATCGGTAAAGGAATTTTGAAAGGTGGAATCTTTCTCTGTATTTTGTATGGGAGGTACTGTTTTAATCTAAAAATCTTGCAGAGAATAATTTTAAGTTATATAATTAAATAATTAAGGAGAAATTTTATGAATTATAACGAAATAAGTATTTATACAAAGACAGAGGGAATAGACTTACTGATATCCGAGCTGATGGATATGGGGCTTGACAGCTTTTTGGTAGAGGACAAAGAAGACTTTGAAAGTTTTCTTGAAGAGAACAGGGAAACATGGGACCTTGTGGATGAGGATTTACTCAAAAGAAAAGACACCAAGACAAATATAAAAGTTTATATAGAAGAAGACGAGAATCAAGTTTCGATAATAGATAGGTTAAAAGACAAACTGAACAGACTGAAAGCAAATGACGAAAGGGATATTTTCGGAAGTTTGAATATGACTTTTAATGATATAAAAGAAGAGGACTGGGCAAACAACTGGAAGAAGTATTTTAAACCTTTTAAAATCGGGAAAAATCTTGCGGTAAAACCTACTTGGGAAGAGTATAAAAACGATGAAGGAAGGATAGTTCTCGAAATAGACCCGGGAGCCAGCTTCGGTACGGGAAGCCATGAAACCACAAGACTGTGTCTTATGGGGCTTGAAGAGTACATGAAAGACGGCGATGAAGTTATCGATGTCGGATGTGGGAGCGGAATTTTGTCAATTGCAGCCGTAAAGCTCGGTGCGGGGCATGTAACAGGGGTAGATATAGATCCTATGTGTATCGAAACTTCCTCTTACCTTGCAAAAATAAATAATGTAGAGGATAAATTCGATGTTTTTATAGGCGATTTGGCGGAAAAGGTGGATGTAAAAGCCGATGTCATAGTCGCAAATATTTTTGCTCATATAATAAAAAGACTTACTCCCGACACCAAAAGAATTCTTAAAAAGGGCGGTATTTTCATATCCAGCGGTATAATAGAGGATACTGTAGACACGGTAATCGAAAGTTATAAAGAAAACGGCTTTGAAGTACTTGAAGTAAATAATATAGGGGATTGGTACAGTGTTGTCGGAAGAAGACTATAATTCTTTCCTCTTTGAAAGGCACGCTGTATCATTATGCAGCGTTCCATAAAAAAAACGATGAATATTTGGAATAAATTGCGTCACGGGGCGTGGAGTCTTAACGATTTTTGATGTCTTGCAAAGTGATACCCTCCTTTTGCGGACGGAAAAGCTACTCCGCAATTTTATTGAAAAACAGGGCGGTGCAGCATCGGTTTATGAAAAAATCGGGTAGACTTTTCATGAAATTCCGATACTTTATAAACTCAACGCAGTTGTATCCTTTTTACCTCCTTTTGCTTGTCTGTTTGCAATGTTTTAAAATTGCTCATGTTGTTTAAAACTTTCAGCTTAATAAGTTTTATTAAAAATAAAACTCAGCTGTTTCTTTGAAACAATAAAAGTCAAAAAATAGAGGAGTACAAAGGTCAGCGCTCATGTAGAGGAAGTTATGGGAATGATAAGAAGCTGTAAAAAATAAGATTGATATTAAAAAGAAATATTGATAATATATTTAATCATTTTTTCTTTTCGAAATATCGCTTACTCTTTAGAGAAAAATCCAAAGAAAGTTGGATAAGTAAAAGGACCGGAAATCAGAGTCAGTCCCTATGGGACTAAGATAAATATTGAAAGGAATAATCTATGCAGGGAAATTTATTTGATGATATAAGAGAAGAACAAATAAAATCAAAAGCACCTTTGGCAGTAAGGATGAGACCCGAAAGTTTGGAGGAGTTTTACGGTCAGGAGCATATCGTCGGAAAAGGAAAACTCCTAAACCGAATGATAGAAGCCGATAAGGTAAGCTCTGTGATTCTCTTCGGACCCGCAGGATGTGGAAAGACGACTTTGGCAAAAATAATAGCAAATACGACAAGCTCTTATTTTTACAGTTTGAATGCGGTAACCTGCGGTGTAAAAGATGTAAGAGAAGTAATCGAAAAGGCAAAGAACAATTTGGGGCTGGAAAAAAGAAAAAGTATCCTTTTTATAGACGAGATACACAGGTTCAATAAGTCTCAGCAAGATGCTCTTCTTCCCAGTGTGGAGGACGGAACCATAATATTGATAGGAGCTACGACAGAAAATCCTTTTTTTGAAATAAATTCCCCTTTGATTTCCCGCTCTACTTTGTTTAAGCTTAAAAAGATAGACAAAGAAGATGTAAGAAAGATTATAGAAAATACTCTTTCAAATAAAGAGAAGGGACTCGGTCGTTACGATATAAACATAGACGAAGAAGCTATGGATTATCTTTGTACAATGTGCAGCGGAGATGCGAGGATTTCTCTTAACGCTTTGGAGCTGGCATACCTTACCACGCCAAAGGACGAAAAGGGAAGAATAAATATAGACCTTGATGTGATAGTGGAGTGTATGCAAAGAAAGAAAGTGACTTATGACAAGGGGGATAATGAACACTACGACACCATAAGCGCCTTTATAAAGAGCATGAGGGGCTCCGATCCCGACGCCGCTATATACTATCTGGCAAAGATGCTCTATGCCGGGGAAGACCCGAAGTTTATAGCCAGAAGAATGATTATTTTCGCTTCCGAAGATATAGGAAATGCGAATATCAAGGCTTTGGAACTTGCGGTAAATACCTTTAAAGCAGTAGAAGTCATAGGAATGCCCGAAGTGAGAATCAACCTTGCTCACTGCGTTACTTATCTTGCCTCTTCGCCAAAAAGCAACGCTTCTTATGTGGCAATAAACAAGGCCATGGCGGATATAGAAAGAGAGCCCGATTATGATGTGCCTCTTCACATAAGGAATGCAAATTATAAAGGAGAAAAAGATTTCGGAGTAGGAGTCGGCTATAAATACCCTCACGATTATCCGAATGATTATGTAAAACAAGACTACCTTCCCGAGGAGATAAGGGGTAGGGTTTACTACGAGCCAAAAGACAACGGTAACGAAGGGAACTTAAAGAGGTACCTGGAAAATTTAAAAAAATAGAAAATGTTTTATCGTGTGATTTTTAAGACCGCCAAAGCTTTTATTTAAATTCTTGGGCGGTCTTTTGTTTGGAAGGAAAATATTATTTTATTGTTTAAACACTAAATGTTATCAGTGATGGAAAAGTCTTGTTGATGTAAATGCCATCACCATGTCGTATTTGTTGCATGTTTCGATTACGTTGTCGTCTCTTATTGAGCCTCCCGCCTGTGCAACGTATTTTACGCCGCTTTTGTGCGCTCTTTCTATGTTGTCGCCGAAAGGGAAGAATGCGTCAGAGCCCAGAGCTACGTTCTTCATTTCTTTTAAGTATTCTTTCTTTTCTTCTCTTGTGAGAGCTTCGGGTTTTTCTTTGAATACATTCTCCCAGCTTCCGTCTTTTAATATATCTTCGTAATCGTCTGAAATGTAAACGTCAATTGCATTGTCTCTGTCTGCCCTTCTTATGCCGTCTTTAAAAGGAAGGTTAAGTACTTTGCTGTGGCTTCTTAAAAACCACGTGTCTGCTTTGTTTCCCGCAAGTCTGGTGCAGTGTATTCTCGATTGTTGTCCTGCTCCTATTCCTATCGCCTGTCCGTCTTTTACGTAACAAACCGAATTTGACTGTGTGTATTTTAAGGTTATAAGAGAAATAATCAAGTCTCTTTTTGCTTCTTCGCTCATTGCCCTGTTTTCTGTAACGATGTTTTTGAGCATATCTTCGTTTATCTTTATATCGTTTCTTCCCTGTTCGAAAGTAACCCCGAAAACTTCTTTTCTTTCCGATTGTTTCGGTGTGTAATTCTTGTCTACTTTAATTATAAGGTATTTGCCTTTCTTCTTGTTTTTAAGTATTTCTAAGGCTTCATCCGAGTAAGAGGGAGCGATGATACCATCAGATACTTCCTTTGCTAAGTACATTGCGGTCGCTTTGTCGCATTCGCCGGATAAAGCCGCAAAATCTCCGTAAGATGACATCCTGTCTGCTCCTCTTGCTCTTATATAGGCTGATGAAATATCGGTAAGCTCGATACTTTCATCCACAAAATACATTTGCTTCAAAGTTTCTGTAAGTTTAAGTCCGACAGCAGCGCCTGCGGGGGATACGTGTTTAAAGGATGCGGCAGAGGGTATTCCAGTGGCTTCTTTTAATTCTTTTACCAACTGCCAGCTGTTAAATGCGTCCAATAAGTTTATGTATCCGGCAGAACCGTTTAAAATCTCAATGGGAAGTTCCCCTTCTTCAGTGTATACCCTGGATGGTTTTTGGTTTGGGTTGCACCCGTACTTTAATTGGATTTCTTTCATTTTTGTTACACTCCTTTTAATAATAAAGAGCCCACTATCCGGGCTCTTGCCCAGACGGTCGGCTCATAATTATCATTATACTTCATGTGGTTATTTCCACTTTTCCGTCAGTCGTATAACTGTTTAAAGGATAACATGTTTCTTCCTTTCAGTCAATATGTTTATATATATTGTGTTTGTGTTCTGCTATAATTCTATCGTATATGGCGTTTGGGTGTATATTGTGTTGGTGTTATAAAACGTCATATACCGGTCATATATTTTATAATAAATAGAATTTTGTTTTCCTTTGATTTCTTTTTTATGTATTGTTTTGGTATACGTTCTGATTTGATTTGTTTTTTTTACTGCTATGGTAAATTTATTTTAAATAGATAACTTATTTGTTTCTCTTTTGTTTGTGAATTTTATTGGGGATTTTATGGAGGAAAATTCGGGATAAGATTTTGACTGTAAGACGGATAAATTTATACACTTTATTTTTGTTTATATTTGTTTTGTATAAGTAATTTGATAAATGACTTTTATGGATTCGGTTTAAATGTAAAATCTGTGTAATCTCTATGAATACTAGGTTTTTATGACTTTTCTTCATTGACAAGAACAGTAAAAACAGATTATACTAATACTATATATAGTATATTATATTAATTAAAGGGGTTAGAAAATATGAAAAAATTATTGGCTTCATTTTTGTGCATTGTTATGATTGCGGCTTTTATGCCTGTCATGGCATTTGCCGAGAATGAAAGAAGTACGGGGAATATTGTATATCTTGACGGAACCAAATCGGAGAACGGTGACGGAACGGAAACAAGCCCGTATAATAACTTTAATTCTGCCATTGATTCTGTTGAAGAAGGAGGCAGAATAAAGCTGATTGGCGATTATGAAAAGGAATCGACTTCATATGATGAGTTTATGGCTAATCGTGTTTTTATCAATAAAAATATTACTCTTGATTTAAACAATTATAATATTAATCTTTCGGGAAGTTTTGGTTGGTATGCTCTTTCTGTAAGTTCCGGTGTAAAGGCTACGGTAATGAACGGAACCATAAATGCCGTAAAATCTACTCAGGGAATCGTTACTCTTGCTTCCGGTGCAGAAGCTGACTTTGTTAAATGTATCGTTAAAGGGGGAGGAAGTAAGCCCGCTGTCAAGTTGGGAGATAACAGCACTTTTAACGCAGAAGGTTCAACTTTCATAAGCGCACCTTCAAGTTATTATGGTATTAATGGTGAAGCTAAAAAGATTTATATGAAAGATTGTGTTGTCGACGGTATGGGCGTAACTTCGTCGTATCATTACGGTATTTCTGTAACCTCAGGTGATATGACTTTTGAAGATTGTACCATCAGTGTAACCGATAAAGAAGATGCTGTTGATTTGACTGTTTTGGATGGCGCAACCGCAATTATTTCGGGAGGAGAAATAAACGGTGCGATCAGAGCAGGTTGGAAGTCAAACGGGACTTTGAAAATCAGCGGAGATACTCTTGTAAACGGACAGGTGGTACATGTGGGAAACGGAGATAATAACAAAGCTTCTTACATAAATCTCGCAGGTGGTAAGTATGCCTTAACGGAAAATCTTATCAGTGTTAATGATAAAGTAAAAGGTAATGTTACCGTTACGGGCGGAGTATTTAAAAACGAAACCGTTGTTGCCGACTTTGTAAAAGAACCTTATAAAATTATTGCCAATATAGGTACGAATAAAGATGATTATCCGTATACCATACAGAATATCCCTGCCGGTACGGTAGCCTGTGTGGGAGATAAGACTTATACTTCCATCGACGAAGCAATGGCTAAGGCAAATGGCAATACCGTTCTTCTCGTTGCAGATGTAAAAGTGGATAAGCTTTACGGTAAAATCAACGGAAACGGTAAAAAGATTACTTACAACGGTACGATTAAGTCTCTTATGGACAGCGATTTAACCCTTACCAATGCCAATATTGTTTGTAGTGATGCGGATATAAACAATATTTCCGTTGCAGGCGGTAAGCTTAACGGTGGTGTTGTAAACAACGGAAATGTAGACGGATTTTTAAAAGATAACTGTTTTATTCATGATGAAACGAAATCAATCGAAGATGTTTCAAAATTTGAAGCAACCATAGGGAAAACAGGTTACACGGCATTAACGAACGCAATGTCTGTGGCAGCACGTTCTGCAGAGAAAGAAACGGTTGTTCTTCAAAAAAATAAAACGGCAGGACATGAAGAAATTTATCCGAATGCGAATTATACATTGGATTTAAACGGACATACAATGGGGTCATTCCTTATAGTACCACTTCAAGACAGACCTGAACTTATTCCGAACAATGCGGACATAACAATTAAAGATTCAAGCAAAGACAAGACCGGTAAAATCATAAGTGATGATAATTTTGCAATTGCAACCAACGGAACACTTGAAAATATAAAATTGACACTTGACGGTATTAGTGTTGAAAGTAAATCTTATGCAGGTATTTACTTCCCTAGCAGCGGAAAACTTATTGTAAAGAATTGTAATATTACCGGTACCAGCGGTGTAGAAATCCGTGGGGGAGAAATGGAAGTGGAAAATTCAAACATCACAGCAACCGCCGATGAATTTAAAGCAAGCGAAAATGCAAGCGGTTCTACAATTGAAGGTGCTGCCATTGCGGTTTCTCAGCATTCTACAAATCACCCTATAAAGGTGAATATAAAGAGCGGAACATTTAAGGGAATCAAGGCTCTTTATGAAGTTGACTTACAGGACTCTAAGAGCGATAATATAAATATTACCGTTATGGGAGGAAATTTTAAGGGAAAAGTTGAGAGTGATAATGCAGACAGTTTCATAACAGGAGGAACCTTTAGTGAATGGCCGGGTGAAGAGCTTGTTGCGGATAAAGTCCTTGCGGTTCAAAAAGGTGATAAGTTCTATATCGGAAGTAATGCCAATAAAGTTATTAATGAATCAAAACCCGGAGATAAAATCACTGTGATAAAATCGGGAGAAGATGCTTTGACAGTTCCCGAAGGAGTCGTAATTGAAAATAAAAGCGGAGAGTCAATCATAGTTAACGGCAAAGAGGTTGACAACGGTAAAAGCATTACGGCAACGAAACCAAATAAACAGGAGGGAAATGATGATTCTGTAAGTGACGGAAGTCATAATACCAGTCAGGAGAGTACAAATGCTCCAAGTACAGGAGACGAAAGTAACTTAATTGTGTTTGTTATGTTATTCTTTGTCGCAGCTTTGGGTATTGGAGTTACTTCTATAGCATTTATAAAAAAACATTAATAAAGGTTAGATATAATTTAAGAGACGGCTACATAACCGTCTCTTTTTTATAGTTTTATTTTGTATGCAGATATTTTTATTTATGGTTTTACAGCAGTTATCTTCTTCTCCTTACACCGTACATATAACCTCCCTGTATCGTTACGATATCATTTATGGTAACAACACAGTCCGGTACGTATTTATAAGCAAGATTTTCTGCTTCTTCAACTCTTTTTCTGTTTACGTGCAGTTTTAGTATATATCTTGTGTGGTTGAATCCTTCGCCTTTCATAACCGTTACACCGAATTTATTATCTCTTAGTATATTCGCAAGTCTTTCGCCTTCGCTTCCTCTTACGTTTATTTCCATGCTTACGAATCCAAGAGCGATTTTTTTCTCTATTACTATTCCAACGTATATTCCCACACTGTATCCCAAAGCGTAAAACAGAGCTTTCCATAAGTCTTCTTGCAGTGTTGAGAGCACGCTTGAAGCCACAAAAATCCAAAGGAGGATAACCACAAATCCGACCAAACTCCCCAGTTCTTTTTGTCCTTTGTTGATGAGAACTATTCTTAAAGTATCAAGGGATATCTCGAGTACCTTTAAGCAGAATATTGTAATGTATACAATCGGTCCCGTCTTTGTTAAAAAATCCATTAAAAAATCCATATGCACACCTCTGATATATATTATTAACGGTATTATACTCTTTTATTTGTCAAAGTAAAGGGAAATATTTTTAATTTTACAAATAATTTAAATGTAGTATAATATTAAAGCGGAAAGAAAAAATTTGAACCTTGAATATTTTAAATAAAGGTTAAAAAGGAGATTAACAGATGATTGGAATTATAGCATCAATGGATGAAGAATTGGAATTTATAAAAAAGAATATGGTAAATACCCAAGTAAAAAAAATCACAAACAGCGAGTATTTTATCGGCAGTGTCGGGTCGAATGATGTCGTTTTGGTAAAATGTTATACAGGTAAAGTACATATGGCTCTTACAGCGCAAAAACTCATTGATAATTTTGATGTGGATGTTTTGATAAACTGCGGAGTTGCGGGAGGACTTAAGGACGGTATTAAAGTAGGGGATGTGGTTTTTGCCGAAAATACCCTTCAGACTGATATGGATGTTACTATGCTTGGATATGAAGAGGGAGTTATTCCCGATATTGACAAAAAATACTTTGCTCAAGCAGAATATATAAACGACAAAGCAAGAAAATTTGCGGATGGCTATGACTTCGATGTTTTTTTCGGTAACATATTGACTGCGGATAAATTTGTTTCAAATAAAAAAGACAAAGAATATTTGATTGAGAATTTTAATGGGTATTGTACCGATATGGAAACTGCGGCTTTGGCTCAGGTATGCTATGTAAACGGCATAGATTTTGCAGGAATAAGAGGGATAAGCGACGGAGCAGATGAGGGCGCAAAAAGCGACTTCAGAGAAAACCTTAAAAAGGCGAGCGATAACTGCGCAGTAGCCCTTTTGGATGTGATTAAAAGCTTATAATCATTATCTTTTGACTTTGAAATTTTATTATTCGATTCTCCTTTTAATTAAAAGGAGAATTGTTTTTTGTGTTTTGCTTTATTTGATTTTGCTTTTTGTATATGCAGGTAGTATAATTACAGTATAATCATATTTCGGTAAAACCGATTTGTTGTAAGAGGAGAAGTATAATGAGAATAATTGTTGTTGCGGGTATGCTTGCGGCGGGAAAAAG
>NZ_JAHZIA010000025.1:23352-26622 GCF_019420015.1 Anaerofustis sp.
ATTTTTTCAAGACAGAGCTTTTTATTGCGTCGATAACCTCCCGCCTAAATTGATAGATACTTTTATCGAACTTTTGGATAAAAGCGAGCCTAAAATCGAAAATATCGCCATTGTTTTGGACGTCAGAGGAAGTGCATTCTTCGGCGATATAGGCTTGATACTGGATAATTTGAAAAACGAAAGGAATGCGGAGCTTCTTTATATAGATGCGGATGATGATGTACTTATTTCCAGGTATAAGAAAAACAGGAGAAAGCATCTTATTTCCGGAAAAGACAGGATAGAGGTAGCCATTAAAAAGGAAAGGGCTTCCATGGAGGAAGTGAAGAAACGCGCGGATTTGATAATTGACACTTCAAAACTCAAAGAAAGAGATTTTGAAAAAATTCTTCACGATTGCTACGGAAAGATGGATGATAATCATACTTCTTTCAACATTATAGTAAGTTCTTTCGGTTTTAAATACGGTATACTGCATGATGCGGATATAGTATACGATGTCAGATTTCTTCCCAATCCTTTTTATGAAAAAGATTTAAAACACTTAACAGGTAAAAATAAGGAAGTTTCCGATTATGTATTCTCCTTCGATGAAAGCAGAGAATTTATGGATAAGTTATATGATATTGTTTCATTTACCCTTCCTTATTACATAAAAGAGGGCAAAGCCCAGCTTGTAATAGGTATAGGTTGTACCGGCGGAAGACATCGTTCCGTTACGATAGCGAGTGAGCTTGCAAAAAGGCTTATAGATGGAGGTTTTTTCGTTACGGAAGAGCATAGAGATATAACCAAGGATAATTATCAGTATTAAGATTGTGAGTGTAGAGAATATGAAGTTTAAGGATAAGAACATTGTAATCATAGGCGGAGGAACGGGCAACAGTGTTCTTTTGAAAGAATTTAAAAATCATACCGATAATATCAGTGCCATAGTGACTGTGTCGGATGACGGAGGAAGTACAGGAAAACTCAGAAGAGATCTTGGTATTTTGGCAGTGGGGGATATTCGAAACTGTATAACGGCTCTTGCCGAAGATGAATCTACCATGACAAAGCTTATGGAGTACCGATTTACAAAGGGAGCTTTAAAAAAGCATTCTTTCGGCAATTTGTTTTTGGCGGCTTTAAATGAGATAAGCGAAAGTTTTCCGCGAGCCATAAAAGATATAAGCGATGTCCTTGCCATAAAGGGAGAGGTGGTTGCAGTGACGAAAAACGACGATGTAACCCTTTGCGCTCTTTTAAATAATACCGCTGTTATTCACGGAGAATCCAAGATACCTAAGCAGGCGATAAGAATGAAATCTCCAATAAAAAAGGTGTATCTGACGCCAAAAGATGCAAAGGTGAACGATTATGCCATAGAAAAAATAAGGAATGCGGATATTATAATATTAAGCCCGGGAAGTCTTTATACTTCCATTATCCCGAACCTGCTTATAAAGGATATTCCTTATGCCATAAACGAAAATAAAAAGGCAAAGAAATATTTTGTTACCAATATAATGACTCAGCACGGAGAAACCGATAACTTCGGTGTCGCAAAGCATATAAGCGAAATTGAAAGACATATACCAAAGGGGCTTAAAATCTTTGATGAGGTTATATACAACACAAGTATCATAGACGAAGAAGTTTTATCTAGGTACAAAAAGAAACACGCCAGAGCAGTGACATTCGATGTAAGAGAAGAAATGAAAGATAAGTATGTATTTACCGGACTCGATTTGGCTCTTGAGGTAGATGGAGTCATAAGGCATAACAGCAAGGTTTTGGTGGAGTATCTTAAAGGTGTTGAGTAACAAAAGAAAATAAAAAAGACCGTATTGTTACGGTCTTTTTATTTAAGTCAAAGACGTAATTTTACATACGTTTTTTGATTTTCCTATTACTATTATATGATCGTTTTCTTTGAAGATATAATCAGGGTTCGGTATAGGATCCAAAATATTATTATTTTTTACTGCTATAATGTTAATTTTAAATTTGCTTCTTATATTCAGCTCAGCCATATTTTTGCCTATCCATGAATCTATAATTGGAATTTCGTAAATTGAGTATTCAGGGGTAAGAGGGATGTAATCAAACACATTTCTTGCGTTGTATCTTATGGCAAGCTTTTCGGCAGTATCTTTTTCCGGGTATATTACTTCGTCCGCACCTATTCTTTGAAGAAGTTTTTTTTGTATGTCGCTGCTTGCTTTTGTTACTACCCAGTTTGCGTTTAAGTCCTTTAACAGCGCGGTTATTTCCAATGAAGACTGGAAGTCTTCTCCTATTGCAACGAAGCATACATCAAAGTTGTTTACTCCTATTGACTCCAGCACCGTTTCTTTTGTGCAGTCTCCGATTTGAGAATCCGTAAATTCCGAAGTGAATTCTGCAATTCTTTCTTCGTCTCTGTCAATAACCATTACATCATTTCCAAGTTCTTGCATTTTTCTCGATAAATGCTTACCGAATCTTCCCATTCCTATTACTAATACTGATTTCATAATAAATCCTCTCTTTTATTCTTTATCCTATAAGTATTTTTTCCGATGGTCTTTCAATCGGTGCCGTTTTTTTCTTTCTCGCAAGGGTAAGCATCAATGTAAGGGCTCCCACTCTTCCCGCATACATAAGCAACATTATAGTTATTTTCGATGCCTGGCATAAGGCTGGAGTAATTCCCATTGAAGAACCTACCGTCCCTATTGCCGAAGAAACCTCGAACATTATCGATATCGCCGAGCTGTTCTCGAAGTAACAAAGCAGAAGTGTTCCAATCAAAAACCCCGTGAAATACAGAGTCGATACTGCGCTTGCCTGTTTTACCGTTTCGGGTTCGAGTTTTCTTTTGAATATTGTTATACCGTTTTGGTTTTTCGAAGATGCCACCGCACTCATTATAAGAACAACCAAAGTCGTCGTTTTCATTCCGCCTGCGGTAGAGCCGGGACTTCCGCCGATTAGCATTAAAAGTATGGTGAATATCGATGTTCCCTGAGTTATTTCACTCCATGAAATTGTGTTGAATCCCGCAGTTCTCGGTGTTACTGACTGGAATAGGGAAGATAGTATACTCTCTTTTAACGGAACACCCATCAAAACTCCGTTTTGTTTTTCGAAAATAAAGAAGAGCACCGCTCCCGCTGTTATTAACGATACCGTTGTAGTCAGCACTATTTTTGAATGGAGCTCGTATTTTTTGAAGTTGAACTTATTTTTTATTACATCGTTCCATACTATAAATCCTATGCCCCCTATAACTATAAGAGCCATTAT
>NZ_JAHZIA010000026.1:0-21339 GCF_019420015.1 Anaerofustis sp.
GTCCTTTTGTCGGCAATCTTGCCGATAAAATCAGCAAATATAAGCTTTCTTTTATAGGCGGCGGACTTATGGTACTGGCTTGCCTTGGATATGTTTTTGCCTTTAATCCCATGATTGTCGCAGTTTCGAGAATTGTAAACGGAGTGGGGTTTGCCTGTTGTTCCGTTTGTATGTCTACATGGATGTCGAATATGCTTCCAAAGGAAAAGATAGGTTCCGGTATGGGGATTTACGGAATGATGAACGCTCTTGCAATGGCGATGGCTCCTGCTCTGGGTATTTTTTTGTACCGTTCTTTCGGCTACAGGGTAGCTTTTATTTCTGCACTTGTTATTTCGTTGATGATGGTATTTGTCGTTCAATTTGTGCATGACAAAGGAAATCCATCAGAATCTATTGAAAAAAATATTGGTGCAAAACAAAAGTGGAGTATAGTGGATAAAAGTGTTCTTCCCGTTGCTTTTATAATAATGTTGTTTGCGATTCCTTACTGTGCCACTCAGTCGTTTTTGGTAAGCTATGTTTCCATGAAAAACCTCAGTGTTTCGGTGGGGATGTTTTTCCCTCTTTATGCATTGGTTCTTTTGATTCTTCGTTTTATGATGAAAGGGCTGTTTGATAAACTTCCTTTTAAAACATTTATTTTTACAAGTTCTCTTAGCGCATTTATGGGACTTTTTTTTCTTTCTGTGATGAATAGCGACTTTTTTATGTTTTTGGCGGCGTTGTTTATGGCGGGGGGATACGGGATTATGAGTTCCGTATGCCAATCTACCGCCATACTTCTTGCCGGGAAGAATAAAAGAGGACTTGCAAACAGTACTTATTATATAGGTTTGGATTTGGGTATGACTTTGGGGCCTGTTATAGGCGGGGTTTTGTACGGTAATTTCGGTATTTCTTTGTTTTATCCCATGCTGATGTTTACAATTCCTTTGGCGGTTGTTGTTTATTATGTAGGGAAAAACAGCGGAATATTGAAATAGTTGAATTTTATTTGTCATAAGGTTAATAATTTAATTATACGGTTATGGTTTTTGTAAAACAGCAAATGAATCAATATGAAAGTAAATATAACACTTCTGTGGAAATATGGTAAATAAAGGTAGTTAATTATTGATAAAAATCATAAAATATGTTAATATTTCAGTGTATAGAAGAGATTTTTAATTTATATATAATCCATTGGATAGGAGATATTAAATAATGTGTAAAATTAATAAAGCTGATGCTATGAATGTTAGTGAATATACTGTGGCTTCTGATGTAAAGGTTATAGAAGAAAGAGCTTTTAAGGGATTTGACAATCTTAAAAAAGTAATCATTTCAGAAGGCGTAACCGTTATCGGAAACAGAGCATTTGACGAATGTACAAACCTCGAAGAAGTCGTTCTTCCAAGCAGTGTTAAGATTATCGGAAATTACGCTTTTAAAGAGTGTAAAAACCTAAAGAAAATAAACTTGCCGAACGGACTTGAAAAAATAGGCAACATTGCTTTTTATATGTGTGAATCTTTGGAAGAAATTACTATTCCAAACACCATGGAAAGTATTGGTTACTATGTCTTTTACGGCTGCAGTGGGCTTAGAAACGTAAGTATTCCGTCTTCAGTTAAAGATATCGACTTATTTGCTTTCCAAGGATGTAAGTCTTTGAAAGAAATAAATCTTCCGGACAGTATTTCAAGTATAGGAGGATACGCTTTTTCTAACTGTACGGGGCTTACTTCTTTGACTCTTCCTAAGAGTCTTACAAATATAGGAATCTGTGCTTTTGACGGATGTAAAAATCTGGAAGAAATAATAATTCCTGAAAGCCTTAAGACTATAAGCGACTATGCTTTTGACGGTGCCATAGGTCTTAAAAGACTTTACATTCCAAAAACCATCGAGAAAATCGGAGCTTATGTATTTGCAGGATGTTCAAATCTCGAATGCATAAACGTAGATGAAGAAAACAACAATTATTCAAGCGAAAACGGAGTTTTGTACAATAAAGACAAATCAAAACTTCTTTGCTGTCCTGGCGGAAAAGACGAAGTTGATATTCCAAGCAGTGTAACGGAAATCGGAGACAGAGCTTTCCTTGGCTGCGGAAACCTTGAAAATGTTGAAATTCCGGATAATATCGTTAGTATAGGAAATTCTGCTTTTGACGGATGTAAATCTTTGGAAGAGCTTATTATTCCAAACAGCGTTACGAGTATAGGCGCCGGAGCTTTTGACGGATGCAGACATATTACGAATATAGTTATCCCTGACAGTGTAGATAGCATTAAAAGAAGTGTGTTTAACGGATGTTGGAGGCTTGAAAGTCTGACTGTTCCTTTTGTCGGAGAAAGCCGTGATAAAAACACATATCTTGGATACTTATTTGGTGCAAGTTCTTATTATGAAAACGGCTCGAGTGTTCCTGCTTCTTTGAAAGAGGTTACCGTTACCAGTTCTCATATAGACGATTATGCATTTTTCTTATGTTCGGATCTTAAGAGCATTAAAATCGGCGAAGATGTTGATAGTATAGGCAGACTGGCTTTCCACAGATGTACTTCTTTAAAAGAAATATATATTCCGAAAAATGTGGTAAGCATTGATATTGAAGCATTTTCAGGATGTAAAAATCTTCAAAAAATCGAAGTTGCCGAAGATAATGAATACTATTCAAGTGAAAATAATATTTTATACGACAAAGAAAAAACCATTGTACTTTGTTGTCCGGCCGGAAAAGGAACGGTTGTTATACCTGATGGCGTAAAGAAAATCGAAAAGAGAGCTTTCAGTTACTGTGATAAAATTACGAGTTTGGCACTTCCTGATTCTGTTGAAGAAATCGGAGAAGAAGCATTCTTCGGATGTAAGAGTCTTTCTCAGCTTGTTGTTCCGAACAGCGTAACTGTAATCAGAGATTATACTTTCGCAGGTTTTGGCGGATTGAAGAGTATAACTATTCCAAACAGCGTAAAGAGTATAGGAGCATATGCTTTTGACGGATGTTCAAAACTTGAATATATAACTCTTCCTAACAGCATAGAAGAAATCGGCACAGGCGCTTTTAATGATTGTTCAAGCCTGAAAGATTTTCTCATTCCGGAAAGTGTTAAAAATATTGCGGGATTCGCATTTTATGATTGTGTGAGTCTTAAAACGATAAGTATCCCAAACAGTGTTGAAGCTGTTGGCGAGAGAGCTTTTGACGGATGCAGCGGTCTTTCATCTGCGATTATAGGCAAAAATGTTAAGAGCATGGGAAGATATATTTTCAATTATTGCAAAAACTTAAACAGTGTTACAATTGAAGGTGACGATACAGAAATCGGCGAAAACGCATTTAAAGCCTGTGATAACCTATATATGTTTGTAAACAAAGGCTCTAAGGCAGAATCTTTCGCAAAAGAAAATAATATAATTTGCATAGCTGAATAAGTTTAAATAACAGATAAAAAAGACACATGATTAATGTGTCTTTTTTTATTTTATGGTATATTATGTACGGTGATTTTGTTTATTATGTGGTATGGACCATTATATTTAACATGACTAATTGACTACATTAATAATTATTGTTAATACATTATAGGTATGAATTGAATTTTATGGATTTACAGAACCGAGCGTTTGAATCTTGTTGTAAGGCATTAAATCTTTGTTATTTACCAATATTTTTTATATAATACAATTTACTTACTATCGCAATTTATAATAAAATGATATGGTTTGATACGAAAATAGTGCAGTAATTGGTGTAGGAAATCGTAGATAATTATTAAATTGAATGATTTAAAACAGACAGGGGATTTTCAATGAATAAGGCTATCTTCTGTTTTATTTTCTTACAAAAGTGCAAGATGTGGAATATAATATCAGGAGACATAGCAGGGACGGAAATTTAAAAATGAATGATAAAAAAACTTTATTGAAGGTATTTTTTTTATTAAAAGGATTTAATCCTGTTATCTCTCGGTTTATGTCCTGTCATTTTTGAAGTAAAATTGTTAATGTAAGAAGTATCAAGATAAAAAAGGAAGGTGTATTTTATGAACCAACGAGAAATAGGACAGTTTATGTCTGTTTGCAGAAAAGAAAAAGGATTGACTCAAGCACAATTGGCTGAAAGATTGGGAGTGAGTGACAAATCCATTTCCAGATGGGAAACCGGAAAGACGATGCCGGATTTATCATTGTACGAACCTTTATGTGAAATATTGGATATCAAAATATCAGAATTACTTTATGCAAAGAAAATGACCGAGAATGAAAAGAGTATTCAAGGGGAGAAGTCTGCACTGAATATTTTTAAGACTAAATCACATCTTAAAACTTTTTATATTTTGAGTGAAATATTAACTTTCGTTGGCATTGTTGTTACGATTACTCTGACACATGAATTTGCTGTCATTTTTGAACAAAAAATAATCACTGCTGCGTGTGGGAGTTTTGTGTGGGGATTTGGTATATTGCTATCAAGCAAAATCAGAAAGGCACTTACAGAATTGGAAAATCAATAAATCAAAATTGTCAAAGTAGCTATAGGTTATAGTACGTAAATAAATCGGTTTGTTATTTTGTTCTTGTTAACGTATTTAGCAACCATTTTATGGATTTATGTCTAAACTTGTATTATAATAATAAAAAAGGAAAGGGGAGAAAATATTATGGAAAAAACAAAGGCAGAAGGTAAAATTTTACTGATGATTGTCGGTATCTTTATGCTGATAGGTGCTGTTATAAATGTTTTTACGTCTGTTCCTGTTTTTGCGTTTTTGGGAGAATATGATTATGGATCTATGACCGGAGTATTGGCTTTTAGCGGTGTTTGGGGATTAGTAGGAGCAGTTTTAGAGTTTTTTACCGGGATTACAGGAATAAAAAAAGGCGGTAGTTTAGAAGAGCAGGATATAAAAAAATGTCAAAAATGGGGGATTATTATGATGGCTTTTGCCGTTATAACTCTTGTTATAAATATTTGTATGACGTTTGCATTTTTTACTGAATTTTCTTTTACTTCGTTTTTCGGGTTATTACTTCCTATACTTTATCTGATAGGGGTATATCTTAATAAAAATTCAAAAAGAAAGAAAATTCTTTTTGAAAATCTTAATGATGTAAGCGGTGCAGATACCACCGAAGAAGAGTAAATATAAAATAATTTGTTTTATATTTTTATATTATAATCAGAAAAGGGGAGAAAATATTATGGAAAAAACAAAAGCAAAAGGAAGAGTCTTGCTGCTAATAGTAGGTATACTGTTATTAATAGGAAGTGCTTTGGGACTTTTTACGTCCGTTTCAATGTTAGGTTTCGTTTTTTATGGGGCAATGGCTTCGGTATTCGTTATTATGGGAGTTATTACCTCTGTTGTTCAACTAATTGCTTCGATTGTTGCAATAAACAAACGTAATAGTCTGGATGAAAATGATATAAAGAAGTGTCAAAAATGGGGAGTTACATTGTTGATTGTAGATGTGATATATATTTTTATAGATTTCTTGATTTCATTCTCTGTTTCGTCTGTTGCAGGTTTGTTACTTCCTATACTTTATTTGGTGGGGGTACATTTGAATAAGACCACAAAAAAGGACAATGATATTTTGGAAAGTATAAGTAAAATAAATAACACCGATAATGAAACTCAACAGGAAAAATAAATCTTATATTTTCTAAAAAGTATTATGCATGATTTATTAATTTGATATATAGCTTTGATATTAAGCTTGTAACATAAGGGGGAATGAGATATGTTACCTAGAGCCAATGGGAAAACTTTTCTTAAAATAGTTGGAATATTGATTTTGGCGTTATCTATTCTTGCTCTTTCGCTTAATTTGGCAAATTTTATATTGATGATGTTATTTTATCTTAATGATGTCGATTTGGGACCTGAGTTTGTTCCTGTATTGTTGTATACAGTTTTTGATATGGGAGTTCAAATATTCGGAATCATATGCGGTATTATTGCCATACTTAAATGCGGCAGTCTTGAAGATAAAGATTTGATACTTTGCAAAAAATTATCAATCTATATGATTGTATTTTTCATAATAAGCTGTATAGGAGGACTTGTGTTTAATTTTTCACTTATATATTTGTATTATCCTGTTTTGCCTGTTTTATTCATGCTTGGGGTCAATGCAAATCAAAGAGGCAAAGAAATAGCGGAGGAAATAGAATCAGATAAAATATAATATCAGTATAATAAAAAAAGCCTTTCATTTTATAAAGGCTTTTTTATTTACCCTCTTAATCGACGGTTAATATCATATGCACTTATTTATAATATTCACATATCGATATGTTTTATTTTTTTATTATGTTTTTATATATTGTGTAAGGTTTGTTATTTATCAAAAGAAATACCTTTTTATAAGATATATTTAAAGTATTTTACCAAAAAACATATTGACAAAAAAGTGTTTTATACATATACTGGTATTAAGTAGTTATATGTGGTTATAACACATATTATAAGGAGGCGTTTTAAATGGCTTATGTATCAATGAAAAAAATGTTAGGGCAAGCCAGGGAAAAGGGTTATGCAATAGGTGCATTTAATATTGTCAATTATCTTACGGCAAAAGCAGTGGTGGATGCCGCAGAAGATTTGAAAGTTCCCGTTATACTGCAAACATCGGTAAAAACCGTTAAACAATTCGGCATTAAAGAGTTTATATCTTTTTTAAGACCGATGTGCGAAATGGCAAATGTCGATGTTGCCATTCATTTGGACCATTGCACCGATATCGATTTTGCAAAAAAATGTATCGATGCGGGGTGGAGTTCGATTATGTTTGACGGTTCGAAAACACCCCTTGAAAAAAACATAGAAGATACTTTAATCGTAAAAGAATATATATCAGATAAGGATATTACCCTTGAAGGAGAAGTCGGAAGTATCGTCGGGGTTGAAGATGATATAGTTGTTCACGCAAATGACGCGGCTTATGCAAATAAAGACGACTGCGAAAAATACTTAAAAGAAACAGGAGTAGACTTCCTCGCTCCGGCTGTCGGCACGGCTCACGGAGTGTATAAAGGAGAGATAAGATTAAACTATGATTTGTTTAAAGATATAAACAAAATTTCTCCTGTTCCTCTTGTTCTTCACGGAGGTACCGGTTTAAGTGACGAAATGTTTAACAGGCTTATTGATTTGGGAGCCAGCAAGGTAAATATTTCAACGGCGATTAAGATTGCTTACTGTGAAAGTATGTATGAATACGCTTCGTCTCACAGGGAGGAGCACAACCCTCTTACCTTGGATGATTATGTATATAAGAAAATTTATGGCCTTGCATATAAGCACATAAATTTCTTTACACTTAGAAAGGGGAGCGTAAACAATGAGTGATTATAATTTTAAACCAAATTATTTATGTGATATGCACTGCCATACCACCCGTTCGGACGGACTTTGCACTCCAAAAGAGCTTATAGATTTGGCTGCAAAATCGGGGATGAAAGTTCTTACTATTTCCGATCACGACACACTTCCTCCTGATACGGTGGAAGTGAACGGAAAAGAAGTAGACAGTGTGGAATATGCAAAAGAACAGGGGGTTCATTTGCTGAAAGCCTGTGAGTTTTCATGTGATACCGATGTTGACGATGTTCATATGGTAGCATACGGGGTAGACTTTGAGAATGATAAAATAAGAGCTGTTATGGAGGACATAGCAAACAGTAAAATAGAAAGTTATAAAGAATTTCTAAAAAGATTGAATGACTGCGGATACGAGATTTCTCTCGATGAAGTTTTAAACTACGGCGGACAGAAAAGAAGTGAGAAAGAACTTCAAAAGAAACTTATATTCAATCTTATGGCTGATAAAGGGTATACAAAAACTTGGTCTGACGCAAAAAAATTATCGAAAAAAGACGAAAGACTCAATGTAAGAAGAAGAAAGCCAAATCCTGTTGATATAATAAAGATTGTTCATGAAGCCGGGGGAATTATCGTTTTGGCACATCCTTACTTAATAGCCGATGAGGTTATGTTAAACGGTAAAAAAGTAAAAAGGGATGAATATATAGACAACTTAATAAAAAACGGTCTTGACGGAATAGAGGCAAGCTACACTTATGACAAAACCAGCTATGGCGGAAATATGGAAAAAGATGATATAATAAAAGAAGTAAAAGAAAAGTATTCCGAAAGGGTAAGTATCATATCCGGAGGTTCGGATTTTCACGGGGATCACAAAAAGGATTCTGTCAATCCGAGATTTATCGGAGAGTGCGGTATAGATTTTGATTATTTTAAAAATAACGAACTTTTAAAAAAACTTATATAAAAGGAGATAAATATGACTGTTGATTTTAGCAAAATGACAAAAAAAGATGTGGGCAAGCTTTTTGATTATGCCAGTCTTGCCAAAGATTTGACGGAAGAACAGGTAAGAAAAGGATGCAGAGAAGCCATAAAATACAACTGCAAAGCTTTTTGTTTCTCTTCTTCATACTGGACAAAGGTCGTAAAGGAAGAACTGGAAGGCACGGATTTATTGGTGGGCGCGGGAGTCGGATTTCCTCTTGGACAGCAAAGTTCCGCAGTGAAAGCTTTCGAAGCGGAAGAAGCCGTTAAAATGGGAGCTACGGTTCTTGATAACTGTATGAATGTAGGAAATATGAAAGAGAAAAAATACGATCAAATAAAGCAGGAGTTTAAGGATTATGTTAATGCCGCGGGGGGCGTTCTTACAAAAATGATAATAGAATGCTGTATGCTTACGGATGAGGAAATAAAAATAGCCTGTGAACTTTGTGTTGAAACAGGAATAGATTATGTGAAATCTTCAACGGGGCACTATGCAGGACCAACCCTTGAACAAACCGTTCTTATGAGAGATTGTTTGAAAGGAACGAATACAAAGCTTAAAGTTTCGGGTGTAAAGGCACCGAAACCTCAAAACGCATATGCTTATCTTATGGCGGGAGCAGAGCTTATTGGTACTCAGGATGCTCCTATGATAATCGATTCACTTGATTTGATGAGGGATGTTGGCATTGTTCCCGAATATAAAGGTTAGTGGAATATAATAAAATCCTTTTAATAAAAAGACATGACAGATATAAATTGTTGTGTCTTTTTTTGTTTTATCTAAAAAATATGATATAATTTATACTGTAATCGATAAAATTTTATCACTATCTTAAATCGGCGGGTTTATTAGAATGAAGAAAAATAAGTGTAGATTAATTAAACTGTGTTTGTTGTTTATATCTTTTATAATATTTCTCTCTCCTCTTATGGGATGTGGCAAAGGAGAAGACAATGACTTATTGTATGAAGAAGGAAAGGTATATTTCAAAAAACAGGAATTTGATAAGTCAATAGAAATTTTAAATGATATCGATGTTTCAAAGCTTAGTAAGTACAAAAAAGAAAAAGATTATCTTTATTATATGTTGGGATATTCTTATTGGCAACTTAAAAGATGGGATGTAGCTTTAAAACCTTTGGAGAAAGCAAACGAACTAAGCCCGAACAATGAAGAGTATATGATTGTGCTTGCAAGAGTATACTATATAAATGATGAGTTTGACAAATCGGAAAAGTACTATAAAAAAGTCATTGAAGTAAATGATAAAAATGAGAAAGCGTATATGAATCTTGGAGATATAAACTTAAGAAAGACACCGAAAAATCCTAAAAAAGCTCTTTATTATTTGGAAAAATCCGTTGAAATATACCCTCAGTATGCAAATGCTTATGCAACAATGGCAATAGCATATAAAGTTATGGGGGATGATAAAAAAAGAGACGAGTATTTGGATAAAGCCGTTAAGCTCGGATATAACGATTTGCCTACAATAAAACGAATAAAAAACAACAATAAAAACGAATTTTAACTTTTATTTATAAAGAAGCTTATAAATATCTTGATTATAATTGTTTTAATGTTTTTAACTTATGATTTATATTGTTTTAGGTTATAAAACAAATTGCTTGTATAAACAAATCGACAAAGAGATTTTTATTTTTGTCGATTAATGTAAAATTTATGTAAAAATATTATAAATGATTAGTAAATTATATGCAAAATATGATATATTTATAAAGGTTTTGTAAATTTGTAAAACGGAAAGCAGAGATGATTTTATGTTTAATATAGTATTGTTTAATCCGCAGATACCTCAAAATACGGGTAATATTGTAAGGACCTGCGCAGTGACGGATTCTAGGCTGCACCTTATTAAACCGTTGGGTTTTTCAATTAACGACAAACACCTCAAAAGAGCAGGATTAGATTACTGGGATGAGGCGTCTGTTTTCGTATATGAAAATTTTGAAGAGTTCGAAAGTAAAAACGATATTGAAAATATGTATTTGTTAACCACAAAAGGAGACAAGAATTATTCTTCTTTCGAGTTTAAGGATAACGATTATTTTATGTTCGGTTCTGAAACGAAAGGTCTGCCAGAATTCATACATGAAAAATATTCTTCCACACAACTCAGGATTCCTATGATGCCTAAGGAATATGCAAGATGTTTAAATTTGTCGAACAGTGTATGTGTGGTTTTATATGAGGCGTTAAGACAGACCGGATTTAAAAATATGGGATAGAAATGTAATACAGTATTTAGGATAGAGTTTCTTTGTGTTTATTTTATTGTTCCAAATTTGTTTTATGTATATGATTTTAATTTGATTTTTATACACGTTTATTTGTTATTGTTTTATTTTAAGGTTTTGTGATTTCTTATAGAGAAATTTACCTTAATTTAACCCGTATATGGGTTATAAGAGGAGGAAATGTTATGAGTATTATGATGTTAATCGAATTGTTTGGGGGACTTGGATTATTCCTTTACGGAATGGATTTGATGGGTGAAGGACTTAAAAAAGCCGCAGGCAACAAGTTAAAAGATATTTTGAATAAGGTTACCAGCAATCCCATAAAAGCATTGGCTTTGGGAACTATCGTTACTATGATAATACAAAGTTCGTCTGCCACCACGGTTTTGGTCGTAGGGCTTGTAAATGCGAACTTAATGAGCCTTGTACAGGCCGCAGGGGTTATTCTTGGTGCCGATATCGGTACTACGATTACAGGACAGATTATAGCTCTTAATTTATCCGAGTATGCGCCTTTGTTTATAGGTCTTGGGGCTATGATAAGGATGTTTGCAAAAAAAGACAGAGTTATACACGTATCGGAATGTATACTTGGATTTGGTATATTATTTTTCGGTATAAGCGTAATGTCCGATGTTTTAAAACCTCTTGCAGATAATCCTTTCTTTACAAACATGCTCGTAAGTCTTGGTAATTATCCGGTACTCGGTCTTCTTGCAGGGGTATTCGTGACGGCGGTAATTCAGTCATCTTCAGCGTCTATAGGGCTTCTTCAGGCTCTTGCTTTAGGAGGAGCTTTTGCTGGTGTTGAAGGATACGATGCTCTTGGTGTTGTTGTTCCTATAGTGCTTGGAATGAATATAGGTACTTGTGCCACTGCCATGCTTGCAATGATAGGTGTTGAAAGACAGGCAAAACAGGCGGCGATATTCCACCTTATAACAAAGACCATAGGGGTTGTATGGATGATGCTTCTTCTTTTCTTTACCGGTGCTTTTGCAGCAGACGGAAACAGTTTTGTATTTAATTTTATATTGGATATTTCGGGAAGCGACCCTACTAAACAGATTGCCAACTTCCATACTATGTTTAATGTATGCAATGCCAGCTTATTGTTGTTCTTAAGTAAGCCTATAATCGGTTTTATTCAAAAAATGCTTCCAGTAAAGGAAGAGGAAAAAGAAGAAGATTTTGAACTTAAACTTAACGATATTCTTCTTGAAAGCCCGGCTTTTGCCGTTTCGGAAGTTTTAAATGAAGTGGAAACAATGGCAGAGCTTGCTTATAAATCAGTAAATCTAGCTTCAAACGCATGTATAAACAACGAATACGAAAATATGGAAGAAGTCAAGATTTTGGAAAATTTAATTAATCAATATGAAACAGGTATTGCTGATTTTGTCATTAAAATTTCGGCATTGGATGCGAGTATACAAAGTGCTGATTTTACGGTACATCTTCATCAAGTAATACACGATATAGAAAGAATAGGGGATTACTGTATGAGTATGGTAAATATTGCTCAAAATAAAAAGGATTCAAAAGTTGTTTTCAGCGAAAACGCTACAGAAGAATTAAAAGGTATGTACGATATGGTAAGGACCAATCTAAGATGTGCAATAGATGCCTTTAAAGAAAAGGATCTCTCAAAAGCAATTAAAACCGATTTTATAGAAGAACAGATAAATAATAAAGAAGATGAGTTAAGAAGTGCACATATTGATAGATTAAACAGAAAAGCTTGCACTCCTGAATCAGGTGTTATATACTTTGATATAGTAGCAGACTTGGAAAGAATAGGCGATTACAGTGCTCATATAGGAAATTTTGTAAAAGAGTATGTTGAATTACTGTCAAGAAGGCAGTTCGATATGCTTCCTTAGGAGGTAAAAAATGAAATACGATGTAATTATTATAGGAGCCGGTCCTGCGGGTTTAAGTGCAGGTTTATATGCTTCAAGAGCCACATTAAATACTTTGATAATAGAAAAGGCGGTTATCGGCGGACAGATTACTACAACAACGGAAATAGAAAATTATCCCGGAGCTAGTGAAGTAACCGGGCCGGAACTTGTAGAAAAAATGAAAGAACAGTGTTTGAGTTTTGGCGCCAATATTGTAAGCGATGAGGTGTTGAGCGTTGAAAAAAGAAAAGACGGGTTTTTCAGTGTCAAAACGGGAAGAGAAGAATATGTTTCAAAAACTTGTATAATAGCTTCAGGGTCTACACCTAAAGAGCTTGGAATCAAAGGCGAGAGAGAATACAGAGGTATGGGTGTGTCTTACTGTGCCACATGTGACGCCGGATTTTTTACTGGATTTGAAGTATGTGTTATAGGCGGCGGAGATACTGCTTTGAAAGAGGCAATATATCTAACCAAATTTGCAAAAAAAGTAACGATTATTCACAGAAGAGATCAATTCAGAGGCGGTAAAGGCTGGGAGAAAAAGGCGAGAGCAAATGAAAAGATACACTTCCTTTTAAGTCATGAACCTGTTGAAATACTGGGTGAAAACAGTATGGTTACTGCCGTGAAAGTAAGAAATAAGAAAACCGGCGAAGTTTATGATTATAAAACCGACGGAGTATTTATGTTTGTGGGACACAATCCAAACAGTGCTCTTGTAAAAAATATGGTAGATGTGGATGAAAAAGGGTATATCATAACTGATAATTCTTTGCAAACTTCAGTAAAAGGTCTGTTTGTTGCCGGAGATGTAAGGCAAAAGGCTCTAAGACAGGTTGTTACCGCTGCATCGGACGGTGCTATCTGTGCAACGGGAGCAGAAGAGTTCTTGGATGAAATGAACGAAAACTAAAAGTACTATTTTATAGTACTTTTTTTATTTATCTTAAAATGAATAACCTGTTTTCCTTTATTTGAAAGTTTCCAAATGTATAAATTTGCAACAAAAAACTTGAAAAATACATCAAAAAAGCATAAAATAAATATATTATACAAAATAATTAAGTATAAGATTATGAGGTTTAATATGAAAAAAATATTCAGCATATTGATAGCTTTGTTTTTCGTCCTGACGATGTTCGGATGCAAAAGCAAGGATGTTGATACAAACACTGCAAATACGAATAAAAAATATAAGATTGCTTATATTTCGGATACATACGGACAGGAAGATGTGAAGAACAAGCAGGTAATTGAAGGTGTAAACGAATCATTTAATAATTATGATTTTACCTTTGATATAAATACCCCAAAGAAGCCTGAGGAGTATGACGCCGTGATAAATACTATGCTCACATCCACAAAGTACGATTTGGTTTTATCCAACTCCAGTGCTGTTTCTTCTTCTTTGGTTTCCTTTCATTCTCAGTATGATTCCAGCAATATCGGTTTGATAGGATATGCGGACGAAACAAACAACGGTATGAGCATAACTTTTAAAGCGGAAGAAGGAGCTTTTTTGGCAGGTGTTCTTGCCGCAAAACAGACTAAGAGTAATGTGGTCGGTTATATCGGTGCGTACAATGACAGAAATTTGGACTATGAATACGGATTTAGAAGCGGTGTAAAGGCTGTAAACAAGAATATAAAAGTCGAAAGGGCTTTTACAGGTTCTTATATGAATTCGATAGAAGGGGCAAAAAAAGCCGAAGAACTTCATGGTAAAAAGGTGGATGTGATATTTACGGTATGCGGAGCAGGTGCCATTGGTGTAAACAATGTGGCAAAAGAAAAAAACTTCAAGGTTATCGATTCTGATTTGTACAATAAATCCGACAACGAAGTTAAACTTGCCGAAGTTTATAAAGATTACAAAAATGCTACCATGAGCATATGCGATGCGGTTATTTATGAATCTTTCGATAAAAAGGTAAATAATATGGGAATCGCCGATTCGGTTGTTGATCTAAAACTTAGCAGTAATTTTTTCACTGAAAGTGATGAAATAAATACAATTCTTGAAAAAGTAAAAAAAGACATTATAACCAAAAATGTGATTATTCCAAAGGATAATAAGTCTTATGAGGCTTTCAAATATAACATAAATGATTAAAAGGAGATAAGAAAATGGATATAAGATATGAATTGGTAAGCGAAAAAAAACAAAAACCCGATCAAAACAATTTGGGTTTCGGGAATTATTTTACAGACCATATGTTTGTTATGGATTATACAGAAGGCAAAGGTTGGCATGATGCAAGGATAGTTCCTTACGGTCCTTTGGCAGTTGATCCTGCGACTATGGTACTTCATTATGCACAGGAAACCTTCGAAGGGTTAAAAGCATACAGAAACGATAAAGGCGAAATACTGCTTTTCAGACCCGAAATGAATGCAAAGCGTATGATAAATTCAAATAAGCGTATATGTATGCCGGCAGTTCCTGAAGATATGTTTGTTGAAGCTGTTGAAGAGCTTGTAAAATGCGAAAAAGACTGGGTTCCGACAAAAGAAGAAACTTCTCTTTACATAAGACCTTTTATGTATGCAAGCGAATGCAGTGTCGGAGTTCACCCTGCCAAAACATATAAATTTATAATAATATTATCTCCTGTAGGTGCATATTATCCGGAAGGCGTAAATCCTGTTAAAATTTGGGTTGAAGATGAATATGTAAGAGCCGTAAAAGGCGGAACCGGATTTACGAAATGCGGAGGTAACTATGCTGCAAGTATAGCTGCACAAGTTAAAGCTGAAGAAAATGGTTATACTCAAGTTCTTTGGTTAGACGGTGTACACAGAAAATATGTTGAAGAAGTCGGCACTATGAATGCTATGTTTGTAATCGACGGAAAAGTTGTTACGGCAGCTCTTGACGGTTCGGTTCTTCCGGGGGTTACACGTGATTCAATAATTCATATCTTGAAAGACTGGGGATATGAAGTGGAAGAGAGAGATTTGAGTATAGACGAACTTATGGAAGCAGGAAGAAACGGCAAATTGACAGAAGCTTTCGGTACGGGTACGGCAGCCGTAATTTCTCCTATAGGTGAACTTTGTTATAAAGGAGAAAAAATTAAAATTAACGGTTTTAAAACAGGCAAGTTGACTCAAAAACTGTACGATACATTGACGGGAATTCAATGGGGTAAACTCGAAGACAAGTATAACTGGACAAGAAAAATAGATTTATAAAATTAAGTAAAGGATAATGTTAAGATATGAGTGAATTACTTGCTCCTGCGGGAGATTTGGAAAAATTAAAATATGCTTTTACCTACGGCGCAGATGCCGTTTATCTCGGAGGTAAAAATTTTTCGATGCGTGCGAATGCCGGTAATTTTACAATCGATGAAATAAGACAAGGGGCGGATTTTGCTCATGAGAGAGGCGGAAAAGTTTACGTTACCATAAATATTTCCGGAAGAAACAATGATTTTAAAGAGATCGGCAATTATGTAAAGCAACTTGATAATGCAGGTGTTGACGGAGTTATAGCAGCCGATCCCGGTATAATAATGACAATAAGAGATACTCTTCCTAATATGAAGATATCTCTTTCCACTCAAGCCAGCACGACAAATTACAAAAGCGTGGAGTTTTGGAAGAGAAACGGTGTAAACAGAATTGTTCTTGCAAGAGAACTTACCTTTGAGGATATAAAAGAGATTTGTGCCAATAAACCTGAGGGAATGGAGATTGAAACCTTTGTGCACGGTGCAATGTGTATTTCTTATTCGGGAAGGTGTCTTTTGAGCAATTACCTTACAGACAGAGATGCAAACAGAGGCGAATGTGCTCAGCCTTGCAGATGGAAATATTCTTTGGTTGAGAATACCAGACCGGGGGAAGAGTATCCCATAGAAGAATACGATGAAGGCAGTTTTATATTTAACTCAAAAGATTTATGCCTTATAAATCATATACATGAGCTTATAGAAGCAGGTGTTGACAGCTTTAAGATAGAAGGAAGAATGAAGAGTATATTTTATGTTTCTACTGTCGTTAATGCGTACAGAAATGCCATAGACAGCTATGAGAAAAACAAACAAAGCTATAAGCCGGATCCTTCTTTGTATGAAGAACTTACAAAAGTAAGCCACAGACAATACACCGAAGGTTTTTATTTCGGCAAAGCAGACTCTTCTTCTCAAAATTACGGCAGCAGTTCTTATACGAGAAATTATGATTTTGTCGCTCAGGTAATCGGTTTTAATAAAGAAAAAGGGTTATATGAAATAGAGCAACGAAACAAGTTTTTAATAGGTGACGAACTGGAACTTGTAAGACCTAGAGAAAAAAGTATAACTTTTAAAATAAATAAAATGTACAACGAAAAAGGGGAAGAAGTCGACAGTACTCCTCATCCTAAAGAAAGGCTCTTTATAGATACTGACGGTGTTGAGTTGAAAGAGTTTGAACTTATAAGAAAAAAAGTACAGTCTTAGGTATTATCTAAGATTGTATTTTTTATTTTAAGGTATAAAAAGTCTTTAAAAATACCATATTGATAATTATAAACATTTTAATTTTGTTATAATTGATTTATAAGGTTTTATTATGAAAACATATGTACAAAATACACTATTTATGTTAAAATAATCGTGGTAAACATATAAATTAATTTAATTATTAAAGGAGAATTATAGATAGATGAAAACTAAAGTACCTGTTGGTCTTTCTAATAAACATGTGCATTTAAGCAGAAAAGATATCGATGCATTGTTTGGCGAAGGCTATGAATTAACAATAAAAAAACCTATTTCCCAACCGGGACAATTTGCTGCGGAGGAATTCGTTGATGTTATAGGTCCAAAAGGTACAATTAAGATGAGAGTGCTTGGTCCTGCAAGACCTCATGCTCAAATCGAAATTTTGGCGAGCGATACTTATAAACTTGGTGTACCTAAAGTTATAAGAGACTCTTGGGACTTAGACGGCACTCCGGGATGTATTTTAAGAGGACCAAAAGGAGAAGTTGAAATAGATAAAGGTGTTATTGTTGCCGGTAGACATATCCATATGACAATATCTCAAGCAAAAGAATACGGAGTTAAAGATGGAGACATTGTCAAAGTAAGAGTACCTGGTGAAAGGGGACTTGTCTTTGAAAATGTATTAATCAGATCCAACGAAAGATGCGGGCTTGAGATGCATATAGATATAGAAGAAGGAAATGCCGCAGGATGTAAAAACGGCGATATGCTTGAAATAATTAGAGACTAATAAAAAGACTGTGTATGCAGTCTTTTTTTGTATATTTATATTTTGGAATTTGATATATTTTTTTATGGGAGCTTTTTTTCTTCGTATAAGTTTTTATATGTCTTAAGGTTCTTTGTACTTAAACAGATTCTATTATTATATTTGCTTATCAGATAATATTTATATGGCTTATATATCGCTTATAGTTAAGTGTAAATTATTTATAATTATATATGAACAGTAGAAGAGTTAAAATATTAATATATACTTTTTAAAAGCTATATAATTACTAAAAACACCGCAAATTTTTGCGGTGTTTTTTTAGTTTTATTTTATTATTATATTGTTTTTGCCAATAAGTTCTGCCAATTCGTCAATGAGTCCCATTTCCAATTTTACCCACATGCTCTTATCCGCTACGTAAGATTTTTTTGAAACAGGGGAGAATAAAACCACTTTTTTATCTCCTTTGTATTTTACAAATAATTGACGTATATCACTCATGGTTCTTTCGCTTATCTTGTTTAAAACCAGTATTAATGAGTTTCCTATGATTCTGTTTGAGTTGGCTTTCTTTTCTTCCGGTGAGGCCTTCTTTTTATCTATCGTTTTGATTTTTGGTGCAGTGGTTTTCTTTCTTACTGCAGGAGGTCTCGTCCTTTTGTCTTCCAAGTCATAAATTTTATCTGCAATTATAGATACGGATTTTTCTTCGTCTTCTTCTTTTACGCTTATCTGTCCTTTTATTATGACTTTATTGTCAGTTTCCAAAATATGTTTGTATTCTTCGTATGTTCTTGGGAATACCACAACCTCCATATCCGAAGTCAAATCTTCTATACTCATAAAAGCCATTTGCTTGTTGTCTTTTTTTGTATATATTACTTTTACGTTGGTTATCAGTCCGCCTATGCTGATAGATTCCCTTTTGTTTTTGTTGTATTTGCTGTATTTATTGTTTTGAGGTACTTCTTCAGCTTCCTCTTCTCCTTCTTTCTTCTTCTTGCCGTACATGTCATATACTTCGTATAGTTTCATGCTGGTGTATTTTTCAAGGTCGTCTTCAAACTCGCTTAAAGGATGTCCGCTTATGTACATTCCCAAAACTTCTTTTTCGTATTTAAGCTTGTCTCTGTTTTCAAATTCCGTCATAGTCGGTATATGCATTTCTATCTGTTCGTTTTCTTCTTCTGAAAGCATATCCAACAGTGTCGTCTGCCCTGAAATATTTTGTTTTCTTTGCCTTAGTGTATTGTTTAGGAATTCTTCGTATATAGAGTAGAGTTCTCGTCTGTTGTTCCCGAGGCTGTCGAATGCTCCGGATAATATAAGACTTTCAACTCCTTTTTTGTTCAGAGAGTGGAATTCTATTTTGTTTACAAAGTCAGGGAAAGAAGTGAATTCTCCTTTTGTTTCCCTTGCTTCTATTATTTCTTCGATAGCACTTTCTCCAAGCCCCTTTAATGCCAAAAGTCCAAACCTTACACTGTCGTTGTCAACGGTAAAACGTTCGTAACTTTTGTTTACGTCAGGAGGCAATAATTCAATGCCCTGTTCTTTCAAATGGTTCATGTATAACATCCTGTCGTCAGAACCGATGTATACGGTTATAAGAGCCGCCATAAACTCAGCAGGGTAGTATGTCTTTAAATATGCTGTTTGGTAGGATATTACTCCGTATGCCGCAGCATGGGATTTATTAAAACCGTAAGACGCAAATTTTTCCATTAAGTCGTATATTTCGTTTCCGGTTTTTTCGTCTATTCCTATTGATACACAGCCGTGAACCTTTTCTTTGTCCTCTCCTTTGTTGTAAGCTTCCTCATTTCCGTGAAGAAAAATCTCTCTTTCCTTTGCTATTACCTCGTGTTTCTTTTTCCCCATGGCTCTTCTTATAAGGTCACTTCTTCCCATAGAGTAACCGGCCAAATCTCTTACTATCTGCATTACCTGTTCCTGATATATGATAATTCCGTATGTTACGTTTAGAATAGGTTCTAGGGAAGGATGCAGATAACTTATGTTTGCGGGGTTGTGTTTGTTTTCTATATATGTAGGGATCATATCCATAGGTCCGGGACGGTAAAGAGATATCCCCGCTATGATATCTTCAAAGGTGTTTGGTTTAAGTCTTTGCATAAAGCTTTGCATCCCGGGACTTGCAAGCTGGAATACACCTATGGTGTCGCCTCGGCTTATGGTGTCATAAACGTTTTGGTCGTTGAGAGATATGTTGTCAATATCTATATCAATCCCTTTTGATAATTTGACATTGTCGATAGTATGTTTTATTACGGTTAAGTTTTTAAGACCCAAAAAGTCCATTTTTAATAATCCCAACTCTTCAACGGTAGTCATGTTGAATTGTGCCGCTATACTGTCCTTGTTTAGATACAACGGTACATAGTCGCTTACGGGTTTATCTGAGATTATTACTCCTGCGGCGTGCGTTGAGGAGTGTCTGGGCATCCCTTCAACGGCTTTTGCCGTATCGAGAAGTTTCTTTATTGTGGGATCTTCATCGTAAAGCTGATGGAGTTCCGGGTTCATGTCGATGGCTTTTTGTATGGTTATTTTTGCTTCGTCCGGTATCATTTTTGCGATTTTGTTCGATTGTTCAAAGCTTATTCCCATACTTCTGGCAATATCTTTTACAGCCGCTTTCGGTTTTAAAGTTCCGAATGTAACAATCTGGCTTACATTGTCAAACCCATATTTGTCTATAACATATTCTATTGCTTTGTGTCTGTTTTCATAGCAAAAGTCGATATCGATATCGGGCATAGATACCCTTTCGTTATTTAAGAATCTTTCGAAAATCAAAGAATATTTTATAGGGTCGATTTGGGTTATGTCCAAGGTATAACTTACTATACTTCCGGCTGCACTTCCTCTTCCCGGACCAACGGGTATTCCGTGGGTTCTTGAATAATTTATAAAGTCCCATACTATCAGGAAGTAATCGTTGAATCCCATGTCGTTTATTACGTTTAATTCGTATTCAAGTCTTTCGGTTAATTCTTTGGTTACTACTTTGTATTTTTTGTTAAGACCGTCCATGCACAGTTTTTTTAAGTATTGCTGCGATGTCATTCCTTCCGGTAGCTGATATACAGGCAGGTGGTAGTGTCCGAATTCTATTTCCACGTTGCATCTTTCTGCAATTTTGTGTGTGTTTTCTATAGCTTCCGGGCAGTACTTAAAGAGATTACTCATTTCTTCCGGAGTTTTGATGTAAAATTCATCATTCGGGAATCTCATTCTGTTTTCGTCGTTTAGATTGCTTGATGATTGTACGCAAAGAAGAACGTCGTGAGCTTCTGCGTCGTTTTTGTTTAAATAATGGGAGTCGTTTGTCGCTATAAGCCCGAGACCGTATTCTTTTGCCATTTTTATCAGTTCTTCGTTTGCGACTTTTTCCTCTTCAAGTCCGTGGTCTTGGATTTCCAGGAAGAAATTGTCTTTTCCGTATATTTCAATAAATTTTTCTACGTATTTTCTTGCCTCTTCGATTTCACCAGCATTTATCTTTCTTGGGATGATACCTCCTATACATGCACTGGTTGCGATTATTCCCTCTGAGTATTTTTTCAACAGGTCGAAATCAGCTCTTGGCTTGTAGTAAAAACCTTCGGTATAAGCAATAGAAA
>NZ_JAHZIA010000026.1:21349-22417 GCF_019420015.1 Anaerofustis sp.
ATTTTCTGCAAGAAGACTAAGGTGAAATCTTTGTCTGTCATTTATAGGGTCTCTTCCTTTTCTGTCTCCTGCGGTCATGTATACTTCACAACCGAGTACAGGCTTTATTCCTTCCGCTTTACAGGCTCTGTAAAACTCAATAACTCCGAACATGTTTCCGTGGTCGGTTATGGCAATGCTGTCCATACCCATGCCTTTTACGATCTTTGGCAGTTCTTTTATCTTACAAAATCCGTCAAGTAAAGAATATTCCGTATGTACATGTAAATGTGTAAATGGTATCGACATTTGTTACTTTCTCCCTATCTAAAAACTAAATTTTATTATATAATATTTTGGCAAAAAAGGAAATAATATATTTATAAATATTTGTATCGGCTTTATTTTATGATATAATTTTTCTGATATTTTTTAGGAGGAAATTTATTATGCTTACACCAAATCCCGTCGCTTTTTCCATTTTCGGTTTTGATATCAGGTGGTATGCCATTTGTATACTCACAGGTATTGTGGTTGCTTTGTTGATTGCCGCAAAAAGGTTAAAAAAACTGAATATGGACACGGATATTATATATGATTATTTGATAGTCTGTCTTCCCCTTGGGATAATATTCGCAAGGTTTTACTATGTCATTTTTGAGTGGGGCTATTACAGCGAACATCTCGATTCTATATATAAAATTTGGAACGGAGGACTTGCCATTCACGGTGGGCTTATCGGAGCTTTTATAGGTATTTGGCTTGTAAGCCGTTATAAAAAGTTAAATGTGCTCACCATTCTCGATGTTATAGCTCCGTGTATCCTTATTGCACAGAGTATAGGAAGATGGGGGAACTATTTTAATATGGAAGCTCACGGCGTACAGACGACTGTTCCTTGGGCGATTAATGTTATCGACCCGACTCTTGGTTCCATAATGGTTCATCCTACTTTTTTATACGAGTCCATATGGGATTTAATCGGATTTTTCCTTTTGTATTTTATAATTGAGCGAAAGTTTAAAAAGTACGAAGGTGAACTTATCTGTTCTTATCTGATATATTATTCTATCGGAAGATTCTTTATAG
>NZ_JAHZIA010000027.1 GCF_019420015.1 Anaerofustis sp.
ATAAACATTGTGTTTAAACTTAAAATTTAAAACTTATACATATATACTAAAAAAATCTTAAATAAAACATCATAATATCATAACCCATGTGTAAGAATTTAATTTTTTAATGTTCATAAGCAAAATCACAAAAATAAAAGAACCTTTAAAGGTTCTTTTATTTTTTATGATTATTCAAACTCAAATATGCTTTATAATATACGTCTTTTAACACCAACATGGAATCTTCCAAAGAATATCCGTATTTATCCATAGCTTCCAAAATCATATCTTTAAAATGATTAATATAATACGTCATATCTATTTCATTTTCATAACGAGAAAGTACAGGGTAAACTTTTGACCAATCTATATCATACCCACCGGAAACTTCCTTCACCTCCAAGGTCTCTTTTCCCTCATTTTTATCCTTTAACAAATAATCAGTACTTACATTTAAAACTTCGGATAAACGTATAAGCTTTGAAATTTCAGGGTGTGAAAGAGATAACTCCCACTTGGAAACAGTCTGCCTTGAGACCTCCAGCATTTCCGCAAGCCGATCCTGTGTAAAATTTAAATTTTTTCTGGCTTTTGCAATTTTTTCTCCGATATTCATTTTATACCTCACATATGTAAAATTTAATTTTATACAAAGTTTTATCAAATTCAATGTATCTTTTCTTACAATACCTATTTTACCATTTATATAAGAAAATAAAACCAATTATCGGTTTCAAAATGCAACTTATAAGTGCTCTTAAAAGTTTTAAAAAGAAATAAAACAATACTTATATTTGAAAATACACGTTATAATCAAGCGTTATTTTTAATCCTTTCAATACCTTTATAAACAGATGGAATTGAAATAATGGCAACGGTAATCAAGGCTTCGGCTCCGATATATATACCGTTATATACCAACGAATACGGAAGAGGCGCCCATCCCTCCCACGCATACATACCAAAGAAAATCCAACCGGAAATTACAACAAAAACATATCTGCCTAAAACCCCAAGCAAATACCCCTTAAGAAGTCCTTTTTTCGACTTATAAAAAACACCTGATAATCCAAGGGCTCCAAAAGCCATAACATAATCAATAATAACCTGCAAAGGAAAAACAATATAAGGCTGAATGATAAATTGAAGTATACCGTATGCACTTGCCGTTAAAATACCGGTTATGGGTCCGTAAAAATACCCTGCAAGACACACAACGAGCATACTGCATAAAGTAATTGCTCCTCCAAACGGGAACTCATAAACTTTAAGCATTGAAGCAACTGTACCGAGAGCTATTATCATTGCACAAAATACCAACTGTTTTGTGCTCATAGTTTTCTTTTCTCTCTTCTTTGAAAAAAACACCGCAAGGAGCAATACTCCAACCAACAAAACAAATAAGGCTACATAACCATAATTTGTAAGAACATAACCGTCTGCAGTAGCAGACACAAAAAATGACATAAAAAATCCTCCTTATATAAACAAAACAGGAGGTACAAAAGATTTTCAGCTTCCTTACGCCGGCATAACCCGGATCAAGTAGTAAGGGTAAACATTATGTTTTCTCAGCCCGAAGGCTCCCCTAGCTTTGTTTATTTTATTAAATTTTTATTATTTTATCATCGACAAAAAATAATGTCAAACTTTATTTATGTATTTATAAATATTTGTCAAAATTTTTAAAATCGTCTTTATTTTTAAGCCAAAAAATTTTGCTGAATTTCAAAGAATCGACATTAACACATGCGCTTTCACATCCACATATAATAACGGCAATATCGAAACTTCCTTCACAATCATATGAAACATTAATACCTGAATTCTTTCTTAACAAGTTATTCAACTCTTTTATTCTGTCATACCTTGGATTGCATCCTCCGCAATATTTTACATAAATATCCATAAATTCACATCCTTAAAAGACATAAAAAATATCCGCTGACTTTTATTTTATCAAAACTTTAAACACAAGGATTATCTTAAATTTAAATATCCTATAAACATTATATATGCGTTAATGTTTTAATATTTTTTTCGCAATATCTATTAATTCTTCGCTGACTTCTTCAACTAAAATAACATCTTTGACTTCGGCAAGTTCATCCATAATATTGAACTTTATCAAATCTTCATTGGTCGCTTTTGCGGCAGGACATGAAGAACATGCTCCTATAAGCTTAACTTTTAATATACCTTCATTATACTCTTTTACAACAACATCTCCCCCATGACTTCTAAGAGAAGGTCTGACTTTTTCATCAAGAATTTTTTCTATTTTTTTCAACATAATTATCACCATCCAACATAATTATTATATCCTACGAAGAAAATAATTACAATTACTTATTAATTCTACCAAAACACAAAATCTTTATTATTGAATTAATAAGCCGAAACTACTAGAATAACAAACAAACTTTTGTTGTAAAAATGCAACAAAAAGAGTAAAATAAAGATATATTTCTTATGGGAGTTTTATATGGACAGCAAATTTGAAATGTTTAAAAATTTACAAGAGGCAAATGAAAGGCTGGACGCAGTAATAGAAAATTCTTTTGACGGAATTTACATTACTGACAATAAAGCCAATACAATAAAGGTAAATAAATCATATGAGATGATAACCGGACTAAAAAAAGAAGAAGTTCTGGGCAAAAACATGATAGATTTAATAAAAAACAATGTAATATCAATCTCAGGATCCGTTCTTGCATTAAAAAAGAAAAAGCCCGTAACACTAAAACAGGAGTTTAAAACCGGGAAAAAAGCTTTAATAACCAGTTCTCCGGTATTCGACAATAAAGGTAACATAATTATGGTTGTCACCAATGTAAGAGACCTAACAGAAATATATAACCTGAAAGAAGAAGTAAACAAAAACCTACTGTCTAAAGTCACAAATGACAAAAATACAACGCATTCAAAAGAGAACTCCTCACTGTCGGAAAAATTAATATGTGTAGACAAAAATTCCATCGCAACATTGGATATGGCAAGAAAAGTCGCTCCCCTGGATACCACGGTAATGCTTATGGGTGATACGGGAGTGGGTAAAGAATTATTTGCCAACTATATATACAAGAACAGTTCAAGAAAAAACAAACCCTTTATAAAAGTTAATTGTGGTGCAATACCTCAAGGTCTGGTTGAAAGTGAATTCTTCGGATACGTAAAAGGGGCATTTACAGGTGCGGACAAAAACGGAAAAGAAGGATTATTTGAAGCCGCAAATAACGGAACGATATTCTTGGATGAAATAGGAGAACTTCCTCTCTCTATGCAGGTAAAACTGCTTAGGGTTTTACAGGAGCAAGAAATTGAAAGAGTCGGAGGAACAAAACCGATTAAAATAAATGTCAGAATAATCGCTGCCACAAATGCAGATTTGGATAAACTTGTTGAAGAAAAAGTATTCAGAAAAGATTTGTATGACAGATTAATAGTGTTCCCTATTCATATTCCGGCATTAAAAGACAGAAGAGAAGATATTATCCCGCTAACGGATTTTTTCACCGATAAATTCAATAAAAAATACGACTTCAACAAATATTTTGACAAAGAGGCATTAAATAAATTAAAGGAGTATTCTTGGCCCGGCAATATAAGAGAGTTGAGAAATATAGTTGAAAGAGGCTTAATATTAAGTGACAACAAGAAGGTTACGTTAAAAGATCTCCCTTTTAATGAAAAACCCAAAGAAGACTTCGTCGGGTTCAGATTAAAAGAAACGAACAATTTAAAAAAGTTAACCGAAAGCATAGAACTTGAATATATAAATCATGCTTACCAAAAATACAAAAATGTCAGAGAAGCGGCTGAAAGCCTTGGAATGGACCCATCAACATTCGTGCGAAAAAGAAAAAGATATTCAAAATAAAACGGCATAATGTTTATTGCCGTTTTTTATGCAATCAGCTTTTATATTAATACACATTAATATACATAATAAAATATATAATTTATAATTCTAAAGCATATATATTATTAAATCCCAATATTTATTTTGCATTTATAACAAAATAAAATTACAAAATCGCAATATATCAATTTAAAGTCAATTTTTCATCAAAACTTCGACAATTTAGAACGACAAATATGTAGTATAATATCTCTTGTATTATGTTTAAATAATAAAAAAGGAAAAAGAGGTTTGGGGAATGAGTATGAAAAATTTAAACAAAAATATGGAAACAAATGGCACGGAAAGCGAATCCTTCTCAGCGGAAACGAGGATCAACGGTTCCACTGCAAATTCAATGAAAGATTCTTTAATAAAATCTTTATCAAAACTGGAAATGTCCGTTTTAACGCTAAACAGAAAAGACATAAATTCTATCATCAAAACATATGAGGACTTAAACGAACTAAAAAAATTAATGAAATATGTAAGAAAATATGTTCCGATAAATAATTTTATCTTAAATCATATTCAAGGACATATAGACAAATACGAATTTTATCTTAGAAATAAGTTTCAAATATAATTAAATATACTTTATTTAAAAAGGCTGTTATAAAGCAGTCTTTTTATTTTGAGCATAATGTATTTAATTTACCGATATTTTATTTTTTATAAATTTCAAATAAAGTACTATATGTAAATTAAACAATATATAATACCAAATCCATAAAAATAGACAATATCATATAACGTTCCTATACAAAACAAATAAAAAAGAGATTACATAACGTAACCTCTTTGATCAAAACATTAAAAATCAACATCGTCAGGATCGGCACATTGACCTCCGCAATAAGGAATGTTGTCAATAAGAGCCATATCCTCTTTTGTCAAATTAAAATCAAATATATTTGCATTCTCTACTATCCTGTTTGGAGTAACCGATTTCGGAAGAGGAAGTATATTATGCTGCAAAACCCATCTCAAACATATTTGAGCAGCAGATTTATTGTATTTTTCAGCAAGAGAAAGTAATTTTTCATTGCTTAAAGCATCCTTTCTTCCAAGAGGAGACCAAGCCTCGACAACTATATCATTATCAATGCAATACTCGGCAGTTTCAATCTGAGCAAATCCGGGATGAAATTCTATTTGATTTACCATAGGCTTAATTTTAGCGGTTTTCATCAAAGCTTCTATATGATGAGGAAGGAAGTTGCTTAACCCTATCGCTTTTACTCTTCCGCTTCCATATATCTCTTCAAAAGCTTTCCATGTCTGTGCATTTATCTCTTCCGCATTATCAAATTGTTTTTTTATAGCCGGCCAATGGATTAAGAACAAATCAAGATATTCAAGTCCAAGATTATCCATTGTCTTTTCAAAAGCAATCTTTGCACTTTCGTATCCTCTGTCACTGTTCCAAAGCTTACTTGTAACAAATATATCTTCTCTTTTTACTCCGCTTTCTTTTATTGCTTTTCCGACACCTTTTTCGTTTTGATAAAAATATGCAGTGTCTATATGTCTGTATCCTGCTTTTAATGCCTCCTTGACACCGCTTACAACACTCTCTCCGTCAGGGGTCTGGAATGTACCGTATCCGACACATGGAATACCGATACCGTTATTTAATGTAAAGACATCTGTTAAATTTTTCATTTCGCACCTCTTATTTTTAATTATATTTATATTTTAACATAATCTGAAACGTTATGTAAATTTCTATAAAATATTTTTATTAAATTTATCATATACCCCTATTTGAACAAAAGTGATAAATTTATCTATGCAACATAAACATTTTAAGTTATAATTAATTTAATTTATCAATTAACAAAAAAGAGGTTAAAAATGAACATACAATGGTATCCGGGGCATATGGCAAAAGCCACAAGACTTATAAAAGAAGATCTTAAAAACGTAGATATAATAATAAAGCTTTTGGACTCAAGAGCCGTATTAAGAAGTGAAAACAAAGATTTCAACAAAATAATAAATCAAAAAAAATCCATCAAAATATACAACAAATCAGATTTGAGTGATGAAAAAGCTACAAAGGAATGGATTTCATATTTCAAAGATAAAAATGAAGATGTATTCTTCATTGACTCCATAAGCAAAAAAGGTATAAACGAAGTTGTCGAATACTTAAACAGTTTAAAATCAAAATTCAGATCAAACAGAGAAGTAAGGGCTATGGTTGTCGGAATACCAAATGTGGGTAAATCGATGTTTATAAACTCTATAACAAAAAAATCCAATGCAAAAACAGGAAACAGACCGGGAGTAACCCTATCAAAACAATGGATTAAAGTAAAAGGCGAACTATACTTATTGGACACACCGGGAGTTCTTCCTCCCAAATTCGAGAATTTGGAGGATGGAGTATGCCTTGCATCTTTAGGTTCTGTAAAAGAAACTATACTCGACAGAGAGGAGTTATGTCTTAAACTTATTGAATTTTTAATTGACAATTATCCAAACAATTTAAAAGAAAGATATAAACTGGACAATGTAAACAATCCCCCCCTTGAAGTATACGAAGACATAGGAAGAAAACGAGGATTTCTCTTAAAAGGAGGAGAAATCGATTATTTAAGAACCGCAGTAACGGTTTTGGATGAATTTAAAAACGGACAAATCGGCCGTATGTCATTTGATAAAGTATCAGATCTATAGGAGGTATTGGTATGATTGACGTTAAAAACACAAAAATTACGATTATAAAAGAAATGTTGAACGATATCCCTTTTAATGAATATGAAAAATACATCGAAGCCTTTAAAGCTGATGACAGAAAGGCAGTTCATAAATACGCATTAAAACTTCAGCGAACACTTGATGCATATAACAAAGAAGTAACAAGATTAAACAACATGAAAGAATACGAGTATCACCTTTATGAAAAAGGCTGCAAATATATAGCCGGCATTGATGAAGTAGGAAGAGGACCTTTGGCGGGACCTGTAGTTACGGCCAGTGTAATAATGCCAAAAGACAGCAAAATAATGTATATAAATGATTCAAAAGCACTCAGTTCTCAAAAAAGAACAGAGTTGGCAGAAAAAATAAAATCGGAAGCTTTGGATTATTCATACGGCATTGTGGATAACAAAGAGATAGATAAAATAAATATACTTAACGCAACAAAAAAAGCAATGCTAAGCTCCGTAGAAAATCTTAAATTAAAACCTGATGCACTTCTTATAGATGCAGTTACAATCGATACCGATATAGAGCAAAAATCCTTTATAAAAGGCGACAGTAAAATCTACAGTATAAGTGCGGCAAGCATACTTGCAAAAGTATACAGAGACAAATTAATGGACGAATACGCAAAACAATATCCTGATTACGGTTTTGATAAAAACAAAGGATACGGAACGGCAGAACATATGGAAGCCATAAAAATGAACGGGCTTACTCCGATTCACCGAACTTCTTTTACGCAGAACATAGTAAAAAGTGCAGTTGAAAAAGGAAGAAGTTATGAAAATGTAGTAGTAAATTACTTGGCAAAACAAGGTTATACCATACTAAACAGAAATTATAAATGCTCTTACGGAGAAGTAGACATAATAATAAAAAAGGACGATATGATTGTTTTTGTCGAAGTTAAAGGGAGACATAAAAATATCATTCCGCCCAAAAATTATGTGGAAACATCAAAACAAAAAAGAATAATAGACAGTGCTCAAAATTATCTGAAAGAAAAAAATATGACGGATAAATATAAAATACGATTTGATGTCGTTGAAATTATAAACAAAACAAAAGGAACTTTCGATATAAATATAATAAAAGACGCATTCAGAGCTTGATACATATTACCTTAACAATCATATTAAATATAAAACAACCATGCTTTAATGAACATAATTTTAATTTTTATAAGCGCAATAATTTTTATATAAAAACATGATTTATCAAAAGGTATGCTTTACTAAAGAAAAAATATGTTATATACTTTATAAAGATTATTTTTAAGGAGAAGAAAATGAAAATCGGACTAGTAGGATTACCAAATGTAGGTAAAAGTACATTATTCAATGCACTCACAAAAGCAAACGCAGGAGCAGAAAACTACCCCTTTTGTACTATTGAGCCAAATGTGGGAGTTGTAAATGTTCCGGACGAAAGAATAGATAACTTAAGTAAACTTTACGATACATTAAAAACAATTTATGCAACCGTTGAATTTGTGGATATTGCGGGACTTGTAAAAAATGCGGGAAAAGGCGAAGGACTGGGCAATCAGTTTCTTTCAAACATAAGAAACGTACACGCGATACTTCAGGTGGTACGATGTTTTGACGACGGAAACATAACCCACGTAGACGGAAGCATAGACCCGGTAAGAGATGCCGAAACAATAAACTACGAGCTTATTTTTTCCGACTTGGAATTAATAGACAAAAGAATAGCAACAGTACAAAAAGCGGCAAAAAGCGGCAGAAAAGAAGAAAAATTTATGCTTGCCACGCTGGAAAAAGCAAAAAAATACCTTGAAGACGGTAAATTCGTAAATTTGGACGAGTTTGACGAAAGTGAATCTGAGTATTTAAAATCACAGGATCTTCTTACTACAAAACCGATAATGTATGCGGCAAACGTAAGTGAAGATGATTTAACAAAAGACAATGACTACGTAAAATCGCTAAAAGAATATGTAAAAGAAGTAAACCCAAATATAGAAGTAATCAAAGTATGCGCAAAAATCGAAGCAGAACTCAGTGAACTCGACGAAGAAGAAAAAAAGATGTTCTTGGAAGACTTGGGAATAAAAGAATCAGGTCTGGATCAAATCATCAAAGAAGGATACAAAATACTTGATTTAATAACCTTCTTAACGGCGGGGAAACAGGAAGTAAAGGGATGGCAGATAAAAAAAGGAACCAAAGCACCCGGTGCTGCGGGAAAAATCCACTCTGACTTTGAGAGAGGATTCATCAGAGCCGAAGTAACAAAATACGATAAACTTATGGAAGCCGGAAGCGACGTAAAAGCAAAAGAACTTGCATATACAAGAATCGAAGGAAAAGATTACGTTGTTGAAGACGGAGATGTAATATTTTTCAGATTTAACGTTTAGTTTAAAAAGAACATTGCAATAATTTATATAAAAATAAGAGATACAATATATTTGATATCTCTTATTTTTATTAGCATATGGATATTTTATTATAATTATGACGATTAACCTATTATCCGATTAAAAAATACTTGATATTATAAATTTCTTAATAAATATTTTAAGATATCTATCTTATATAATAAAATTTTATCACTTAATTATCTTTTTTAAAATATTAAAGAAATAAATAATACTTACAGTAAGCATAATATGAGATATGCCTGCCATTCCGGAAATTGATGCATTTATTGGAGTGGACAAACTAACGTTTAGAACCTGAACAACTCCTCGTACCAATAACATGACAGAAAATAGACATAAAGAAATATTGTACCAAATATAAAATATACTAAATTTTTTATTTTCTAAAATATCGGGATAACTTTTAATAAAAAGTGCTAATAAAAGAAAGAAAAAAACTCCTAATACAAACAAGTGAGTATGCACTACTCCAAGTGTTGTTTTACCAGTAAATCCATTAAATTTTGTAAATTCTCTGTAAAATACTCCTGCTACAAATGCCAATATTGAATATACAAAAGACGTATTTATAATTTTTCTCATCGCTTCCTCCACTAAAACATAAATTTAGAATGTATAACAAAAATAATTTTTCATAAATTTTATTCCTGCCCCAAATAATGCAGAACCCAAACCAGAATAAAATACCGCAATCACCATATCCGGTAAAAGATTTAAGTTTCTTATTAAAATACCGACTGTAATCATAAAAGCCATAATTAAAAATGACTGAATATCAAAGAAATTCCAAAAATATTTTTTTTCTTCATTATATCCAGTGATACGCACAGTGTGTTTCAAAACCAATTTATTAAAAATAAAAAAACAAAATAAGAAAAACACAATTAACGAATATATAATATTAACAAAATAAACATGTCCGGAATAAGATATAATACCGATTTTTAAAATATTAAATCCTGCAATCATCCAGACCAAACCGGCAATAAGTAATAATGTTTTTCGTTTAACCATAAACTTCTCCTATTCGAATAACCACATAAGATATATTAGTTAAAAATTTTTCAAAATAATTTTTAATGTTTATTATCATACTTTTCCAAAATCTATTTGTCAATAACAATACATTATTTTCTATACAGTTATTTAATAATTCGAAAAATAACTTTATAAATTTTAGTTCTACTTTAAAGGAACAATGCTTAAACTGAAAATTTACTCATATATAATGACAGTAATAAGTAATATATCATCATAATTTTGAAAAATATTCAAAATTCAAAGTATACCCAAATCAATACAAATACATAAACATTATTTCATAACTCAATCTCTGAAACATTTAGCATAAGTAACTCATATATAATTTGAAACAAAAATAAAACAGAGAATAAAGAGAAAATAGATTTCTAACAAAATCACACAAAAACTTTGCAATAAAAAGCTAAAGAGATATACTATATATTAATAATACTATATACCTGTATTTGAAGGAGAACAAATGAAAGCAACATTAATCGGAATAAACAGTGCATACACTCATACAAACCTTGCGGTTTATTATTTATTTAACAATTCTATACCAAAAGGTATTAATGCCAACATAAAACAATACAATATAAACATGCCAAAGGAAAAGGTTTTGGAGGATTTATTCGCGCAAAAAAGCGATATTTACATTTTCTCCTGCTATATATGGAATATAGAATATGTACTTCATATAGCTTCATCTTTAAAAAAGATTACAAACTCGACAATAATATTCGGAGGAAGCGAAGTAAGCTTTAATGCAAAAGATTATTTTGATAAATACGATTTTATTGATTACATCACAGCAGGTGAAGGAGAAGAAATAACATTAAAACTTTTAAAATCTATACAAAACAAAGAACAACCAAGAATACAGAATGTATTCGATAAAAATTCAAAAGATTATAACTATATAAAAAAGCATATAGATTTTAACGATGTAATATTTCCTTATACTAATATAGACATGAAAGAATTTGAAAATAAAATCGTCTATTATGAAACCCAAAGAGGATGTCCTTACAACTGCAGTTACTGCCTTTCGGAACTCGACAAAAGACTTAGATTTCGCGATATAGAAAAAGTAAAAGAAGAAATAATGTTCTTCATAAATAATAATATACCTTTGGTAAAACTTATCGACAGAACATTTAACGCAGACAACAAACGGGCAAAAGAAATAATAAAATTTATTTTAAAAAACAGCAAACACACAAAATTCCATTTTGAAGTCTGTGCAAATTTACTCGACGATGAAATAATAGAACTGTTTCAAAACGCACCAAACGATATGTTTCAACTGGAAATCGGTTTGCAATCGACAAATGAAAATACAATAAAAGAAATAAACAGAATTACCGATATACAAAAGATAGGTAAAAATGTAACCAAATTATTGAAAAACGATAATGTTCATATTCATCTGGATTTAATATCGGGACTTCCCTATGAAGATTTAACATCATTTAAAGAAAGCTTTAACTATGCTTACAACCTTAACCCTCATATGCTACAACTGGGATTTTTAAAAGTTCTTCACGGAACGATGATGGAAAAATCAAAAGAGAAGTACAAACTTAAATACAACAACTTCACTCCTTACGAAATTCTGGAAAATAAATGGATAAATTATAGTGAACTGTCAAAACTCAAAAACATAGAATTCTTAACGGACAAATACTACAATTCAAATAATTTTTGCAATACGCTGGAATATTTTGTGGAAAAAATTTCATCGACTCCATTTGAGTTTTACGAAAATTTAAACAAATATTTCATAAAAAGAAATCTATTCAAAAAAAGTCTCAGCAAAGAGGATTTATATGAAATACTGTATGATTACTTAAAACAATTTGATGAAAAAAAAGCCTATAACTTAATAAGCTTTGATTATTTAAATCACATAAAAATCAGAAAACCGCAAAAGAACTTTATCAAAAAAATACAACCTCTCAACAAAGAAAATATATTTGAGATTATAAAAAACGAAGCTTTTAAAAATAAGTATTTAAAAGAATTTACAGGAATGCCAACAAAAGAAATATATAAAAAGATAAACGTCTTTACTTTCGATATAAACCCAATAACAACAGAAGAAAAAGAAACGGTGATTATATTTAAGAACATAAAGGAAAAGAAAGTAAAAGAGGGTTTTAAATTCGAAATTATAAATTAAAACATACAATATAAAAAACAAGTAACAAAAGAAATCTTTTGTTACTTGTTTTTTATAATTTTATATGTTATTCAAATAAGTATACACATCTTCAGGAACGATAAAATGAATCCTTACATCGACGGAACGAAACCTTACCAGAGGTCTGTCTTTATAAACGGACAGACTCGCTTCATATTTGTCATATAAAAATATGTATTCATAGCTATACCGTTCGTTGCCTTTACCTGCTCCGATATCTTCTTTCTTATGCCCTTTCCCCTTTTCTTTCGCAACCTGCCAATCATCAATTTGAATTTTATTAACAAAATTTTTAATATCCTCTTTACTATTGAAAATTTTAACTATTTTATTTTTTGATTTATCCCTAACCTCAATCTTATTGCAATTTTTCAAAACCCCGGAATAACCGATAATCGGTTTATCATCTTCTTCTGCACCGCAAGCACAAAAAAACACAAAAACCGCAATTAATGTAAATATACAAAAAACTGCTTTTTTCATAAAATTCCCCCATCAAAAATATATATAAATATAATAACATAATTCACTTCTCTTAACCATATATATTACTTTTTTATTTTTGTGTTATATGATATAATTTTTTATTAATGAGGTATAAAATGACTGAAACAATAAAAGGAAAAGTAGATAGAATTATTTATCACAATGCTGATAATTTATATACGATTGCAGATATAGATTCTGATGATATTTTAATAACCATAGTCGGATATTTTGAAAATCTAAAACCGGGAATCGATATTCAGGCAACAGGTGAATACGTAAATCATATAAAATACGGCGAACAATTCAAAGTCGAAAGTCTGGAAATAATCGTACCTACGGATACTGATTCCATCTACACATATCTTTCAAGCGGAATGTTAAACGGTATAGGACCTAAAAAAGCAAAAGATATAGTAGACTACTTCGGAGAAGAAACCTTAGACATATTGGAAAACGATCCGATGCAATTATCAAAAGTAAAAGGCATAGGCAAAAAAACGGCTCTTATTATAGGAGTTGAATACAAAAACCAAGAAAATATGCGAAACATAATAATGAAACTCTCAAAATACAATATAAAACCAAACTATGCCAGAAAATTATACAATGAATATAAATCGGATACACTTAATATAATACAGACAAATCCCTATGCTTTAATAGATGATGTATACGGAATAGGATTTAAAAGAGCGGATCAAATTGCCATGAGCGTAGGAATAGAGCCGGAAAGCCCATACAGAATAATAAGCGGAATAAAATACGTTTTAAGCGGATGTTATCAAGACGGAAATACTTATATATTAAAAGACGAGCTCGAAAACAAAGTATCAAAAATGCTCGGAGTGGACGAAGACAATGTAAATCATATCCTAAAAAATATGTTTTTAGATGACAGTATTATACTTGAAACAACCCAAAACGAAGAAAGATGCTTTCTTAAAGAGCTTTATAACTGTGAAATAGAAAGCGCAAAAAATCTAATATATTTAAACACATACAAAGAAGAAAAAGAAGATACTGATTTTGAACAACTCATAAAAAACTATGAAACCCATAATAAAATAACTCTTGACGAAAAGCAAAAACAAGCTGTAATAAGTGCAATCAAATCAAAAGTTTCAATTATCACAGGAGGTCCCGGAACAGGAAAAACAACCATCATAAACGCTATAATATACATACTTGGCAGCATAGGTAAAAAATATACTCTTACGGCTCCTACGGGAAGAGCCGCAAAAAGAATGAGTGAATCGACAAAAAGTGAGGCTAAAACAATACACAGACTTCTTGAATACGAATATACACAAGAAACCGATCATTTCCTGTCTTTCGGAAAAAATGAAGACAATACAATAGACAGCGAATTTATCATAATAGACGAAATGAGCATGGTAGATATTTCCTTATTCGATGCTTTTTTAAAAGCTGTGAAACCAAAAACCTCATTGTTATTTGTCGGAGATATAGATCAGCTTCCCTCTGTGGGAGCAGGAAACGTATTATCTGACTTGATTTCCAGTGATATATTCCCCGTCACACGACTGAATACAATATACCGTCAAGACAAAGAAAGCTTGATAATAACGAATGCCCACAGAATAAACAAAGGCGAAATGCCGATACTGAAAAAAGAAGCAGAGGATTTCTATTTTATCAACACGATTTCACAAGAAAAAATAAAAAGGAATATACTGAATATAATATTCAATTACAAGAATACTCCTCTAAAAAAATACGACCTTCTTAAAGATTTTCAAATAATCTCACCAATGAAAAAAGGACTAGCCGGAGTAAGTGAACTAAACAAATCTGTACAGGAAATTTTAAATCCGCCTCACAAAGAAAAAAAACAAATTAACCACGGTCTCACTGTATTTAGAGAAAACGACAGAGTAATGCAGATAAAGAACAATTACCAAATGAAATGGACCGATATCAATACTCTAAAAAAAGGAGAAGGTATCTTCAACGGTGATATGGGAATAATAAAACGAATCGATAACGAAAAACAAACTTTGGAAATAGTATTCGACGATGAAAAAAGAGTAATATACCCAAAAGACCAAATGGAAGAATTAACACTGTCATACGCCATAACAGTACATAAAAGTCAAGGCAGTGAATTTAAGGCAGTCATAATCCCGATATTCAGCGGATACTCAGGATTTTTAAATCGTAACTTGCTTTATACCGCAGTTACAAGAGCAAAAGAAATGGTAATTCTCATAGGAGAAGTAAACGGGCTTAAAGGTATGATAAGAAGCGTGCAAAGAAATAAGAGAAAAACAACTCTTGCAGACAGGCTCAAAGAATTTTTATAATTCAAGAAAGGTTTTTGAATGAATCTCCAAAATATAATAAAAGAAACACTTGAGAAAATATTCTTTCCAACCGCCCCAAAATGCGGTATATGCAACAAAGTGCTGCTTACAAAAGAAGATATATACTGCAACGAATGCAAAAACAAAGTGGAATGGATAAAAGGAAAGCGATGCGATATATGCTCACGGGATATATCGGATAACCTCTATTCAAACTTATGCGAAAACTGCGAAGGAAATGAATATTATTTCACACAAGGCTATTCCATTTGGAACTACGACAAATACTCTAAAAGAATAATAAAAAAGATAAAATATTCAAATTGTGAAGGGCTGGCGATAGAGGCAGGAAATGTCCTCTATAAAAATACCCGGGATGTAGAATTTCTACAGGATATAGATATTGTAATCCCTACTCCTTCAGACAAAAAACGTTTTGAAATCAGAGGATACAATCAAGCACTGCTGATAGCAAAAGGATTTGCAGCCAATACCAAAATACCTTTAAAAGAAAATATAATCATAAAAGAAAGAAGTACAAAAGATCAAATCGGACTAAGCGAAAAAGAACGAAAGACAAACTTACACGAAGCATTCAAGGTAACAGACAGCGAAATAATCAAAAACAAAACTTTACTTATAGTGGATGATGTATTCACAACAGGTTCAACCATAAACGAAATAAGCAGAACTCTTCTTAAAGCAGGAGCAAAAGAAACCTATTTCTTAACTCTTGCTTCCAAAAAAAATATAATTTAGCGTATAAAAAGTAGAAAATTTATGAAAACGTGTTATAATATTAATAAGTTAATAAGAAACGTCGCAGATAGAATTTTATATCCTGACAATCCAATATGTTGTATATGCAAAAAAACAATGCTGCACGAAAATCAAATATATTGCGAAAAATGCAAAGATAAATTAACATATACAAAAACAAATAAAAACTTATACAATAATAAAAAAAGTCACTCAGTATACGATAACGATATAAATATATATAAAGGTCACAGTTTATGGTACTACGATAAGATTTCAAAAAGAATAATAAACCAAATAAAAAATAAAGGTTTTGAAAATCTATGCATAAAACTAGGCCAATTGATGTACGAAGAAACAAAAGATATGGATTTTATAAATGATACCGAAATAATAATCCCCGTTCCCTTACACAAGGATAAAAGAAAAATAAGGGGATACAACCAATCATATCTGATTTCAAAAGGTTTCAATCAAAAAGCAAACAAAAAACTGAAAAGAAATATTCTCATCAAGACAAAACCTACAGCAGACCAGAAAAGTCTGGATAAAAAACGTCGACAAACAAATTTAACAAATGCATTTGAAGTAAGGAACAAAAATGAAATTTTCAACAAAAAAATTCTTTTAATAGATGATGTTCTAACTACAGGTGCAACAATAAATTTGTTGAGAAAAATACTTATTAACAATGGTGCGAGTGAAGTGTATTTTCTTACTCTTGCCACTACAAAACCATTAATAAAAGAAACGAGGTAAAGATCATGAGAACTGACATTAAATTTAAAAATTATAATGGTGATTATGCTCTAATTGAAAAAGAAGCGGAAAAGAAATTGGAAAAATTAAGCAAGTATTTTCCTAAAGACCCAAAAGCAAGCATTATAATAAGTGAAGTAAGAGGCCTTGTTACAACCGAAATCACGGTTACTGTCGACTCTACATTCATAAGAGTAGAGGTTGCGGACAGAGATGTAAGAAACGGTATAGATAAAGCAATAGAAAAACTGGAAATACAAATCAAGAAAAACAAAGATAAACTAAAGAAAAAATTAACCGATTCCATCAGATATGATGAGAGCGAAGAAGATCTCGAACAAGAAGATTTAAAAATAGTAAAAAGCAAAAAATTTGCCATCAAACCGATGTCAAGTGAAGAAGCGGCTTTACAAATGGATTTACTCGGACATATGTTTTTTGTGTTCTTAAATGCAGATACAGATACGGTAAATGTAATTTATAAAAGAAAAGACGGACAATATGGGCTTATAGAGCCTGAATTTTAGACGAATTTCTTAAAAAGTATTGAATTTTCATTAAAAAAAATGTTAGAATGTAGTGTCTATGGTTTTATCCTTAGACACTACAACAATATTAAGTAGAAAAATACATAAAGACATTTATTTTTAATAATTACATTAAAGAGAATACTTTAGCTTTTTTACGGTTAAGAAAGGAATTGATTATGTTTTTATTTGAAATCGCAATTATATCCATAATAGTTGGACTGATCAGAAAAGGAAGTATAAAGAACTTTTTTATCGGAGGAGTCAGAGGTTGGTACATATTCCTTGTATCCATAGTACTCTTCATGTCTCAAAAAATATTGGCACTTGCGGGAGTAAGCGCACTTAACGATTACGCTTTTTGGATAACGATAGTAGCTTACATACTTCTATTCTTTGGTTTATTCTTAAACCTTGAAGGTATATGGGTCTATGCTTTGCTTATAGGGGCTTTAATGAACTTCGTTATTTTGGTTTTAAACGGAGGTCTGATGCCTGTAAGTGAATCTGCTTTAAGTATCGCAGGGCTCGGAAACGCAACCGGTGCATATATGACAAAATTTGCATCAACAATGGCCGTTGCAAATGATTCAACTATTTTCCTTTGGAAATATCTCGGAGCAATAATACCTTTACCTCTTCCATCAATTCTTGGCGAAGTATTAACTCCGGGAACCGTAATAATGGCTATATCTTCATTTGGATTTATACAAAGTGTAATGACTACAGAGTATATGGATGAAGATGAATATGAAAAATACATGAAAGAATTAAGCAGTGATGACAAAAAAGAAAGTCCTCTTTTAGATGATATATCAAGAATAAAAGAAGACAAAGATAATAAAAATGATATTTCTGATGACAACGATATAGACTACACCAATATCAATGAAGATGACAATTCATTGCTTGATAACGACTCAAATGAAGATTCTTTTGAAGAAGCACAAGAAAAAGAACTTGTAGAAAATGCAGCAGAAGAACAAGATTTCTTTGCCGATTTTGAATTGGACGACTTAAATGAAGAAGATCCTGAAAGTGAAGAAAATATCGAAGATTTATCTCTAATTCAAGAAGAAGGCTCAAAACTTGAAGACGAAGACCTTTTAAAAGAATTAGAAGACGAATTCAACGAAGGCGAAGAAGAGTTGTTTAATGAAGAAGATGAACCTGACAATCTTCTTGACGAAGCAATAAATGAAGAAGAATTAACTTCAGAAGAAGACGAAGAAGAAATTCAAGAAGAAGTTGAAGATATACCGGAAGAAGAAAAAGATGAAGATGACATTATAGAAAATATTGCCCCAATAGCAGCAGGAGCGGGAATTGCAGCCGCAGGAATTGCTATGGCAGATAAAGAAGAAGATGATAAAAACGAAAAAGAACCGGATTTGGAAGACTTATTAACAGAAGCTTTAGGCGACGATGAAGACGATGAGGATATAGAAGAACTTTTAAACGAACTCAGAAACTTATCTATGGAAGACGAACTTGAGTCTGAAGAAGCTGAAGTTGATTATGAAGAAATAGAAGAAAACGAAGAATCTTCTGATGAAGGAATCGATTATGACTTCTTTGAAGACGAAAATGACGATGAAATAAACGAAGAAGTTACAACGAAAGACCTACAAGAAGCTGAAGAATACGAAGACGAAGACAGTGAAACTGAAGAAATCATATCAAAAGATGATGATGAAGAATATGAAGAACTTACCGAGGAATCGTTCCAAACTCCAGAAAGTCATATAAAGGATGCAAAAGAAATCCTCAAAAAAGTAGGAAATACAAAATCAGAAAAACTCTCTGATCCAATAAATCCAATGCCTGATGTGGATGTTGAAAGTCCTTTCATTATCGCAGATGGAAGAATTGTCGAAAATCCTTATTATAAATTCAAAAAAGGCGGTACTTCCAGAAGAGAGCAAGTAATAGCTTCTCCAGAAATAGACGATAACGGAATTTATGTTATGAGTGGAGGCGGACTTGCAAAGGTAAAAGAAGGAAAAGTTGAACCACAAATACCTAAAGAAGAACAAAGGAAAAATCCGGTAAGAAAATCAAACATACCGAATATGACATCAACACCGGGATTTGATCAAAATCAGGAAGAAGAGTTTACGACAATAACAAAAAAAACTTCAGACAAACAACAATCAAGCGATATGTCACAATTCAAACCTTTAGGTTATAAAGAAAATGTAAGAAAAACAGCAGTTCAAAGCGAACCTTACACACCTATGAATAATTATGATATCAATAATGAAATACCGATGACTCAAAAAAGAGAAAACCCTATAAACTCACAACAAACAAATAATGATGTTTACGAAAGAGAATCAAAGATGACAATCGTCAATGATTCTTCTACGGGAAGAACGGTACAAAAAGATTATAATTATCCAAAAGAACAAGTTGTACAAACATACAGAGAACCGGTTATTGATTCCGAAGGAAAAGAAGTCATGAATCCATACGAAAAGGTTGAAATGAAAATCGGTGATGTGGAAATAAAATTCTGGAAAAAAGATAATCAATAAAAATCATAACCGCGGAAATATTTTCCGTGGTTATTTTTATAAGGAGCATAAAATGAGATTTTATAAGAACGAACTTCTTATAGGAAAAGAAAACACCGAAAAACTCCAAAACAAAAGCGTCATTATAATCGGTTGCGGAGGAGTCGGAGGGTTTTGTGCTGAAGCAATAGCAAGAAGCGGAATATACAATATAACGATAGTTGATAACGATAAAGTTGAAATAACGAACTTAAACAGGCAAATTATCGCTTTAAATTCAACCGTAGGAAAATATAAAGTCGATATATTAAAAGAGCGAATAATGGATATAAACCCGAATGCGAAAGTAACAAAAATAAACTCGTTTTTGGACAAAAGCAATATAGATAATATTGTATCAAAAGAATATGATTATGTAATAGATGCAATAGATTCAATGAGCAGCAAAATTGATTTAATAGACTACTGTTATAAAAACGATATAAACATAATTTCTGCTATGGGAATGGGAAATAAATTATCTCCCGAAAATATTATAATAGATGATATATATAATACTTCCTACTGTCCTATGGCAAAAATAATCAGAAAAGAATTAAAAAAGAGAAATATAAAAAAATTAAATGTATGTTATTCGAAAAACGAAGTGGATAAAAAGTTAAAAACACCTTCAAGTATGATATTTGCCCCGAGTATATGCGGCATTACCATGGCATATAAAGTAATAAAAGATCTAACGGAACAATAAAGGAGAATGTATTATGGCTGTTGAATTTAAAAATGATTGGCAGGAAATATTAAAAGGAGAATTTGACAAAGAATATTATAAAGAAATCCGAAAAAAACTGGTATATGAATACAGACACCACAAAGTATATCCTGATATGTATGACATATTCAACGCTTTGCATTATACATCATATAAAGACACAAAAATATGCATTATAGGTCAAGATCCTTATCACGGCGAAGGACAGGCTCATGGACTTTCTTTTTCCGTAAGAGAAGGTGTTCAGCCTCCCCCATCACTTTTGAACATATATAAGGAACTGGAAGACGACTTGGGAATAGAAAAACCTAAAACGGGATGTTTGGTACCATGGGCAAAACAAGGTGTTCTGCTTTTAAATGCAGTTCTTACGGTACGTGCAAACCAAGCAGCAAGCCACAGAAGTTTGGGATGGGAAGAATTTACAGACACTATAATCAAACTTTTAAACGAAAGAGAAAAACCCCTTGTATTTATTTTATGGGGAAATTTTGCGATTTCAAAAAAAACATTGATTACAAATCCGAATCATTTGATTCTTACAAGTCCTCATCCAAGTCCACTTTCCGCAAACAGAGGCTTTTTCGGAAGCAAACCATTTTCAAAAGCAAACGAGTTTTTAAAGCAGACAGGACAAACACCTATTGATTTTTCTCTTAAATAATATATAAAAACTATTTACAAATAACAAATATGACAGTATATTATAGTAAGACAAAAATTATAGGAGATGAATATGAGAAACAGCACAAAAGAAATTTTCAGCTGGATATTTACCATATTTATAGCGATAATACTCGCATTACTGATAAGAACATTCATATGCGAGCCCGTAATGGTAAAACAAACCAGTATGTATCCAACTTTGAACGACTCGGATAAAGTTCTTGCCAGCAAAATATCTTATATAATATCAGCCCCTGAATTTCAAGATATTGCCGTCGTAAAAATAGATGAAAACAATGACTATGTCAAAAGAGTAATAGGACTTCCGGGAGACAGCGTAGAAATAAAGAATTCAAAAGTATATGTAAACGGTGAAGAAATACAAGAACCTTACATATCGGAAGAACTGACCTACAACGACTATCCCCTTACCGTTGTACCCGAAAATCAATACTTTGTTTTGGGAGATAACAGACCGAATTCAAAAGACAGCAGGGATAATGAAATAGGAATGATTTCCAGGGAACAGTTTAAAGCCAAAATAGTCTTTAGAATACTTCCTTTCAGCAGTTTTGGAAAGATAAAATAAAAAGAACCTCTAAAGGTTCTTTTTATTTTATAGTCATATCTTCTCCCGGTTTTGTAAAGAAATCCATCGGAGGAAGTTCTCTTTCATATTTTTTATATACTCTGAAAGTATTATATAGCCAATTCCCCTTATCCAACTCCTTATTAGGTAAATGTATGATAATAACTCTTCTCGGATTTAATTTATTTATAATTTCTCTTCCTGCTCTTAAGGCTATATAAGGAAAAGGCGCCAATAAAACATCAATATCTCTTTTGAACATATCCGCATCTTCAAAATTTTCAATAACAGGAGCGCTATCCCCCAAATGAAGGAAAGTTTTACCTCCGAATTCAAAATAATAAGAGAAGTTTTCAACATCATTATAATTTTTACCGTCATGCTGTATGGATATAACCTCAAATGAAATATCTTTTATTCTTGCCATAATCGAATCCGAAAAAGGAATCTCAAACTCATGAACCTGAGACACTATTATAGGGTCAAAATTAGCTGCTTCTTTTAATCTTTCCATAACAGTAAAAGTACAAATCAACTGGGTAAGTCTGTTATTCTTAAGTATCTCACATACACTTGTTGCATCAAAATGCTCTGCATGATGATGAGTAAACAACATAACATCTATTTTATCATACGGAGCAATTCCATTTATCATTTTATTCAGTGTACTTTTATCCACACTGAAATAAGGAGGAATATCTTTAACATGAACTCCGTCTATAAGTATCTTTTTCCCTTTATTCTCCAGTAACACACCGGAATTTGCTATATATTCTAAGGTCACATTTTTTTTACCAAATGCCATATAAACACCTCTGCTTTTATAATTTAACATTTTAATTATACATTTTTTTTTATATTTTAACAAGTTAATATAATTTGTTTTTAATAATTTGTCAATAATTATTTAATTTAATTAGATTATTATGTTGAAATAGACTATAATATATTATAAGGGATAAAACTCCTTTAAATGTGACTTATGTAAAAGCATATAGCTTTAAACACTGCAATAAACGAATTAAATACATACAAATATAATAAGTCACAATATATATTTATTTAAAATTGATTTTCCAGAGGTTGGATGTTTTTGATATTTATTAATCTGTTTGTCTAAAATTATAATTAAGCAATGAATAAAAATCTATTAAAATAATTATAGTTAACAGTCAAACTCCTAAAATATTATATATTAAAAAAGGAATAAAACATATGAAACTTGATGAAGATAAAATTGAAATGCTGAGATACGAAACCGGCAGAGATTACGGTTTTTGCGAAAAGGCACTTATACGCTCCAGGAATAATTACGATAAAGCATTGGAATATATAGAAAACTACGATGACAGATATTTTATAAGATTATATAAACATATAGTGGCAATCAGTTTCGGAGAAAAAAGCTATAGATTCAGGATTAACAGTATGGATGAAAACATAATGGATATACCTCTTTTGATTCCTGTAATATTATGTCTGATAATTCCAATACCCTCAATTTTCATAGCACTTCTCATGATTTTGATTATGATTACCAATTCTTCTATTACCCTTGATGTAATAAACAGTGAAGATGTATTCATCCCCATAAAGAAAAGAGAGAAAATCAAGAAAAAAAACAATAAAGCAAACAAAAGTAAAACATCAATCGGTCATACAAAAATAATAAAGGATGACGAAGGCTTTAATATAATAGACATTATATAAATCGGAGGATAACATGAAAGAGATACTACTTATAGAAGACGAAGTCAAAATAGCAAGATTTCTTCAACTGGAACTAACCCATGAAGGTTACAATTTAACTATAGCAATAGAAGGAAGAGACGGGCTTATAAAAGCTATGGATGACAAATATGACCTTATTATTTTGGATTTAATGCTTCCTAATTTAAGCGGAATAGAAATATGCAGAAGGTTAAGAGCAAACAATATTTCTACACCGATAATAATGCTTACGGCAAAATCAGACGTTTCTGATAAAGTAATGGGGCTGGATATAGGTGCAGATGACTACATGACAAAACCATTCGCAATAGAAGAACTTCTTGCAAGAATAAGAAAGATATTATCAAGAAAAATCGCAAGCGAAGAAATAAGAGAACGTGAAGCAATTATCAAAGCAGGGAAAATAACACTCGATAAAAATACATATACTGCTCACTACGAAAATGAAGAAATATCCCTTACAAAAAAAGAATTTGAACTTTTGGAATACCTGATGATAAATAAAAATATAGTCCTTACCAGAGAACAAATAGTAAGCAACGTTTGGGGATATGATTACGAATCAGAAACAAATGTCACAGACGTTTATATAAGATATTTAAGAAGTAAAATAGATCAAAAATACGATACTCATTATATAAGAACGGTAAGAGGAATAGGATATCAATTTAAAGATGAGGAAGAAGAAAAATAATTCAAATTCAAATATCCATAAAAAAAAGATAAAGGTAAAAGGAACCAAAAGCATAAAGCAAAAAACAGCGCTTTGGTATACTTACCTTTATCTTTTAATTGCATTGATTGCAGTATTGGTACTAAGCATAACCATTTTAAAAACCGCTTATAAGAACGTATATAAAGAAAACAGCAAAATAAACAAAAGTATGACGCAAATATTACAAAACGGAAACTTTGAAGATACGGAATATATAAAAAGAAATATTTACAATATAGAAAAAACTTATGACGAATCCGTAATTTCTCTTATAAACACAAACGGAGACTACTATTTACTCGATGATAACAAAAATATCGAAGAATATATAAAGGGATTAAAAGAAAACGTGCTGTTTGAAATTTTCCCAAGATTATCTTTACTGAACAAGGGATATCTGGTAAGCAGCCGGGATATAAATGCAAACTCTCAGGTATATAAGCTCCTCATATTCTACCCCGCAGGACCTTTGATAAATACTTTGATGATAATTTTGCCACCGATAAGCATAGTTTTGAGTCTGGGAGCTTTTATGATTCTGATACTGGGCAGAATGAAATTAGGGAAAATACTCGCCCCTATTAATCAAATGAGCAGAACAACAAGAAAAATAACCGCTGAAAATTTAGATTTAAGACTGGATGTATCAGAAGCAGAGTATGAACTAAAAGAACTGGCAAAAACAACCAATGAAATGATAGATTCCTTCCAGGAAGCGTACGAAAAGCAAGAGCAATTCGTCTCAGACGTTTCACACGAGCTCAGAACGCCTATATCCGTAATTTCCGGATACGGAAATATGTTGAAACGTTGGGGTAAAAAAGACGAAGATATTCTAAATGAAAGCGTAGATTCAATTATATTTGAAGCAGAAAATATGAAAGAACTAGTAAACAGATTGCTATTTTTGGCAAAATATGACAAAAATAGTCTTCATTATAACTTTGAAAGAATGAATCTTACAGAATCCCTTAACCTGATAATAAAAGACTTCAGTGTAACACACCCGGATGTAACTATACTTCATAATATTCAAGATAACATATTCATTATGGGGGATGAATTCAGAATAATAGAAGTAGTAAGAATTTTTATAGATAATGCAATAAAATATTCTAATAATAACATTACATTAAAAATAAATTTACAAAAACAAGAAAATAATGCTATACTAACTATTAAAGATAATGGTATAGGAATAAAAGAAGAAGATTTAAAAAATATATTCTACAGATTTTACAGGAGCGACAAATCCAGAAACAAAGAAACAGGCGGAATGGGACTCGGACTTAGTATAGCAAAAGCCATTATCTTGGATCATAAAGGTAAAATAAGAGTCAGAACAAAAGAAAATGTAGGAAGTGAATTTTCAATTACATTACCTTTAGTAAAATAATATAAAGGAGATTCAATATGAGCAGTATGAAACAATGGCTTGAAACAAGAAGCAAAGAAATTTCCGGACAGGTAGTTGATATAAACCAAAAAGAATTGACCGACGAGGGTATAAGCGGATTCGGAACAAAAATAAGAGTAAATGAAATAATAGAAAATTTACAAGCCGGATTATTCCCTACAATATACGAAAAAGATCTTGATAACAAAGAATTTATAAACATTTATGTAAGAAAAAGATTAAATACGGCCGCAATGGAGCTAAACAGCATTATAAGAGAAGTTTTTATAAATATGTGTGATAATGAAAATAAGGATAAAAAAAATTGCAATAAATGCAAAACCAAAGCGGACAATGCAACAATAAGCTTTATGGAAAGTATTCCTAAAGTAAGAGAATATCTTTCAACAGACATTATTGCCGCATATAACGGAGATCCTGCGGCAATGAGCATAGAAGAAATTTTGCTGAGCTATCCTTATTTGGAAGCTGTAACCATTCAAAGACTTGCACATGAATTGTTTTTGCTTAAAGTTCCTTTAATTCCGAGAATCATGACAGAATATGCTCATACAAAAACAGGTATCGACATACATCCTGGTGCAAAAATAGGGAAATATTTCTTTATCGATCATGCAACCGGAGTTGTTATAGGAGAAACCTGCGAAATAGGAAATAATGTAAAACTATATCAAGGGGTGACTCTTGGAGCAAAAAGCTTTGAACTTGATGATGACGGAAATCCCGTAAAAGGAGTAAAAAGACACCCCAATATTGAAGATAACGTGATTATATATTCGGGCGCTACAATCTTAGGAGGAAACACAACCGTCGGAGAAGGCTCAATAATAGGCGGTAATGTTTGGCTGACCAAAAGCGTACCAAAAAATTCACGGGTTTACAACAATACTCCGGATAATTTAATAGAAGTGGCAAAATAAAAAGACCTTTTTAAAAGGTCTTTTTTATTTGATTATTTATTCCGTTTATTTTTATGAAAAATGGAAAAAATAGTATAAAAATAAAATGAAAAGGAGATAAAAAATTTGAATAAACTTGTTTTATTATTAGTTATAATAGGCGCCGTAAATTGGGGACTTATAGGATTTTTTCAATTCGACTTGGTTGCAACATTATTTGGAGGTCAAGCTTCAATAATGAGTAGAATAATATATGCAATCGTAGGACTCAGTGGACTGTATTCACTTAGTTTCTTTAATAAGGTAGACTAACAATGGTAAATTCCCTTAAATAGTTATTGACATATGACAAAAAATGATTATAATTATATATAAATAGCATATGCTAATAATTTACAAAGGGAGATGAAAAAAATGCCAAACAGAGATGGTAAAGGTCCAAGTATGAATTCAAGTTATTGTAATAATACTGGCAACTGCCAGCGTAAACAAAAAAGACAATGCAGAAGAAGAAATTGTAAATCTGATGAAAACAATCAAAATTGCAAAAGAGAATTTCATTGCAATAAAAATGAATATTAATATATCTTGACAAATAATAATTTAATAATTATTATATACTTGATTAATTAATTAGAAGGTATATTATGTCTAGACCCAAGAAATATAAAAATGTGTGTAAAATGCCTAATATTCAATATTTTAAAGGGAATAAAGATAATGACTTGAATCCTATAATGTTAAATATTGAAGAATATGAGGTCATACGATTAATAGACAAAGAAGATTTAACACAAGAAGAATGTTCTATTCAAATGAATGTATCAAGACCTACTATCCAGCTTTTATATGCAAACGCAAGAAAAAAAATTGCAACATTTCTTACCACAGGAGCACCTTTGAAAATAGAAGGAGGCTCATATAAACTGTGTAATAAAAGAAATACTCATTGTAACCATAGAAATTGTAAATATCGTGGTGAATGTAACAAATAAAAAAGAGCATTAAAATGCTCTTTTTTTATGCTTCCCATGTTAACTTTTTTCCGGCAAGAAGGTGAAAATGTAAGTGATGCACGCTTTGTCCACCATCTTCTCCGCAATTATTTATAATTCTAAATCCTTTTTTATCAAAACCCTCTGTTACAGCCAGCTTATTGCAAACAGAAATTATATGATTTACAATATCGTCATTCTCTTCTATATCCAAAACAGAGTCATAATGTTTTTTAGGAACTATCAAAATGTGGTAAGGCGCAATAGGTTCTATATCCTTAAAAGCATATACCTTATCATCTTCAAAAACTTTCTTAGAAGGGATTTCACCTTTTATTATTTTACAAAACAAACAATCATTCATAATAATTCACCCTTTATTTTTGTCTTACTATAATATCCTGTCCATCCAAACAATTCTCACCACTGCTAAGTAGATTTGCAATTACATCAGCAACATCCTCAGGCTGCATTATTGTTGTAGGATCTTCTTCAGGGGCAAGTATCCTTCTAAGCTCCGTTGCACATCTTCCGGGTGATATACAATAAACCTTTATGCCATATTCTCTAAGCTCATCGGCAAGAGTCTTTGACAAAGATATAACACCGGCTTTTGCCGCTGCATATGCCACCCAGCCCGGTCTTGAAGTTGAGCCTGCAGTTGAAGCAATATTTAATATCTTAGCATCTCTGCCTTTCATATATCTCACACACGCTCTAATCATTACAAGCATTGATACCGTATTGATGGTAAATGTTCTTTCAAAATTTTCGTTTGTTGTATCCAAAAGTGCTGTGGGATTTACAAACCCCGCACCGTTTATGAGTAAATCAATCGAGCCAAATTCCTTTACGACTTCTTGAACTTTTAACTCTATACCTTCCAAATCCATCATATCATGAGGCAATACCATAACATTACATTTTGGATTCATAAGTTCTTTGGTCTTATTTAGATTGTCTTCGTTTCTTGCCATTAAGACAATGTTATCTATACCTTCTTCATTACTCATCTTTATTGCGGTAGCCCTTCCAATCCCTTGACTGGCTCCCGTTATAATACATGTTTTCATATCTTACCTATTCCTTTCCGACTATAAATTCCTTATATATTTCTTCACAAGTAACCAAATCAACAGGTGTTGTTATTTTTATATTGTATAAAGAGCCAGGTAATACTTTAATCTTTTTACCTGGATTATAATGATAGAACAACGAAGCATCTTCAGTAAAAGACAATCCTTCTTCTCTTGCTTTCTTATGAGCATCAAACAATAATTTTGAATCAAACTTATGTGGAAGCTGAACATTTACAAGCTCATCCCTAACTAAATTTTCATCTATAAATCCATCTTTTTGTTTTAAAACAGTAAACGGTATATCAAGTCCATAAATTGCATTTTCGTTTTCATCACTTATAAGAGCTTCATATTCTTTTTTACTAACAAAAGGTCTTACTGCTTCATGAACAATAATACTATCCACATCCTGAAGATATTTACACCCTATATAAGTTGATTCCTGACGGCTTTTTCCACCTTCCACACATAAAATATTTTTTTGAATGTTGTGATTGAAAATTAATTTTTTCATTTCGTCTATATGCTCTTTCGGCGAACATATTACTACTTTTTCAATTTCTTCTATTTTTTCAATTTTTTCCAGTACATGAAGAATAATAGGTTTACCTCCAAGTAATAAAAACTGCTTTGGTACAGGCCTACCCATTCTTTTACCTATACCTCCGGCTAAAATGATCATTCCTGTTGACATTTTAACTCCTCCTTAAAATATTTTTATTTTATCATATTAGGTTTTATTAACTCATTAACAAATCGTTCGCTGGCTTTTCCGTCAGCGACTTCGAAAGTCTGTTTTTTAAACTCTTTAACCTTTTCTATTTCAAAGTTACCGTTTTTTATATCATGTGCCATAGACAGCGTATCGGTATAAACTTTGCCCGGCAAATCTGTTCTAAAATCTATATAAAATCCTCTTTCGTCAATATAATCATAATAATCGCTTGCAAAAAACATCATAGGTCTTTCAAGCAAAGAATATTCAAATATTGCCGATGAATAATCGGTAATCATTATGTCACTTATCATCATTAATTCATTTATATCGGGATAATCACTTACATCAAACAAGAATTTTTTTAAATTATCATCTATTTCATATTTCTGTGTTATCCATGGATGCAGTTTTAATAATATGATATATTTATCACCAATAATTTCTTTCATTAGGGAAAAATCCAAATCATCTTGATAATGAGCAGAAGCTCTGTTATTTCCTCTAAATGTAGGAGCAAACAAAATGATTTTTTTATCTTTAGGCAAAGAATATCTTTCTCTTACATTTTCAAGCAAATTTAATTTTAACTCATCATTAAAAAATACGTCCGTTCTTGGAATGCCAATATCCGTTCTAAACTTGCTGATATCCGTTCTAAAAGCTTCAGCATAAAACTTAGCATTATATTTACTACCCATTAAACAATAGGTATAATTTGAATGAATGTTTATGATTTTCGCAGTTTTAGGACTAACCCCAAAAGATTTATCTAGGACACTATACCCTATTTTCTTAAATCCACCACTTGCATGCCATACTTGAATAACTATTGTTTCTTTTCTTACTTTAGTAACGTATAACGGGAAATAATAATCATCTACAATCACAAATCTTGATGTTGCAATATGATATTCTGTCACTATATGCGTAAAAACTTTCTTTAATTTTGTTAAAAATGTCTTATCAACAGATTTTGTAAATCGCAAACAAATTTCAATATCCAAATTTTGACTTTCTATTTCATTATATATATATAATAAATTTCTATCCAGTTTATCTGAACTGTTTGAAGCAATCAAAATCTTATTTTTTACTTTAAATATCTTAAATATATTGTAAGAAACTGCTAAAATATTTTTTACTATTCTTTTTTTTAATCTTGTTCTAGAAATAAATCTTTTTATAACTCGAAACATTATTTTCTCCCCATAATATTACAATAATTTCTCTCTGATTTCATCCAACGTTCCATTTTCATCTCTTTGTTCAAGAGTATATTCATCTTGCATTGTTTTATATGGAAGATAATATACACCATCACCATGATAGTCACTACTTGTAATAATTAACCTTCTAATAGAAGCAAATTTAAAATGTAGCCCTGCTTCATTATTCCAAAACTCTCCAGCAACTCTATAAGTTCCAGGAAGCAATTTTAAATTAGGAAGAACAAATCTGTAAACATGTCTTCCTACAGAAGAATCTACCACATTATTCTCATCTTGTTTACTGGTAGAAAAAACAATTCTATCTTCAATATCTCTAATAGAAAAACAAGCTATTAAATTATTTGCAATTTCTTTTTTTACTAAATACTCTACTTCAAATATAATAGAAGAATCATATGGGAATTTAACTCTATTTTTTGTATCTTGCTCAAGATTTATAAATCTTGTTTTTACAAGTTCCCAAATATCTTTTTTTTCAAACACTTCGTTTTCTTTTTCTCGTTCTTCTCTTTCTTTAATTCTCTTTGCAGCTCTAACTTCTTTTAAATAATCTTCATAAAGTTTAGAAACCATATCAGTATCGCCTTTTGCCATCAGCTCCCCGTCTTTTATCCACATAGCTTTTGTACAAAATCCACGAATTGTAAACAAACTATGACTTACAAAAAGAATTGTTTTACCTTGTTTTCTAAACTCTTCTATTTTTGATAAACACTTTAATTTAAATGTATCATCCCCTACAGCCAAAACTTCATCAACAATTAAAATATCAGGCTCCACATTTACGCTTATGGCAAACCCAAGCCTTGATTTCATACCAGATGAATAAGTTCTTACCGGTTGATACAAATGATCTCCTATATCTGCAAATTCAATTATATCCGGAATTCTTTTTTCCATTTCTTCCTCGGGAATACCAAGAGTTGTTGCCTTTAAAAATATATTTTCATATCCGGTAAGTTCCTTATCAAAACCGGAAGTAAGTTCAAGCAATGCAGAAATTCTTCCATTTACTTCAATAGAACCCTTTGTAGGAGTTGCAACTCCTGTAATCATTTTAAGGAGTGTTGATTTTCCTGAACCATTTACTCCAAGGATACCAATTGTTTCACCTTTTGGAAACTTAACATTTATATCTTTTAAAGCATAGAATTCACCATATTTAACTTTACTTGAAAAAGCATTTACAACTCTATGCCAAGCTTTTTTATATATTTTATACATTTTTGTAACATTGTTAACACTAACAGCAACATTCTCATCCGGTATATCATCAGGCCAATCTTCCAGCATTGTTGCTTTCATTTCATCTGTAATTTCTATATTAACATCAACTGAATTTCTTGTAAATTTTTTTGCCATAATAACCTCCTATAATACATCAGAAAACTCATTATGGAGTTTTTTATAAAGATATGCCGTTAACAATGTAAATAATAAAGTAAATACTAACATATATATAGTATATGAAGGCCTTTCAAAAAACCATATTTTGTTCAAAAATGTATCTCTATATCCTTGTATAAAATAATAAAAAGGATTAAGTTTTAAAATTTTAAATAATAAAGAACCTTCTGCTAATTTAGACGGAGCCCAAACAACAGGAGACAACCAGAAAAATATCATTGTAGTTGACTTTACAAGTTGTTCAAAATCTCTGCTTATAACTGATAACGTTGATAAAAAGGTACAAAGCACACACCCAAAGAAAAATAAAAATCCAGTATAATATATAATTTGTAAATAATATATATCCGGATAATATCCACAAATAAAAAGTACTATCAAGACAAGAACTAATAATATTAAATGCGTAAAAAATAACGACATTACATTAAATATAGGAATTGTTTCAACAGGGAATACAACTTTTGTAACCAAATAACTATCTCTTCTTATGGAAGAAATACCTATATTCATAATGTCATTAACAAAAAACCAAGCTATTATACCCGTCATTAACCAAAAAATAAAAGGAATATTACCATCCATAGGCTTTCCTCCTCTTATCCCGATTTGAATACCAAACCAATAAACGAAAATAAACAAGATAGGTTTAACAAGAGACCAACCAACTCCCAGAGCTGAGCCAGAATATCTTTTTTTAATAGTCATTTTAGCCATAGCCAAAGATTTTTTTCTATTTTTTATATTGGATTTAAAAATATCAACAAAACTCTTAATTGCTTCTTTAATCATTATTGTTTTTTCCTCATAATAAATATTTTTACCATAATTTATCTAATTATGATACTATAACTATAAAAAAAAGTCAAATTATCATCAATTACAAACAACAAAAAAAGCCTTAAAATAAGGCTTTTTTATTTATTGTTATGTAATTATATTTTAGCCGAAATATCTCTTAAGTAAACCTTCGAAAGCTTTACCGTGTCTAGCTTCATCTCTTGCCATTTCATGAACTGTATCATGAATTGCATCAAGATTTGCTTCTTTAGCTCTTTTAGCAAGATCAAATTTACCTGCTGTAGCACCGTTTTCAGCTTCAACTCTCATTTCAAGATTTTTCTTTGTGCTGTCTGTTACAACTTCACCTAATAATTCAGCGAATTTTGCAGCATGTTCAGCTTCTTCATAAGCTGCTTTTTCCCAGTAAAGACCAATTTCAGGATAACCTTCTCTGTGAGCTACTCTTGACATTGCAAGATACATACCAACTTCAGAACATTCTCCTTCAAAATTTGCTCTTAAATCTGCAATAATATCTTCGCTAACACCTTTTGCAACACCTACAACGTGTTCTGCAGCCCAAGTTCTTTCTCCTGACATTTCTTGGAACTTTTCAGCAGGAACATGACATTGAGGACATTCTGCTGGTGGATTTTCTCCTTCATGAACATAACCACATACTGTACATACCCATTTTTTCATAATTAATATCTCCTTTTTAATTTCATTTTATATATTTAACAGCATCATTACATACTGTTATAAACTTTTATTACATTTCTGCGACTATTTTCAACTCATCGCTTAAATGATTTTCTTCTTTAATTTTTTTTAGTTTTTTCTCAAGCAACATCGTAAACTCTTCATCTTCATAATCAATAATCTCATTCGTTTTCGTATTATATATATGTATATGAAATCCCGTTCTGGCGTCAAAACGCATCATGTTACTTTCGTCGTCTCTTACTTTGATTATAACACCTTTATCAATAAATGCTTCCAATATATTGTATACGGTAGCAAGAGAAAATTTGTTTCCCAGCGAATTGAGATGATCTTTTACCATATCCGCACTGGGATGCTCACTGCTGTTAATCAGATACTCCAAAACGGAAATCCTGTTTGGAGTAGCTTTAAGACCGTGACTCCTAATAATTTCTTTTACATCCATACATTTATTTTCCCTTCCCGGTATTTTAAATTAGAATGATTATAATTTAATTATATAGGATTTTTATTCTTTGTCAATACTTTTTTACTAAAAAACTATATTTTTTTATAAAATTTAAAAAAGAGTTTTATAAAATTCTTCAACTATAAAATTGCCGTAACACCGTATGTAAGACACATTATAAGTATACCTGCCGTCAACACTCCCGCAACTATAGGCAATATGGCATCTTTAAGCCTTATATCCAAAAAAGCAGCAACCAATGCTCCCGTCCATGCTCCCGTTCCAGGAAGAGGTATTGCAACAAATATAAATAATCCCCACTTTTGATATTTTTTAACTTTTTCACCTTTTAAATGAGCTTTATTTTCAAGTTTATCTATAAACTCACTCAACTTTGGCAAATATTTTCTTATGAGGATAAATATTCTTCTTATAAATAAAATAATAAAAGGTACCGGAATCAAATTCCCCACTACAGAGGCAATATAAGCCGCAGGGAAACTGAGTCCCGAGGCAATGCCTATGGGAAGACCTCCCCTAAGCTCTATGATTGGTACCATAGAAATAATTAAAGTGTATAAAAAACTATTCAAAATCTTTATTCCGTTTCTCTTTCTTTTAATATTACTGAACTTTATATAATATTATAATAAATATTTAAGTTTATCAATCTATTTAATGATTTCTAATGTAAATATAATAAAAACGGATATGTACTATCCGTTTTTACTAGCAAATGTTATCTATACAATGTATTTGGATTAATATATTCTTTATCCCTTTTTACCCCAAAGTGTAAGTGGTAATCATCGGCTATTTCAAAATTGGCACTCTTTCCGACGCTACCGATAACATCACCTTTGTTTACTCTCTGACCTTTTTTTACATTAATATTCTTATTTAAATTTGAATAAACACTGTAAAATTCATTACCATGATCGATTTCAACACTGTATCCCAGTTTATCGTCCAAGTATACCCTTTTTACTTTTCCGTCCATTATACACTTAACATTTTCATTCTTTTCTGATTTTATGTCAATTCCGGTATGAGAAGAAGAATATTCGTTTAATGTTTTCGAATATACAGGAGTTGTATTGTAACTGTAATCCATTATTATTTCAGCACTCTTAACCGGTCTTTCCACAGAAGTCAAATCTAACTTTGAAATATTCACTGCACTTTCAGATTTATTATTTTTATCATCATTATTCTCAGTGCTTTTTTCTTTCTTATCTATATCGGATTTCTTTTGTTCTTCTTTTTTAGTATTGTCATCACTTGCAACTTTCGGCTTTACCGTATCACTCATAACAGATTTATTCGTTATTCTGTCCTCATTTATATCCGACACCTTTACATTGCTTTTGTTTACAATACCTGCAAACAGTACTCCAACAATCAAAAGAGTGGAGCAACCTATACATAATTTTGAAATGAATTGTTCTTTCTTATTCATGATTACTTTCTTTTTAACTTTTCTATTTTTCTTATCCACTGTCAAACCTCCCCAAACAAATCAATTCACAGCTTAATATTGAAATATTTTTATATATTATTACCCACTATAAAACTTTTAAACATGTCACAAAAATTTTTATTAAAATATTAGAATAAATAAATCTCAAACAATAAAATCGAATTTATTTATATTGTTAACTTAAAATTTCCATTTATACCCAAAATATGGGGAAAAACAAAAAAATACTTTTAAATACTCGGGTTTTGGTGTATAATTCCATAAGAGAAAACGGAGGGATAACATGTTAGATAAATTAAAATCTATTGAAAAAAGATTTAATGAAATAAGTAACGATATTTCAAACCCTGATATAATTAACAATCATGAATTATATACAAAATTAATAAAAGAACATTCACATCTGGAGCCTATCGTAATCGCATATAAAAAATACGCCGATGTAATGGAACAATTGGAATCAAATAAAGAAATGCTTAACGAGAGCGACGATGATGATTTCAAGGAAATGATTCTGGATGATATCTCATCTTTAAACACTCAAAAAGAAGAATTGGAAAAAGAAATAAAAATTCTTTTAATACCTAAAGATCCGAACGACGAAAAAAACGTAATCGTTGAAATACGTGCAGGTGTAGGAGGAGACGAAGCCGCTTTATTTGCAGGAGATTTACTCAGACTTTACACAAGATATGCAGAAAGAAACGGCTGGAAAGTTGAAATGCTTTCCACTAACGAAATCGGCATAGGCGGATATAAAGAAGCCGTATTTTCAATACAAGGGAAAGGCGCATATTCAAGACTGAAATATGAAAGCGGTACACACAGAGTACAAAGAATACCCGATACGGAATCAAGCGGCAGAATTCATACTTCCGCTATCACAGTAGCCGTACTGCCGGAAGCCGAAGATGTCGAAGTAAATATCGACCCAAATGATTTAAGAATAGATGTTTACCGTTCAAGCGGCAACGGAGGACAAAGTGTAAACACGACCGACTCAGCCGTAAGAATCACCCATATTCCTTCAGGTATAGTGGTTGCATGTCAGGACGAAAAATCCCAGCTTAAAAACAAAGATAAAGCATTAAAAATATTAAAAGCAAGAATATTTGAAATAGAACAGAGAAAACAACAAGAAGCTATCGCAAGCAACAGAAAAAGCCAAATAGGAAGCGGAGACAGATCAGAAAGAATAAGAACATACAACTTCCCTCAAGGAAGAGTTACAGATCACAGAGTAGGCCTTACTCTTTACAAGCTAAATGATATACTCGATGGAGATATTGACGAATTCATCGATGCATTGATTGTACAGGATCAATCGGAACAAATGGGAATAGAAGAATAAAAAAGGACTTTTAAAAGTCCTTTTTTATAATTTATTTATTGCAGAATTCCTTCTACTGCTTATAACCGAATAATAATTATACATATTCCTTGCAACTTTATCATCCCAAGTAGAACTTGAAGCGTATCTTTTGTTTACGGCACTGATTGTCTTACCGTTATACAGTGAACTGCCGGGTTTTAAATACCCCTCACTAAGCCCCTTTGCAACATCATATATATTATCTTCTTTTGTAGCATACCCTTTTGACCCATAACCAAACATATTATTGGGTTTAAAACAGATTGTTCCGTTCGCACTCTCCATAGATGCTATCGCAACCAAGAATAAACAATTAACACCGTACTTCTCTTCAGCCCCCACAAATGCCTCTTCCAATCCAACCAATCCCTGCCTTGTTATAAGTTTTAACTCAGATGCACTTACACCGCTTGTCTTACTCATATCCATATTATATATTTCATTTAAAGAATAGCTTTTCATTTTTTCATTCTTTTTGACTTTACGTACAGTATGTTTCCTCAAATTATCAGATATACTTACCTCTTTTGCATTCGACGCAATGTTTACGGCCTTTTGAGCTTCCGCTTTCATTGCTTTTTCTTTCATTGACCAATATTGAAATACACCTATCAAAGAAACCAAAATACAAATACATAAAGATAAAGCTATAACCTTTAAACTTTTCTTTTTAATTCTTTCTTTTGGCAATACATCTTTTAGCTCTTTCTCTATACCTTCCAACTCATGTTTAATTTCTTTAACGTCATTTATAATTAAGTTATCATCCTCAGTCTTTTCATCTATCTCTTTCAAAGAATCATTTGATATATCATCAATGGTTTCTTCTATCAATTTTTCGGTCTTTTCAATATTCAAAAGAGCATCTTCGAAAACCAAATCTTCACTGTCATAAGTACCTGTACTTTTAGATTTTTTATCTGTATCATCGTACTTATTCCTCATAAAACCGTGACGCTTCAAAAACTCTTTTTCCCTGCTGTTCAGCCTCATCGTTTTTTTTACTTTTATCTTTTTATCATTGTTATTCATAAATATTTCCTTTTATAAAAATATCTTAAAGTAATTCAATTTTACTTCTTTTATACGAAAAAGTCAAAATTGAATAATTTTTGTTGAAAGATAGATATTTTAAATATACAATATATCATAGAGAGGTTAATTAAATTATGAAAAAAACAATATCAGTTTTATTATCGTTAATATTACTTATATGCCTTACAGGATGTACACTGATAAAACCCGAAGATAAAGTTAATGAATTTTTATCAGCCGTAAAAACACAAGACAAAAACATCCTAATGGGATACGCTGATAATAAATATATCAATATGCTAGTAAACAATTCAGAAGACGAAAAAACATCAAATGAAATATATTCTAACTTATTTAAAAATTTAAACTATAAAATCATATCTTCATCAGTTGATGAAAAAAGCGAAGATGCAACTGTAAAAGTAGAAATATCAAATACAAGTTTTAAAAATGTATTTAAAAATTATGAAAAAAAATCTTATGATTATGTACTAAACAATCTTTACTCCAAAACAAAAACAAAAAAATCAAACCTCAATAAAAAGTTCATGAAAATATTTTCGGATGAAATAATAAAAGCATCAAAATCAAAGAAAAAAGTAACAAAAACCATAAATATAAAACTTACAAAAAATGAAAATTACGGTTATGATTTAAAGCCCGACAAAAATCTAATAAATGCATTAACAGGCGGATTAATATCATCTAAAAAATAAAATAAAAAGGCACTGTACAGTGCCTTTTTATTTATGCCATAGCTTCCTCTACTTTTTTAAATTTATCTGCGCCCACACCGCATACAGGGCATTTAAAATCAGCAGGAAGCGGATCCCCGTCATATACATATCCGCATACTGTACATACGTACTTCACATTACCGCTTTTCTTTTCTTCTTTTTCTGCAATATATGTAGGTGCATTTTTTGGAGACTTACCTCTTATCACTTCGTGATAATAAGCATAAGTCATTTGTCTTCTCTTTTCGTCATATACTTCAGCTTCAACAACTTTACCAAGAAATACCGTATGAGTTTCTGTTTCCATTTTATCTATGACCTCACAAACCACATATCCGGCACTGTCTTTGACAACGGGAACTCCCTCAACCATTTCGTAATCTATTCCATCAAATTTATCATTATCTTTACCCGATTTAAAACCGAAATTTCCGATTAAGGTCGAATCGGAGTCTTCTGCAAGTATAGAAAAAGCAAATTTACCGCTTTTTTCTATACAAGAGTTTGTGTAGTTGTTATGATTAACACTTACCGCTATCGTTGCAGGGTCCGATGTTATCTGCATTATACTGTTTGTAATACATCCCGTAGGTCTGTTACCATCCATAGTAGAAGTTACATACACACCGTAAGACATTTTTCTAAAAATATTAATATTCATATTTCCATCCTCATTTCTTTCTATTTAACTATATTTTATTATCTCTTTTATCCAATTATTACTGCCATTTATTTTATTCCATTTTAACTCATTGTAGCACCATCAACAGAAAGTACAACGCCGGTAATATAACTTGCAAGGTCGCTTGCCAAAAACAAAAAAGCATTCGCAATATCTTCAGGTTCACCTATCCTACCTAAAGGTATAGTTGCTATTAAAGGCTTAATCATTTCTTCGGGAAGAGCCGCAACCATATCCGTATTTGTAACGCCAGGGGCAACCGCATTTACCCTTATATTATCTTTCCCAAGCTCTCTTGCCAACGATTTTGTCATACCGTTTATGGCAAATTTTGATGCAGGATATCCGACTCCGGCAGGTTGTCCATAAATACTAACCATCGAACTGGTATTAAGAATCACTCCCCCACCTTGCTCTTTCATAATCTTTGCAACTTCTTTTGATGCATTAAAAGCCGCAGTGACGTTTAAATTCATTATCTTCTCAAAATCTTCTAATTTATACTCATATAGACTTTCTCTTGCAGAAATCCCAGCATTATTCACAAGAATATCGATTTTCCCATACTCTTTCTTAATCTTTGCAAAAGTATTTTTCATATCCTCTTCATCCGTAAGTTTTGGATACATTCCATTTATATCATAATCCTTGTTTTCGCATTTCAATTTATCTAAAGCTTTATCAACAGTATCTTTTCTTGAGCCAAATAAAATAACTTTCGCACCATTATCCAAAAACTTTTTTACCGTAGCAAACCCTATTCCTCTGGTTCCTCCGGTCACCACCGCAACTTTACCTTCCAACATTTTATACATTTCTTTCACCTCCGTTTATTAATATATTTTCCTCTAATATTACTTTTAATACAGTCACTATATCTTTAAATTAACTATACATCTTTTACCAAAAATTGTCAAGTAAATTATAATGGTTCTAATTTAATTTTAATAATAACATCCGACCTTCTATGAAATAAATAAAAAAACTTTGAATAATAAATTCAAAGTTTAATAATTTCTTATAATACAAATCAAAAATATAATATTAAAAATATCCAGTAATTTTTCATCAAATATGCTAATAAAAATATTCCTATTACTTATTCAATATTTTTTATTTTAGGCGCAGAATTCTTTTTTGATTATCTCCTATCCCTTTTAATATTTCAAAATAGAATTAATTATTCATATAATGTCCATACACTTTATAGTATACATAAAAATTTATTTTTTAATATAATTTTACTTCTATCTATAAATTTATTGACTTAAAAAAAAAAAATAGTCTAAAATATAAACAAACAAAAAAATACAAAAGAATATATAATTAAGGGAATCCCAAAGAAATATGAATACATACTATACAAATGTTCATTAGCAATTAAAAAATATTTTAGAATAAGGATAAATGACTTTATATCAAAAATCATTATATAAATATTAAAACACCTTATTTAATTATTTAAAAGATTTTATAACATAAAATCTCATTAATATAGCAATCCTAAAATAAAAAAGATAATAGTAATATTATAACTCTACTCAAATCTTTTTAAAACAAAACTAATATAAAAACAATATAATAAAACTTTTGCAAATGAAATAAAAACATAAGATCATTAATTTATTTAAAATTACATTTATATAAAAGGAGGGAGTAATTATGAAAAAATTTTTATCGATTTTACTAGTATTGATGTTAGGTATTGGAATTTTATCAGGTTGCAAAGGGGAAGAAAGACAATCTGATGCAGCACATACAGAAACAACAGAAAAAAGTAAAAATGAAATTCCAACCATAAAAGGATCAAATTCTGAAGAAGTTCTTTTAGCAATGAAAAAAATGGGCTTTCCAGAAGCAAAAGGACACGTAACCGATACAGGTATTATTTATCAAGAAACTAATGGCATATACAGTTACGACATGGACATTGTTCATAAATCCAATGAAATTTCTTTTATAAATTTTATTGTTACCAAAGATAAAAAAGGCAAAGAAATTCTTCCTGTATTTGCTACACTTGTTCATTCAGAGGACATATCTCAAGAAAAAGCAGAGAAATGGGTAAAAAATAATATTGGTAAAAAAACTAAAAAAACTTTTGGCAATACGACCTTTTCTATATATCAAACTAATACATCATATATCTTGGAAATAAAGAATAAGGATTACGAAGATGTTGTAAAATATAATTTATAAAAACATTGTAACTAAGTAATTTTACACCAATAAATACATTTAATTAATTTATATATTATTAAAGTACGTCATCAGATAAAAGAGCTTACAGAGGTAAGCTCTTTTTTTTAATACATAATAAAAACAAAAAAACAAAGCAATATAAAAAATACAGTTGTTAAGAAAAAAATATCATATAAAAATTTCTTATTATAAAGAAAATAAGCAAATTTAATTATCAATGGTAAATTTGTTGAAATATTATTCATAAAAATATAACTAAAAATACCGCACTTTTGACCGCACTTTTAATTATTTGAACATATAATTAAAATATTTCATAAAATAAAAAAAGGCTTGAAAGCCTTTAATATAACGCATTTAGATATTTTATTTATTTCACTAAATAATAAATAGTGGCGGAGAAGGAGGGATTTGAACCCTCGCGCCGCTTGCGCGACCTATACCCTTAGCAGGGGCACCTCTTCGGCCAACTTGAGTACTTCTCCGTAATCCGAATAAAAAAAAAGATATTAAATTTATTATCTTAATGGCCGAGAGGGTGGGATTCGAACCCACGTGGGCTTGCACCCTAACGGTTTTCAAGACCGCCCCGTTATGACCACTTCGGTACCTCTCGGAATTCATTAAGCTCAATTATATTATCATATACTTACCCTTTTGTCAATAATATATACGATAATTTTTTATATTTATTTCTTACCGCTCATTTCCAAAGTCTTGTTTATGCTTTCAAGAAGAGCATCTATTACAATACCGCGAAATCCGGAATACTCCAAAGAGTTCACACCTTTTATCGTAGTACCACCAGGAGAACATACGGCATCTTTTAATTTGCCCGGATGTTCACCAGTTTCCAAAACCATTTTTGCTGAACCCATTACCATCTGTGCCGCAAGTTTATATGCCATATCTCTTCCAACACCACTTTCAACAGCAGCATCTGCCAAAGCCTCAATAAACATATAAACATAAGCAGGGCCACATCCGCTTAAGCTCCCTGCAGTGTCAATAAGGCTTTCATCAACCCTTTCACTTTTGCCAAAACTGTTGAAAATATTTATAACATCATCAACATCTTCATCTGTTGCATTCTCATTCGGACATATAAGCCCCATACCTTCCATTACCAAAGCCGGAGTATTTGGCATTGTTCTTACAAGCCTTATGCTTTTACCAAACATATTTTCAATATTTTCTATACTTTGCCCTGCGGCAATGGTTACAATAAGTTTACTCTCATCAACGATATCTTTGATTTCATCTATTACTGTTTTATAAATATGAGGTTTTACAGACAGAAACACTATATCGGAGTTTTCAACCACGACTTTATTATCTTTTGTGATATTAACACCGTATTTTTCTTTCAATTTTTCTAAAGAAGATGTTGACATATCACCTGCAGTAATATCTTTACCCTTAACAAGCTCAGAATTTAAAATACCGCCAATTATAGCCGAACCCATATTTCCTACACCTATAAATCCTATTCTTTTATTCATTATGTATTCTCCTTTTAATTAAATAATATATTTTAAAATAAAAACCAAGTATTTGAATATTTAAAATCCTTTTTTATAATTCTCGAATAATCATCATAATCGGGACATACTTTATACAGCATATTATAAAACCCCTTTTGATGATTCATTTGTTTTATATGACACATCTCATGAAATATAACACTTTTTATTATATCTTTATTGTATTTTATCAAACATAAATTCAAGCATATAGTGTTTGTTTTTAAAGAATAACTGCCTAGTCTAGACTTCATCAATTTAATCTTCAAATTAAAATCTTTTTTTATTTTAAATCTTTCCATTTCTGCCATACAAGAATTTATCAACTCATCATTTAATAAATTGACAAATATCTCTTTTAAATATTCGTTGATAATTTTTATTTGCTCAGAAATATCTTCATATTCGGTAAATATATACAATATTTTATCTTTAATTTCAATTATATTTTTATTCGATTTTATTATCCTAATAAGGTACTCTCTTCCCAGTATAGATATATTTTTACAGTCTAAATCTTTGATATGACTATTTTTTGACATATCATCAATTCTCTTTTTTATCCACGGTTCTTTTTGTTTTAAAAGAGCATATATATAATCATTTTCTATATTTTTATTTGCATTTACAACAACATTTAAATCATCATCTATACGAATATAGATATTCTTTATATTTTTTCTGTTTATTATAACATTATAATCAAACATATATGTTATAACCTCTGTCATATTATTTTTATTATTTGTGTTTTTTATCTTTATAAAAACACAATAAACAATCTTATTATTTTTAGTTTAAAGAAGTAAAAATAAAATTTGTGTATATTATTATAACATATTTTAAACTTCTAATGAAAATGCTTTTTTATCATATAATAACAGAATATTATAACTGCTATGCTTAAAAGTATAACCCCTACATACCCATATTTCCAGGTGATTTCCGGCATGTAAACAAAATTCATTCCATACCATCCGACAATAAGCGTAAGAGGAGAAAAAACAGCAGTAATAATAGTCAGAGTCTGCATTGTTCTGTTTTGTCTTATATCCGCCTGAGCCTGATACAAATCCCTCAGATGTCTTGTGTACTCCATTAAAGTATCCACTTTGCTGTTGAGCCTGCTTACCTTATTCGTAAAAATCTTAAACAATCCCTTATAAGCATTTTCAAAAATATCTTCTTCATTTTCTTCAAATACCAACCCCATTTCTATAAGCTGATCGTAATAATTATTTAAAATTAGAAGCTGACGCTTCATGTTTACTATCATATAATTGAAGTTTTTCAAATCTCCGGTAAGAACCCTGTCTTCAAGTTCATTAATATTTGTTTCAAAATGTTCCAAATAATTTAAATCATTGCTAATTAAAATATCCAGAAAATCATACAAAAAATGAGCTATCGATGGATTCTTCCATTCTCTTCTTTCTTTTAATCTGTCTATTATCGGTTTTACTACATTGTCATTATCTATAAAATACATTCTGTGCTTTTTTATGTAGTATCCGAATTTTCCCTGAAATCCACCTTTACCCATCTTCGGAATGTAAAACGTGCCTACTATAATATCTCTGTAAACTTCTGATTTGGAAAAACTTATTTTATTAAAATCTATATAATTACTGTATATATCATTTTTTTTACATACTTCTTTCCACTCCTCAAAAGTAAGAACCACAATTACATCTTCCTTATCCGAAAGATTTTCTATACTGCCAATTTGCTCAAGCTCTCTGTTAAGCTTAAAATACATATTATCACCCCACATAGCAATATCATAAACTTACTTTTATCTTATTATACCCCAAACAAAAAAATATCCATATATAATATAAAAAAGAATATGACAATTCATATTCTTTTTTATTAATCTTATAATATTAAATAAACACAAAAAATATATTTAATATATTTAAATAATTGCCACTACTTCAACTTCAACAAGAACGTCTTTTGGCAGTCTGCTGACTTCAACACACGAACGGGCGGGTTTGCTTACAAAATACTCTGCATACACTTCGTTAAAATCGGCAAAATCCTCTATATCACTCAAAAAACAAGTTGTCTTTACTACCTTTGAAAAGTCAATACCCGCCGCTTTTAATATTTCACCTATATTTTCACAAACTCTCTTAGCCTGTACTTTTATGTCTCCTTTTATTATCTCACCGCTTTGTGGAATAATCGGAATCTGACCAGATGCATATAACATACCATTTACAATAATTCCTTGAGAATACGGACCTATTGCCGCAGGTGCTTTCTTTGTTGATATTACTTTCATATAAAATCTCCTCCATAAATTATTGATATATAAATTGATTTATTTAAGATTTATCAATATATTTTATAATGCTATTAACGTAAAAAATATGTGTGTTATTTTTAATTTTTCATTTACCATTCTAAGCATTTTCAATAATAATTCAAATATTTTATCACATTAAAAGCCTTATTGTTTTGAAATCAATTATAAACCTATTTATACTTATTATCAATAATAATCAAATGCTTTTCCATAAAAGTTTATTGAATATTTAAACTAATTACAAATAGAAAAAATATAAACTAACAGATTTTATATAATCAGTTATTCATAACCTTAAAAACTTTAAAAGAAAATGTTATCACTTAATAATCAAGATTTCATTTGTCACAATAAAAAGTTTTTTTGAATATATTATAAATGAAACAAATCTTATAAAGGAGGATTTAACAATTGAATGAAAGAAAATACAAACCATTGGTTCCTTATATGCCTTTAATACCAAAAGTTGCAAATGCATATGTACCTTTTCAACTGAATACGGATATGTATTCTCCTCATGAAGGATTAATGCAGCATGGAACCATGTTTGAAGCTTTATATTCACCATTTGAAGGAAATGTAAAAGGGAGTGACGTAATATGCAAATAGGAAACGGATGCGGTTGTACTGGACCGACTGACAATAACAACAATATAAACGATAATCAATTTTCAGACATGACAATGGAAGAAATTTATCACAATATAAAAATGTATACTTTTGCCGTTCAAGATACGGCGTTATATTTGGATACACATCCCAACGATTTAGACGTATTAAAAAGACACAATGAATTTTCCAAAATGCTTGATATGGCCAACGAAGCATACAAACAGTTCAATAACCCGATAGACAATACAGGTGCAAGCAGTGGATTTTGGCATTATATAGAAGGTCCTTGGGCCGCTCAAAATATGGATTGGAGGGATAATGAATAATGTGGGTTTATAAAAAAATGCTACAACATCCTGTTACGGTTTCAGGAAAAGATTTAAGAATGGCAAAAAATGTTTTGACACAATATGGTGGTCCTGACGGAGAATTAGGTGCATCATTAAGATATCTAACACAAAGATTCTATATGCCATTAAAAGAAGGTACAGCAATTTTAACAGACATCGGCAGTGAAGAATTGGGGCATCTGGAAATGATAGGCACCATATTTTCCGAACTTGTAAAAGGAGCAACAAAAGACGAACTTATCGAAAGCGGACTTGGCGGATATAATATAGAACACGGATGCAATCCTTTTTATGTAAATGTGGACGGCGTCCCTTGGAGTGCAAACTATATAGGTTCCAAAGGAGATCCTGAAGTAGATATGTATGAAGATATGGCTGCGGAACAAAAGGCAAAAATAACTTATGAAAACCTTATTAAAATGACTGACGATCCTCTCCTCAAAGATACATTAAGATTTTTGAGAGAAAGGGAAGTCGTTCATTTCCAGCGTTTCGGTGAAGTTTTAAGACTTGTACAAGAAGATAAAGAAAGAAAAAAAATATTCTGATCTAAACTAAGAGCTCTCATTTTGAGAGCTCTTAGTTTGTTATATATAAATAAATCACGACAACTAGTTTAAGGTAACAAACTCTTTAAACATACCTTTTATAAAAGGAATCATACCAATACTTTCCACTGACTTTGATGCGACTATATCGCTGGTACCAACTATATCATTACCGTCCTTCACCGTTACCGTTCCGAGCTTATCACCTTGTTTTACAGGAGCATCGACTTTTTTATTGTCAAGTTTAATATCCGTAGTGTAACTTTTATTTTCATTGCGTCCGCTAATAACCGAAACATTTTCTTTCGCAACTGCATCAATGGTATTTGCCGTCCCCTTATTAACCTCTACCTGAGCAAAACTTTTACCTTTTTGAATAACATTTACTCCTTTATAGTTATTAAATCCATAATTTAAAAGCTTATTGGCCTCAGAAAATCTCGTTTTTGAGTCGGGTGCACCGAGAATAACGGCAATAAGTCGTAGATCCCCGTCTTTTCCTGTAGCAGCTATACAGTGCCCCGCATCTGCGGTGTATCCTGTTTTAAGTCCATCAACTTTATCATTCATCTTAAGGAGCTTATTCGTATTGTTTAACGTTCTTTCTTTATCATTATTTTTTCCTATTTGTATATCTTTCTGCCAAGTAGAACTTATTTTAAATACATCAGGATATTTACAAACCTCTTTTGTCATAATGGCTATATCATATGCACAAGAATAATGATCATCAGCAGGAAGACCATTTGAATTTACAAAATGAGTATTCTTCATACCAAGCTCTTTAGCTTTATCGTTCATCATTAATATAAACTTCTCTATACTTCCGCCTATAAATTCTCCCATCGCCGCACAAGCGTCATTTGCACTTTCTATGATTATGGCATAAAACAATTCTTCAACCGTTCGGCTCTCACCTTCTTCCATAAATAGTTGACTGCCACCCATTTTACTCGCATAGTCGGATATTGTTACTCTGTCTGCCATATTAATTTTACCTTCGTCTATATCCTCTAAAATCAAGAGTATCGTCATTACCTTCGTAACACTGGCAAGAGAAAGCTTTTTATTTTTATTTTTTTCATATAAAACTTTTCCGCTCCCAGCATCCATCAATATAACAGCTTTACTTTCTACCTTCATACTTACTTCCTTTTTATCCTCAACGTCTTTTCCGTAAACAAAAGCCGGGGTAAATTATTATTATTTTTATAAAAACGCAGATGAAAATACTACCATAAACATAGGTACGATATAACTTTCTATATAAATTCCCAAGATATTCAATAAAAATGCTATTATAATATATATAGTGTAGCGTATGTAAAAAGCAGAGTTATTTACCTGTTTATATTTGTTTTTGTTGTTTTTTTGCACATTGAATTTAAAGGAAGATGCAGTTACCGTAGCAAAAAACAACGCAGCTGTTTTTATAATATTTTGAACGAGTAACATAACAGCCGCAAACACAATACCTTTAAGCCCAAACTGATATATAAAAAACGTACTTGTAAACCCAAGAATAAAACCCTTGTAAAAAACTACACTTACAGAATAAATCAAGCTCAAAGCACTAAGACCCAAAATCCATAAAAACACATATAATTTTAAATCTCTGTAAAGCGTAGTCATAAAAATATCTTTGCTGTTTATACCTGAAGTATCCTTAGAAAGAACAGAAAAAAACGAACTTATATAACCTACCAATTCTTCTGTTTGCTGAGAAGTTAAAAAATATATTGTAATGCCTCCAACAACCAATCCCAAAACAAACACAAAAGTAAAAAACAAGTATTTTTTCCTATTCTCTTTAAAGTGATAATTAATAAATTCTCTGATCATAATTTTTTATCCTCAATTTTACTAAGGACATAAAAAAGACATGCCCTGTTAATAAAGGGTATGTCCCAATTAATTCTTTTATGATTATTTCTTTAAATATTATTTTCAGTGCAATACTTAAGCACGGCACATATAAGTTTGCTGTCCTTGTACTTATTATTCAAAATATCTTCTTTCAAAGTTTTTATATCTACTTTTATCACATTTAAAAATTCATCTTCATCCAAATTCTGTGATGTTTCATATAAATCCTTTGCAAGATAAATATGCAATACTTCATTGCAATAACCGACAGCCGAATATATATCCATAAAATGTTCAAAATATTTTGCTCGGTATCCGGTTTCTTCCTCCAATTCTCTTATGGCAGCATCTTTCGGGTCTTCTCCATATTCAAGCTTCCCCGTTGGAAGTTCTGTTGTTATATCATATACAGAACATCTAAACTGTTGTACCAAAATGACCTCATTTGCATCAGTTAAAGCAAAGATAGCAGATGCCCCATCATGATCAAGGTCATCCCTTGTCGCTGTTTTACCGTTTGGCAAAAGTACATGATCTCTTCTTACATTGAATATGTTCCCTTTTAGCAGTTCTTCTGTTTTAATAACCTTCTCTCTTATTTCCACTATTGTTTTCCTCTTTCATTCAGCATATTTTTAAGTTCGTCCATAAAGCTGTTAACATCTTTAAACTGTCTGTATACGGATGCAAATCTTACATAAGCGACTTCGTCCAAATCTTTTAAATATTTCATAATCTGTTCTCCGATTATATCGGAAGATATTTCTTTCTTTGCTATTTTTTGAATATTGCTTTCTATCTCATTTACAATATGCTCTATCTGTTCAACGGATACAGGTCTCTTTTCACAAGATTTTATTATACCGTTCATAATTTTATTCCTGTCGAAAGACTCCCTTGTTCCGTTTTTCTTGACAACAATCAACGGAATCGTCTCTATCTTCTCATATGTCGTAAACCTTTTTTCGCACGACAAACATTCCCTTCTTCTTCTTATAGCTGTATTATCGTCTGTAGGTCTTGAATCTATAACTTTACTTTCCAAATAACCACAATACGGACACTTCATTTTATATCACCTTTCACACCAAATATTTCTGATATTTTAACAATTAGATTATATAATAAATAAATTCGTAATTCAATAATTAAATAAAAGCAGGTATATTCTGATATTATCTTATATATTTTTCAATTTATACTCTTAAAAAAATCCATAAAAATATACATGAATAACAATTAATAAAAGTAAAAAAGATTACAAAGGTCTTCTTTAATGTCAATCATATATTTCTTTATCGATTAGTTTAAGATTTACAAAATATTCATTTTCAAATTTTTTAATAATTTAATAAAAAATCATATAGCGTAACTTTTATATTAACCCCGTAAATCAAGGTACATTTGAAAATCTGACTCAATTAATATATAATTGATAAAAAATCAGAAAGGTATCAAATAGATGAATAAAGTAAAAGTTGAAATAATAAATAAATCTCCGTATCCTATACCAAAGTACGCAACCTGTGGAAGTGCAGGCGCAGATTTATACGCAAATATAACAGATAATATAACAGTAAATATGGGAGAAATAAAACTTATCCCTACAGGTATACACATAAAACTCCCAAAAGGGTACGAAGCACAAATAAGAGCAAGAAGCGGACTTGCCCTAAAACACGGGATAACCCTTGTAAACGGCATAGGAACAATAGACAGTGACTACAGAGGAGAAATAGGAATAATCCTTACAACATTAAAAAACGAACCTTTTACAATAACTCCCGGAATGAAAATAGCCCAAATGGTTATAGCGAAACACGAAGTTGCGGAATTTATAGAAGTGGAAAGACTTGAGAATACCAAAAGAGGCGACGGAGGATTCGGACACAGCGGAATATAAACCAGAAAGCAATATGCTTTCTGGTTATTTTTTCGGTTCTTTTATTGTAAAATAAATATAAGAAGAACTATACTTGTCATAATCATCTTTTTTTTCCGTAAAATAATCCACATCGACATTTTCGTTAATACTATAATTTATTTTTTTATAATACGAACCTTCTATAAATTTATCACAAAAATCCTTTGGCAGTTCATACTCCTCGAGCAAATCACTTGACAATGCTTTTACGTTTGCATCATTTAGCATTACATTTAATTTCAAAATATCCACTTTTGCTTTTTCCAAATTTTCTTCTTTACTTTTAGTTATATCAATATCAACATTGTAAATTACCTTTTCTATTAATCCTTCATTATTTACACTTACATTTATGCTTGAATTATATGCTTCATCATAATCATATAAATATCCCGCAACATCATATCCATGGGAATTATATTTTTCAAGCGGGTCATTAATTCTTACATTCACGCAGTCTATTTCAAATGAGCTTTGTAATGCATATACTGATTTTGATGAAATCAGAGCTTGATTATTTGCATTATTTGCGGAAAAAATAAAATGAGGAACATATGTAGCTATCAATAAAATAACCGGAATTAATACTATTGACAAAACATATTTCTTTGCTTTGGGAATTTCAATATCAAAAACTCTTGCGACTGTTTTTGCATTAGAACTTAATTCATTTGTCATTGAAGCAACCATCGCAACACTACCTATGGCAGAAATAGCATCCAAAGCATCAGAAGTGTTTTTTAGACTTTTATTATCAGACATATCAAGTAAAGTTGAAGCTCCCCTTGCACCTAAAAGCAAACTTATGCTTTTTGAATAATCCTTATTTGCTAATTTTAAATCTGCATGATTTACAATTTTAGTCCACTTTTCTTTTCTCATTCCAATCTTTGTATATAAAAAACAATAAATGAAAAATACTAAATAAACAACTACAATTCCGATATATGTCCATAACCCTGCAGTATAAAATCTAATAGAATTAAAAACCAAATCCCCAAGCATATTTAAAATTATCCAAAGAAATCCAATTGTTAAGGAAACAATTAAAAATGCCAATGAAAGACTTGGATAAAGACAATATTTTTTAACCAATTGTTTTTGCCCTTCGTCTAACATTTTTTTCACATCCTTTTATCACTTATTATATTTTAATTATAACTTATAAATATAAAAAATACTAATAAAATATAACAAGCGCAAAACCATATAATATTTACATACACTTTTATTAATAATCCATAATTCTTTTCATATATTTAAAAGAGGTGAAGCACATGAATTTATCACAATTAAAAGACAGAATAATAGTCAATATAAATAATGGTGAAAAACTGGGGATTTTAGGGAATTGTGACTTGCAAATAGATGAAAAAGAAGGTAAAATAGAAGCAGTATTGATTCCGCAAGGCAAAGCCAGAACTTTCTTTTCCGGCGAAATTCAGTACTTGACCATACCTTGGGAAAGTATCGTAAAAATAGGAATGGATACAATAATGATAGATATAAAAAAATAAATACACAGAGGTTTAAGCAATGAAAATTATTGTGCAAAAGTACGGCGGTACAAGCGTAAATACGGCAAAATCAAGAAGTATGATTATAAAAAACATGATTGATGCGATTGATGACGGATTTAAACCTATTATAGTAGTTTCAGCCATGGGGAGAAAACCTGAACCCTATGCAACAGATTCTCTTTTGGGATTGCTTCCGGACATGAAAAACGCAAATTTAAGAAATAAAGATTTACTTGCGAGCTGCGGAGAAATCATCACGACAGTTGTCGTAAGTGAAGAAATAAGAGCAAAAGGAATTAACGCAAGAGCTCTTACGGGAGGACAAGCCGGTATTGTAACCAACGAAAATTACGGAGACGGAAAAATACTGAAAATAGACACAAACAGATTAATGGAACTTGTAAATCAAGATATAGTACCTGTAGTTGCGGGATTCCAGGGAATGAGCAAAAACGGACAAATGCTTACACTCGGAAGAGGCGGCAGCGACATCACAGCAACAGCACTCGGCGCTGCTTTAAATGCAGAATTGGTTGAAATATATACGGATGTTGACGGTGTAATGACAGCTGACCCAAGAGTTGTTGAAAATGCCGAATTAATCGAAAACGTGGATTACGATGAAGTATTCCAACTTGCCGAATACGGAGCAAAAGTAATTCATCCGAGAGCCGTGGAATATGCAATGAAAGCCGATGTGCCTATAGCTATATTAAACACCCAAAAAGGAAGATATTACGGAGGAACGAGAATAGAAGATACACCTCAGGATATTTTCAGCGAAAAGCATTTTTCTGCAGTAACTCAAATAGACGGATGCAGCCAGGTAGATATTAAATTTACCGATATTAAAAAAGAAGACAGATTATTCGAAGTCTTGGCGGAACAAGAAGTATCAATAGATATGATAAACATATTCCCTGACAGAAAAACCTTTATTATAGATTCTGATAAACAGCATATAGTAGATAAAGCGATGTCAAAACTTGAACTTGAATATACAATATGCGACGGATTTACCAAAATAACAATAATGGGAAGAATGAAAGGAGTTCCGGGGGTAGTTGCAAAAATAATCGCAGCTCTTTATTCGAACAATATATTTGTTCATCAATCTTCGGATTCCAGCACGACAGTATCAGTTCTTGTCGATACAAAGCAGGCAAAAGATGCAGTAAATATACTTCATAAAAATCTAATTAAATAAAAAATACATAAATTTCAAATAATTGATAAAAATAAGAAAGGACAAAAGTTCTTTCTTATTTTATTATATTTGAAAGGAAATATTATGAAAGAAAAAAACAGAATGGAAAACGAGGCAGAATTCGATATAAGTCACGAATCGGATTTTGATGAAGAAACAATAAACAGATTAAAAGAGCTCGGACAAATGAATGACAAATACGAAAGCGGAATACAAACCATAAGCATAATAGGAGAAATAGAAGGACATATAGAAGCCGGATCTCCAAAAAAATCAACCAAATACGAACATATAATACCTATGATTATGGACGTCGAAGAAAAAGACGAAATAAAAGGAGTTTTGCTTATCCTGAATACAATGGGCGGGGATGTAGAAGCAGGCCTTGCAATATCCGAACTGATATCCGGAATGAGCAAACCATGTGTAACGCTGGTACTCGGAGGCAGCCACAGTATAGGTGTTCCCCTTGCTGTTAGCGGAACGTATTCATTTATTACTCCAACCGCAACAATGATGATACACCCTATCAGAACAACAGGTCTTGTAATAGGAGTACTTCAAAGCTTTCTTTATTTTCAAAAAATGCAGGAGAGAATAACGGATTTTGTAGTTGAACACTCAAACGTTGATAAAGATTTATTTAATAAAATCATGCTCAACACTGACGAACTCGTAAATGACATGGGATCCGTGCTCGTAGGAGAAGAAGCTGTTAAGATAGGGCTGATAGATGAAGTTGGATCTCTTAAAGACGCAAGAAATAAATTACTTGAACTTATAAAAGAATATGAGCATACCGGAAAAACAAACAAAAGCAAGAACAAATAGTTCTTGCTTTATTTTCTTTTCAAAACAAAACCCTTTATCTTGCCAAGCATATAAACATATGCATCAAGTTTAAATATATGACAGAAAATTATATAAAAAATTATACCGGATATAATTTGAATAAACAAAAGCAAAATATTTGCAACACTCAATATCATACTTAAACCATAAACCAAAATAGACATAACAATCGAAGCCAATAAATAAGGGAATATATCCCTCCATTGTTCTTTTATGGAATAATTAATAAGAGTTTTGTTCGGGAATCCGTTAATTACGGTTGCCAATAAAGAAAACAATATTTCACTTCCGACAATAGCATATACCCCAAAAGGGAAGCTCAAACCTATAAGGCATAAACCAAGTACACGTTTTATTATCTCCAACTTTAATCCGACATCACTTCTTCCAAGCGCATTTATTGCCTGTAAATTTGCCGAATGCATCGGATAAAAAGCATAAGCAATACAAACAAGTCTCATAAACGGAACAGCCCCCAGCCACTTGTCTGTAAACAAAAGAAGTATTAAAGGTTTTGCAACAGCAACAAGTCCAAACATAACAGGGAATATAACAAAACAATTAAGAGACATTGTTCTTCTAAGCATTTTTTTTAATTCTTCAACCTTATCTTGTTTGGTTGAAAGCACAGGAAGCATAACAGCCGATATTGCCCCTGTAAGCCCGTTCATCAAACTTGAGCCAAGCATATCTCCTCTGTTGTAATATCCAAGTACATCGGCTTTAAAAGCCTTACCGATAATGAGTGTTCTTACATTTGTATAGACCACACTTACAAGAGAAGAACAAACCAGCTTCCAACTGAAAGAATATAAAGCTTTAACCCTCTTCATGGAAAATACAAGTTTAGGCCTCCACTTTACACTAAACCAAAGAACAACAGTAAGCATAAAGTTATTCACTATTGCAGACAGTGCCAATGCCCATATCCCGGCTCCTGCATAGGCTAGAGATACACCGGTAATTCCTGCGGCAATACACCCCGTAAGGCTTGCCCTAAAGTTCTTTTTAAACTCAAGATTCCTCGCCATAATCGCCTGCTGCACAGTATTAAAGGCGGCAAATACCAATATAATTCCCTCTGCACGCAAAAGATACTTAAGTATATCCAAGTTATAAAACTGTGCAACATAAGGAGATATAAAAAATAATGCAGCATATAACACAAAGGATGCCGTAATACTAAAAAAGAAAATTGAAGAAGTATCTACTTCATCTATTTCCGCCTTTTGAATAAGGGCAGTACCAAATCCGCTTTGAACAAAAATATTTGCTACATTTATAAAAACAGTAATTATTGCCACAGCGGCAAAATCTTCGGGAAAAAGCTTTCTGGCAAGTAAAATTTGAATAATAAGATTTATAGCCTGTACGCTTATTCTTTCCATAAACTTCCATATTAAATTTACTATTACATTTCCCGAAGACAATTTTTTATCACTCATTTAATTCTCCAAATCAATTATATTAATCATCCAAGCACCTCGGCTTAACGAAAAAGCATCCAATCACAAAGTAATATACAACAGATACGGCGCTTATATAAGGATAATAAACCGAAGACAACATCATTATAATCTCACAGCTTATAAGCATAGAACCAACAAATAAATATTTTATATCAATTTTTCTGTTTCTTATTCCTCTAAACAAGACTTTAAAAAGGTAAAATGCAAACATAATATTTAACACAACAAAACTTATTCCTGCCACAACTCCCCCACTATGCGCAATTTGCAAATATGTATTGTGTGCATTTGCTTCAAGATATCCGCCTTGATAAGGAACTTTCAGTTTATCGGCATTATGCCCGGTCAAATTCAAATCATTAAGATACGTTCTCCAAATTTCCGCTCGTCCAGAAGAGAAAGAGTTACTGTCTCCAATTCCTTTTTTCCCTCTTTCCGCCGCACCTTGCAGTTGTCCTTTTAAATCAGTAATCTCATTATAGCTGCTCTCAGGATTAAACACTATCTTAAAAGACTGACCGAAAATATTTTCTTCCAAACTCAAAATAAAGTTACTGACATATGTAAGAAGAGAAAACATCAGAATAAGAGATACAAATGATGACACAAAAATTTTTATCACTCTTCCAATCAAATCCCTCAAATTATAACTTCTGTCTATAATCATATATATAACGTATATAAAAAATGAAAAGCCCAAAGAAAGATAAGTGGTTCTGGATTTTGTAAATATACAAAGCGCAAATATACTCCCTATCAAAAACATATTGATAATCCTGTCTTTCTTATTATCATTAATCTCATACAAATATAAAACAACAACAAAAATCACCGATAAAAAAGAACCGAGTCCGTTGGGATTTCCGAGAAAAGATGCATACTGCCCATTGGAAAGAGGAGAAATAAAAACAGAAACAATAAGCATTAAAATATAACTGTATCTTGCTCCCAATGACATCATATAAAGAAAATTATTATAATCATTACCTACCGTAAAATAAAATACGGGAAGCACAAATAAAAGTATAAAAGATATTAATATAAAGGCAGCGACTTTATGCAAAACAGCTGAAATAAGAAAAAATATCCCAACAAAAAAGAATAAAATAACAACTGGCTTATTTATTAAATCCCCAGAAGATATGTGATTATCGGCAAAAAACCAAATTACAACAAACGTAATAAAAATCCCTACAATAGCGGCTACAGAGCTGCTCCCGCTATATACGCCAAGGGAAGATAAAAACATATTGCAAAACAATAAGAAAAAGCTAAAAGTTATTATTTTAGCTTTAACCTTATTAGATACATTTTTATTTTTTTTAGATATTATATTCAATAAATTAATCAAACCATTACCCATAACCACAACTCCCTTATATTACGAAATTTTAGAATGAAAGAATACAGATTATAAATATAATTTCTCCCAATCATTTTTTACTGCATGCCAAGAATATTTATTGTAAAGAAGGTTGCTTTTTTTTGTATTATCGAAAAGAACTTCTTTATTTATTACTTTTCTTAAATACCTGTTAATTTCAGAAAAAGAATTATATATAATGTAATCTATACCCAAATCATCAAACTCTTTATAAATAATCCATGACGGATTTAACAGAATGCTTCCGCTGTAAACACATTCTTGAATTGAGGCGGAAAAAGCATCGCTATCCTGTGCATGAATAAAAACATCCGTGGCAAGTCTTAGCATTGCAGCATGCTCCTTATTTAAGAAGTCTTCTATTATAGTATATTCGACATTCATCTTACTTAACGAATCCAAAATCTCACTTTTATATTCATTACTCGTAAGCCCATAGCTAAGCTGAATTACTATATTTATTTTACTTAATACACTATCTTCAAGCTTACCAATCTCCTTTAATACATCCAAATGATGCTGCCTTATATTTCCGTTATACCCTATTGCAACACTTGTTTTATTTTTATTTATCCCAAAAAATTCTTTACATTCTTCTTTGCTTTTATCTTTTTTTACCTGATTTATTACATCATAAATAGATATACCAAATTTTGCTCTGACTATTTTATTATTATATGTATCCCCAAATACATCATGAAAATACTTATCCATTCCGTCTGAAGAATAAGATATATACTTAGCTTTATTAAGACAAGGTATGGCATTTCTCAACTGCCCCTTATCTTTTGATAATAAATCGGATCCCCAGTATGTACATATAACTTTCTCAGCATATTTGACTATATGATTATTTAAGAAAGTTATCATAAAATTGCTGGGAACAGAATGAATATGAACAACATCAAATTTACCCTTTTTATACTCTTTTTTTACCTTCTTCTTCATATTAATAAGAGTCCTAAGTCTCGGTATAAAATCAAATAAAAAGGTTCCTTTGTCTGTATTTAAAATATTAATGTTGTTTTCATCATAAAACTTCTTAAAATCTTTGTTTGTTACTGATTTGGAAACTACAAATATATCATTCGATTCCTTTAAAAGAATGTATTCTATATACTCTTTTATCCAAAACGAATCTGCATTTCCTATTAATAAAATTTTCATCTATTTCCTGCCACTGAAAAATTCTTTTATTTTATCTGTTACAATTATAATATCTTCGTCTTTTAAGTACGGATGCATTGGAATTGATAATACACAATCACAAAGCATAATTGTATTTTCTAAATCTTCTCCTTTGTAATCTACATAATCAAAAGCCTTTTGCTTATGCATTGGCTTTGGATAGTATATCATAGTAGGAATACCGTTATCTTTTAAGAATTCTTGAAGATTGTCTCTCATTTCTCTACTTTGTAAAGTGAGAGTATACTGAGCATAACTGGAATAAAATCCGTCCTTAATAACAGGTGTTTTTACTATATCTTTTAATTCTTTTGTGTATTTTCTAGCCACTTCATTTATATCTTTTAACTCATAATCTTTAAATGCTTTTAATTTAATTGACAAAATAGCTGCCTGAAGCGTATCAAGTCTTGAGTTTACACCGATTCTTACATTATCATACTTCATTGAGCCTTTACCGTGCACTCTGTAAGACTTTAAAAGCTCACAAATTTTATCGTCATCCGTAAACACAGCGCCTCCGTCTCCATAACAACCGAGAGGCTTAGCGGGGAAGAATGAAGTCGTGCTTATATCGCCAAAGCTGCATGCTTTTTTGCCGTTTATTTCTCCTCCAAAGCCTTGAGCTCCGTCTTCAAGAATTAATAAACCATATTTATCAGCTATTTTTCTTATTTTCTCATAATCGGCAGGAAGTCCGAATAAATCAACTGCAACTATAACTTTAGGTTTAAGTTTCCCGTCTTCTTTAATCTTTAATATAGCTTTTTCAAGCTTATCAGGACATATATTAAAACTGTCTTTATCCACATCAACAAAGATAGGCGTAGCCCCTATATGAGATACTACCTCTCCCGAAGCAAAGAAAGTAAAGTCGGGAACGAATACTGCATCACCTTCTTTTATTCCCCAAGCCATTAAAGCAAGAGAAAGAGCATCTGTTCCGTTTGCACAAGTTACGCAGTGCTTTATTCCAACATACTCTGCAAGTTCTTTCTCAAGAACCTCCACTTGTTTTCCGCTTATAAAATTACAGTTTAACATCACTTCTTCACAAGCTTTGTCTATATCGTCTTTTAATACCCTATATTGTGTTTTTAAGTCTCTGAATTCCATATCTATCCTCACTGTTTCAATATATCTTCATATAAATCATATAAAACTTTTTCGTCTATGCTCCAGTTAAAATGTTCCTTGATTGCCTTTCTTCCGTTTTCCCCCATTTGTCTTGCAATATCAGGGTTTTCGCTTAAATACTTTATTGCACTTGCTATTTCATTACTGTTACTCGAATCCACAACCAAACCGAATTTATATTTTTCCATAACCTCTCTTGCATACGGATAATCATTGCTTATAACAGGAAGCCCCATAGACATAAATTCGTATATCTTCGTAGATAAATTTGAAAGAACCGAATACTGCCCTATATTCAAAAGAACATTTGCACCTATTGTAGATTCTTCGTACATTTTTAGAATATCGTCTCTATTTAAATATCCTCTAAAATCTACGCATTCATATTCTACCTTATTCTTTAATTCTTCACCATATGAAGCAGGAACGAAGTTCCCTCCCAAAATGAGTTTTGCACCGGACTTATAACAACCTTCAATTAATTTGGTTATTCCTCTGTTTGCATTAAGCCCCCCAGCATAACATACAACAGGATTAGAATAATCTTTATCATTTTTATCATATTTATCATATAATTCTTCCAAAATAGGAGTATTGTTTACATAAACAAATCTTTTACTCCTACCTTCAAAAGGATGTTTCCCAAACATGGGACAAGGAAAAATAACACCGTCTATTTTTTTCGTTACTTTGCTTTCATAGCTTTTAAATACTTTTGAAATAAAACCTCTGAGAAATTTGGGAATGTAATATTTTTCCTTTATCTGTTCACTGTAATTTTCATGACTGTCAAATATTACACTTTTGCCTTTCTTTTTCAATTTCAAACCGTAAGGAAGAAGTTCGGGATCATGAAAGTGATATATGTCAGCATCAATTTCAAGAGCTTTTTTATAAATATCCTTTGCGGTAAAAAGCATTCTGGATAATCTTCCTCTGTTTATATCTCCTATTCCCACAATATTTACATTTTTACTTTTATAGCTTTCGCCTTTTGAAACCAAGTACACATCATATTCTTCTTTCTTTGCCAAAGAAACACACTCTTTTTCAAAAATTCTTATATCTGTAGGTTTATGTGCACTCGTCATATGACAAACCTTAATCATCATTACTCCTCACAAGACTATCCTTGTCTTTTTTATATTCTCTTCCACAGCTGCATTTTAAATCTTCGCCAAGCACATTACCGCACTCACATACAAATCCGATTTGCTTTGCGGGAACCCCGGCATAAAGGGCATAATCGGGAACATCCTTTGTAACAACAGCACCGGAAGCAATCATCGCCCATTGACCGATTTTATTACCACAAACTATTGTTGCATTCGCACCTATGCTACATCCGGTATCAAGTAAAGTTTTTTTATAACCCCTTGGTCCTTTAGGATATTTTGCTCTGGGTGTTAAATCGTTGGTAAAAACCATAGAAGGACCGCAAAAAACATAGTCTTTAAGTTCTACTCCTTCGTATATTGATACGTTGTTTTGAACTTTGCACCCATTACCGATTTTAACATTGTTTGATACATTGACATTTTGTCCAAAAGAGCAGTCCTTTCCTATTCTTGCACCCTTTTGAATATGACAAAAATGCCATATCTTGGTATTTTTACCAATTATGACATCTTCATCTACATAGCTTGATTCATGAACAAAATATTCACTCATTAAAATTCACCTTCCATATCGGTACTTGCAAAATCCGTCAATGGAAGTTTTACTGCACAACCATCTTTTTGTGATTTATAAATACTTAAAACAAGTTCGAGAGCATTTCTTCCTGCAACAGCATCCACATAAGGCTTTCTATCTTGCTCTATAGCTTCTATAACATCTCTAAATAAAGATGTATGCCCGTTTCCGTAAACATTGCTTGTTTGTTCTTCAAGACCTTTATTTTTATTATCTTCATCTGTTTCATCGGCAAAATCCCAAACATCTATATTATTTGTAGATTTACCACCAAGTTTAACAGTTCCGTTTTCACCAAATAAATATAATGTTTCTTCAAGGTTTTTAGGATATACATTTGTTGTTCCTTCTATTGTTCCAACTGCACCGTTTTTAAATTTAACAACTGCCATGCCGATATCTTCAGCTTCAAGGTAGTGGTGAAATTGTTGTTTTGTAACTCCGTATACTTCTTCTATTTCATCTCCCATCATCCATCTAAGCAGGTCTATTCCGTGAATGCACTGATTCATAAGTGCACCACCGTCTTCTTTCCATGTTCCTCTCCATGGAGCTTGTTCATAATAATTTTTATTTCTGTTCCATCTTACATGAATTGAACCGTGAGAAAGCTTACCAAATCTTCCACTTTCAAGGGCTTTTCTCATTTCTTGAACGGCAATATTAAATCTGTTTTGATGACAAGCAGATACTTTTACACCTTTTTCATCAGCTCTTTTTATAATCTCATCAGCATCTTTAATACTCATTGCCATAGGTTTTTCTATTATTACATTTATACCTTTATCTATTAAATAAAGAGCTATCTCAGCATGAGAACCGCTTTCCGTTGCAATACTGACAAGTTCCGGTTTAATTTCTTCAACCATAACCTTATAATCATAATATCTTTTTATGCTTTCATCCTTTTGCAAATCGTGTTTTAAAAGAAGCTCTTCCATTCTTTCATCTAAAATATCACATACGGCACATATCTCCAAACTGTTATTTACTGCCGCTTTTATATGATTCGTGGATATTCTCCCACAGCCAATTAATGCATACTTCATTTCAAATTCTCCTAATTATAAAACTTCAATATTATCTCTGTTTTTAATTTCTTTCATGGCATTCTTTGTATCAAAGATTGCCTTTGCGCTTTTGCTTACCATTTTGTAATCTACATTACTATGAGATGCTGTAATAACAATCAAATCGTATGAAGCAATTACTTTTTCGTCTATTTTATCAATACCCTTTTTAACTTTCCCCTCGTTTTTATATTCACTTATATACGGATCATAAAATTCGGTATTTGCTCCGTTTTGTTCAAGTATTTCTATTACCTCTATTGCAGGAGACTCTCTGTAATCGTCAATATCTTGTTTGTAAGCAACACCTAAAACCAATACATTTGATTTACTTAGAGCCTTTCCGTGTTTATTAAGAATTTTCATTGCTCTTTCTACACAGTATTCAGGCATTTTATCGTTAATCATCATTGAGCTTTCAATCATAGATGTATGAAATCCGTATTCTCTTGCCTTCCATGATAAATAATATGGGTCAAGTGGAATACAATGTCCACCAAGACCAGGCCCTGGATAGAAAGCTTGAAAACCATATGGTTTTGTCTTCGCCGCATCGACAACTTCCCATAAGCTTATTCCCATTTCATGGCATAACATCGCCAGTTCGTTAACCAAACCAATATTTATATTTCTGTATGTATTTTCAAGAATTTTTTCCATTTCCGCAACAGCAGGAGACGATACGGTATGAATATCTCCTTCCAAAACAGAACTGTACATCCTTGATATAACTTCGGTGGCATCTTTTCCTATTGCCCCTACAACCTTTGGAGTATTCTTTGTTTTGTATATTAAATTTCCCGGATCTACTCTTTCAGGGGAAAATCCCAGATAAAAATCTTCCCCGCATTTAAGTCCTGCGCCTTCTTCCAAGATTGGTTTAATTAATTCTTCCGTTGTTCCCGGATATGTTGTAGATTCCAATACAACCATAGTTCCTTTTGTAAGATATTTGGCAATTTCTATACTTGAATTTTTAACATATGAAATATCTGGTTGTTGATGTTTATCAAGAGGTGTAGGGACACAAATTGCTATAAAATCCACGTCTTTTACAAAACTGAAATCAGTTGTCGCAGACAACATTTTAGAATCAACAAGTTCTTTCAAATCACTGTCTACAACATCCCCAATGTAATTTTGAGCTTTGTTTACCATTTCAACTTTACTTTGTTGAACATCAAATCCTATTGTTTTATATCCTGCTTTCGCTTTTTCAACAGCGAGAGGAAGCCCTACATAACCAAGTCCCACAACGCCTACGACTATTTCTCTTTTTTCGATTTTTTTTAAAAGTTCATTTTTCATATTATTCACCCTGCTTTATTTCTTTATGGAATTTATAACATCTATTAATTTATCGGTTAATTTATCAAAGCTGAATTCTTCACTTGCCCTTTTTGCATTAGCACACAAGTCTTGATAATTCTCCTTATCTTCGATTATTTTTAGTTTAATATCTTCTACATAATCTTTTAAATCATCATACTTTTTACATATACCTACTTTATTATCTTCTATTAAATTATAACTTCCCAAGTTATAATTTGCGCTTATAGGTTTACCGCTTGCCATATATTCAAAAAGTTTATTCCAGCTTACCCCGTAAGCACCTATATTTCCGGATATACCGCTGATTAAATTCAAATCACTTTTTGATAATATATAAGGTATATATTTTTTCTCTACTCTTCCTTTAAAAACGACATTATCAAGAGACATTTTACCGGCTAATATTTCAAGAGGTTCCTTTCTCGGTCCGTCTCCGTATATTATGAACTTCGCATTTTTATATCCTTTTGAATTCATAATATCCGCCATATAAATAACTTCATCAACATTGTTCACGTCTCTGATTGATCCTGCATATACAATTTTGAATAAATCATCGTTTTCCAAATCATCATCATTAAACTGATAATTTTTCTTATTGTATGCAAATTCTTCAAGATCCACTCCGTTATTAATATAAAAAACTTTATCCAAAGGTATATCTTTAATCCACTTTCTGTCTTCTATATATTTTGCTCCACCGGGTATAGTAAAAATTATGGCATCTGATTTTTTATAAATCCATTTTTCACCCTTGTAAAGAATTTTTGCAATAAAACTGTTCCTTTTTATTATACCATATTCTACCAAACTCTCAGGCCACAAATCTCTTACTTCGCTTATACACGGTATATTAAACTTATTTTTTAATTTTATACCGGCAACAAGTGCCAAAGGATGTACTGAAGAAGCATAAATAACATCAGGTTTATCTTCGTTACTTATATATTCTCCTACGACTTTTTTGACATTCTTGTAATAAGAAATCATATTTTTAATTCTGCTTTTACCATTGCCGCTATACTTTGTCGTATCGACAAAAACATAAGGAACATCATCCTTACCTTTTTTCTCGATATATTTCATACCGTTAAGTTCAATGACCTCATCACTGTTATGCAAAGTACTTGCACAAAAAATTTTTACTTCGTGTCCTTTTTTCATTAAATATTTTGCAAAACTTTGATGTCTGCCAAGCCCATCGAAATACATATTAGTGGCATAATGATTCAAAATCCATATCTTCATATATTACTCCATATGTTATCTTATTTTACGAACAGGACTTCCCACATAAGTCCCCTCTTCGGTTATTTCTTTTATAACCACACTTCCCGCACCGATAACAACGTCACAATTAATATTTATATTATTCTTTATGCTGCTTCCAACACCTATCCAACTTCTTTCTCCGACTTTAACCGCTCCACCCATATGAACTCCGGGAGAAATATGCACATAATCGGATATCACACTGTCATGGTCTACAGAAGAAGAAGTATTTATGATAACGTGATTACCTATATGAGTCGCGCTGTTAATAACTGCTCCACCCATAATAACACTTCCATTTCCGATATGAACATCTTCACCTATCACTGCACTCGGATGAATAAAAGAAGCATAATTCAGGTTATATTTTTTTGATATTTTTTCTCTTACGGAATTGTTTCCTATAGCTATAATAAACTTTGTATCCATATCATATTTCAAACAATCCTCTACTTTGCCCCTTACACATACACCTAAAATTTTACTCCCGACTTTCAAGTTATCATCCAAAATATCTATATGGTTAGGCTCAACTCCGTTTTTCTTTATAATATCTACAATGACTTTAGCATGTCCGCCGCCACCGATTACAACAATTTTACTCATTAAGCTACCTCTTCGGCTTCTTTAGAGCCGGTAAATTCTTCCATAGTTACAGATGTATCACTGCTTATTCCTTCTTTTACAAAAACTTTCTTAATTGTTTTAAAAAATATAATTACATCCATAAGAAAAGAAGAGTTATTCACATAAAAAATATCCAACTCAAATTTTTCTTCCCAGCTTATTGCATTTCTTCCGTTTATCTGCGCATATCCTGTAAGTCCGGGTCTTACATCATGCCTATGTGCTTGTCTCTCATTATACAAAGGCAAATATTTTACCAAAAGAGGTCTTGGTCCGACTATACTCATATCTCCTTTGAAAATATTAAATATTTCCGGAAGCTCATCTAAACTTGCAGCTCTTAAAAATTTACCAAAGGACGTAAGTCTCACTTCATCAGAAAGTAATTGTCCGTCTTTATCGGTTTCGTCAGTCATGGTTCTGAATTTATACATAGTAAATATTTTACCATTAAGCCCCGGTCTTTCCTGCTTAAATAAAATAGGAGAACCTAGCTTCGTTCTTACCATAACAGCAACAATCAACAAAACTGGACTCAAAACAATCAGTCCGATTAAAGATAAAAGAAAATCTATAAATCTTTTTATGTATTTATCGTAAAAAGTTCTTTTCCTAATCATAATTAATTAAAAAGAGTTTTTATTATATCACTCACCCTTTGCATGTCTTCCTTTGTCATTTTTGTATCCGACGGAAGACATACTCCGTTATTAAAGATATACTCTCCCACTCCTCCGTTATCAATATAATCGTATTTTTCAAAGAATGGTTGCTTATGCATTGGATTCCAAATATGTCTGGCCTCAATATTGTTTTCTTCCAATTTTAAAATTATATCTATAGGTTTAACTGTTGATTTTTCATCAATAAGCATAGAAGAAAGCCAACAGTTGCATCTTGTATTGTCCTCATCTATAGGCATCATTTGAATCTCTTCAATATCTTTAAAAGCATCTTTGTAATGGAAGTATATTTCTCTTTTCTTGTTTACTCTTTCTTCCAAAACTTTAAGTTGACCTCTACCGATTCCGGCAACGATATTACTCATTCTGTAATTGTAACCTACTTCTTTATGGTAATAATACCTCTTATTTTCTCTTGCCTGAGTTGATAAAAATCTCGCTCTTTCAGCTTTTTTGCTACTGTCAGAAGTGTTTACTAGAAGCATACCACCTCCTGAAGATGTTATGATTTTATTCCCGTTAAAAGAAAGTATACCATAATCACCGAAAGTACCTGTCATTTGTCCTTTGTAAGTACTTCCCAAGCTTTCTGCAGCATCTTCTATCAAAGGAACATCATATTCATGGCATATAGATACTATTTCATCCAAACTTGCACAAATACCGTAAAGATGAACAACAATTACCGCTTTGGGCTTTAATCCCTGTTTTTTATATTTCTCAAAAGCTTTTCTTAGAGCTATTGGGCTCATATTCCAAGTATCCATTTCGCTGTCTATAAAAACAGGCGTTGCATTTTCATATATTATAGGATTCGCACTGGCAGAAAAGGTAAGGCTCTGACAAAATACTATATCGTCTTTTCCTACTTCCAAAAGTTTCAAAGCAAGGTGTATTGCAGAAGTACCGCTTACAAGTGCCGCTGAGTCTTTTGCGCCTGTAACAGAACATATTTCTTTTTCAAAATTATTTACATTTGCTCCGAGTGGCGCAATCCAGTTAGTATCAAATGCTTCTTTTATATATTCTTGTTCATATCCCTCATCACTCATATGAGGAGATGCCAAAAAAATTCTTTCATTATTTTCCATTTTTAACTCCCATACAAATATATTATATATTTTTATTCTATAATTTCCATACTTAAAATTTTCCTTTTAAAATCTTTTTTGATTTTTATCCAACTTAGATTGCTCATATTCCATTACAGATATAAAAAGCAATATCAAAAAGAACATAAAAGGAATAATATTTAAAATAGTATTTTCAAAATTAGATACCACAATCATATAAACAATCGGTAAAAAATACCTCATACATACCTTATTATCAATATTTTTTATTTTGTCGATAATAAAATATAAAAACAACATAAGACAAATTATTCCATTACCCGAAATAAAATCCAAAAAGCCATTATGAGCATTCAAACTCCTGTATTTACTTGCATAATTTGCATCTGCCCCAAGTCTGACATCAACAACTTGAGGAAAATGCTCCATAAGATAGTTGTATCTTTCTTCTCCCGTATATTCATAACTGCCAAATCCCAAAAGAAAATCATCTTCAAGAGACAAAATTGTATATTTATCCAACATATATCTGGTAGAACTGTACGTATTCCAAGTTTTTTCAAAAGGAGTAAAGACAATGGTTTCCTTATTCAATAAACTTGTGGAGAACATAGCGAAAAGATATAAAAAGGATACAGCAAGAGTTCCAATCATGATTTTTTTACAATTGATATTTTTTAAATATTTAATTAAAATCATAGATACAAACACAGCAATAATTCCTACCGTAGCACTTCTGCATCCAGTCAAATACAAGTAAAACATCATAATTGCAAAAATAATATAATGTTTTATATTCTTATTTTTTATAAATGACAATCCAAAGGCACCTACAAACATAACCAGCACCCCTGTATCATTGGTGTTAACATTAAAAACAAAATCCTGTATTTTAAAAGTAAGAGATTTCAAAAGTGCATCAAAAAAATTATTTCCCAGAATGATATAATAAAATGCTCTTACAACAAAAAATATCGTAACCAAAGAAATAACCGTCATACAAGGATACAAAAACTTTTTCGGATTATTGCCATTCAAAGTAATACCTCTGAAAAATATAACGAGTAAGAAAAACTCAACCGTAATGCTTCTAAGTATCACAGGATCAAAATCTTTTATACAAAAAGTCAATATCCTCAAAAAGAAATACAGTATTATAACTATGTTATTATTGATAACTTTGATTAAAGAGAACTCTTTTATTGAGCAAACATAATTTATCAAAAACAAAAACACACAAGAAAAAAAGCACAATAAATTAATGCTTATTAGAAAAATATTGTCTATTCCCGACAATATAGTATTTCTCAAAACAAACACTATCATTGTAACAATAAGCATAATATTAAAAACCGTGTTACTTTTCTTACTTATACTTTCCAATATCTTTCTCCCTGTATCAGATATATATTATACACCCAATCAATATAATTCGATAAAATTTTAATAATTCATTAATGAAAAAATAATAACTTAAAATGAAGACAACTTCATTTTAAGTTATTAAATCAATCATTTTTTACTTCCTTGTATGTAGGACAAAGTTTTACGATTTCTTTTCTTATCTCATTTCCATTTTCATATGCTATGGATATAAGATTTTCCAAATCACTTAAAAATTCATTTATATTTATTTCCATCGGCTTGGCAATATATATCATATGATTTTTTGTTCCGGTAAGTCCTTCTTCTTCCATTAAGATTTCTTCATACATCTTCTCGCCCGGACGCAATCCGACTACTTCGATTTTTATGTCTTCATCCGGAACATAACCTTTTAACTTTATTAAATTAACCGCCAAGTCATATATTTTAACTGGTTTTCCCATATCAAGAACGAATATCTCTCCGCCCTTGGCAAGAAGCCCTGCCTGTATAACAAGAGAAACAGCTTCTCTTACAGTCATAAAGAATCTTGTCACATCTTTATGAGTAACGGTAACAGGTCCGCCTTCTTCGATTTGTTTTAAAAACAGCGGAATTACAGAACCATTGCTTCCCAGAACATTACCGAAACGCACTGCGACAAATTCAGTCTGTGATATGGTATTATAACTTTGTATTATCTTTTCACATATTCTCTTGGTCGCCCCCATAACATTTGTAGGACGTACCGCTTTATCCGTTGAAATCAAAACAAATCTTTTAACTTCGTATTTATCAGAAAGCTTAACTAGGTTAAGAGTACCTTTACAGTTATTCTTCACTGCTTCATTTGGAGAATACTCCATTAAAGGCACATGTTTATGTGCCGCAGCATGATATACTATTTCCGGTTTATACTCGGCAAAAATACTTTCCATTCTGTCCATATCTCTTATAGAAGCAATAAGAACCAAAACATCAACTTCGGGATGTTTTCGCTTAAGCTCCATTTGCAACTCATAAGCCGTATTTTCATATATATCGACAACAATTAATTTTTTTGGGCAATTAGCAGCAATCTGTCTGCAAAGTTCAGAACCTATTGTCCCACCGCCTCCGGTTACCATAACGGTCTTAGCATTGACAAAATTTCTAAGTTCTTTATTTTTTATATCAACAGCATCTCTTCCAAGTAAATCTTCATAGTTTACTTCTCTTACTTTTTGAGTAAGAGAACTGGTAAGGCTCTTTGCTATGGCAGGAAGTATTTTAAGCTTTACACTGGTTTGATTACATATTGTTATAATATCTCTTATAGTATCAACGGATGCAGACGGCATCGCTATAATTATTTCATCGATATCATATTGATTTATATTAAAAAGTATATCTTTTCTTGTACCGACAATAGGAATATTATGAATATATTTACCTTTTTTGTCTTCGTTATCATCAATAACACAGACTACTTCATAATGTTTCATACCGTTCTTTATTTCTTTTATAAGCAAAGACCCTGCAGAACCGGCCCCTATAATCATTATGTTTCTTTTTATTGAACTTTTATTTTTTCTTATACGTATACCTTTGTAAATTCTGACAGAAAGACGAGAAAGTGCTATTAAGACAAATAAAAAAGTGAAATCAAAAAAATAATAACTTCTTGGCATACCTATATCAAAGTATACATGATACAAAATATAAATTATCTCAATTACAACAGCTGATTTTAAAGCAGAGATAACTTCATCCATAGAAGCATAAGTCCATACTCTGTTATACATTTTAAATAATGCCAAAACAGAAATTGCGATAATTATATCGAGAGGCAAAAATCTCAAAGCAGGATACAAAAATCTTGAAGGTATTATAAATAAATCAAACCTTAATAAAAGTGACATTATCATACTAAACGTCACTATAAGAATATCCACAATCAGTAATATCCCAAGTCTTTTTTTCTTTGTCAACTTTTCTCTCCCATAAAACAGTTAAATTTCTTATTAACTTTACATTACAAACTTTGCAATAAAGTATACTACTAACATTATAAATTGTCAAACTTTGTGAAAATATCGGTAAAAAATACATAAAAAATTAATAAAATAAAACAAAAGAAAAACAATATTGTTATATATCATGATATAAATTATAATATTTAAAAAAAAATCTTACTATGCTATAATAAGATATTATTGAATAAGAAGGTACAAAAAATATGAATAATTACGGTTTTATAAAAGTTGCTGCGGGAGTACCGAAAATAAAAGTCGCAAATCCCGAATATAACAAAGAACAAATAAAAGAGCTTATGGACAAAGCTTTTAAAGAAGGCGCAAAAATACTTGTAACTCCGGAGCTATCCGTAAGTGCATATACATGTGCAGATTTGTTTTTTCAAGATACTCTTTTGGATAAATGTGAAAAAGCATTAAAAGATATAGTTTTATACAGTAAAGATATGGATATGGCTGTTATTGTAGGAATGCCTGTAAAATACAAATATTCACTTTATAATTGTGCGGTAATAATATTAAACGGCAAAATCCTCGGTGTTATACCAAAAGAATATATCCCTGTTCACAATGAATTTTATGAAAAAAGATGGTTTGCCAGCGGAAAAGATATATATGATGAAATAGATCTTGCAGGTGAAAAAGTACCTTTTGGTAAGATGTTGTTTAAATTCAGAGAAGATTTAACTGTGGGTATTGAAGTATGCGAAGATTTATGGGTACCGATATCACCAAGCAGCAAGCTTGCACTTAACGGAGCAAACTTGATACTTAATATATCTGCAAGCAATGAAGTAGTATCAAAAGATGAATACAGAACAAATTTAATTCTCTCACAAAGTGCAAAATGTTTGTGTGGATATGTTTATGTATCCGCAGGAGTACATGAGTCTACAACAGACTTACTGTTTGGAGGAAGCAGCATAATTGCCGAAAACGGAACAATGATAAATAAAGGCAAACGCTTTATAAGACAAAACAATCTAAACTATGGATATATTGATCTTGGCAAATTAAACTTTCAAAGAATACAAAACATGAGCTTCAATGACAACAAAAACGAATACGAAGAAGAATATGAAATAATAGAATGTTATTTTAAAAACAACGATATAAATGGATTTGACAGATATATAAGCCCGCATCCTTTTATACCAAACAGCGAAGATTTAAGAATGGAAAGATGCAACGAAATATTCAGTATTCAATCTTCTGCCCTCGCAAAAAGACTTGAACACACAGGAATGAAAAAACTTGTAGTCGGTATTTCGGGAGGGCTGGATTCAACACTGGCTTTGCTTGTAGCAAATGAAACAATGAAACTCTTAGATTTACCAAGTGAAAATATCATAGGTATAACAATGCCGGGATTCGGAACTACCGACAGAACATATACAAATGCAATTGAATTGATGAAATCCTTAAAAGTCACAATAAAAGAAATAAGCATTAAAGAAGCAGCAACACTTCATATGAAGGATATAGAACACGATATAAATATCCACGATATAACTTATGAAAATACCCAAGCAAGAGAAAGAACCCAAATACTTATGGATATGGCAAACAAAAACGGAGCTCTTCTCGTAGGGACGGGTGATCTTAGCGAAATGGCACTCGGATGGTGCACATACAACGGAGACCATATGAGTATGTACGGAGTAAATGCGAGCATACCAAAGACACTTGTTTCACACCTTGTAAGAACAGTCGCAATGATAAGCGATAAAAATACAAAAGAAATTCTTCTTGACATACTGGATACTCCTGTAAGTCCGGAATTACTTCCGCCGACAAAAGACGGTAAAATAGCACAAAAGACGGAAGACAATATAGGTCCTTATGAGTTACATGACTTTTTCTTATATTATTTCATAAGGTGCGGAGCTAAGAAAAGTAAACTTCATTTTCTTGCCAAACAGGCTTTTAAAGAAAAATATTCTGATGAAGTAATAGAAAAATGGCTTAATAATTTTATGAAGAGATTCTTTATATCTCAATTCAAACGTTCGTGTACGCCTGATGCACCGAAAGTAGGATCTGTAAGTCTGAGCCCGAGAGGGGATTTCAGAATGCCAAGTGATGCGGATTTCTCATCTTGGTTGGAAGATTAAAAATAATTAAATAAAAAAGACTTTCAAGTTTTGAAAGTCTTTTTTATTTATCTTCTAATTAATACTTAACTCCATTAAAATCGATATTCAATGGATATAAATCATATTTATCTTTTAGATTACACAAATCCGCTTTTAATTTCTTTAAATCTATGTCTCCTTCATAAACCCCCATAATTGTAGGTCCGGCACCTGAGAGATAAGTACCAACAAAACCATACTGTTGTGTTAATTTCACAACATCATCATAACCGTTTATAAGAGATTTTCTATAAGGTTCATGTACTCTGTCATGCAAAGCATCTTTCACGAAATCACTCTTCCCGCTTTCTAGGGCAAGAGGAAGCAAAGCAGCTCTTTGAATATTAAATACAACATCTTCCCTTGAGTATTTGTCAGGAAGTACATTCCTCGCTTTTTTCGTAGACAATTTAAAGCGGGGAATAAAAGCACAAATTCTATATTTTTTATGCGTATTTATCTTGTAATACTTAAATTCCGTATCCTCTTTATAAG
>NZ_JAHZIA010000028.1:0-6246 GCF_019420015.1 Anaerofustis sp.
ACAAGCGGCAGTACTTGCTTCAATAATCAACGCTCCTACTTATTATAATCCTTTAAAATACGAAGATAAAGACGGGGACGGTGACTATACACTTGTAAAAGAAAAAAATTCAGAAGGCAAAACAGTTCTTGCTTATGACGAAAACAACAAAGAAAGAGCTTTAGCCGTAGTAAAAAATATGTACGACCAAAATCATATAAGCAAAGAAGAATATGATATTGCGTTAGATGAACTCGAAAACAATAAAATAGCTTTAAAACAAAACAAACATGAAGGTGTATATTCTTATTTCACGGATGCTGTATATGAACAAGTAGTTAACGATATTGCAAAGAAATATAACTACTCAAAAGAAGACGCATCAAGTTTTGTACTAAATAACGGACTTACAATAAAAACAACAATTGATCCAAATGTACAAGAAGCTCTTGAAAAAACAGCGGAAAATGATTCAATCTTCCCTTCTCAATCTTATTCTGCAAGCCAAGCAAGTGCTGCAATGACAAAGAAAAAAGGAAAAGAAGTAGAATATAATCCGGAAGTAGGAATGACAGTAATTGAAAATAAAACAGGTAAGATAGTAGGTATGGTCGGCGGAAGAGAAAAATCCGCAAGCTTATCTATGAACAGAGCAACACAAAAATTCCAACCGGGTTCATCAACAAAACCTCTTACAACATATGGACCGGGAATCGATTCAGGACAAATAACTGCAGGTACAGCATTTAATGATACTTCTATAAGCGTAGGAGGATGGAAACCTAAAAATGCAGGCGGCGGTAATGAGGGACTGATGACAGTGAGAAAAGGTCTTACCAACTCGGTAAACACCGTAGCTGTACAAGCTATGATGCAAACAGGGTCAGAAACAATTCTTCCTTACGCTGAAAAATTGGGACTTGATATTGTCAAAGAAGGAGATGTAAACGACCTAAACCCTGCAGCTTTGGCTTTAGGAGGATACACGCATGGTCAAACCACACTTAATATGGCAAGCGCCTACACTACATTTGCAAACGGAGGTGTAAGACAAACACCTATAATGTACACAGAAATCGTAGACAAAAAAGGTGATGTAATATTAAGTAACAAATCAGAAAAAATAAAAGTTTTTGAACCGGGAACAGCTTTCATAATAACCGATATTTTAAAAGATGTTGTTAAAGGCGGTACTACTTATATAAATATAGAAGGAACTCAAGTTGCAGGAAAAACAGGTACAACAGATGAAAACAGACATGCGTGGTTCTGTGGATATACACCAGAATATTCAGGAGCTGTATGGTACGGTTATGACCAAAACGTTGTTACAGTTGACGGTACAACTTACAACTTAAACATCGGAACATACGGTGGTTCTACAAACGGTCCGGCAGCATTTTGGAAAGAAGCATTTACAGATATATACAAAAACAAAAAAACAACAAATAGTCAATTTGCTTCAAAACCGGATGATGTATATAAAGCATCCGTTGACGGAGTATCGGGCAAAAGTCCCACAGGCTTATCATCAAAAGATCCTAGAGGCTCAAAAGTATACTCGGAATATTTCTTAACGGGAAAAGGTCCTAACGGAAAAGATGATATTCACGTATCGGCAAAAGTATGTGAGGCATCTAATAAAAAAGCCACAAAATACTGTCCTAAAGACCAAATAAAAAGCTCCGTACTTTTAGATTTAAGCAAAATAACTTACCCACCGGGAGTAAGCGGGAAAAATGAAATAGGTTCACAGGCAAAATACAGTCTAAAAGGTAAATGTGATATACATGATAAGGGTACAGTACAATCAATAAAACTTACGGTAAGTCCGGGAACAATAGAAGTCGGACAAACTGCAAGAGCAACGGTTCAAGGTGTCATGGCTGACGGTTCTACAAAGAACATAAATGCATCGATATCTTCAAGCAGTTCATCAATAGCTAGTGTATCTGGAAATACGATAACAGGAAAAGGCAGAGGAAACGCAACAATAACTGCAAAATACTCTTCAGACGGAGTAACAATGACAGCGAAAGCATCGATTTCTGTAACTGGATCATCTGCACCTACAGCCGAATCCTATGAGTTAAGTTACTCTTCAACAACTATTGAAAAAGGAGAAAACTTCTCTGCTCCATCTGCCATAATTACATTATCTGACGGAACAACTGCTTATGGGACATTAACAGAAATTAATAACGGAGGATTTGATTCAAATACACCGGGAACTTATACAATAACATATTCTATAAGTTATAACGGAGAAAAATTGGGCGAAAGATCTTTTACCGTTCATGTAACAGAAGATGATGATGACGATGATGATAAAAGAAGCAGAATAAATACACCTTTTAAAAGAACACTAGTTTCGACCGATAAAAATAACTTTAATATAAACAATATTTTTTATAACTTGTTTTAAATAAATATTAGAGAAAAACACTCGAACAAATTCGGGTGTTTTTTATTTTTTTCGTAAAATGATTATTAAAGTATAAATAAAATATATTTTGGTAAAAATATAAAACAACAAATACTGGAGGCAAATATGGAAAATATTTTAAGTACTTCTGTTTTGATATCCGGCAAAACTATATTATCGTTTGTTGTAATATTTATTTTGGCCAAAATAACAGGCCCCAGACAAATAACTCAACTGACTTTCAGTGATTATATAGCTGGCATAACAATAGGCTCCATTGCCGCAGAAATGGCAATAGATACAAATCTGACATGGTATATTCCCGTACTTGCTATGAGTATATATACCATAATAACACTGTTAATAAATATAACCACTGAAAAAAGCATATTGGGACGAAAGTTACTTACCGGAATACCGACAATATTCATATATAAAGGAGAAATAATAGAAGATAATCTTCTAAAGCATAAATATGATATTAATGATTTGTTGACACAACTGAGAATAAAAGGATATTTCGATTTATCAAATATTGAATATGCAATACTTGAAACCACCGGAGATATAAGCATCATGCCAAAAGAGAGCTACAGACCGACTGTTTTAAAAGACTTAACAATTCCGACTACTCAAAGCGGACTGTGTGCAAATATCGTTTTAGACGGAAATATTTTAGAAGCAAATTTAAAAAATATGAACAAAGATAAAAAATGGTTATTAAAAGAAATAAGTGACAGAGGATATAAGCTGCAAAATATTCTGTTAATGACACTAGATGAAAAAGAAAATATAAATATACAATTAAAAGGATTGAAAATAGAAAATAACGACCATTATTTTCTTTAAAAACAAAAATTATGAAAAATTTATATAAAAGCCTAAAATTAAATACTGTTTTTATAAAAAATCAATTCAACAACGATGATACTATAAGATACAGAAATTTTAACAACAAAGGAATAGATTATCTTCTTTTATTTATTGACGGAATGTCTAATAATGAACGCATAAACGAAGATATAATAAAGGCAATTCTTGAAAATAAAAAATATGTATTTAAATTCAATATCTTAAAAAAGCTTAAAGACAAAATACTTTTTGCAAATACTATAAAAGAATTAAATACTTTTGAAGATATATTTTCTGATTTGCTTTACGGAAACACAATTCTCCTGATAGAAGGTCAGAATAAAGCCCTAAGCATAGATACAAAAGGATTTACACTGAGAGCTATTCAAGAACCTCCGAATGAAAAAATAACAAAAGGACCAAGAGAGGGCTTTGGAGAAAATATATTAACAAATCTTTCATTGCTAAGAAGAAAGATACAAAGTCCGAATTTAAAGTTGGAATTTTCGGCAATAGGAAATATTACACAAACCAAAATATGCCTTGCTTATGTAGACGGTATTGTGGATAAAAAAGTATTAAAGGAGTTAAAAAAGAGATTAAAAAAAATAGATATAGATTCTGTACTTGATACAAATTATATAATGGAATCAATAAAGGACGATAAATTTTCTCCTTTTAAAACTACCGGAACATTCGAAAAACCGGATGTCGTTGCAAGTAAAATCCTTGAAGGGCGTGTGGCTCTTTTCGTAGACGGAACACCAATCGTAATGACCGTTCCTTATTTATTTATAGAAAACTTCATGTCAGGAGATGATTACTATCTAAATTACTATTTTGCATCATTTACCAGACTTATAAGAATCATAAGCTTCTTTTTATCAATATCCATACCTGCACTTTTTATAGCAATCATTACATTTCATAAAGAAGTTCTACCTAGTAACCTGGCAATAAGCATAATAGGAGCACGCGAAGGTATCCCCTGCTCATCTTTAATGGAATGTATTTTAATGATAATAACTTTCGAAATATTAGGAGAAGCCGGCAACAGAAGCGGTATAGGTGCCAGTACTGCCCTTGGAATCGTCGGAGGTATTGTCGTAGGACAAGCTGCCGTTGAGGCCAGACTCATAAGTGCTCCTATGATTATAATAGTAGCTTTATCGGCAATAAGCGAGCTTATGATACCAATGACAAAAGGAGCAACTATAATATTTAGATTTTTATTTATAATTTTATCCTCCGTTTTAGGTCTTTATGGATTTACAATTGCTTTACTGATAATGCTTGTACACCTTTCAGGACTGGAATCTTTCGGTATGTCTTATATGGCAAATGTCGTTTACAATTCAGTACAGCAGTTTAAAGATTCATTTTACAGAGCACCATGGTTTAAAATGCTTACAAGACCTACGGATATGTCAAAAAAAACGAATAGGACGAATAAAAATGAACAAACGTAAAATTTTATCACTTTTGTTTTTAATACTAATAATGCCGTTAATGTCTTCATGCTATGACTACTCTGAAATTGAAAGAGAGATTTTGATATTTACTCTCGGTGTTGATAAAATAAAAACAGGATATGAAGTAAGTGCAGAAACAATCGACGCGAGTGATTACGGTGGACAATTAAGTGTAAAACCGGAAATAATAACATCAACGGGAAATTCTATTTTCGATGCAATAAGCAAACTTGACGGTAAGTTTAACAACAAAGTCAACTTAAGCCACTGCGAGCTGATAATTATCGGAGAAAATTATGCAAAATCAGACAGTATAAACGATATTTTAAGCCTTGTACTTGAAAAAAACAATTTAAGATTTAACACTATACTCACCACCACATACAAATCATCTGCAAAAGATATTTTAAACTCAAAAAGTCACACAGAGACATTTCATGGTTTTGAAATAATAGAACAATTAAGTAAAAATAAATTATTTACAAATAACTCCAGAGCATACAGGGTTATCAATACTATAGAAAATAAAGGTAAAGAAGCTATCCTTCCGGTAATAAAAAATACAGAAGAAGGAGAGAAAAAAAATTTTTATGCAAATAAAATCGCTGTACTGAAAAAAGATAAACTTATAGGGTATATCGAAGAAAAAGACGTTAACTTTTATTCTTTCCTAATGAACGAAAAGAATTCAATACAACTAAACTTAAAAAAGAATAACAATACCATAAACACCAAAATCACTTTAAACAACACAAAAGAAAAAATAGAAAACAATACATTGAATATCAATATGGATGTAAATGCTTATATAGAAAGCATAGAAAATAAAAATATCACAGAAAAAGAAATTGAAAATGAAATTAAGAAAAATATTACAAAAGAATTAATATCTTTAATTGATGTAGTACAAAAAAAATTTAAAGTTGATATATTTGGATATGGTTATAGACTAAATAACTTTAAAGAAAAGTCAAGTGTAGAAGACTGGAATAAATATTTTGAAACGCTTAAAAAAAATGTATACGTAAATGTTAATTTAAAAGAAGATATGGAGGAATAAATGAATAAACTTTCAACAAAAGAAATCATTTATATGATGATCCTATATATACTTACCTCATCAATTATGACAGGATACACATACTTTAATACTGAACACCCAATAAATTTACTCATATCTTTTATTTTCGCTTTAATACCTGTAATAGTAAGCATATACCCTATAAAATCAAAGGAAACAAATTTATATGAAATTATAAAACAAAACTTTAATAAATTTTTCGCAAAAATTATATATCTGATTTTTATAGTTTATGCAATTATCATTGAAGTTTTTCAACTGAAGTATTTTGTCATCTTTACAAAAATAAATATATTGGTAAAGACACCTATGATCATTACAACGATAATTTTCTTATTGCTTGTATTCTTAATGCTAAAGAAAAATATCGTAACATTAGCTAAATTATCGTCATTTTTAATTCCATTTATTATATTATTCATATTTTTTGGAATGTT
>NZ_JAHZIA010000028.1:6256-23909 GCF_019420015.1 Anaerofustis sp.
TAACAATTTACAATCATTGTTTACGGTAGATATAAACAATATTTACGATAATATAATATTAAATGCAACCCTTCCCTTCAGCGATATAATATTATTTGCATTTTTTATGGATAATATAAATAAAAAATCCGATATAAAAAAATCTTATCTAATAGGTATAAGTGTAAGTTTTATTATTATTACATTAATCTATTTTACAAATATTTTAGTACTAGGACTTCCTCTATTATTAAAAATACCCTTCCCTACTTTCGTAACCGTGGGACTTTCAAGCATAGGAACATATATAACGAGAGTAGAAGTAATAGTAGCATTCAATTTATTTATTACGACTCTCATAAAAATATCCCTATGTACCTTTACTGCTCTTTTAGGGCTTAAGCATCTGATGGAATTGAACGATATAAAAGAAATTGGAGTTATCTACTCGATAATAATATTTTTCGCAACATTATTTATACCTCCTACTACGGATAAATTAATTACAACCATTGGTCACTTTAAATATTTCTTTTTATTTACAGCTTTTATTCTTCCGATAATAATACTTTTAAAAACAAAAATAAATAAAAAAACGGAGCCTTAAATACTCCGTTTACATATTATCACTCAATAGCATCAAAGCGGAAAGAGCAGCTATAGGCGCAGTTTCACACCTTAAGATACGTTTTCCTAGTCCCATGATAATAATATCATTTTCCTTGGCAAAATCCACCTCGGAAGCATCAAAGCCCCCTTCACTACCAATCATAAAAGATATAGTTTTTAAGTTCTGATAACTGTAATCTTTTAAGTTGCCTCCTCCGTTTTCATAAAATAAAATACTCATATCACTCTGTTTCATTTCAGCAACGGCACTTTTATAATCAATCATATCTCTAACTTTCGGAACAATCCCTCGCCCACTTTGTTTACTTGCAGATAAAGAAATTTTATTATATCTCTCAATCTTTTTCTTAAGAGATTTTTTATCGGGTCTGGATATACATCTATTGGTTATAACCGGCACTATCTCATACACCCCAAGTTCCACGGCTTTTTGAACTATCGTTTCGAATTTATCTCCCTTTGCCATAGCCTGATATAAAGTTATTTTTATATCAGCCTCTGTATCATTCATTTTTTTTGATATAATCTTGGCTCTTACAATATCATCACAAATAATAATTTTACAATCATAATCATATCCGTTTTTATCACATATAACAATATCATCTCCGTTTTTCATTCTAAGGGACTTAATTATATGTTTACTGTCTTCCTTATCCAAATAAAACATCTCTTCTTTTTTATCTATACAAAAAAACCTTGGCATAACAATATCTCCATGAATTATATTTATTCATTAAATTTATACTTATATAAGCACGTGTAAATCCTATCATATTTTATAATCTTATTCAAATACAAAACATGCACAAATTTATTTTTATAAAATATACATACACTTTAACCCACATAAAAATTCATAATCAACATAATAAGAAATCCTATTATAAAAGAATACGTTGCATATTTCTCAAAACCATGAGAATGGGTTTCCGGTATCATTTCATCGCTTATCACATATAGCATTGTTCCGCCCGCAAAGGCCAATAAAAAAGGAAGTATATTTCCTGAAATACCGGCAAGGAAATATCCAATAAAAGTACCTATTACTTCAATAACACCGGTTAAAGATGCTATAGCAAAGGTTCTGCTTTTACTTATACCGCTTATCAACATCGGTGATATAATAACCATACCTTCAGGTAAATTCTGTAATGCTATACCTATTACAACAGTTAAAGCATCTCCTATATTGTCAGATCCAAAACTTATTCCCGCAGCCATCCCCTCCGGTAAATTATGAATTGCGATGGCAAGAACAAAAAGCATTACTTTATTTATTGATGCATTACCATGATGTTTTTCCCTATCAACCCCCGTTATTTTATGAAGATGTGGTGTAAGTTTATCCGCAAAATCCAAAAATACAGCCCCCAGAACAACGCCCAAAACACTTATCCATATACCATAATTCCCTCCCATTTCCACAGACGGAAGTATTAATCCCAATATACTCGCGCAAAGCATTATACCTGCCGCAAATCCCAGTATCATATCATTGAATTTATGAGGAATTGTTTTAAACAAAAAGCCTACTAAAGCGCCTACTACAGTAGCCCCACCTATCCCAAAGGCTGTCAAGATTATTAATCTCATATTATCTCCTTTAAATTAAGAAATATTTATATACTATCAATATAATATTATATTAAACCAATTAATTTAATTTTATCATAAGTATAATTATATCTTAGTATATCAATTATATTTGATAATATATAGTTTTAAATAAAAATAATTGATTAAATTTCATTAATATAATATTATATTGAATATAAAAAAACTATAATTGTTATATACCAATACATGAGGATAAAAAATGGAAAATACAAGAAATACAATACAAAAGAAAATAATTTTCAATACTTTAAAAGAAATGAAAGAACATCCCTCTGCACAGGAAGTATATGAAGAAGTTCACGGAAAACATTCAACAATAAGCAGAGCAACAGTATTCAGAGTATTAAATAATTTGGCGGAAGCAGGACATCTTTTTAGAATAAAGATACCGGGCTGTGCAGATTGCTATGATTACAAAACAATAAACCACTATCATATCAAATGCAGTGAATGCAATAAAATAAGCAATATGGATTCTTCTTTTTTTGAAGACCCCATAGTTAAAGCCAGTGAATATACAAACTATAAAATAACAGGCTATACTTTAATATTCGAAGGAATATGTACAGAGTGTCAAAAAAAAGAATAATACCTGTATTAAAACTATATTTAATAACATAAATCAAAGTAATAAAAATATAGTTTAAATACCAAAATAATTTATACTATAAAAAAACACCTATAAAAAAGGTGTTTTGGCAAGTTCATAAGCCGAGTTCTGTTTTAATGATCATCTATCTAGACTCATTGTTACCAATAAGTTCAAGCGACCTACCACGAACCGGTGACGGGCAGCCACCCGACATAAAAGTCAAGTTCTTTCTTGGTCTTGCTCCCGATGGGGTTTACACGTCCAGACAGTTACCTGCCTGCCTGTGAGCTCTTACCTCACCCTTTCACCCTTACCTCTAAAAGGCGGTTTCCTTTCTGTTGCACTTTCCTTTAGGTTACCCTAACCGGCCGTTAGCCGGCATCGTTGCCCTATGGAGCTCGGACTTTCCTCTTTTTAAATAAAAAGCGATCAAACGACTTGCCGATTTTATTGTATCATCTTTACTCTTTTTTTTCAACAATATTAAATTGTAAGTATACTATCATCAGCTTCAATTACTTTTAATATATTTTCTTCATTCCCATTATATGCATTTATATATATTATAAAAATATCTTTACCTTTTTGCCCTTTTACTTCATAACAAAGTTTCTCTTTATTTGTTTCGGTCGGTATAACAGCCAATTTTACGTTTGTTACATCGAAATTTTTATTTACTTTATTTAATATTTCTTTTTCCTTTAATATGTTTTTATTTACATTTCTATTTTTGTGATTTGTATAGTAATTTGTAGCTTCAAATCCGACTATATTTTTATTTGTCAAACTTATTTTCACTTTTATCAAATCAGGATAAAACGTTATTCCATCATCACTGTAAGCATAATTTATCGTAATTACATTGCCATCCGTTTCATAATAATTTTCTTCCATATTTTCTATGCCCAATTTATGCATATAGTTTTTACCGAGTTTCACAGCCTGTTTAATATTTATTGCTCTGTTGGCATTTTCGTCTGAATCGTAACTACTGTTTATAGTAATAAGCTTTCCTCCATTTTTACTTACATAAGCAAAATACTCAACATCACTTAAATTGTAATTATATACATAACATTCCATGTTCCCGTTCATTTCACCGCTGTATTTTACTTTTGCCTCATTGTTTATAATATTTTCAACTAATTTAGCACCTTCTTGTTTAGTTATTTTATTTTTATCTATTATAACTTTTTCATTAGGATTTATCGAATCAGAAAAAGGACCGTCGAATATAAGTGTAGGATACTCATTTATTTCTTCATTGGTAGCTTTAAAAGTACTGTCTATTTTTGTGTATTTATCAGACATAAATACATTTTCGTTTTCTATCCAATTATACCCTACATTACCATATCTGATTTCACTGTTCATTTCATCTAAATTCTTATATATAATACTGCTTGATTCATAAATTTTATTTATATCTTTTTTATTTTTATCGCTTAAATTTTTATCAGAAGTTATAAGAGAATAATAATAGTTGGTTGTCTTATTTAAAAACTCACTTGCATTTATCACGGCACTGTGATTTATAGGGATATTATTTATATTTTCATTGATTGAAAGATTTAACCCATACAAATTTAATAATTCTTTTTTTATGAATTTATCGTCATTACTGACAGAAATTTTCGAAAGCCTCGAATTCAACTGTTCAAAACTTTCAATAAGAGAGTTTAGACTTTTATCATAATTATTAGTAACAGTATTCTTAAGATTTCCGTTCGCTTTGCTTCCCGTATACGAAAGAACGCCAAGTGTTACCACTGTAACCAACAAAAATCCTATTAAAATATTTTTTTTCATCATATCACCTACTTACAAAATACATGATTTCCTATTGTTCTGATAATAGGTCTGGTTCGTATCCATTTATTCGTTGCCGTCTTTGGATTATAGTAATAAATAGCACCTCCCGAAGGATCCCATCCATTCATTGCATCTTTTGCGGCTTTAACACAGGATGCATTGGGAGCAAGGTTTACCTGACCGTCTGCAACAGCATCAAATGCACCATTCTGATAAACCACACCGCTTACAGTATTCGGGAAAGAAGAAGACTTTACACGATTCAAAATTACAGCCGCAACCGCAACCTGCCCTTCATAAGGTTCTCCTCTTGCTTCACCGTTAACGGCTCTTGCTATTAAATTAATGTCATTTGAATTTAAAGAAGTGGAAGATGACGAAGAAGATGCTAATAAATTCCCCAAGCCCATTTTTTCCAGGGTTCTTTTACCTGCTTTCCCATCTGCGGTAAGCCCGTTTTTTTGCTGAAAATACTTAACGGCTTTTTCTGTAGCCGCTCCGAATTTACCGTCTACACTTCCACTGTAGTATCCCCATCGTTTCAACTTTTGCTGAACAGGCGTAACATGAGATGACGGAGATCCGTAATAAACATAATTTGCTGCATATATATTTGCAAATATACCTCCCAGTGTAAATGCCAAACATAAAATCAAAACAATAACTTTACTTTTATTTTTCATAATATTTCTCCATTTGTTCTTATTCTGCATAATTTTGCAATAAAGAATATAACTCATCTTTATTTTCTGCTATAATTCCCTTTCTAAGTTCACTTACGGTATTTGTATCAAGAAGTTCGATAGGCATCTGAGTCTTTTCCGATAAATAAGATTCCCCTTCCTTATCAAAAGCATATACAGCCACATACTCAGTATCGTCTTCTTTCAATACGGAAATCTTGTAGTACCCCTCAGGATAAGAATCAATTTCTTTCGCCATAATAACAACATCGGAATTAAACTCCTCAATATTCCAACCATCATACTTATTTACAAACTCTTCTTTGTTCAAACCTATTTTATCTGTATCAACCGATAAAGTTTCGGTTCTGCTGCTTTTAGTTTTTAGATAATATCTTTTAAAAGTAATCTTAGTATCGGCGTTTGTTACATTTTTATCAGTATTGTTACCAATTACATTATCGTTAATACTTTTATCATTCACTTTATTAATTCCGGGTACCTGACATGCACACAATAAAATAGATAAACTCAAAATCATAAAACAGGAAAATACAAATGTAAATTTGCGGTTAAAGAATCTATCTTTAAATTTTTTCATAATATCACCTTATTTCATAAACAAAAATTCATTATTGCATATTTTAACCATATACGGATTTTTTATACAAAAAAAGCAAACCTTTAAAAGTTTGCTTTTTTCTTAAAATTATAAAACCTATTCCGCATCATCCGGTAACTCTGCGTTATGATAAACTTCCTGTACGTCATCATTATCTTCAAACATCTCTAACATCTTTTCAAATTTCTTAATCTGCTCTTCATCTTCCAGCTTAGTATAGTTACCCGGTACCATATCTATACTTGCAGACTCAAGCTTAATTCCGTTTTCTTCCAATGCATCACATACTTTAGAAAAAGATTCAGGAGAAGTCGAAATTTCAAAACCATCGTCACTTGTATCAAAATCATCAGCTCCGCTTTCTAAAGCAAGCATCATTAATTCTTCTTCGTCTGTATCTCCGTCATTTGCAACAAGTATTGTTCCCTTTTTTTCAAACATAAAAGATACACAACCGCTTGTTCCGAGATTTCCTCCGTTTTTATCAAAATAATATCTTACGTCTCCGGCAGTTCTGTTTTTATTATCGGTAAGAGCCTCAACAATTACGGCTACTCCCCCAATACCATAACCTTCATAAGTAATTTCTTCGTAAACACTATTGCCTAATTCTCCGGCACCTTTTTTTATTGCCCTTTCTATATTGTCATTTGGCATATTGTTTGATTTAGCTTTTGCTATGGCATCTTTAAGCTTCGCATTTAAATCCGGATCAGAACCTCCTTCTCTTGCAGCTACTGCAATTAACTTAGCCATTTTTGTATATATTTTACCTTTTTGAGCATCTGTTTTTGCTTTTTTATGTTTAATTGTTGACCATTTTGAATGTCCTGACATATTAATCCCTCCATAAATTTTCTGCCATATATTATAGCATAATACAACATTTTATTCAATCCAAAAGAATAATATATATTATATACTCTCAGAGTATATAATCCAAAATAACAATAATCAATAAAATAAACTCTGATATGTTCCATTGATTTTATCTCATTGCTATGTTATATTATATAAAGCTTATATACAAAAATTTGAGGTTAGTATCTATGAAAATTTCAACCAAGGGCAGATATGCTTTAAGATTAATGATAGATTTAGCAAAAAATGATAACGGTAAATATATTACCCTTAAAGAAGTATCCAAAAGACAATATATTTCAATAAAATATCTTGAACAAATAACCACTTCATTGTGTAAAGTAGGATATCTAAATAGTGTAAGAGGTCCCAAAGGAGGTTACAAACTTTCAAAAAAACCCAAAGATTATACTGTCGGAGATATACTTAGAGTAACAGAAGGAAGTTTGGCTCCTATCGCATGTCTTGACGGAGAATACAATACATGTACAAGAATGGATACATGTATAACTCTTCCTTTTTGGAAAGGTCTGTACGAAGTAATAAATAATTACGTTGACAGCACTACATTACAAGATTTGATAAATAATGAAAATAAAAACTTAAATTACATTATATAAGAAAGCGGAAATTTTTTTTCTGCTTTTTTTTATTTTCTCTTGACATTTTATAAATTTATTATTATAGTTATTTCATATTATTCATATAGGAAATATATATTTTAATAAAAAGAAATATTAACAAAAAATATGATAATACTAAAATAAAACAATATATTAAAATTTCCTTTTAGAATAAAATCAACGGATTCTATTTACTTGAAAATATAACTAATGTAAAATTATTGTTAATAAACAATATAATATAAAATAAATACCAATATAATAAAAATATTAATAATAAGGAGGAATTTAAAATGACTGTATACAAACAAATAACACAACTTATCGGTAACACCCCTATCATGGAACTTTCCAATTACGAAAAGGAAAATGAATTAAATACAAAAATATTGGCAAAAATAGAATTTTTCAATCCGGCAGGAAGCGTAAAAGACAGAATCGCAAAAGCAATGATTGAAAAGGCAGAAAAAGAAGGAATATTAAAAAAAGGAAGCACAATAATTGAGCCTACAAGCGGAAATACAGGAATAGGACTTGCAAGTTTGGCAGCCGCAAAAGGATATAAAGCAATTCTAACAATGCCGGAAACAATGAGTATAGAAAGAAGAAAACTCCTAAAAGCATACGGTGCACAAATCGTACTAACAGACGGTAGCAAAGGAATGAAAGGAGCAATAGAGAAAGCACAAGAACTTCAAAAAGAAATAAAAGACAGTTTCATTCCAAGTCAATTTGAAAACACTGAAAATCCTAAAGTACATTATTTGACAACAGGTCCAGAAATTTATAAAGACACAAAGGGAAAAATAGATTTTTTCGTAGCCGGAGTAGGAACCGGAGGAACATTAAGCGGTGTAGGAAAATATCTCAAAGAAAAAAATCCTGATATAAAAATAATAGCCGTAGAGCCTAAATCTTCACCTGTACTTTCAAAAGGCAATCCAGGTCCTCATAAGATTCAAGGAATCGGAGCAGGCTTTATACCAAATACATTAAACACAGATATATACGATGAAATAATACAAATTGAAAACGAAGATGCTTTTATAAGCGCTAGAAATGTGGCAAAAAGCGACGGTATTCTTGTAGGAATATCATCAGGAGCGGCAATCAAAGCTGCCACAATCATTGCTAAACGCCCTGAAAACAAAGAAAAAACAATAGTAACGCTTTTACCAGATACGGGTGAAAGATATCTTTCTACAGAGTTATTTGAAGAATAATATAAAAAGATGTAGCAATTGCTACATCTTTTTATATACCATCAGATATTCTACTTCATTTGTATCACTATCAATACTTTCTTTTTCTATTTCAAAACCACATTTTATATAAAAATTTAAAGCCTTTTTATTTTTCTTAAATACACTTAGAGATAATTTATCATAGTTTTCTTTTGCCTTTTTAATCAATGCCGTACCAATCTTTTTACCTTTATATTCATCCGAAACAAAAATACCTTCAATATATCCCCTTTCATCAATCCCTATAAATCCTTTTATAGAGTCATCCTCTCTAAATACATAAATATCGTAATCAGAAAGTATGCTTTTTACCATATCAAAATTATTTATAAAATAATTCTTATCAATAAAATTATGTGCCCTTAAATTTTCTTCAATCCAAATGTGCATTATATCATCAAGAAACTTGTTTTTATACTTTTCAATCATAATTTATTTACTGCTCTTTCTGTAACGTATATACTCTTTGTCATTATAATCATTGCTTATAATATCACGAAGAGATTCCAAATCTTCAATATAATTTTTCTCATCATTGTCTTTAATATGCTCTAAATATTCAAGTACTTCCACGCTCATATTATTATCCCCATACTTGTTAAAATCTTTTTGTAAAGACGCATTGCTTCTATATGCCCCTAATTTAAGTTGAAAACTCATAGAGTTCATTGTACCCTTCAAATCTTCACTTATACCTAAATAGACTTTATCTGAGCCTTCAAATGCAATTTTATAAACTCCCATATCGGGCTTAAGCTCTTTATATTCTTTTTTTAATTTCTTTTTATCCATAAATATATAACCTCCCTAATCTTTCCATTTGTTTGCTTATATTAAAAAGCAATCACAAAATTTATATTCAATCAGTCCGTTTTTTTATAATACTAAAACTTAACATATGCCTTAATTGCATCGTGCATAAATTTAGCAGTTCCATCCCCTGCTTTATCAATATTTCTTTTAAAACGTTCATCATTCAAATACATATCTGCCAATCCCGATAAAATCTCATCAGAACAAGGATAAAAATTTTTCGTAATAAAATCCTGCCACAATTTAACTATATTTCTCACTTTCATACTATTTATATCCTCGTTTTTATTTTCATAGAACATACTAAATATTCTCTGCTGGGATAGATTTATATGTTCCCAATCCTTTTTATTGTATGATTTTGTTCTTTCTGCACTTATTTTATATGCATCACTGTCTCCCCACCTTTGTATAACTTCATCTTTATACTTATCTTTCTGCATTTCAAAACTCTGCGTATTTACTTTTATTTTTTCCATATCGATACTTTCTCCTTTAACAATAGACTCAATCATTTCTATAAGGCAATCTAGCCGCTCTCTTTTAAACATTAACAGAGACTTATGCTTATTTAAAATAACTGCCTTCTCATTTCTAGTTCTGTTTAAAATGGTTTTAATTTCATTCAGAGGTATCATTAATTCTTTAAAAAATATAATTTCTTGAAGCAACTCAATTTGCTCATTATCATAATACCTATATCCCTCCTGACTTACGTGACCAGGTTTAAGCAAATCAATCTCATCATAATAATGAAGAGTACGTACACTAATATCAAATAATTTTGAAACTTCTCCAACTGTTAACCTCATCTATCTCCCTCCAATATTAAAATACACTATAACACAACGTAAGAGTCAATATATTTACTAAAAATATTTATAAAATTTATATACAATTTTGAAATACAATTAAAAGATAGTTTTACAAATACAAAAAAACAGACAAGCATAACAAATTATACTCATCCGAAAAAACTAATTCCTTTTTTCAATATAATTAATAATTCAATAATCATTATATATAATCTTAAGGCGTAATTTCCCTAATAAAAATACATAAAATTTATAAAAACCTTGAATTTATAATTGCAAATTCTTAAAGTGACTTATCATATTTTTTTATAAAACCATGTCCCAGTGCATATGGACCCGTATGAACTCCTGTAGTAGCCCCTATTTGAACCATTTTAACATCATCCCCAGAAATATCGGAATACTCACTTAAAGATTTTATTAACTTTTCTCTGTATTCTTCTCCCTCTTCTTTACTATAACCATACCCTACACAAAATGCATAGTCATTAGGATCTTCCAAATTATCCTCAAAGTACTTTTTTGTTAGAGTCATAAGTTGAGAAACTGATTTTTTTCTGCTTCTCGCAACACCAGCAGGAAATATATCACCGTCTTTTAGTTCTATTAATGGTTTTAACCCCAAAGCTCCTGCTGCAAATCCGGCAACTCTTCCTATTCTTCCACCATGCTTTAAATAATCTACATTACCTACAGTAAAATGAATTCTTCCGAACTTTTTAATCCTTTGCAGATTTTCATATGTCTGTTCAAAGGATACTCCTGCATCTCTCATTTTTACGGCTTCCATTACATATAAAGCCTGAGTTGCCGTTAATACAGTAGAATCAATTACTTTTATTTGTACATTTTCAAATTTTTCCTCCAAATATGTCTTTGCCATCTTTGCACTGTTATAAGAACCGCTGATTTTCAAATCTATACAAATGCAAATTATAGGAATATTTTTCTCTACATATGGAGTGAAAACTTCAATATAATCATTTACACTGGGAAGAGATGTTTTAGGAAAAACATCAGGATTATCCACCATTTTTTTGTAAAATTCTTTTACACTTATAATACTGCCTTCCTTTTGAAGTTCCTCTTCACCAAAAGAAATATAAAATGGTATAACCTTTATATTGTTTTCTTCTATATAACTTATTGGCAAATCACAAGCACCGTCACTTATTATTTGAAAATTCATCAATTACCTCCGATAAATATATATTAATTAATCAATTTATTCTTATTAAAATTTAAAACATATAGTATTATAAACATTATTTCTAATAAAAGCAAATAAATAAATTATTAAGATACAATTAAATTTTATATTGCCCGATTGTTTTTATATATACTTTATTGTATTATAATATAACGTCTAAAATACAAATTTAAAACAAATAATAAATTTATTTAAATAATATAAGTAAATTAAAAATATTTTTTGTACCCTTAAAAGAAAAGAGGAAAAAATTGATATATAAAAACAAAAAAATAAATTATACCTGTCTATTCATACTTATTATATATCTACTTATAGTATTCAGTATGACTCTTGTGCCTTATGTAGGCGAATATACATATGAAAAACATTATAATCTGATACCTTTTTTAAGTATTAAAAACTACTTTGAAAGCATACAATATCACGGTCTTTTTTCAGGAGGAAATCCTTCAATGGTGGCGTTTATAAATCTTTTTGGAAATATAGGACTTCTTTTACCTTATGGATTCCTTTTACCGCTTACCTTTCCCGGCAGAGCCAAATTTAAAAACACAGTAAAAAGTGCATTCTTAATTACTATATTTATAGAAATAATTCAGTATTTCTTTCTGGTAAGCAGGGTTGCCGATATAGATGATGTTATATTCAACACATTAAGTGCGATTATAGGATATATACTGTATTTTATACTTTTCCACAAACATTACAAATATTATAAACACAATAAACCTAACGGAAAATATTTCCCATAACAATAAAGATACTTACAATTGCAAGTATCTTTTAAATTAATATATCCTTTAATTTTTTTATAAATTCATTAGGATCAAAAGGCTTACTTAAGTGTTCATTCATTCCACTGTTTAAACTCAACCTTACATCATCTTCAAAAGCATTTGCCGTTATAGCAATAATAGGAATCTTTTTAGAGTCACTCCTGTGAAGCGCTCTTATTTCCTTTGCAGCCTCGTAACCGTTTATGTTAGGCATTTGAATATCCATTAAAATAACATCATAAAAACCCTCTTCTGATTGTTTAAACTTATTTATTGCATCAGCCCCATCATTTGATTGAAAAACATTTGCACCTTTCGCCTTTAATAATTCCATCGTGATTTCCGAATTTATTTCATTGTCTTATACTATCAATATATTTTTATCATATAAAACATTACTGCTGTTATCTTCTACATTAATTGTATTATCTTTATTGTTTTCTTTTATACTTTCAAAAGCTTCAATTAAAGTAGATTCAAACAAGGGTTTGTTTATAACATTATTGGCACCCGCCTTTACTGCTTCATCCTTTATTTCATTAATATCATACGCACTTATTAATACAACAACAACATCTTTTTCACTCGCAATCTTTCTTATCTCTTTTGTAGTCTCAATACCGTCTAAATATGGCATCTTCCAATCAATTAAGCAAATATCATAAGCTTTATTCATAGCAATGGAAGTTTTGAGCATAGATATTGCATCATAACCGTTATCAGTATAATCTGAATTAACTCCTATTTTATTTAAAAGCAGTTTAGCATGTTCACAAGTCTCAATATCATCATCTACAAACAACACATTTAAATGTTCATAGTTATAGTATTTTTTAGGTTTTGAAGATAATTCTTTGCTAAATGGAATATCAATTATAAAATTACTTCCTATATTCTCTTCACTTTCAACCCTTATATTTCCGCCCATAAGTTCCACAAATTTTCTTGATATGGAAAGTCCTAATCCGGTTCCTCCGTATTTGCTGCCTATTCCCGTATTTTCCTGTTCAAAAGCATTAAATATTTTTTCTACATTTTCTTTCTTAATCCCAATTCCCGTGTCCATAACCTCAAAACGCAACATAATCTCTTTATCAATATCAGAAAGTAAAGTAATTCTTACTTTTATTTTCCCATCTTTTGGTGTAAACTTTATAGCATTTGATACTAGATTATTAACAACTTGATTGAGCCTTAAAGAATCACCGTTCAAATATTCAGGAATATCTCCTACCAGCACGGTTTCATAATCTATTCCTTTATTGGAAGCCTGTGAATAAAAAACTGAAGTAAAAAAATCGACAAAAACTCTAAAATTAAATTTTTCATTATTAATTTCGATTTTTCCGCTTTCTATTTTTGACATATCCAATACGTCATTTACAAGAACCAATAAATGCTTTGAAGAAAGAATAATTTTATTCAAACAATCTAGTTCACATTTTTTATCTTCTATATTTTGTATGGCAACAAAAGTCATACCTATTATACCATTTAAAGGAGTTCTTATTTCATGAGACATTCTTGATAAAAATTCACTTTTAGCAACATTGGCTCTCTCCGCTTCTGTGAGAGCATTTTGAAGCTTTTCTCTCATATTTATATTTTCAGTCATATCAGTAAACACCACAATATATACAGGCTCTTTCTTTGATATTTCTACATAATAAATATCAATAAACATTTTTATTTCTTTACCATCTGAAGGTCTGAGGTAATTAGCCGTAACATTCCATGAAATATCCTCCTCGGAATTAATAAAATCAAAATCCACAGATTTGCCTTGATCGTCATACAAGTGTTTTTTCACAAAATGAAGGTCATTCAATATTACAGATGAAGATACTCCGAAAAACTTATCTGCATTATCCGAAACAAAATTTTCAGCCTGATTATTAATATTATTTATTATAAATGCATTATCTATATTCTTTGATATTAAATCGAGCAAATCATTTTTATATTTGATTAATTTATTTTGCTTTAAAAATAATTTCTGATATATAAAAATCGATATTAAAACTATTACAATAAGAGCAACAGACAAAATAACAGTATCTATTTTTTTACTTAATGCAAGATTATAAAATGAATCAAATCTATTGTTTGCGGAATCCATAATTGTAACTATATTTGAACCCCAAACACCATATTTACTCATTAAATTATTTTCAATATAATTTCTGATCTCAACAACACTTCGATTTTCTTGACTTACATATTCTAAAAGAGATTCATGCTCATTTTTTATCTTCTCAAAATTCTCTCTTAATGGCACTACATCATTTTTTTCTCCCAAATATATTTCCGATATTAACATGATTCTTTCATCAATATCATAATATATCTCATCTAATTTGCCTTTAATTCTTTGTATATTTTCTGCACTGTCATCATACATAAGGTTATCAACATTAATTTCCATCTCATAAAGCAAACTTTCACATTCTCCTGCCTTCACTGTAGCAATATAAGAATGATCTGCAAGTGAATTAACATTACTCATTATTTCATCAATATTTTTTATACTAATAACAAAATAAAATAAAAACCACTACAGTTACACCGGCTATATTTTTTAAATATCTATTCTTTTTTACGATATCTTCATTTATCCGTCTTTTCAAAATCTACTCACCTAACCAATTTATCAGTATTATAAATATGTTGTTAAAATATATTATTTAATTTCTTTATTTACTATATATAGTATAAACTTTAAAATCAAAAACCACAAGTCTATTATATGCATTATAAAAAAGAAGCAGCATACGCTGCTTCTTTAATTAAAGAGACTTTTCTTTTATTTCTTTTAAAACTTTATTAATAAAATCATCCACACTCATAGCACCCAAATCTTCACCGTCTTTTCTTGCACGGATAGAAACAACATTATTTTCCATATCTCTATCCCCTGCTATAAGCATATAAGGAACTTTTTCAAGTTGAGCTTCTCTGATTTTATACCCCATTTTTTCACTTCTATCGTCAATTTCGCATCTTATTCCCGATTGTTCAAGTTTGTCTTTTATTCCTTTTACATATTCAAGATTTCTGTCTGTAATAGGTATTAATTTAACCTGAACAGGTGCAAGCCAAAGAGGAAATGCTCCTGCAAAATGTTCTGTCAATATACCTATAAAACGTTCAATAGAACCGAAAATTACTCTGTGTATCATAACAGGTCTATGCTTTTCTCCGTCATGACCTACATAAGTAAGGTCGAATCTTTGAGGCATTTGGAAATCTAACTGTATAGTCCCACATTGCCAAGTTCTTCCAAGACAATCTTCCAAATGGAAGTCCAACTTAGGTCCATAAAACGCCCCGTCACCTTCATTTACCACATAATTCATACCTTTAGCTTCCATCGCTTCTCTTAAAGCTTCGGTAGCCATATTCCATTCTTCATCCGTTCCCATAGAATCATCAGGTCTTGTAGACAATTCAACATGATATTTAAACCCAAACATTCCGTAAACATAATCGATAAAATCAATTACACCTATAACTTCATCTTTGATTTGTTCAGGAAGCATAAATATATGAGCATCATCTTGTGTGAAGGTTCTTACTCTCATCAACCCGTGAAGAGCTCCTGAGAGTTCATGACGATGTACCTGACCAAGTTCACCTATTCTCAAAGGTAAATCCCTGTAAGAATACATTTTTCTTTTATATACAAGCATAGAACCCGGGCAATTCATAGGCTTTATTGCATAATCATTACCGTCAATTTGAGTAAAATACATATTCTCTTGATAATGGTCCCAATGTCCTGATGTGTGCCACAAGTTCTCATTTAAGATTAACGGTGTCTTTATTTCTTGATAACCTCTTTTTCTGTGTTCTTCTCTCCAAAAAGTTTCAAGTTCGTTTCTTATAACCATTCCTTTAGGAAGGAAGAAAGGAAATCCCGGACCTTCTTCACAAATCATGAATAAATCCATATCTTTTCCTATTTTTCTGTGATCCCTTTTTTTTGCTTCTTCAAGCATTTGTAAATATTCTTCAAGCATTTTTGCTTTAGGGAAAGAAATACCATAAATTCTTTGAAGCATTTTATTATCACTGTTACCTCTCCAGTACGCTCCCGTAACAGATAAAAGTTTTATTGCCTTAACAGGCTTTGTAGTGAGCAAATGTGGTCCTGCACAAAGATCTGTAAAGTCACCTTGCTTATAAAAAGAGATTACACTGTCTTCAGATAAGTCTTCTATTAACTCAACTTTATAATCTTCTTTTGCATCAGTTTCAAATTGTATTGCTTCTTTTCTGTCCAAAACAAATTTTTCAACAGACAGATTTTCTTTTACAATTTTTTTCATTTCTGATTCTATCTTTTCAAGGTCTTTTTCCGAAAAATTTATATCAGTATCAAAATCATAATAAAATCCGTTATCTATACTCGGTCCGATTGCAAGTTTAACTTTATCACCATAAAGTCTCTTAACAGCCTGAGCCAAAATATGACTTGTAGTATGCCAAAAAGCTTTTTTACCTTCTAAATCATCAAATTTATAAAATACAATATTAACGTCTTTATCTAAAGTGGTTCTTACATCCACAATATCACTGTCTACTTTGGCGCATAAAGCTTCTCTTTTTAAAGCCGGTGAAATACTTTCAGCTACATCCAGAACACTTACGCCGTTTTCATATTCCCTATGATTTCCATCAGGAAATGTTACTTTTATCATTATTATTTCCTCCTTTTAAAAGGGACATTTAATATCCTTATCTAACAAAAAAGTATATCAAAATATACTGTTAAAGTCAATTAAGGATATAATAAAACACCTTAACAAAGCAAATAAATATTATGTTAATTAATAAATTCTTTTGAGATGTAAAATATATTAAATATAGGTATAAACTACAGGTTTTAGATAATAATATTTTTTAAAAGGAGGTTTTACACGTTTTGGAAAATTCAAAAATAACCAATATATATGCCAGAGAAATTTTGGATTCACGTTCTAATCCGACTATAGAGGTCGAGGTTACACTACAAGGAGGAATAAAAGGAAAAGCCGCAGTTCCTTCCGGTGCTTCAACCGGTGAATTTGAAGCCGTGGAATTAAGAGACAACGATAAAAGCCGATATATGGGAAAAGGCGTATTAAAAGCTGTAGAAAATGTAAACAACAAAATAAATGATAATATCGTAGGTATTAATGTTATAGAACAAAGGAAAATAGACAATATATTATGCCAACTTGACGGAACAGACAACAAAGAAAATCTGGGAGCAAATGCAATACTTGGTGTATCCCTTGCCTGTGCCGATGCCGCTGCAAAAAACTTGGATTTGCCTTTATACAAATATATAGGAAATATGTCCAATGATTGCGACTCTACCTTGCTTCC
>NZ_JAHZIA010000028.1:23919-36257 GCF_019420015.1 Anaerofustis sp.
CTATGATGAACATACTAAACGGAGGCAAACATGCCGATAATAATGTGGATATACAAGAATTCATGATTATGCCTCACGGAGCACATTCTTTCAATGAAGCGCTTAGAATGGGAAGTGAAATTTATCATAAATTAAAAGAAATACTAAAAGAAAAAAATCTAAATACGGCAGTAGGAGACGAAGGCGGATTTGCTCCTGATTTAAAAAGCAACGAAGAAGCAATAGGATTCATATTAAAAGCAATAGAAAATGCAGGATATAAATCTGGGGAAGAAGTATCCTTGGCGCTGGATGTAGCTTCGAGCGAAATATTCAATAAAAAAACAAATTCATATTTCTTTGAAAACGAAGAAAAAAAATTCGGTGAAATGATTGTTTATTATGATGTTTTAAGCAGTAAATACCCAATAATTTCCATAGAAGACGGAATAAGCGAAAATGAATTTGATTCGTGGAAAATGATGACAGAAAGAATAGGACACAATATTCAACTAGTCGGAGATGATTTATTTGTAACCAATGAAAAAAGATTAAAAAAAGGTATTGAAAATGGTATTGCCAATTCAATCCTCATAAAAGTAAATCAAATAGGAACTTTAAGCGAAACACTGGACACAATGCACCTGGCAAGAAATAATAACTACACAACCATAGTATCTCATAGATCCGGGGAAACAGAGGATACGTTTATTGCTGATTTAGCAGTAGGTTTTAATGCGGGACAAATTAAGACTGGAGCACCAAGCAGAAGTGAAAGAGTATGTAAATACAACAGACTTTTAAAGATTGAAGAAGAACTTGGAGAAAAAGCCAGATTTATCGGAAAAGATGTATTTACAAACTTAAAAATTAAATAATTATTATCATAACCGTTTAATATTATAAGTTATTATTATAATATTTCAACTCTATAAAAAAGACATTCCATAAGGAATGTCTTTTATCTTAATTTTGCATTTAATGTTTCTGATAAAGCTTTAACTATATTATCAAATCTTACATCTATCTCCTCATCTGTAAGGGTTCTATCATCGGCACGGAATGAAAGACTTACCGCAACGGACTTTTTCCCCTCTCCTATTTGCGTACCGCTAAACACATCAAAAACTTCTGCCCCGACAAGATACTCTCCGCCGGCTTTTTTGATTTCATCAATAATTTGTCCTGCATAAATATCTTCATTTACGACAACTGCAATATCTCTTTGGAGTGAAGGGAATTTTGCAAGAGGTTTGAATTCTATTTCTTTATCGTAATTTTCAGTGATTGTTTTTACGTCAATTTCTGCGACAACAACATCTTCTTTTAAGTTGTATTTTTTAAGTAAAAGAGGATGAACATTTCCTACATAACCGATTACTTTATCATTTACTGAAATATAAGCACTTCTTGTCGGATGAAGCATTTTTTCTTCCGCTTTTGTGAATTTAACGTTTTTAATTCTGAATTTGTTGAAAATATATTCAACAATTCCTTTTATTTCAAAATAATCCGTATTGTATTTACCGATAATAAGCTTTTCTTCTTGTAAAGGTAAACCCAGCTCATCATATTTTGCATCAAAGAATACATTACCAATTTCAAATAATACTCTTTCTTTGTTCTTTCTACTGTAGTTAAACGATAATGATTCAAGCATATTAATCATCATAGAAGTTCTCATGTACCCTGTATCTTCCCCAAGAGGATTTATTACTTTTACATATTTACTTCTAATATCTTTATCCTCAAATCCAAGTTCATCAAGTTTTTCTTTTGATGTAAATGTATAAGTAAGAGTTTCAAGTCCTCCTATTGCAATTAATGCTTCCTTGATTTTGTTTTTATCACTGTAATAAACATTCTTTTCACTTATATAATTTGATGTTTCCATAAGTGTACTTGGAATATTGTTGTATCCATACATTCTTGCGATTTCTTCAACAACATCTTCTTTTATATTTATGTCATCTCTTAAAATAGGAGCAGTAATGCTTATTATATCCCCGGTTACTTTTGGTTCAAAGTTTAGTAAATCAAGAAGTCTTGCTTGTTCTTCTACTGAAATATCGCTTCCTAAAATTCTGTTAACATCTTTTGAATCAATATCCATTTTTACAGGTTCTTTTTCATAGAAGTTTTCATCAATCAAACCTTCTACAAGTTCACAAGCACCGATTTCAACAAGTAATGATGCTGCTCTGTCTATTGCATATCTTGTAATCAAAGGATTAATTCCCTTTTCGTAATGTGCTGAAGCTTCACTTCTAAGTCCAAATACTCTTGATGTTCTTCTTATTGAGTTTTTGTTGAAGTTTGCAGATTCTATTACAATATTTTTTGTATTATCATCTACAACTGAGTTTAAAGCACCCATTACACCGGCTACACAAACGCCTTTTTTAGCATCGTTAATAAGTAGCATTTTATCATCAAGATCTCTTTCGATATTGTCAAGAGTAACCATTTTTTCACCGTTTTTTGCAGTATCAACAATGATTTTATGACCTTCTAATTTGTCATAATCAAACATATGAAGTGGTTGACCAAGTTCAAGCATAACATAGTTAGAAACATCAACAATATTTGATATAGGTCTAATACTGCAAGCCATTAATCTTTGTTGCATCCAAAGTGGTGATTGTTCAACTTTTTTTACTTTAAGCATTCTTGCACAGTATCTTTTACATAAGTCAGTATTTTTCACTTCAACGCTTAATTTATCATTAATATCATTAGCTTTATCTTCGATTTTAAAATTAGGCATAACAAATTTTTTACCAAGTGTCGCACCTGCTTCATAAGCCATACCTAAAATACTGTTACAATCTTGTCTGTTATTTGTAAGTTCAAAATCAATTACATATTCATCAAGACCCAATACTTTTTTTGCATCTTCCCCTAAAGGTACGCCTTCAGAGAAAATATAAATCCCGTCCTCCAAATGTTTTGGAACAATGCTTGAACTCATACCAAGTTCAGCACCTGAACAAAGCATACCATAAGATTCTACTCCTCTTAATTTTGCTTTTTTAAGAGTCATTCCATTTGGAAGTTTTGCACCAACTTTTGCATAAGGAACAATATCCCCGATTTTTACATTTTTTGCACCGGTAACAACTTGATATTCTTCACTTCCGTCAAACATTGTACAGATGATTAACTTCTCAGCATCTTCATGTGGCTTTATCTCTTTGATTTTCGCCGTTACAACACCTTCAATACCTTCTCCAAGATAAGTTACAGTCTCAACCATAGAACCGCTTACAGTCATCATATCGGCGAATTCATTTATATCTTTATCTACATTTACATATTCTTTTAACCAGTTTATAGGTAATAACATTCCAAGTCCTCCTTAAAATTGAGTCAATAACTCAGTATCGTTTGCAAATAATAGTCTTAAGTCTTTAATACCGTATTTAAGCATAGTCATTCTGTCAAGTCCCATTCCGAAAGCGAAACCGGTATATACATCAGGATCTATTCCACAGGCTTTTAGTACGTTTGGATGAACCATACCGCAGCCTAAAATTTCAATAAAGCCAGAACCTTTGCAAACATTACATCCCTTTCCGTGACAAGCTATGCAAGTTGCATCCATTTCTGCGCTTGGTTCCGTAAAGTAAAATTGATGAGGTCTAAACCTTGTCTTTGTTTCTTCACCGTAAAGTCTTTTTACAACATATTCAAGTGTTCCTTTAAGGTCTGCCATTGTAATTCCTTTATCTACAATCAAACCTTCAATTTGATGGAACAAAGGTGAATGAGTCGCATCAATTTCATCTGTTCTGTAAACTTTACCAGGAGCAATAACTTTGATTGGAACATCTTTTTCTTTCATGGCTCTTATTTGAACAGGAGAAGTTTGTGTTCTAAGACAAACTTCGTCATTTATATAAAAAGTATCACTTTTATCCCTTGAAGAGTGATCAAGAGGAACATTTAAATTATCAAAGTTATATCTTACAAGTTCAATTTCGGGACCTTCTGCAACAGAAAAACCAAGAGAAGTAAAAATCTCTTCAAGTTCTCCTATGATATTATATAAAGGATGATGATGACCTACCTCTACTTCCTTACCCGGAAGTGTAATATCAATCTTGTCTTTTTCAAGCTTTTCAAGCAAAATCTTTTCTTCGATATTTGATTTCATCTTTCCAAGCTCTGATTCTATTGCTTCTCTTACTTCGTTTGCAAGTTTACCTATTACAGGTCTTTCTTCTTTACTAAGTCCTCCCATTCCTCGAAGAATAGCGGTTAATTTACCTTTTTTACCCATAAATTCGATTCTGAACTTTTCTAAATCTTCCAATGAAGAAAGATTTTGTATTTTTTCTTTTGCTTCTTTTTGTATATTTAATAACTGATCTTTCACTTTACCCTCCAAAATACTTTTTATTTAATATTTTTTACTACTCCCTCTTTTATTGCCTGCGCATACACTGCTTTTGCCACTGCAACAGCAACATTCTTATCAAGCGCACTCGGAAGTATGTTATGTTCATTAAGCTCATCTTCTTTTATGAAGTTTGCAATAGCATATGTAGCTTGAACCTTCATTCCCTCTGTTATTTTTGTTGCATATGAATCAAGAGCTCCTCTGAATATTCCCGGAAATGCGAGCACATTATTCACCTGATTTTCAAAGTCACTTCTTCCTGTTCCAATAACCCTTGCCCCGCCTTTTTTAGCTATATCAGGCATAATTTCAGGTACAGGATTTGCCATGGCAAATATGATTGCATCTTTATTCATACTTCTTACCATTTCCTCATCAACAAGATTTCCTCTTGAAACTCCTATAAACACATCTGCATTCTTTATAACATCTTTTAACAAGCCCTCTTCGTTATTAGGATTTGTTATTTTCAAAAGTTCTCTTTGAACATAATTATCATCTCTTCCCTCTTTCAATGCTCCGTTAATTCCGCAAACCACAACATTCTTTGCTCCAAGATTTATAAGCATTTTAGTTATGGCATATCCGGCTGAGCCATCTCCGTTTACAACTATTTTTATTTTTCCTATGTCTTTTTTTACTATTTTCAAAGAATTTATAATGCCTGCCGAAACAACGATTGCCGTTCCGTGCTGATCATCGTGAAATACAGGAATATCAAGTTCTTCCTTTAACCTCTCTTCCACTTCAACACATCTCGGTGCAGATATATCTTCAAGGTTAATCCCCCCAAATACTGGCGAAATAAGTTTAACCGTTTTTACAATTTCATTTACGTCCTTTGAGTCTATACAAATAGGAAAAGAATCCACATTTGCAAATTCTTTAAACAGTATAGCCTTTCCTTCCATTACGGGAATAGCTGCTTTGGCTCCGATATCGCCAAGCCCCAAAACAGCAGTCCCGTCACTTACAACAGCAACGGTATTTCTTTTTATGGTATATTTATATACATTATTCTCATTTTCATTTATTTTCTTACAAGGTTCTGCAACTCCCGGAGTATATAACAAAGATAAATCTTCCCCGCTTTTAACAGACCGTTTACTTTTTATTTCAAGCTTACCGTTTAATTCTTCATGTATTTCAAGTGACTTTTCTTTTATATTCATAATACTCCTTCTTCCTCTACATTATTTATTCTGAGAACACTGCCAAAATTTTCAACATTATAATCCAAGGAAAGCTCTTCCCTCAAAGAGGGATTGCCAAATACAAAAGCAATTCTCCTTATTAATTCTTCATCCCTTGTATTTATGACAAAATCATTCTCTTTCGTTATAACAGGCACAAATTTAATATTATGATTTTTAGCTTCCTTTTCACTTATAAAACAAATATCAAATTTATCTTTAAGCAATTCTTCCATGAGGATTATTTCATTTTTATATATATTTTCTTTAAATCCTTTTATATTATGAAAATCTATCTTTTTACTTTTTAAAATTTTCTCCAAAACTATTCTTGTAAAATTGTTTCTCGGTAAATTACCAAAATTCACATTCTTGATAACTAAATCTTCAACACTCTTTATATCGATATATTTTTTATTTACGGCAAATCCGTACCGCTCTTTTACACCTTGTATAATAACACTGCCTTTATCTATTTCTTTTTTAAAGTGTTCACTTTTACCTTCAAATTCTCCAAGAACATATTCAACCGAAGTAATATTTCCTTTTATATCATTTCCTTCACTGTTTAATATCATATTTATGTTTTTCAAATCGCTGTAAGCCATAATCTTAGAATTAAGAGGATTATCAGCTCCGCAAAACAATACATTTTTATATATTGAATCCAAAGATTTTAACAAATGTACTTTAATATCTTCTCCTCTAAAAAGATTCTTCACATTTTCATCCACAATAAAATATCCGTCGGCATTAAAGAAATCAAACAATGAAGATTTTTGGGATTTGATTGGAAGAACTTTAAATCCTTCATTACTGGCAAATACATTTACATATACAAATTCTTTATAATAAAACTCCGACTCCACATCTCTTATCAAAGACCCACTTATAAAATTCTCTTCTTCTTTTTCAATATGCGTTAAATCCGCTATAAAAGTTTTTATAAAATTATTATACATAAACATATTTGAAATAATATCTCCGGGAAATGAAAATATTATGGAATCCTTCACTTTTCCAAGCATAAAAGTACTTGCGGGAATGGTTCTTATACCTTTTATATATACATCTCCGATTTTATTTATTACATCGTACATAAAATCATTGCTGCCTTTTCCGGTTCTGCCAATGGTTATAATAGCATCGCAATGTTCACTTATTTCTTTTATAATACTTTCATACTCTCTTTTCTCATCTCTTATATCTTTGTATATATTAACACTTACTCTTTCATTCTCTATTAATTTTGAAAGCATAAACGAATTGCTTTCGGCTATACTTTTTTTCTTTACATTATTAAGATTCATAGAGCTTTTAAGTGTTGCAACAATACCAATTTTTAATTTTCTGTAAACACTTACTTTCTTTATACCATAACTTATTAATAAACCGATTTTTTTATCATCAAGGACTTCATCTTTATGAAAAAGAAAACTCCCTTTCTTTTTTCCTTCCCCTTTATATTTTATACCTTCAAACATATTAGGTAAATATTCGGTATACGGTATATTGTTTTTTAATATAATCTCATCTTTCGGTATGACAACATTATATTTATCGTCAACATAGTCTCCAAAATTGACTTTTTTATATGTACCTATTTTAAATATATTACCTTTTTTTTCTATATTATGTAAGTCTGATGCAAAACCATCGGTATTTGCATAAGAAAAAGAAGGTATATCTTCATTTAAATATACATTTTTACATAAAACTCTACCCTTTGCATTAAAAACAGAAACTCTTTCTTCTTTTAATTCAGGTATATTTTGGATTAAATTTAAAAATATTTCATTTAATTGTTCATAAGAGACATCTGTATAACAATTCATATCAATCAATATCCTCTGTATTATATAAGCGTAATCTTTACAGTTTCATCTTTTTCTATTTTCTCTTTATCCCTATCAATAAAAACATATCCGTCACTGTCTCTTAAAACTTCAGTATAGGAAGCATCAAAGTCAATGGCTTCAAATTTATATTCTTCATCTTCTTTTGATATTTTAACAAAAACATATTCACAAATCCCTTTTCTTCCTGGAATATTATAAATACTTCTTGCTTTTATGTAAGGTATATGTTCATTGCTTATCCCCATAATTTCATTTATAATCGGATTTACCAGTTCGTTAAAACCTATATAAACATCTTTAGGCTCTGACTTAAATACATACACCAAAGTATCATTTATATTATATATCAAGCTCTCAGAAGCAGGCGAAATTAATATTTCGTCAAAATAACATTTTCCGTCTTTATAATCCAACGGAAAATCAGAACTCTCACTGTTTAATATAATTATGATATCACAATCATCAGTTGCCTTTTTCCAAATTTCATTTTCATTTTTATCATTTATAATACCATAAGAAATACCCACTGTGTTTTTACCTGAAAGCTCATTTAAAATAACATAAGAATTCAAATCTATATCTTTTTCCAAATCATTATCTCGAACTGAAGTTATATTATTTCCGACAGAAATAACCCCAACCTTAACTTTTTTATAAACTTCAACCATAAACTCATTCAAAGACGCAAGCAAGCCTATATTAAAACTGTTTAATTTAGTATTCTTTTTTAAGACCACATCACCTTTTGCAATTTTAGAACCTTTTAAATATACGCCGCTTCCTTTATGAATAGGTCTGTTTACAATGATATAACCATCTTTTTCTTTAACGTAGTCTTTATCTATAACGCTGTCAGCGCCAGAAGGAATCAAATCACCTTTATTTACTTTTTTCACAGTCGTTTCATCAATAATATCTTTACCGGTAATTTCAAATCTTATCGGACTATAATAATCAACTGAATATAAGCTTTCATGATTAACGGCATATCCGTCAATTTGAGATATATCGGAGCTTGGAATATCTACCTTTGAAATTATATCATCTGCCAGAACATAATTTAAACTGTCTTCAATCATAACAATTTGAGTAGGTCTAACCTTACTTTTCAAATCATCTTTAATCATTCTGAGCACATTGTTTTTCGTTTCTGCCTTAATCATTTTTATCTCCCAAACACAATAAAAATTTACACTTTTTTACAAAAATCATATTAAAAAATTATATCACAAATACTGCTTAAATACAAGATTATATACTATCTGCAAATATATACAAAACGGCATAATCAACATTATTAATACTAAAATAAACGTTGTATTATATACTTCAGTACTTAAATTAAGTTTTATATTTAAAAGTACCATAACCTAAAGTTTTAATAAAATGTATAAATAAAATAAGAAAGTTCCGTAAGGAACTTTCTTTATTATAAAAAACTCTCTATAAAGCTTAATGTTTCATCTCTTCCAAGATTTTCTTGTGTGGAATAAACAATCACCTTATCATCTTCATCCAAATTTAAGGTATCTTTTATTATATCTATATGTTTTTTCCTTTTATTTCTGCTTATCTTATCGGCTTTTGTAAGAATAACAACCGGATAAATATCATTATTTAGTATATCATTATACATTTTTATATCATTATCAGTCGGTTTATGTCTTATGTCAACAAGAAAAAAAACTATAAAATCAGTATTTCTCTTCTGAAGGTAATCATAAATAATTTTACTGAAAAGAGCTTTTTCGCTTTTAGATACTTTTGCATATCCGTATCCCGGCATATCCACAATATAAAATTCATTATTTATATTATAATAATTTGCTGTTCTCGTCTTTCCCGGAACAGAGCTTGTCCTTGCCAAAGATTTTCTTTTAAGAAGATTATTTATAAAACTGGATTTACCTACATTCGATTTACCTATAAGAACTATCTCAAGCTTTTCTTCAGGAGGAAGTTGATTAAATTTTGCTGCGCTTGTTAATATCTCGGCACTCTTTATTATCATTACTCTTTTTCTCCAAAGATAATTTTATATACATCCATCATATGCTTTACAGGTATAATTTCAAGATGTTTTTTAATATCATCAGGAACATCTTCCAGATCTTTTACGTTTTCTTTAGGTATTATAACCTTTTTTACTCTTGCTCTTGTTGCAGCAAGAAGTTTTTCTCTAAGTCCACCGATAGGAAGAACATCACCCGATAAAGTTATTTCCCCTGTCATAGCAATATCTTCAGGCACTTTCATTTTTGTAAGAGCCGATATTATTGCAGTGGCAAGAGTTATCCCTGCGCTAGGACCATCCTTTGGAGTCGCACCTTCAGGAACGTGAATATGTATATCATTGTTTTCAAAGAAATCTTTCTTAACTTTGAGCTTCTTTGATATTGTTCTTACATATGTAAGTGCAGTCTTTGCAGATTCCTGCATCACATCTCCGAGATTTCCTGTAAGCTCTATTCTTCCCTTTCCGTCGGTTAAAACAGTCTCAATTTTTAAAGTATCTCCACCATAACTCGTATAGGCCAAGCCTGTAACTTTACCGATATGTCTTTTATTTCCCTGTTTATTAAAAGTAATAAGTTCTTTGCCTAAAAAATCATGAAGATTTTTAACCGTTACTTCTATTTTTCCTTCTTTATCAACAACTATTCGTTTAGCACATTTTCTGCATATTTTTGCAATCAATCTTTCAAGCTGTCTAACTCCGGATTCCAACGTATAATCAGAAACCATTTTATCCAGCGCAGCATTTGTAAAAGATAAATCACTTTTGGTAAGCCCATGTGCTTTAAGTTCTTTTTTTATTAAATGTCTTTTTGCAATCTCCACTTTTTCTTTTGGCATATATCCTGTAATATCTATTACTTCCATTCTGTCCAAAAGAGCGGGAGGTATTGTTGCAGTAGTATTTGCCGTCGCAATAAAAAGAACATTGGATAAATCAAAAGGAATTTCCAAATAATGATCCGAAAAATTTGAGTTTTGTTCAGGATCCAGAACTTCAAGGAGCGCACTGGCAGGATCCCCTTTAAAATCAGAACCTATTTTATCTATTTCATCAAGAAGAAATAAAGGAGAATTCGTCTTTACCTGTTTTATACCTGCAATTATTCTTCCTGGCATCGCACCTATATAAGTTCTCCTGTGTCCGGTAATTTCCGCTTCATCTCTGGTACCTCCGACAGACAATCTTACAAATTTTCTCTCAGATGCTTTTGCAATTGATTTTGCGATTGATGTTTTACCGACCCCAGGAGGTCCAACCAAACAAATTATCGGTCCCTTTAAAGAATTTGTAAGTTTTAAAACTGATAAATACTCCAATATTCTTTCTTTTACTTCTTTTAAACCATAGTGTTCTTCTTCAAGAGCATTTTCTGCCTTCTTTAAGTCAATTTCCTTTATAGGTTCTTTTTCCCATGGTAAATCGAGAATTGTTTCTATATAAGTTTGAATTACCCCAGCTTCACTTGACCCTGTAGGGATGGCTTTAAGTCTTTCTATTTCTTTAGCTATTTTCTCTTTGTACTCAGCTTCTATAGGAAGTTTTTCAAGTTTTTCCAAATAATCACTTCCTGCACCGCTGCCGTCGCTATCATGCAATTTTTCTTGAAGCACTTCGATTTTTTCTCTAAGATAAACTTCTTTTTGAAGTTTTTCCATTTTTGATTTCACATCATCTTCAATCTCATTTTCCAAAGATAAAACAGATATTCTGTTCTCTACGAGTTTATAAACTTCCGTATATCTTTTTTGAGTATCAGTCATACAGAGAATATCCTGAAAAGTCTTAAAATCAAGCCCCAACGGCGGCAACATTAAATCAATCATCTCATCAGGTGTTTTAATATCCGCCAAAAAAGATACAATTCCCAAATCAGAACCCGACATTTTAAGAGAAGAAAACTTATTGAATTTCTCCTTTAAAATATCCGTCATAGCAATTTCTTTATCACTTATATCTTCGGTTTTATAACTTATAATGTCCCCACCTGCGATAATATAAGGTTCTTCTTGTTTATAATCATTTATTTTAACTCTGTTTAATACTTTAACAGAAACTTTTATAGCATTATAAGGAAGTTTAATCAAATTGGTTATCTTCGCAAGCACACCGACTTCTCTTAGATTATCTATTTTAACTTCATCAACATCCGAATCTATTTGCGCGATTAAAAAGATTAAACTATCTCCCTTAACACTTTCTTCAAGAGCTTTCAACGAAGGATTTCTCGCAATGTCAAAACTGGCATTCATACCCGTTATCAAAGATAAATCCCTGGTTGCTATTGCAGGTAATGTTAAATTTTCCATGTTATTTGTATATGTACTTATTATATTTCCTAAATTAGCCAATATTTTAACCTCTTTACTTTTTATTCTTGCTTATTTATAATATATCATTTTATAATATCAATATTTTCGTTCATTAATTATATATATATTAAAATACCATTTCAACATTAATTTAAATATTTATTTTTGTAATATATGTAAAAAGTGGAATATTTTATGACAAATTTATATATAGTTAACAAATATATAAGTTAATGAGTATATCATTTATAAATTAATATTTATAATAAATAATAAAACTGTATTTATACAAAATAAAAGATAATTTTTGTATAAACATAAATATTAACTTTTGAGTCAATAAACCAATATAAAAATCATTATAACATCATTTTATATAATTTCATAACTATTTTTCTCTATTATTACATATATCCATCATATTATGTAATTTTATATCGAATTAAATGCACAATTTGTCGATTTAAGTAAAAAACAAATACATAATACAAAGCTTATAATATAAAATAAAACAATGTCCATAAAGAGAAAAAACTCTCTTTATGAACAATAAGTAAATTTATTTTTTTCTTATTA
>NZ_JAHZIA010000029.1 GCF_019420015.1 Anaerofustis sp.
GAGAATGGAAAATTCCGTGACAATGCTTGAGAGCGACAGTAATTTTTCTTATTATGTAAAGAACACAAAAACGAAAAAATCCTCTGAAAGTTCAAAAAAAATCACTTCAAAAAGCAAAAGTGCTTATTACGGGTTTTTGAAATATGATAAAATCGCTACTTTGGCAGAAGAGGAAAACCTTTCTTCCTCTGTTTTTTCCGGGTTTGATTTTAATGATTATCTGGATGATTTGTCTGATTATAACATTACTACTCAGATGGATGATTATTATATAAACGGAGAGAAGATAAATAAAAGCGACATTAAAATAAATAAGCCCAAGAATGTGTCTTTTACATATACCATACCGAAAAATGTGGTCAATTACGGCAGTATGCCTTATGATATTCAGCGGAATCATTGCTTTGTTTGTTTTGTTTGCGCCTCTTAAAATAATGAATGAAACAACGCCTTTTAAATCTTTTAGGGCGCTTAAGGGAGAAGTCAATATAGCGGTATCGGCCACGGGTATAACCCTTGCTTGTCTTTCGACAATGGTATGCGCAGGTTATTCCATAAACGGCACATTTCTCGATTTGATGGGTAAAATAGGGCTTGCTTATCCTTCTTATATAATTTTATTCGTTAATTTTATACTTTGGGTTTTGACTCTTCTAATCATAGCAATCGGGTGCTATGATGTGAAATATATAGTTTGTGACGGTATATGGAGATTTTTGAGAGACGATACCTTTATCGGAGATTTGTGCAGAAAGTTAAGAGATACTTTTAACAATCTTTCAGATGTGGATTTAAAAGATGATTTAGATAAAAACCTAATTAAATTTTTGCTTTTAAACGGTTTGATTATAATAGTTCTTACCCTTATGTCTGGCTTAAAGATAAGCTTGGTAAAATAAAAAAGGATTATTCTACTCTTTTGAGTTCCACTCATGAATTGGCAAAAGGCAATTTTAACGAAAGTATGGATGAAGATATGGGTGTGTTTAATTCTTTGAAGGAAGAATTCAAGAATATCGAGGAAGGTTTTGAGAATGCGGTAATGGAAGAAACCAAATCTCAAAACATGAAAACAGAGCTTATAAGTAATGTTTCCCATGATTTAAAAACCCCTTTGACGGGAATAAAAAATTATGTGGAACTTCTTGGTGAAGATACAATTCCCGAAGACAAGAAAAAGGAATATGTACGTACTTTGAATCAGTATGTCGACAGATTAAGCAATTTGATTGAAGATTTGTTTGAAGTAAGCAAGGTAAACAGCGGAGACGTAAAACTGGATTTAATGGATCTTAATATAGTTTCTCTCATAGAGCAGACTAGAAGCGAATGCAGCGATTTGCTTGAAAGCAAAGGGTTGGAAGTAATAACAAACACTTATGACAATAATATAATCCTCTCTTTAGACGGAGATAAAACCTACAGAATATTTGAAAATCTGTTCAACAATGTCGCAAAATATGCTCTTGGCGGAACCAGGGTATATATTGATATAAAAAAAGAAGACAACTGTGTTTTGACGGAAATCAAAAATATTTCTCAGGCCCAAATGAATTTTACAAGCGAAGAGATCGTCGAAAGATTTGTCAGAGGAGATAAATCCAGACATGAAAGCGGCAGTGGATTGGGGCTTGCCATAGTAAAAAGTTTTACAGAAGCTCAAGGCGGAAGCTTCGATATAGATGTGGACGGAGATTTGTTCAAAGCGATTTTGAAATTCCCTTGTTAAATAAATAAAAGAAGTCGGAGTAAATTCCCGGCTTCTTTTATTTTAATTTTCTTTTAAGTTTTTGCCTGTAAATAATACCACTTTCTTACATTTTAAAACTTTCTATGTATCCTTATTTTTTAGGGTTTTGGGTTTTCCTGTTTTATCAACTTATTTCTGAACTTCGATATTCTTAGGATTATCCGTATGTCACTGTAATATTTTAATATATATCATGCTCTGTAAAGTCAATCAATTGCTGTTTTTGACTCAATAATTTGGGTTTTGTGATAATCTTCAATGTATCAAAAGGTACTTTTAGATGTTCTTTATAGTTGATTATTCTTTTATGGAAAAATTTTTTATCATTCAGCTTGTTTGTTTTTTGTATTTGTTTGTTTGATATTTTCAATATAAGTATATAACCATCTGAGATTTTTATAAGATACCTGTCTTGTTTTAGTTAAATTATTAAATTAATATAATTTAGTTAATATGCTGCAAAAATTCGGTTTTGCCTTACAAATATAGCGTTTTTATATTGTTAATACATAAAGGGTTATTCAACTTTAAAAGTAAAACAGGCACTTGCAAGTATGTATTTTATCCTTACAGTAAAGAGTATTTGTCTTTATTACATAATACTCTATCTATCTTCAAACATTTTCTTTTTTTTGACTGTAATTAAAATAATAATAAGTAAGCCGCTTATGATTGCCATTGATTTGTAAAATTCTATATTGTTGCTGTCACCTGTTTGTGGGGTATCTGATTTATCCGTATCTGGATGAGTATTATCCGGTTTTGTTGGTTTGTCTTCGTCACCCGGATTTGGATTTGCTGGTTCCTTTGCTTTTACTGTAACTGTAATTGTTTTTGTTGCAGAAGCCCCGTTACTGTCTGTTACTTTATATATAACGGTGTAAGTACCGACCTTTGATTTATCTACTGTATTTTTGATTACATTTTCTATCGTCAATGTAATATTACCGTCTTCTTTATCACTAGCTGTAACACCTTCCAACGGATCGAATTTATCTCCCACTGTAAGTGTTTTATTTTCTGCATGAATCGTTGGGGTGTTATTTTTATTCAAGTACCATTCTCTTACTACCTGACCGGTAAGATTTTCATTTCTGTCCGATACAAAATAACTGTTATCAGTAGAATCAAATTTTGCTATCGGGTCTGAGTCTGTTTTTGTTTGGAGGAATGCATAACTTTTTGTATAAGATTCTTGTGCATCAGAAGATGTATAAGAAGCTCCTTTACTAGATGTGATTTTTCCATCAGTAACTAGTTTTGTCCCTGCTACTGTTGTTAAATTACCGG
>NZ_JAHZIA010000003.1:0-2979 GCF_019420015.1 Anaerofustis sp.
GCTTCAATTTTCTTCTGTAAAACCTGATCATCGAAAGTATTGGCGAGTGCTTCAAAAACTTCTTCTTCCGTTAAATAAATTTCTTTCGTTACCATCTCCTTTTCTGCTAAAACAGCTTCTTTTTCTGTGGCATATATATTGCTGCTTGTAGCTGATATGCTAACGGCCGAAACAAAAACAGCAGTTAATATCACCATAGGTTTCATTCTTTTCATAATTATAATCATTCCTTTCCGCTTAAATTTAATTGTTTAAAATTCTAAGAGCGTCAGGCGTAAATTCAAAATACATAAAACCGCAATAGGCGACTCCGACATTGGGGTAATAATTCAAAATGAGCTTTTCTGAATGAGGACTGGTTACGATAATTTCGAAGCATTCCTTAGCATCAGAATTTTCAATCTTTTTATCAAAGAGTTCTTGAGATAAAACAGTAGATTTTTTCAGCTCCGATATAAGCGCAATATCAAAATTTTGGTCTTGATATGTAATTTCTGCTTCAGAATCATTTATGCCATATAATTCAAATAATTCTAATACGGTAAGTGGTTTGTTTATATCTGCCGGACTCCAAAAAACCAAATAGTAATATTGTGAATTTATTTTTGCGATTAAAACAGACCTTCCGTTATAGCCCAAATAATCATATACGGGTATTGTTTTCCCGTTTGATTCGATTGCACCGTTTCCTAATTCTTCCCCAACAAATTCATCCGTCAATGTAGGCAAATTATATATTGACAAGCTATTATCGTTTAAAACAACTCTGTATTTATTGCCATTAAACTTGATATATTGTATTGATTCTGTAAACTCAGTAAAATTTACAGAATCATCCGGTTCGATTTTTTCATCAGAGTCAGAAAAGAAATTATCCAAAAATAGTGTGGAAAAAAAAATGATAATAAGACAAGCCGCAATGACCGATATCCTTCGAAATAAAAATTTTTTTGAAAAAACAACCGGTTTTATTTCCGCATATTTTATGATGTACTCATCATTTATATAACTTAATGCTTCTAAAAACTGTTTCGCAGTCATTAGACGACCTCCTTTTCTTTCAAAAATTTCATCAAATCTTCTCTTGTTCGTAGCAACTTTACTCTTATTGTCGTTTCTTTCATACCTGATAATCTGGAAAGTTCTTTGTATGAGTCCAAATACCAATATCTACGGACAAATATCATTTGAGTTGTCCCGTCAAGACTCCCCAAGAAATCATTAATTGCCTCGGCTACAACCATAGCATCAATTTCATCCTCTGTGGACTCATTTGATGTCAAGTAACTACCTATCTCTTCTAAACACTCATCATATGTATTATTTCGTTTAAGACGTTTTCTGTATTTATATTTATCTAACGATATTGTTCTAACAAATCTTAATAAATATGTTATTAACGGATTAGGTTGTTTAGGTGGTACAGTACGCCATACGCTGAGATAAGAGTCATTAACGCATTCTTCTGCATCTTCTCTACTGGAAAGTATATTGTAAGATGTTTTCATTGCGATTTTTCCATACTTTTTTGACAGTTCGATAATTGCATTTTCTGATCTTGAAAAGAATAAATCAATTATTTTACTGTCGTCCATAAATCCACACCTCCCTCCTAATACTATTTAAAGAAAATAATGACCCTATAATAGTATTAGATTTTTATTGCATGAATGTTACAAGACTTCACAAAAAATTTATATTTTTTTCTGAAAATATACTATTGCTAACCATAAAATTTTATATATTAAGTCAATTATGCTATTTTCTCTTTGGTTAATTTATCGGTTTATTCATTGAATAATTATAGAAAAAACCCTACTTATACAAAGCAGGGTTTACAGTCTGATAAATTCTTACGAAAAAGCTATTCTACACGGATATTTATCGTTTCTGTATCAATCTGTTCAATTTCGATACCTTTTTCACTCAATTCTTTTATTACTGCTATTACTGTTATCGGCTTGGAGAACCTAATTTGCACGGCATTAAATATCTTCATATATTTCGCACCATAAAAAGCACCTTTATTATCTACAAATACATTAGATATATCGTTATCTGTTAATGCATATTTCTTTTTAATAATATCAAGTTCTTTAGCTGTAATGGCTCGTCCTATTTCTACATTAAATCCCACTCGTGGAATACAATTTAAACATACATACAACCACTGTGAAATTTCCTCAAAATTTATTTTTGATGTTATTTTTACAGGATTTAACAAATCTCCGGTTAATGTTTTAGAATTAATATTATGAGAATCCCAAAAGCTTAACAGATAGAATTTTTTTGATATATTAAATATATATCCTTGATAATGCGAATTTGAATATATCTTGTCTACAACAAGCTGTCCCTGTTTATTATATTCAAATAACATAGGAATAATTATATCTGACGGAGTACAATGTAAGGCACCGCAAAGCCTTTGCATAGTATCAAATCTTATATTATTAATATTTCTTGTACCAACTTCAAGTTCAGAAATATATTGTTTGGTCGTACCCATTTCCTTTGCCAGTTCTGTTTGTGTCAGTTTTGCTTCGGTTCTGATTTGCTTTAACCTGTTCTTAAATTTCAACGTTCTATTTTTATTTACATCCACAATATTTATCCTCTGCCATATTATATTTGTCATGAATATAACCATCAAAATCTAACCAGTTAGTCAACTGTTTACACTTCGAACATTTGAAAACTTCAATCGGTTTCTGTTCAAAATCTCGAATATCAAATGCTATTCTAACTTCTTTATAAGTAGGTTTATGGTTAAAAAACATTTTAATTACTGCAAAATCATCTATGGTTGTCTTATAACAAGTTTGAGCAAGCCATTGACCTCCGATTTGTCCAACATAAGTATATGCATTTGGAAAAGTACAATATTTGCAGACAGAATCAAAATTTGTCAGAGTAGCTTCAGAAATTTCGTCTTCATCGTTAGAAGTTATATATTCAATAAGTCCTATATCGCTCATA
>NZ_JAHZIA010000003.1:2989-4306 GCF_019420015.1 Anaerofustis sp.
TATGTATTTTCTACTACGATATGAGTATCCATATTTAAAGCAACACTCCATATTTTTATTATTATATAATTCATAATATTCTATATACAAATCTGCACCTTTAAATGTGTAAATTTCTCCCTGACTTGCGGCTTTTTTAAGATCTTCTTTGCTTGTTGCTTCATTATATTCCGTATTTGTTGTGATATATATAGGATTTTCATTTATAGAAAACATATTACCTTGTCCATCTTGCAAAAAATATATTCCCTGTTCACATTCATCTTCTCTATCTGAAATGACTATGCCAGCTTTAGTAATATAATATCCTCTAAGAAACTGATTGCTTTTTATTACATTAATATTTCTCTTTCTTAATTCTTTTATAATTCCCAATTTAAATACCACCTTAATTTAATTAGATTTTTATCCCAATAAAACCAACATACCACAATTGTGTGACTTTGTCAATAAAACATATTACCTTTTGGATGCTCATACAATTATTTTCGTTAAAATTGTAGATTTTATACAAAATATACAACAGAAGAAAAAAATGGGCTTTCTATAAATTCTACCTGAATAATATATTCATCATTATTTTTTTCTTCTGCTGTAAGAATTAAAGTGGGAAGTTCAAGGCGGTTCACCGTGAACCGGTACTCGGTTCACGGCATAGGCATATTTATACCTTGTTAGTAAACTTGAATTTCAAAGCAAATAGTAACAGTTTGAAGTTGCACTACCATTTTCCCGAAAGCGAGATTCTTTACGTATCAACTCTGCTTTTTCAAGGTCTTTGATTGCTCGCTTAACAGTGCTGCGTGATACCGATAGATCCTTTGCAATGGTGTTGATTCCCGGCCAAGTCTTTTTCTCTTTATCCATACGGTCATGGAGATAAATATACACAAGCTTTGCCCGATGAGGCAGCTCCAAGCGGTAGAGATGATCAAGTCTGCCCATCGTTTGTCACCTCGGCTTTCTGTTCGATAGGCGCAGGAATATCCTGTCGGTGGGTTTTCGGTGCGGTACGCAGAGATGTGCCGCCGTTTCGCCGCTTCTCCTTATCCTGCGGACGGCGCTGCGGCTGATTCTTTTCGCTCATTGGCTGCTCCTGACCGCCTGCGGCTGTATCATCCTGGGGAGCAGGAGGCTCTAACAGATCCGGGCGGTATTTCCGAATGATGCCGTCCATGATGGTTTTCTTTTCTGCATACTCCACCTTGCGGTTTCCCTGATCGGCAACGCTGTACGGTTTGTCCTCATTGAACTTGATGCCCCAATTGAAGAACAGCTTCAGCTTAACCTTCATGGGATAGAAGCCTGTTTTCATCA
>NZ_JAHZIA010000030.1 GCF_019420015.1 Anaerofustis sp.
ATATCTTCCATATTTATTATCCTGTCGGTCCAGTTTTTATAAAAATATTCTTCATGTGACACAAGCAAAACGCTGCCTTTAAAATTCATAAGAGCACTTTTCAACGCCTCTTTTGCATTTACATCCATATGATTTGTAGGCTCATCCATAATCAAAAAATTACAGGACTTCATTATAATCAAACACAATTTTACTTTTGTTTGCTCTCCTCCGCTTAATGTTGATATTTCCTGAAGAGCATGCTTTGAAGATATCCCACACCTAAAAAGAAATCTTCTTATTTCTTTTTGAGAAAGACTTTTATAGTTTTGTGAAACAATATCAATAGGAGTAAGTTTAGGGTCCTGCCATTTTAAATCCTGACTAAAATATCCTATCTTTATTTGCTCGTTGAATTTAAAATCTCCTTTTATTTGAGGAATTTCCTTTACCAATGTTTTAAGAAGAGTAGACTTACCTATACCGTTAAACCCTGTTAAGACTATTTTTTGTCCTCCTTTTATATTTAAATTGATACCTGATATTATCGGATATGTATATCCTACGGAAAGATTTTTTATGCTCAAAATTTCTCCCGGTATCAAATTTGCCTCTTTAAAACAAAAACTCGGTTTTATTTCTTTTTCATCCAATGCTTCGATTTTCTCCATTCTCTCAAGCTGCTTTCTCCTTCCTTTTGCCATTCTGGACTTCCTGCCCGCTATATTTCTTCTTATAAACTCTTCCGTCCTCTTTATTTCTCTTTGCTGAGAATTGTACTTTCTTATATAGTCCTCTCTGAGAAATGTCTTCTTTTTCAAAAACTGTGAATAAGTACCATGATATTTTTTTATATTTTTATTATCTATATCACATATTCTGTTTGAGATTTTTTCCAAAAAATCATAATCATGTGAAACAACCATAAAAGAATTTTTTGATTCAGACAAATATTCCATGAGCCACTGTATATGTTCCTTATCCAAAAAGTTTGTAGGTTCATCCAAAAGTAAAACATCAGGATTCTCAAGCAGTAGTTTTGATAATATTACTTTTGCCCTCTGCCCTCCGCTTATTTCCGATAATTTCCTTTCCAAACCAATTGCATTAATACCCAGCCCATAAGATATTTGCTTTATTCTTGTGTCAATATTATAAAAATCATTCATTTCTAAAATTTCTTGATATTTTGCGGCATCCTCCAAAACATCCAACCTTCCATTTGATGCATTCCTATATAATTCATTCATTGCTTCTTCTGCTTTATACAATTCTTTAAATGCAGATTTTAAAAAACTTTCTATAGTTATGTTTTCATCTATTTTTGCATATTGGTCCAAATAACCTACTTTTATACCTCTCTGCCATAAAATCCGCCCTTCGTCAGGAATAATTTGACCGGTTATTATATTTATAAAAGTACTTTTACCTGCACCATTCTGTCCTACAACACCTATATGCTCCCCTTTATTAAGAGAAAAACAGGCATCTTTGTAAAGTATGTTATCCTTAAAGGAATGTGTTAAATTGTATATTTCAAGAATACTCATCATATTCCCCTCTCTTTTCTTTATTTTACTATATGTTTAATTCAATCAAATACTAAACAGTGTATGATTTTAAATATATCATCATAAATAACAACAAAATAAGAATGTATATACCGATTTTAATATGTTATTGCATAAATAAAAAGACTATGGAAACAATGTCCACAGCCTTTAATATTACATATATAATGCATTACCGGAAAATAAGTAATAAAATAAATACCCAATCAGGTTTTATTTATATATTACATTATTATCCGATGAATATAATATTATCATGCTCTGCACAATGCTTCATCGGTATATTTTGTACAGAGCTGATTCGTCTTGTTATTTTATCTGTTGAATAATAATTCATAATAAACTCCTAAATTATTTTCATATTATCACAGTAAAATATTGATGTCAATATTCAAAAATAAACAATCAATTTTAAATGAAGTCTAGCTTATAAAAGCAAAAGGTCCATAAAATAAATAACCTAAAAATCCTGATATTGATATCAAAACAATAGGATGCATATCTTTAAATTTTAGTTTTAATAATAATATTACCGCCAAAATAAAAAGTCCTGTATAATTAGTAAGCGTTCCTTTTGTTATAAATACAGAAGCAAATATCGTAAAAGCAGATGCAGCAATGGTCCCGACAACAGCAGGTCGCAATCCTACAAGAACAGATTGAACATATTTATTATCCTGAAAATCAAAGAAGAATTTACTTATTAAAAGTATAATTATAAGAGAGGGCAAAACCACCCCCAATGTTGCAGCAGCAGCTCCAATAAGTCCGTTATGATCAAAACCTATAAATGTAGCAATATTTACAGCAAACGGTCCAGGAGTGGATTCACTTATGCCTATGAAGTCTATTATCTCAGATAATGTAGCCCAATTATGAGAAATAACCTCTTCCTTAATCAACGGTATCATTGCATAACCGCCGCCAAATGTAAACAATCCTATTTTAAAAAATACAATAAAAAGCTGTGATATCATTCGTCAATACCCCCTTTTATTATATTAAAACCATGAAATACTACTCCGAGCAATGCACAAACTATAAGAACATATATTACATTGATAGCTGTAAAAGCAGTCAAAATCAATGAACCTAACAATAAAAATATATTAAAATAGTTCATCTTAATCGGTTTTAACAATTTCAACGCAGCTTCCAAAATCAGAACTATTACACCTGCTTTTACACCTGCAAATACATTATTTACTATAATATTGTTTTTAAACATATTAAAAAGAATAGATACTACAATGATAATAACAAAAGAAGGGATAACAACCCCGAGAGTTGCTATAACAGAACCTGAAACACCGCCAACTTTATACCCCACAAAAGTAGCACAATTTATAGCAAGGGGTCCTGGAGTACTCTGTGATATAGCGGTTATATCGAGCATTTCTCCTTCACTTATCCACTTTTTATTTTCTACAACTTCCTTTTGAAGTAAAGGTATCATTGCATAACCTCCTCCAAAAGTAAATGCACCTATATTAGCAAATGTCATAAACAGTTCAAACTTTTTACTTTTCAAACAAGCCTCCTTAAAATGATGTAAAATAAAATATTAAATTTATAACCAATATATATTTTAACATTTTGATTTAGGACAAATAAAATTATTGTTTTATTATAGCATAATATCAAATGTATATATTAATATATTACCGATATACAATCATTATTTTACATTTATTTTAATATAATGCAAAAAAAAATCTAATTGGATTATATTTATTGATTTTAGATAAAAATACGATAAATATCCAAAATAAAAACGTTTTTTTATTTATATAACAATATCAATTATTCCTTTAAATACATACTTTTATATAAAAAAAGCGGGGAGTCTTACTCCTCGCTTCTTATTTATTTACAAAAGACTTTCCTGTCATTTCCTCCGGTTGTTTTACATCCATCAGATCAAGAACTGTAGGAGAAACATCACATAAAGCGGCTTCTTCTTTTACCCCCTTGATCAAATTGCTTTCAACAATACATTTAACTTTGTTTGTTGTATGAGCTGTAAATGGTTTTCCGTCTTCAAACATTAATTCTGCATTACCGTGATCCGCTGTAATTATTATACTGTAATTATTATTTCTTGCTGCATCGGTAACTTCTCCAACACATTTATCAACAGCTTCAACAGCAGCCTTTGCTGCATCAAATACACCTGTGTGACCAACCATATCACAATTTGCAAAATTCACTGCAATAAAGTCATAATCCTTTGTATTAATAGCATCGACAAGTTTGTCTTTTACTTCATATGCACTCATTTCAGGTTTTAAGTCATATGTTGCAACCTTAGGAGATGCAACTAAAATTCTGTCTTCACCTTTATATTCTTTTTCAACTCCACCGTTAAAGAAATATGTTACATGCGCATATTTTTCTGTTTCGGCAATTCTAAGTTGAGTATATCCGTTATCGCTTAAATATTCACCTAAAGTATTTGTAATAACTTGAGGTTTAAATGCAATCAATACATTTTTGAAGCTTGCATCGTAATTAGTAAATGTAACAAATGTTAAATGCAAATCTTCTTTTCTCTCAAAGCCATCAAAATCATCTTCAACTAAAGCTCTTGTGATTTGTCTTGCTCTGTCAGGTCTGAAGTTAAAGAATATTACGCTGTCATTCTTAGAAATTTTAGCATCTTCACAAACAACTGTAGGAAGAACAAATTCATCAGTTACATCATTATCGTAAGAAATTTGCATTGCATCTGCAGCACTTGTAGCTTTTTCCCCTACACCGTTTACTAATGCATCATAAGCTTTTTCTATTCTTTCCCATCTGTTATCTCTGTCCATTGCATAGTATCTTCCCGATACTGTTGCAATTTGACCAACGCCGATTTCTCTAATTTTCCCTTCAAGTTCTTCTATATATCCTTTGCCGCTTTTTGGAGGAGTGTCTCTTCCGTCCATGTAACAATGAACATATACCTTTTCCAAACCTTGTCTTTTTGCAAGTTCAAGTAAAGCATATAAATGTTCGTTTGAAGAATGTACTCCACCGTCAGAAACAAGTCCCATCAAATGAAGAGCAGAACCATTGTCTTTAACATTTTTAACGGCTTTTAAAAATTCTTCATTTTCAAAGAAATCACCGTCTTTTATAGATTTTGTAATTCTTGTTAATTCTTGATATACGATTCTTCCTGCACCTAAGTTCAAATGACCTACTTCACTGTTACCCATTTGTCCATCAGGAAGCCCAACACTTAATCCACTACAATTTAAAAACAAGTGCGGATTATTATTCCAAAGTTTATCTAAATTAGGAGTAGATGCACTGTAAACTGCATTGCCTTCATGACTTTCAGAATATCCATATCCGTCTAAAATCATTAATAATACTTTATTACTCATTCATTCCACCTATTATAGTTCTTTGTAATTTACAAGTGTAACAAAATCAGCTTTTAAGCTTGCACCACCAACCAAAGCTCCATCAATGTCACTCATAGACATTAAAGCTTTTACGTTACCTGCGTTAACACTTCCACCGTAAAGAATTCTCATTGCTTCTGCAACTTCTTCACCAAGTAATTCTTTAACAAGACTTCTGATATAACCGCAAGCTTCATTAGCTTGTTCGTCAGTAGCAGTTTTACCTGTACCGATAGCCCAAACCGGTTCGTATGCAAGAATGATTTTTTTAGCATCTTCAGCTGAAATACCTTCTAATAATTTTGTTGTTTGTTCTTTTAATACATCAAAAGCTTTTCCGCTTTCTCTTTCTTCCAATGTTTCCCCAACACATGGGATTGGAATTAAACCTTTAGCCAAAGCTTTTTTAGTTTTTTTGTTTACGCCTTCATCTGTTTCGTTGAAGTATTGTCTTCTTTCACTGTGACCGATGATTACGTATTTACAACCGGCTTCAATAATCATATCAGCTGTTACTTCACCTGTGTAAGCACCGCTATCTTCAAAATAAATATTTTGAGCTCCTATACCAACATTAGTACCTTTTGTAGCTTCAACAGCAGCTGGGATTGTCATATATGTTGGGCAGATTACAACTTCAGGATCTGCCACATTGATTTTATCTAAAAATTCATTAAAAAATTCTTTTGCTTCGGCAGCTGTTTTATTCATTTTCCAGTTACCGGCTATTACTTTTGTTCTTGCCATTTTAATAATTCTCCTTCTATAAACTGTAATAATTATTTGTCGTTTGCTGCAACAACACCCGGAAGATCTTTACCTTCCAAGAATTCAAGACTTGCACCGCCACCTGTTGAAATATGAGTCATTTTATCACCAAATCCAAGTTGGTTAACAGCAGCAGCAGAGTCTCCACCACCAATAATAGTTGTAGCATCTGTATCAGCTAATGCTTTAGCTACAGCCATAGTACCTTTTGCAAGAATTGGGTTTTCAAATACACCCATCGGTCCGTTCCAAACAACAGTTTTTGCAGATTTAACTTCATTTGCAAATAATTCAGCTGTTTTTGTTCCGATATCAAGTCCCATCATATCAGCAGGAATTTTGTCAGAATCAACTACAGTAATTTCAATTTCTGCGTCAATTGGATTAGGGAAATCTTTTGTGATTGTTGTATCGATAGGAAGTAATAATTTTTTACCAAGTTCTTCAGCTTTAGCCATCATTTCTTTACAGTAATCGATTTTAGAGTCGTCAACCAAAGATGTACCTACTTCATAACCTTTAGCTTTAAGGAATGTATAAGCCATACCACCACCGATGATTAATGTATCGCATTTTTCAAGTAAGTTGTTGATTACGTTTAATTTATCGGCAACTTTAGCACCACCTAAAATTGAAACGAATGGTCTTTCAGGATTATTAACAGCATTACCCAAGAAGTCGATTTCTTTTTGCATTAAGTAACCAACAACAGCTGTGTCAACATATTCTGTTACACCAACGTTTGAGCAGTGAGCTCTATGAGCTGTACCAAAAGCGTCATTTACAAAAATATCACAAAGTGAAGCTAAGTCTTTGCTTAATGCTTCGCCGTTTTTTGTTTCTTCAGCTCTGTAACGTGTATTTTGAAGTAAAACAACATCTCCGTCGTTCATTTCAGCAACCGCTTTTTTAGCGTTTTCACCTACTACATTGTCATCAGCTGCAAAAACAACTTCTTTACCTAATTTTTCAGATAATCTTTTTGCAACAGGCGCTAAAGATAATTCCGGTTTTGGTTCTCCTTTTGGCTTTCCAAGGTGAGAACATAAAATAACTTTACCACCGTCATTCATTACTTTTTTTATTGTTGGAAGAGCAGCCTTAATTCTGTTTTCGTCTGTTATTTCTCCGTCTTTTAAAGGTACGTTAAAGTCACATCTGATTAATACTCTTTTTCCTTTTACATTTATATCATCTACTGATTTTTTATTTAGCATCTAAAAGTGCTCCTTTCAATTTTGTAAATAAAAAGGTCCGGGCCAGTAACGATCCCGGACCCATTTTGGATCTTTGTAAATTTTACCTTGTTTAGAATTAATTAAGCTAATTCTGAGAAGTATTTGATTGTTCTTACCATCTGGCTTGTGTAAGAGTTTTCGTTGTCATACCAAGATACAACTTGAACTTGTGTATCACCGTTTTCCATTGGAGATACCATTGTTTGTGTAGCATCAAATAAAGAACCGTATCTCATACCTACGATATCGCTAGATACTAATTCTTCTTCTGTATATCCGTAAGATTCTGTTTGAGCTGCTTTCATAGCTGCATTGATTTCATCAACAGTAACTTTTCCTTTTACAACTGCTACTAAGATTGTTGTAGAACCTGTTGGAGTTGGAACTCTTTGTGCAGAACCGATTAATTTACCGTTAAGTTCTGGGATAACTAAACCGATAGCTTTTGCAGCACCTGTTGAGTTAGGAACGATGTTAACTGCAGCAGCTCTAGATCTTCTTAAGTCACCTTTTCTCTGTGGTCCGTCAAGAGTCATCTGGTCACCTGTGTAAGCATGGATTGTGCTCATGATACCAGATTGAATTGGAGCTAAATCGTTTAATGCTTTAGCCATTGGAGCTAAACAGTTTGTTGTACAAGAAGCTGCAGAAATAACTGTATCTTCAGGTTTTAATGTTTCATGGTTTACGTTGTAAACGATTGTTGGAAGATCATTTCCAGCTGGAGCTGAGATAACAACTTTTCTAGCACCTGCTTTTACATGTGCTTCTGCTTTTGCTTTTGATGTATAGAAACCTGTACATTCAAGTACAACGTCTACACCGATTTCTCCCCATGGAAGATTTGCAGCGTCAGCTTCTGCATAAATTTTGATTTCTTTTCCATCAATAATGATAGAATCATCTGTAGCTGAAACTTTATCTGCTAATTCATATCTACCTTGAGATGAGTCATATTTTAATAAATGTGCTAACATCTTTGGAGAAGTTAAGTCGTTGATAGCAACTACTTCATAGCCTTCTGCTCCAAACATTTGTCTGAATGCTAACCTCCCAATTCTACCAAATCCGTTAATAGCTACTTTTACTGCCATAATAAAATTCCTCCTAATATTATAATTATTTATTATTATTTTTGAAGTCATATTTTATTTGATTATCCGACTTCATTTAGTAGCAAGTTTAAATTAGCCCCAATATTCGAGCATAAATTGAACTTTATCAGTATTATATATAAAATAAAACGTAAAATCAATAATTTAAATGAAAAAAGAAAACAACTTTTGCAAATTTTTAATTGTTTTATTTTATTTTGAATTTTATTGTTACATATGTACGGATTTAAAATACCAAACCGATTTAAATACCTCATAAAGAACAATGAAAACAAATTAAAATAAGTTCAAATAACTCCCTCTAACATTACAATTTTTTACAATTATTAATATTTTCATACGTGAATAAAAGAATAATTTAAAATATTATTCTATAATAAAAGACTGCAAACTTTTTTTGCATCCGTTTTTCTCATAAAAGCCTTCAATACCTGGTTTTGAGCCAAAATACAACATCGTAGGAGTATTCTCTTTTGCAAGCCTTAAAAGCTCACTGCCTACACCTCTTCTTTGATAATTTGGAAGAACAAGAAGCTCCGTTATTGTTCCAAAGAAATATCCATCCGTTAAAATCCTTATGCACCCAACCAATCTTTCTCCGTCATATGCAGTTATATTCATGGTTTTTGTTAAAGCATTTTTAGTTTTTAAAACATCATACTCACCTTTCCAAATTTGATTTACAAAAGAAATAAAAGCTTCAACATCAATATCCTTATCATCTATTTTATACTCCATAATCCCTCACTCCCCTATCTATATTATATTTCTACTATGTCTTAATATTTATTATCATATGTACTAAAAAAGCGTCGGTAATCCGACGCCTTACATTAAGCATTTTCTTCTTCAAATTTTTTCATAAATTCAACTAATTTTTCAACACCTTCAATAGGCATAGCATTATAAATTGAAGCTCTCATTCCACCTACAGTTCTGTGTCCTTTTAAATTTACAAAACCAGCTTTTGTAGCTTCTTCAACAAATTTTGCATCCAAGTCTTTATTTCCGGTTACGAAAGGTACATTCATTAAAGAACGGTCTTCTTTTACAACTGTGCCTTTAAACATCTTGCTTTGATCTAGATAATCATATAAGATCTTTGCTTTCTTTTCATTGTGTTCTTTCATCTTAGCAAGTCCACCTTGCTCTTTAAGCCATTTAAATACTTTACCGCAAATATATATACCGTAAGCAGGAGGTGTATTAAATAAAGAATCATTGTCAGAATGAGTTTTATATCTTAACATTGTCGGAACTTTTTCATCAATTTCATCATCTGAAGGAATTAAGTCTTCTCTTATAATAACTATTACCACACCTGCAGGACCTACATTTTTCTGTACTCCGCCGTAAATAATACCGTATTTTTCAACGTCAACAGGCTCTGATAAAAAACAAGAAGATACATCTGCAACCAATGTTTTTCCTTTAGTGTTAGGTAATGTATGATATTTGGTACCGTAAATAGTATTGTTTTCACAGATATATACATAATCGGCATTTTCATCAATATCCAAATCAGAACAATCTGGAATATAAGAATAAGTCTTATCCTCGCTTGAAGCCACTGCTCTTGCATTTGTATATTTTTTTGCTTCGTTAAAAGCTTTCTTTGCCCATTGTCCGGTAATTATGTAATCAGCTACTCCGTTTTTGGTAAGATTCATAGGAATCATTGCAAATTGTTGACTTGCACCGCCTTGCAAAAATAAAACCTTGTAATTATCAGGTATATTCATTAATTCTCTTAAATCTTTTTCGGCAGTTTTAATAATATCATCAAACCATTTCGAACGATGGCTCATCTCCATTACTGACATTCCGCTTCCGTTATAATCAAGCATTTCAGCGGCAGCCTCTTTTAAAACCTCTTCAGGTAAAACAGCAGGACCTGCTGAAAAATTATATACTCTTCCCATTTTTATTTCTCCTTATTTTCTTATATTATTTTATAACACACAAAGGTATAAAATATATACATATATACCTTTTCAAATAATCAATCTACTCTTTTAAATATACAATACTAATTTATATTTTATGAATAAACAAACCACTTCTCAATTTAGGTTCAAACCAAGTTGACTTTGGAGGCATTACCATATTCGCATCGGCAACACCAAATAAATCATCCATAGTTACAGGATAAACAGCAAAAGCCACACCTCCAAATTTATCTGCTCTTTCCTTAAGTTCTCCTAAACCTCTTATTCCCCCTACGAATTCTATATTATCGCTTGTTCTAGGATCTTCTATACTAAGTATAGGTGCAAGCAGGTTTTCTTGAAGAATATCGGCATCCAAGCTTTTAACAGGATGACTCTCTTCATAAGTTCCTTCTTTTGCCCTAATTTTATACCACTTACCATCAAGATACATCGAAAAGTCATGTTTCTTATTAGGTTTAATTATATCTTCATCACTTGATAAAATTTCAAATTTTTCACTTACCTTATTCAAAAATTCATCCTTATCAAGTCCGTTTAAATTTTTGACAACCCTGTTGTAATCCATTATTTCAAGTTCATCACTGTCAAAAACAACAGATAATATATAATTATATTCTCTGTCTACATCATCTCCCGCTTCTTCTCTTTTTCGTTTTCCAACTTCATATGAAGATGCAGTTCTGTGATGTCCGTCAGCTATATAAAGATAATCTATAGCATCATAAAATTCCTTTACTTGTTGAATATCCTCATCTTTTTCAACAACCCATAATATATGACTTATACCATCATCCGAAACAAAATCATAAACAGGTTTGTTTTTATGCGTAAAGTCTTTAATAAAATTATGAACATTTTCATTGTGTCTGTGAGCAAAAAATACAGGTTCTGTGTGAGCCGAACATGCAAGAAAATTATTTATTCTGTCTATTTCTTTTTCAGGTCTTGTAAACTCATGCTTTTTTATTATTCCTTCTTCATATTCAAATGTGGAACAACATCCGCATATTCCAGTTTGAACCCTTCCGTTCATAATTTCTCTATAAATATAATATACTTCTTTATCTTCTTCTTTTAAATATCCTTCTTTTAAAAATTTATCAAAATTTTCCTTTGCTTTTTGATATACCTTATCATCATGAATATCAATACTGTCTGGTAAATCAATGTCGGAGCGTACAATATGCAAAAAGGACTTTTCGCCTTTACCCATTTCTCTTGCTTCATTTCTGTCCATTACATCGTAAGGCAAACAGGACACTTCTTTTACATACCTCTCATCAGGTCTAATGCCTTTAAACGGTTTTAATACTGCCATTATACTCCTCCTTATTTTTTATTAAATTAAATGATATCATTACTTATAAATAACTTCAAGAATTTTTAGAAAATTTTTGTAAAAATCTGATTAATTTTTCATTTTATTTACAATAATCTTAACTCCAATAAATAATTTTATATTGACTCAATAAAAATATATTGAAAATTAGCATATTATAAATAATATTTATAAATTTTTTATTTTAAATTTAAATCATATCTACAAACTCAAAAAATGTATAAATATTTATCTTCCCCTTATACATTAATTAAAAAATGAAAAAATATGTAAATAAAAACCAAAACAATAATTGTTAAAACTAATAAAAATTAACTATATGAAGATCTAATAAATTAGATTTTATGGGTCATATATATAACTTCCCTTGTAACTTAAAGGAATATACAAAATGTATTGTAAAATATAATTCGTTTATAGATGATTTAAAAGAAGCAAAAGAAAATGATAAGGAAAAATACAATGAACTCACTACTGACTTACTTCCTGAACATTTGATAAAAATAAATAAAAGGATTGTAGTATTTTCTCTTGGTATATATGATCACCCTGATTACTTATTATCTGCAATATTTGCAAATAAATCAGGCGTGGAATCGGCAACTCTTGAAGATTTCGAACAACCGAAACACAGAACATTTTAACAAAAAAGAAGGGTATTTAAATACTCTTCTTTTTTTATTTTATAAATAAAGCTTTATTCTAAATTCAATTTATTTTCAAAAAAGTATTTTGTAATGAAAAAATATACTGCATTAAGAACAAGCAAATATAGTATTATCCCGATAAATACAACATGCGCCATTACAATATCACTCAAATGAAGTCCTAACAATAAATTTGAAATCGGACTTGCAAAAACAAAACCTAATACCGTAACTGCAAAAGTAGTAAGCAATGATATACCTATATATGCGGCAAAAGACATAAGTATTTTATTTTTATTACTGCTGAACCCTATTGCCATAGAAGCATAAACGGCAAGTATTTTATTAGCGCATCCCATTACCAATATAATAAAAAGATAGAACATCACAACAAGAAAACTGCTCATATAATCAGATGTGACAAAAACTTTCATATCTTGCATAAAACTACTAAAATCAAAAGATGTAACACTACCTACCATAAACAAAGTAACAAACAAAGATAAAATAACAGCTATTCCGGTTACCACAATCCAAAAGGTTCCGATAGTAATTTTACTTATTATTTCTTTTCCTATATTTATAGGCAAAGTATGTGTAAGATAACCTTCGTTTGATAAATCTGTTTTATAAAAACGAACTATACAAAGTAATGCAGACAATATAAATATACCTATTATTCCAAGTACATATGCACTTACTCCTATCGTTCCAAATAAATTTATAATAATATTGCTTCCATCAAAGTGCGGAGCCACAAGCCCCCAAAACAACCTATTAAAAAGAGATATTAAAAGTAACACCAATATCGCAGGAAGCATTATTCTTTTTGTTGCCTTTAATTCATATTTCATTAATTTCCCTAACATTTGAATTCCTCCCTAAACAATTTATCAATAGACATACCTTTTTCTTCTCTTATTTCATCTGCATTGCCATTAAGAACAATCGAACCGTTTTTAAGAAAAATAACTTCATCGAGAACATTTTCTATATCAGATATTAAATGAGTGGATATTATGACCGTAGAATCGTCTGAATAATTGTTTATAATAGTCTTTAATATATAATCCCTACTGGCAGGATCCACACCTCCTATAGGCTCATCCAGTAAATAAACCTTGGCTTCCCTACTCATTACTAAAATCAATTGAACTTTTTCTTTAGTTCCTTTTGACATCTTCTTTAACTTATCACCGGGATTAATATTTAAGCTTTTAAGCATTTTATAAGCTTTTTCTTTGTTAAAATCTTCATAAAAATCACTAAAAAAACTTATTAATTCATCAACATTCATCCATTCGTTTAAGTAGGTTTGATCAGGAAGATACGAAACAATCTTCTTTGTCTCCACTCCCGGTCTCAATCCGTCAATAAGGATTTCTCCGCCTGAAGGTACAATAAGTTTATTTAAAAGTTTAATCAACGTCGTTTTCCCGCTGCCGTTAGGTCCAAGTAATCCGATTATTTTCCCCTTAGGTATATTTAAATTTATATTATTTAAAGCAATCAAACCATTATAATCTTTAAACAAATTTTTTATTTCAATTAAATTACTGCTCATCTTTCCCCTCCTGTTGTATATCGTTTATTATAGAAACAATCTCATTATCCGTAAAACCTATTTCTCTCATTTTAAATAGAAACTCATTTATATATTCTTTAGCCAACAAAACTCTTCTCCTCTTTATAACTTCTTCATTTTCTGTAACAAATCTTCCGCTGGTTCTTGAAGAAAAAACTATATCGTTTTTTTCCAATTCTCCAAAAGCCTTTTGCATAGTATTAGGATTAACATTTGCTTCGCTTGCAAACTCTCTTACAGAAGCCAGTTTATCCCCTGCTTTATACTTTCCTTTTAATATGTCCTGTTCTATTTGATTCGCAATTTGTAAGTAAATAGGTCTGTCGCTTTTAAATTCCCAAGCCATATGAAACCTCCCTTCTTGTATTATTGTATTAATTAACTAATACAATAATACAAGAATAATTGATATTTGTCAATACATTTAATCAAAATATATAAAATAAAATTTCACTATAAAAGCAATATAATATTTTAAGAAAAATGCACTAAATTAAAAATATTACAAAATAAAAAAGTAGCAATAAAAAACAGCAAGGAAAATATTCTGTTGCCGAACAATAATACTTTAAATAATCTATTTTATGAAATAAAAAAGACACTGCCCAAGCAGTGTCTTTAATTTTTGAGAATATATTATTCTTGTTCAGCTAATGTTTTGTAACCTTGGTATCTTTCAAGAGCGTCTTGTTTATTCTTTTCGAATAATGCATCAGCTTTTTCAGGATATTGTCTTGCAAGGTTAGCATATCTTCTTTCACCTTTAAGGAAATCAATAAATCCTTCCATATTAGGTTCTTTGCTGTCTAAGATAAATGGATTTTTACCTTCTGCAACTAAATCTGGATTATATCTGAATAGATGCCAGTAACCAACTTCAACAGCTTTTTTAGCTTCACTTCCAGCTTTAGTCATGTTAATACCATGGTTGATACATGGAGAGTAAGCGATGATTAAAGATGGACCGTTGTGAGCTTCAGCTTCTTTAATAGCTTTGATTAATTGGTTTTTATCAGCCCCGATAGCTACTTGTGCAACATATACATAACCATATGTTTTAGCCATCATACCTAAATCTTTCTTCTTAGTTTTCTTACCAGAAGCAGCAAATTCAGCTATTGCAGCAGCTGGAGTAGCTTTAGAAGATTGACCACCTGTATTTGAGTAAACTTCTGTATCAAATACCAATACGTTAACGTCTTCGTTTGATGCAAGTACATGATCAAGTCCGCCGTAACCGATATCGTATGACCAACCGTCTCCACCAAGAATCCAGAATGATTTTTTAACTAATTGATCTTTGTTAGCTAATACATACTTAGCATTTTCGTTATCGCATCCACAAGCTTCCAAAGCTGCAACTAATTTAGCACTTGCTTCTTTACTTGCTTCGCCATCGTCTTTAACGTCTAACCAAGCTTTAGCAGCGTCTTTAACATCAGCTTTAACAGCTTCATCAGCTACTAATGCTTCAAGCTTGTTAGCAATTGTTTTTCTCATTTTCTTAACACCAAGCATCATACCGAATCCGTATTCAGCATTATCTTCGAATAATGAGTTAGCCCATGCAGGACCTTGTCCTTTTTCGTTTGTTGTATATGGTGTTGTAGGAGCTGATGCACCCCAGATTGAAGAACAACCTGTAGCATTAGCAATGTACATTCTGTCTCCGTATAATTGAGTAACTAATTTAGCAACCGGTGTTTCAACACAACCAGCACATGCACCTGAGAATTCAAGTAATGGTTGTTCATATTGAGAACCTTTTACAGTAAATTTGTTTACGCTTAAATCTTTCTTAGAAAGAGTCATTGCATAATCCCAACATTTACCTTCTTCTTCAAGAACTTCTCCGATAGGTACCATTTTAATAGCGCCTGTTGGACAAGTTTCAACACATTGACCACAGCCTAAGCAGTCATAAGAAGAAACTTGGATTCTATATTCATAACCTTCAACTCCAGGACCTTTTGATGCAATTGTATCAAATCCTTCAGGAGCGTTAGCTTTTTCTTCTTCATTTAATAAGAAAGGTCTGATTGTTGCATGTGGACATACATATGAACATTGGTTACATTGGATACATTTTTCAGCTTCCCATACAGGTACGTTAACAGCAGCACCTCTTTTTTCGTATTTAGCTGTTCCAGCTGGGAATGTACCATCTTCATATCCGTTGAATGCAGATACAGGAAGTGTATCACCTTTTTGTGCGTTCATAACGTCACATACGTTAGCAACGAATTCTGTTCTTTCTGGTTTAGCGGCAGCTTCGTTATCAGCTGTTTTCCAACTTTCAGGAACATCGATTTTAACAAGTTCGCTAACACCGTTTTCGATAGCAGCGATGTTCATGTTAACAACTTTGTCACCTTTTTTACCGTATGTTTTCTTAACTGAATCTTTAAGTAAAGCTTCAGCTTTATCGTAAGGCATAACTTCAGATAATTTGAAGAATGCAGCTTGCATAATCATGTTTGTTCTTCTACCAAGACCGATTTCTTCAGCAATCTTTGTAGCGTTGATTGTGTAGAATTGGATATTGTTGTTAGCAATAGTTTGTTTCATTTCTTTTGGTAGATGTTTTTCAAGATCGTCCATATCCCAAACAGTATTTAATAAGAATACTCCGCCTGGTTTAATGTCGCTTACTAAGTCATAGTTTTCAGCATATGCTTGAGTAGAACAAGATACAAAATCAGCATCAGCGATTAAGTATGTTGATTTGATTGGTTTTTCACCGAATCTTAAGTGAGATACTGTAACCCCACCAGATTTTTTAGAGTCATATGCGAAATAACCTTGAGCATACATATCTGTGTTATCACCGATGATTTTGATTGCAGATTTGTTAGCACCTACAGTACCGTCTGAACCAAGACCCCAGAATTTACAAGAAACTGTTCCTTCTGGAACTGTGATAATATCTTCTTTAACTTCCAATGATTTGTTAGTAACGTCATCAACGATACCGATTGTGAAATCATTTTTAGGACATTCTTCTTTTAAGTTGTCATAAACTGCTTTAATGTGAGATGGTGTAGTATCTTTACTACCAAGACCGTAAATACCACCAACGATTAAAGGAGCGTTTTCTTTACCATAGAAAGCATCTTTGATGTCTAAGTAAAGTGGTTGTCCTGATGCACCAGGTTCTTTTGTTCTGTCTAATACAGCAATTCTCTTAACTGATTTAGGAAGAACTTCGAACATGTATTCAGGAGCCCATGGTCTGTATAAGTGAACTTTTAGTAAACCTACTTTTTCGCCGTTAGCGTTTAAGTAATCAACTGTTTCTTCAACAGCTTCACAAACAGAACCCATAGCTACGATGATGTTTTCAGCGTCAGCTGCACCATAGTAGTTGAATGGCTTGTAATCTCTTCCTGTGATTCTGCTGATTTCTTTCATATAGTCAGCAACGATAGCAGGAATAGCTTCATAGAATTTATTAGAAGCTTCTCTAGCTTGGAAGAAGATTTCAGGTCCTTGACATGTACCTCTTGTTACAGGATGTTCAGGATTTAGTGCATGATTTTTGAATTCTTGAACTGCATCATAATCAACTAATTTAGCTAATTCTTCATAAGGCATTTCTTCGATTTTTTGAATTTCATGACTTGTTCTGAAACCGTCAAAGAAGTGTACAAAAGGAACTCTGCCTTTAATAGCACTTAAGTGAGCAACACTTGCAAGGTCCATAACTTCTTGTACAGAGTTAGAGCAAAGCATAGCAAAACCAGTTTGTCTTGTAGCCATAACGTCTGTGTGGTCCCCGAAAATGTTAAGAGCGTGAGATGCTAAACATCTTGCTGATACGTGGAATACCCCTGGAAGTAATTCACCGGCAATTTTGTACATATTAGGAATCATAAGAAGTAAACCTTGTGATGCTGTATATGTACTTGTTAAAGCACCTGATGCTAAAGAACCGTGAACTGCACCTGCAGCACCGGCTTCTGATTGAAGTTCAATAACATCAACAGTTTCACCAAATACATTTTTCTTTCCAGCAGCTGACCATTCATCAACACATTCAGCCATTGGAGAAGATGGTGTGATTGGGTAAATACCGGCTACTTCAGTAAATGCATAAGAGCAATAAGCAGCAGCAGTATTACCGTCCATTGTTTTCATTGTTTTAGCCATAATATAATATATCCTCCCAAAAATTTATCTAAAAATTATATTATATGTTTTACATCTTTCCCATTATAATAAATAATACTTAAAAAATAAAGGATAAATTAAAATTTTTTTCAAAAAACAGTCTTTTTTTTACATATCATATAAAAGCTTGTAGTTAAGACAATTTTAAATTTTTAAACGTTATTACATTTAACTAATTTTAACAATATTCCGACAAATGTAACTGTTATATGTTACATTTTTGTAAATATATCTATTTTCGTATATTATATATCATAAAACCATAAGCACTAAGTGCGCTCATGGTTTTATGATATTTTTATAAACTCTCCATTATATTCATAAGTTCTGCATAACTACTGACTTTAGAATATTTAACTTTGCTTGTAGACATTTCATTAAATAATTTTTTTGCACAATTAATCTTCGCTTGTTCAACGGCTCTTAAATTCAAGCTATCCATTGAACCTTTTGTTTCAGCAATAAAGAAAATATGTTTTACACGCCCCTTATTAAAAGCTATTGCCCAGTCGGGAGAATAATTCCCAACCGGAGTTGGAATTTGAAATCCTCTTGGAAGTTTGGCATATACACAAACTTCTTCGGCATTATCCAAATCTTTTGCAAATCTCTTTTCAGTGCTTTCCTCTGCATAACCGTCTGTAAATATATAATCTTTAATTGCTTTCTTTGCTTTATATGCTTTATCAACAGGTTGTGTATTTTTTTCAGCCGTAAAAATAGATGAATCATATTTATCTTCAATTTGATTATATGTTATATGCTCAACAACCATTGAAGCCTTCTGTTCTTTTATTATCTTTATTACTTTTGAAATAAATTCTTCAGGGTTATTTCTATATTGATAAAATTTATCCTCATGCATTCCTTTCAAAATTTTTACAACAGTCCTTCTTGTAAGAGCAGTTTCTAAAGCAATTTTTCCGACCAAATCATATTTAACATTGCTTTTTGAAGAAAAAGTCATTGTTTTTGTAGAATTATTTTCTACTTTGAAAGCATCTCCTCTTTCAATTTCATCATAAGTTATATTTCTTTTTTGACTTCCTCTTGTAGTTACATACTGAATACTTGAAACATAAAAATCCGAATTTAATTCTTTAACAACTTTATAAATTAATTCATCGCTTTCAAAATCAACTTTATAAACATATTTATGATTTATATTTTTCCATAACTCTTGAAACTCTTTTTTCTTAAAATTATCATTTAGAGGATTATCAAAAACCTTTGATTTATTCGCATCTTGATGCATTTCTTTAAGCACTTTTTCATCAAAGATAGCTTGTACAAGTTGATGAATCCCTTCAGCCATAAGCTTAAGTTCTTCCCTCATTAGTTCCAACTCATTTAATTTAACAGCCTTTCTGTATTCATCTGTTACTTTATCATCATCGTCTATATAATCATTTCTATATAAATATTTATTTATCCATTTAGCCTCTTTTTGTGTTATTTCAACATCTTTACCATTAACTTTTATAATCTTACCTGTAAAATATTCTACCGATGCAATAGTAGGTCTGTTATATAATTCTTTTTTCAAATCACTTTGCAAATCAGCCACAAAGTTTCTATAACTTTCGCTTGCAATAACCGTAAGCATGTTTATATCAAAAATATTTTCTCCAAGAGTCTGTACATCCATACGATTTCCTTCTTGATTAACACATAAACGAAGTCCTCTGCCCACTTCTTGCCTTTTTGCCGTTTGACTGTCAGAATGCTTTAATGTACAAATTTGGAATACATTGGGATTATCCCAGCCTTCTCTTAAAGCCGAATGAGAAAATATAAATCTTGTAGGTTCATCAAAAGAAAGTAGTCTTTCTTTATTCTTTAGTATCAAATCATATGCGGAAATATCATCAGAAGAATTAGTTTCTTTTTTAATTTTACCGTCAATCATATGTCCTTTTTTATCAATGCTGAAATATCCTTTATGAACTTTTGAAACATCTGAACATATTTCCTTCAAATATCTTTGATAAGGAGTGTCTAAAAGAGTAATCTTTTCATTTAAAATATCTATATATTCTTCTTCAAATACTTTGCCGTATTCCCCTAAAACCTCTTCTCCGTTTTCATCATACTGTCTGTATTTTGATACTTCATCTATAAAAAATAATGATAATGTTTTAATTCCCTTGTTAAATAACATTTCTTCTTTTTCAAAATGAGAAGCTATTGTTTCCCTTATTTGAATTCTTCTCATATCTTCTTCGGAAATATCTCCGTTTATATCTCCTGTTTTTATTACTTCTCCGTTTGTAAAAGTAACAGTATCGGTAAAAGGATCTATTTGGGATATAACATATCCTTTATACTGTTGCATTCCCTTTGAAATATCAAACAAATCATCTCCGACAGCAAATTTTCTTGTTTTCCTCTTTACTCCGCTGTTTGTCTTTATTTCAAATTCAATCCTTGCCATAGGAGGTTTATCTTTTGAAACTATTATAGGAGGTTCAAGGTATAAATAACTGTCCGTTCCCCTTAAGTTTTTTACTTCAAAACCTTTAACCTCAATCTTCTTTACAAGCTTTTTATTAAACGCATCAAGTGCATCTAAAACATATACCATGTTATGCTCGTTTATATGTGTAGCCGAATAGTTAATAGAAAACAACGGATTAAAGTTATGTAAAGCCTTTTGCGTAACTGCGCCACCCATTTTTTGAGGTTCGTCCAAAATCAAAATCGGTCTGTTTGCCGATATTACATCAATAGGTCTTCTTGAATTAAATTCATCCCTTGTTGAATATATTATACGGCTGTCTTTACTCCTTCCGCCTTCCTTAAGAGAAGTTGCAAAAGCCTGAGTATTTATTATCATTACGCTTATACCGCTGTTGTTTGAAAAATAATCAAGGTCATTAAGATTTTTACTGTTATATGTAAAGAATCTTGCTTTTTTACTATAATGCTCCATAAAATGTTCTTCTGTTATTTCAAAGGTTTTATTAACCCCTTCTCTTATTGCTATACTTGGAACAACAACTATGAATTTACTCCAACCGTATTTTTTATTTAGTTCAAATATAGTCTTTATATAAACATAGGTTTTTCCGGTACCCGTTTCCATTTCAACATCTAAACTGCATCTTCCTATATCTTTAATCAGACTGTCTGATAACTGTATATTATTACTGCTTTGTATTTTTCTTATGTTATCAAGCAAATCTTCATCACTTAATAAAATATCAGCGTTTTTATATCCCGTATCATCATATAAATCAAACATTCCGATATCTACATTTAAACCGTCAAAATGCGTCTGTAACCCTTGTTTGTTTTCTATATTCCCCAAATCTCTTATATAGTTTGTACTATTATGATAATCTTGCCCCTTAAACACATCAATAACAGCATTTACGGCATCGGTCTGATAATCTTGTATTTTAAAATTAAATTTCATAGACATGTTTCCTTCCAATTAAAATTTTCTGTATTAATTGGTTTATAATAATGATTCATTTTTTTAAATGATTTTATAAAATCCTCATAATCATTATTTTCTATCTGTAATATAATTTTTAAATTTTCTTTCAATTTTTCATCACTAATAAATATATCTTCTTTTTCCTGCTTAAAAATTAAATTATTATTCAAATTATAAGCATTATCAAATGAACTTATAACATTATTAATTTTATAAAGCATACAAACAACATGATGAATACATAAATTTTTCTTATCTTTTTTTAAGAAAGGATAAAATCCATCAAAAGCTAACATTCTTTCATTATTTATATCTATTAACTTTTTTACAATAGAATTTACATTCTCATTATTTTTTATAATATCAACTGATTTATTCAAATTTACTTTCATCTCTCCTAAAGATGAAAAATCAGCAAGAAAAGGTAATAAATTTGCTAATTCAGAAATATATTTTGTACAATAAAAATTAATGTACCCAATACTTTTTGATTTTTCTATTTTATATGAGCCAATATTCGTAATCATCACCACAAAAGAACTACAAAAAATACCAAGTAAAATATCATATAAAACACTTTCTATACTACTTAAGTTATTAAACATTAATTTTGCAACAAACAAATTAAATACAAAATGAAAAAGGAACATTAATAAAATAGATATAACACAAATATATATTGAAATATATATTCCATTTCGATATATCTTCATATTAAATCACCCTCCAAACAGTATTTTTACTTTCTCTGTTAAATATTTGTTCAAAGTTCGTCATCAAACTGTCATTTTTAAGCGAGCTGTCCCTTGTAACGAAATATTTAGGCTTTCTTTTTGCTGCTTTTTCCACAACCTCTTCCGTTAAATCTTCATCAAAACAAGCAATTAATTTATCATCTTCAACACTGTATAAAACTTTTCCGTCAATAACTTCTTTATCAATCTTGCTTGAAAGCATTATCCCAAGGTCAAGCATTACTTGAAATAGTAAATCCATTGAAGTTCTGTCTTCTTTTATATTATCTTCCATTTTATCAAGCATGCTCATTTCAAAATCATCAGGTCTGTAATAAACATCTTTCATGTTAGAACTGTCAACCTTTAAAACTCTAAAACCAACATCAAGATTTTCTATCCCTTCTTTATCCTTGTTTTCTTCTTTTATTTTCTTACCTGCTCTTCTTATTCTTTCTTTTCCTATTTCGCATATATTCTTATATCCTGCCTTATAAGCTTCGCTTTTTTCGTCTGTATTTTCCGGAAGTTGAACCATAATAAACTTACGTTTCCCTCCGTCTTCTGCATTTAACTGCATTACAGCATGAGCGGTGGTGGCGGAGCCTGAGAAGAAGTCAAGAATTATAGAATTTTTAGATGTCCCAACAAAAATAAAATCCAACAACAAAGAAGTAGGTTTTGGGAAGTTAAAATATTTTCCATCAAAGAGTTGCTCCAACTCTAAAGTTCCACGTCTACTTGTATATTTTTTACTATTTAAAATCGAGCGTATAATTTTTTTATCATTTCTCATCTTTTGAACAATACGATATTCACCATCATTTGTTTTATAACCTATAATTTCTTTATTCATAAATTCTTTTGCTTTATCCTTTCCCCATCTCCATACAAATTGTACTGAATTTTTTACAGATGTTGGCGGATATATCTCAATACTATTATCTTTTTTTTCTAATCCAATTCTATAAAAATCATTATTTATAGGTTCATCTAAGTAAAGATAAAATGGATAAAATAAATTTGGTCTATTCTTATTATTAAAGGTTTCATTACTATTATATAATGGATGAATATTAAAGCTACCATATTGATCTTTATATTTAAAATTTTTATTTTCTTCTGGTAATAAATTGGTATATGTATATATACTATTTTTTGAATAAAACAACACATATTCATGCATTTTACCAATATGTCCATAGTCTCTCGCATTTGGTGTAGAATTAATTATAAATGTTCCAATATAATTGTTTTCCCCAAACACCTCATCACAAATATTCTTTAAATTATTTTGCTCATTATCATCAATACTGATAAAAATCACTCCGTCATCGGAAAGCAAATCCTTTGCGATTTTTAATCTTGGATACATCATATTAAGCCAGTCTGTATGAAAACGACCGTTGCTTTCAAGATTTTTCACAAGTCTGTTTCCTTCTTCGTCATATTGACCGCTGTTTTCTATCTATTCACCATAATCCAAAGAAAAATCATCTTCATAAACAAAGTCACTTCCCGTATTATAAGGAGGGTCGATGTAAATCATTTTTATCTTTCCAAGATAAGTTTCCTGAAGTAATTTTAAAACTTCAAGATTATCTCCTTCTATATATAAATTTTCCGTATTCTCAAAATCCACACTGCCGCTGCTTAAATATTTTTCGCCTTTGCTGTCTTCTCCCGTAGGCGTTTTTTCATCTTCAATAACAGGGCGAAGGGTTTTATTTATAGGCATATTTGATAAAAGAACGGATTTTTTCTTATCAGGCCAATTAAACTCATATCTTTCTTCCCTTCCCTCAACTACCTTTGTATTTATTTCCTGCATTAATATATCTTTGTCTATAGCCCTGACAACTTCTCCGTTTTCGTCTACTACTTCCGTTACGGCATTTGGAAAAAGTTCTTTTAATTTTATAAAATTATCATCGGCCTTGTTCGGTGTGTGCATTTTTAGTTTGTTCATATCCTTCCTCCAATTTATTCTAATACATCCAAATTTTCAAGATATTTTCTTATATCTTTATTTAAACTTTCAAATTTACATTTTATTTCTCTTGTCCTTTTAAAGTCTTTTCTTTCAGGTTCTCTATCCTTTTTGCTTAATAATTCATATGATGCATTCCATCTTTGCGCATAAACATCCAGTTGCATATGACATAATTGTAATATTGTTTTATATTCATTATAAAAACTTTCGGGAATAAAAGGAATGTTTCCTCTTAAACAGCTACATGATACGTTATATGATTCAGTAGCTTCTTTATGTATTTTTCGCTCATATTTATCTATTTTTTCCTCACTATCAAAGATGGGAACATTTGCCATACCATATGGTATTAATATATAAATCTTATCTGTCAAATCATTAAAATTTCTCGTTAACTCTCTATAAAGTGAAAATTCCAAATCAAATTTTGTTTTACTTATATAATTTTTTCTTTCATTTTGACTTTTTTTATCTTCCAGTGTTTTATCGAAAGAGCATTGAATTCTTTTTACAACAAAATCGCTTACGGATGGAATTAATAAAACCCCCAATGTACAAATAAGTGAAAAAAAAGATGTTATAAATTCTTTTAATAAATCCAATACATAATACCTCTCGTTCTTTATTTTAACTTTTTAAAACATTTCGATTTTATTCTACACCAAATCCCAGACTTTGACAATAAAATATCAAAATACAAAAAAAGACAGGAAAATATTTTCCTGTCTTATAAAAATTATTTTAATATAAATACTACATTTATTGTAAAATAAATATTTTAATATAGCAAAATGAAAATGTTTAATCCGTCGCATTATTCTTTAAAACATTAAATGCTTCCTTAATTTTTAAAGCCATCAATTTTCGTCTTTCAATAAGGAAATCCTCATAGTCCATTTTCTCCCAGCCATGAGGCAAAGCGTTCTCTTCCTCCATTTCTTTTATCTGTTCGGCACTTCTGCCTTGACAAATTATGGGATAATACACATACGGCGCATCGTCTAAAATATCCATATTATCTTTCCAATCAATAAACGCATAATTTGCCATTTGATTAATTTTTCTATCAGTATACCCTTTGCTCTTTAAATAAGCTTTAGGGAACAAATGGTGCTTTTCCAATGATTTACGATTACCGTCAGTTCCCGTTTCAAATAATTTGGATAATAGTAGATTGCTTTTTGAAAATAGAACTTTTGCATTTAAAATATTCAGCGATGCAACGTATGCATTCCAAGCATTGTTGCCACGTCCTGATACAGCTAATCCCTCTCCCACTAAAGTAATATTAAAATAGTCATTAGTTAATCTTTCGCTTACTCTTGAAATCACAAAATCCTTATATTCTTCAAAAGTATGGAGTGCCTTAATAACGTTAAGATGTTGTTCTGCAGTTGATTCAAATGATCCGGTATATAAAGATAACAGAGACGCATAGAAAAACCATAATGATGTCAAATGCATATTGTCATTATATGACGCATTAAATCTGTATTTTGCAATCAAATACATTGAATAAGTATAGTAGATTGCATTTACCGATAAAATCATATCACCCAAAAGATACCCTGCATTCATAATAGACTTTAAAAACTCATGCCAGTTATGAACATTAATAACATCCGGAAGTTTTTCTTTAAGTGTATTAAATCGCAGCTCTCTTAAATCTGCATCAATAACACCCTTCTTATCAAAGTCGGCACCTCTAAGAAGTTTATAACCGTATTTAAGTCTGGCTCTATTAAAACCATATGCCATCACAACTCTGATAATATCCTGTGGTGATACTTCGGTTATCTGATTATATGATGTAACAGTATCTTTCTTAGGCTGCCTTGATTCTTGACTGAATTTTTCAATTTCTTTTCGTCCTTCATCCCAATAAAGAGACAAAAGGGTCAGAATAAAATCATTTTGCTTTAAGGCTACGCCACCGGAATTTACACGGACAAATATCTCGGATACGTCTTCTTCCTCTGCATTTGATTTAATGTCAAAAACGGGAAGTGAATGATTCTTCAAATTTCCTACCGCATTAATATTTTTTGATATCCTAGAACACTCCTCTTTTTCTAAATCATCACCTTTATTTTTGCGGTATCTTCTCAAATCTTCGATAAAAGTATTAATAAAGTCATACATATCATCCGTAGTAAATATATCACTTATGTTATACACCCATTCCGGATCTTTTTTTGTTGCTTGATATCCTACTTCAAACTTATCCTGTAAGGGATTATAAGATATTACTATTGATTTCTCTTCATATTTAGAGTTAATAACCTTTTTCCCCTTAATAACTGCATAAAGAGATGTAAGCCTCTGCTGTCCATCAATAATAACTTCCTTCGGAGAATCATAACTGTGAAACTCGGTACCAATAGTTTTTTTCTTATCTAAAGTTGGACACTCCCATAACATAAGATAACCAATAGGATATCCTCTCATCATTGAATCAAAAAGATCTCGAACTTTTGCATCTTTCCAAATAAACGGACGTTGTAATTCCGGGAGTCCCAATTCTCCTGTATCAATTTTTTCTATTAGCTGATTTACTGTCAGCGTTGTATTACTAAATATTTGCTCCATTCAATAATCTCCCATTTATTGATATGTTTTATGATTACTCAATTATTCATTCATACCCATTCATTAAAAATCATAATTAAAATTTATATGTAACTTATGGGTTAAATATATATCATACTATTTTTATTTTACAATAAATCCAGAATTTTGATAATAAAATAAAAATACCTTGTTTAATAGTTATATAATATCTCGTAACAAGCTATTTTTTTATATAATAAAAAAACAGCCTAAGCTGTTTCATTCAAGTGGTGCCGAAGACCGGAATCGAACCGGTACGATCGTATAAGGATCGCAGGATTTTAAGTCCTGTGCGTCTGCCAGTTCCGCCACTTCGGCATTGTATGGAGCGAAAGACGAGATTCGAACTCGCGACCCTCGCCTTGGCAAGGCGATGCTCTACCACTGAGCCACTTTCGCATATAATGGTGGTCGCAATAGGGCTCGAACCTATGACCCCCTGCTTGTAAGGCAGGTGCTCTCCCAGCTGAGCTATGCGACCAAGCACGATATAGTATAAAACAATTACCCCGTTTTGTCAATATTTTTCAAAAAAAATTTTATAATCAAAATAAAATATTAATATTTTTGTCGTATGAATTAAAAACAAAAAATGACAAAAATTTACAAATAAAATATTGATTTATGCATTAAAATAAATATAATAGAAAAGAAGCAATTGCTTCTTTTTAAAACCTTAAACTTGTAAATTCTTAACCGACTACCCTTTTTAAGAAAATACAAGGAAAGACACTCTTTATGAGTGTCTTTTTCATTTTATTTTTTATTCAAAATTATCGTAATTAATTTAACCTGATATGTATTATAATTTTTTTATCGGATATTTAATACCCCCAGTAATTTTCATAACTTTTATTCTGCTTAATCCCATTAAAAATAATATATGTTATACCGTTTAAAAGAAAACAATAAAATTTTAAAATATATAAAGAAAGGAATTTTTTATATGAATGAAAAAATTTTTAATGACATAAGTTTCAGATTAATAGGATACATAAACAATATTATCGGACTAGAAAATCTTTTAATATTTAATGAAAATAAATCGGATAAAAAAAGAATAACGAAAAAAATCAATATATACTACGACTTCATAAATAAAGAATTAAAACCCTTAAAAGAAGAAAATATTGATATATTAACCGCATTTTCCTTTATGAAAGGAGAATACGGAAGAATACTGAAAAAAGCAATGTCCTAACAAAAATATTAAAATATAAAAACTAACAAAAAAGAAGTAACGGAAAAATCCATTACCTCTACAAAAATAAATTATAAACCAAGTTAGTAAACATACAAAGAAATATACCGCATAAAGTAGGAATAATAAAAGCCAAAAAAGTCCATTTTATACTTTTCGTTTCACTTTTTATCGTCATCAATGTAGTCGCACATGGAAAATGCAAAAGAGTAAACAACATAACATTTATCGCCGTTAATATTGTCCATCCGTTACCAATCAAAATTTTACCTATTTCCATAGTACTTTCCATATCTACCATAGTTCCCTTCCCCAAATAACACATAAGTATTATAGGAAGTACTATCTCATTTGCAGGAATACCAAGTATGAATGCTGTGAGAATATAACCGTCAAGTCCCATCAGTTTTGCGAAAGGATCAAGAAAACTTGCAATACATGAAAGTACACTTACATCCCCTATCATAACATTAGCCATCAACCATATAACCATACCGGCAGGAGCTGCAAAAACAACGGCTCTTCCTAAAACATATAAAGTCCTGTCAAATATAGATCTTATCAGTATCCTGCCTACTTGAGGCTTTCTGTAAGGAGGAAGTTCCAACGTCAAAGTACTTACCTCACCTTTTAACAAAGTCTTAGATAACACTTTTGATATAAACAAAGTAAAAAACATACCAAGAAGAACTACACCCAAAACAGCTAAAGTAGAAAGAAATGAATTTCCAAAACCGACTCCAACACCACCGATAAATATCGAAGAAACCACTATCAAAAAAGGAAATCTTCCGTTGCAAGGTACAAAAGAATTGGTAAGGATAGCAAGAAGCCTTTCTCTATTTGTATTTATTATTCTGCAGCCTATTACTCCGGCGGCATTGCATCCAAACCCCATACATGTGGTAAGAGCCTGCTTCCCCGACGCACAAGCTTTCTTAAAATATTTATCCAAGTTAAAAGCTATTCTCGGCAAATAACCGAGATCTTCCATTATAGTAAAAAGCGGGAAAAATATAGCCATAGGAGGAAGCATCACACTGACCACCCATGAAAGAGTGTTATACATTCCGTCTATCAACACTCCCTTCAAAAACAAAGGTGCATTTACATAATCAAAAAAAGCATATAACCTATCTCCTAAATACTCAAAAAAAGATGATAACCAAGAAGAAGGATAATTCGCACCTGAAATCGTAATCCAAAATATCAATCCTAAAAATCCCAACATAATAGGTATTCCAAAAATTTTGGAAGTTAAAATTTTATCCAGCTTACGATCCTTTTCATTATAATCTCTGTTTTCATATTCCAATATATCCAAACATATATTCTCATTATTTTCCAGTATTCTGCTCACTATATTATCCCGAAAATTACCGGGAGTAATATTATGCATCATTAAATCGGTTCTTACTTCTCTTAGAACTTTTTTAATAGATTTTATATTTTTTAAATCCGTTTCCAAAAATTCATCTATACTTTTAATTATTCTTTCGTCATCATCCATCAGTTTAAGAGCAATCCATCTATACAAATATGTATACTTAATAATATTTTCCTTTTCAAGCTCTTTAACTATTTTTTCTATATTTCTTTCTATATGCTCATTATATTTTATACATTTGGGATTTACGGATATTTTATTTGTACA
>NZ_JAHZIA010000031.1 GCF_019420015.1 Anaerofustis sp.
AACAAATCCTGTCTCATGTTGCTTTCCATGTTCGCTCCCATAATATGCCCCCAGGATGTTATAAAATATTCGCAGTACGTTCTTATCATGTACATCACAAACATCAAAAGAGCCACTATACCTATTGACGAAAGTATTACTTCCGCTCCTTTGGTAAAAAGTCCTCCGGTTAAAAATTTCAATATTTGAGGAAATGCCAAATCGACGAGAGATACAATAACGGCACAAAGCATATCAAGATAAAACAGTCTTTTGTAAGGTTTGTAATAATTGATAAATTTATTGAATGTAGACATTTTTGCTCCTTATTTGTTTTAATGGAATTTTAACATTAAAACATTATACATTAACTTTACTTCTTAATCAATTTGCATTTATAAACTTTTATTTTTGATTTTATAAAAAACATAGATGTTTAAAATTCTTCATTTATAAGTTTCAATAGTTTTTCGACATATATTTTCGCATGATTCAGGCTTAAATCTCCATGATAATATCCCTGCAATATTTCCATGGAAGAATTTTTTATTTTTCTGTTTATAATCTTTGCTGATTTTTTTATGATAGAACGTTCTTTACTTCCTGTTAAAATAAGTGTTTTTGCAGTGCACTTTGAAAGATTTTCAGGCATTTTGTAAGTTGTGTTTTCTTTTAGAAATGCAATCATATCTTCTTTGTTTATTGTAGAAGTACCTATAAAATATTCTTCAAAATAAGAAGGTTTTATATGCAGGGATTTGAACTGAAGCTTGGCAAACCATTCTTTTTTTATTAATGGAAAACAAAGAGAAAAAACGGGTTTGATTAATTTTGAAGTAAAAGGCATAGGTAAAACCGTTGTGCTTTCTATAATCGCAAATTTGCATATATCCTTTTTCTCGGCTAACATTTCCAAAAGGATTTGTCCTCCTAAAGAAACACCTCCTATTAAATAGACTTCGCCTTCAAGTTTTTTATCTATAAATTCGACCAGATTTTTTGCGTTTTCTTTTATTGTGGAAAATCTGTTTTTGCTTCCTCGGTGTCCGTTTAAGCTTAGGATTATAACGTGAAATCGGCTTTTAAGTATATTTGCCACTTCGTCATAATTCCAAGTTCCTAACCCTCCCGCATGCAATAAGATAATTACTTTTTCATTTTCTTTTCCATACTCTTTAATACACATATCAATCCTCCCGAATTTAATATGCAACCTATATGTTTCTTTTTATAATAATGAAAAAAAGAACAATAAATATTTTTATTTAAGTCTTATATATAGAATTATATCATTTTTTGATTATATTTTAATATGGATTACTCTATTTTTTGTGCAAAAACTATATTGTGAAGAATATGTGAAATAAACTTCTTTTTCTTCTTTCCTTTATTCAATAACATCTTATGGAAGCTTTGTTTTTACTTCATTCCTGTTTCATCTTTACTTCACATATATTGAATATAATATATTCAGTCGAAAAAGGAGGACATAAATTATGGAAGATAAAAATGATAATATATACAAATCAAACAAGAAAAGAAGAACAGCGGTTTTTGTTGTGATTGTTGCCGCTATGATGATTACATCTACCTCTTTGGGGTTTATCGGCGGAATGGCCGCAAATAAAGTTTTTAGCAGCAATAAAGCTCAGGGGGTAACTTCTACGGATATTCCCGTTGCAACGACGTCTTCTTCAGATGATGGAACAATGAATGTTTCAAACGTCGTAAAATCAGCCAAGAGTAGCGTGGTTTCCATAGAATGCGAAAGCAAAAGCAGTTCTGAAGGGTACATTTTCGGCAGAGGGGAAGATTCTTCGGTTACTAAATCCGCCGGCAGCGGTGTTATAATCACCAGTAACGGTTATATCGCAACCAATAATCACGTTGTTGACGGGGCAGAAAAAATCACGGTTAAAACATCAGACAACAAGTCTTATACAGCAAAGCTTATAGGTAAAGACGAACAGACCGATCTTGCCGTTTTGAAAATCGATGCAAGGAATCTTAACAATGCTACATTCGGAAAATCAAGTTCTCTTGAAGTGGGAGATGAAGTGGTTGCCATAGGAAATCCTCTGGGAGAGCTTTCAGGTACCGTCACAAACGGAATTGTTTCCGCCCTTAACAGAGAAGTTACCATAGAAAACGAAACTATGAGCTTGATTCAGACAAATGCATCTATAAATGCCGGAAACTCCGGAGGAGGTCTGTTTGATAAAAACGGTCTTTTAGTGGGTATAGTAAACGCGAAAGCTTCTGGAACAAATGTAGAAGGACTTGGCTTTGCAATTCCTGTTGATACGGCAAAAAGCGTTATAGAACAGATAATGGACTACGGTTATGTCAAAGGAAGAGTGACAAGCGGACTTACCCTTATCGATATTCTCGATAGCAGTACTGCAATGAAGTATGGGGTAAATGAACTGGGAGTATATATTTACAGCGTTAACGAAGGTTCAAATGCCGAAAAGGCCGGTCTTAAATCGGGATATATCATAAAAGAAGTCAACGGAAAAGAAGTGGAAAGCGCAAGCGATTTTAAAGCGGTAATAAATAAATTAAAAGTAGGAGATAAGATTAAGGTTACCGTTTCGAACGGTATGAGTGAAGCAAGCGTGGAATATAAATTAACTGAAAAGAAATAGATAAAACAGGAATATTTCAATGGGGTTTCACATAAAATACACATTGTTTTGCTAGACTTAGCGTGTAAGCAAAATGCTTATGAATTAGTTAGTTGTATTTTATGCAACAAACAATTCCCTCTTTTAAAAATATGTAATCTAATATTACCGGTGCACACGCACCGGTAATATTAGTATAAGGGATAAAATTATGGTATAATATAATAAAAGGAGGTAAATATGCCAAGAATTTTGATAGTTGATGATGAACCTAAGATTGCAGAACTTATTAATAAGTATGCAACTTTTGAAGGATACGATACACTGGAAGTTAACGATGGTATGAAAGCCATTGAAATATGTAAAAAAGAAGACTTCGATATTATTGTCATGGATATTATGATGCCGGAACTTGACGGTTTTTCTGCGGTCAGAGAAATAAGAAAAACCAAGGATACTCCTGTTATTATGTTGTCTGCAAGAGGAGAAGAATACGACAGGATACACGGCTTTGAAGTAGGCGCGGACGATTACGTGGTTAAGCCATTTTCTCCAAAAGAATTGATGATGAGAATCGAAGCCATACTAAAAAGAACAAAACCGAAAAAAGAAGATAATAAAGAAGACGTTATAAACATAGAGGGGCTTAGTATAGATTTGGCGGCAAGAATCGTAAAAGTGGAAGGTAACCCCGTAAGCTTGACTCCGAAAGAATACGATCTTTTGACTTTCCTTGTGGAAAATCAAGGTATTGCTTTATCCAGAGAAAAGATAATATCAACCGTATGGGGATATGATTATTACGGTGACGACAGAACTTTGGATACTCATATAAAGTTACTGAGAAAGAACTTGGGACCGTATGCGGGTAAGATTGTTACGTTAAGGGGAGTTGGATACAGATTTGAAAAAGAAGAATAACCTTAGTCTGAAATGGCGTATGTTTATGTATTTCTCCGTATTTGTTGCGGTGGTAATCATCGGCTTATGGCTGTGTCAGGTGGTTTTTCTTGATGCAACTTACAAAAACATAAAAACGAGAGAGATCAAGAATGCTGCTCATAAAATAAGCGAAAATTTTAACGAAGGGTATATCGAAGAGATTGCAATTTCCAAGGATTTTTGCGTTCTTATTTTAGACAGCGGCGGGAATCCCGCTTTTTCCATAAAGACTTCACCGAAGTGCACCATACATAAATTAACACCTCAGGGTATTAATTATTATGTTAATATGGCAATAAAAAACGGCGGAGAGTTTTTGGAAAAATCTTCCGTTTCAAAACAAGACAGAGAATACAGATTCGGCAATATAATATTTTCCAAACCCGAAAGCATAGTTTATACCAAAATAGTAAATGTGGGAAACACATTTTATGTGATGCTTTTGGATTCTGCGATTTCGCCAATTAACGCAACGGTAAGCACCTTAAGGTCTCAGTTGTTTTGGATTACCGCAGGTCTTTTGATATTTGCGGGTATCCTCGCTTTTTGGATTTCAAAAACAGTCGCATCTCCGATAGAAGAGGTGACGGGAAAAGCGAGATTGTTGGCAAAAGGACACTATGAATCCGACGATGATTTTGACGGAGGATATAAAGAAATCAATGAACTGGTCAGCACTCTTAATTATGCTGCGGCTGAGATAGATAAAAACGAAGAATACAAGAGGGAACTCATCGCAAATGTATCCCACGATTTGAGAACTCCTCTTACTATGATTATAGGCTACAGCGAAATGATGAGAGATTATCCTAACCAGGCGGATATGGACAGTATACAAACGATTATTGATGAGGCAAAAAGGCTTAATAACCTGGTAAACGATACTTTGGATATGGCAAAATACGAATCGGGTGCGGTAGAGCTTAATAAGGAAAAATTTGATATAACAAAAGAAATCAAATCGATTATATCTAGATTTTCTACCTTTACCGATTACAATATCGTGTTTAACTACGATTCTCACGCAGAAATCTGTGCGGATGAGCTTCAAATATCTCAAGTTATATATAATCTGCTTACCAATGCCATAAATTATACCGGAGAAGATAAACTGGTAAGCGTTAATCAGATTATAAAAGGAAACACTGTCAGAATAGAGGTTACAGATACTGGAGAAGGTATAGAAGAAGATAAACTTCCGAACATATGGCAGAGATATTACAAAATAGATAAGACTCACAAAAGGTCCGTGGTGGGAAGCGGACTTGGACTTTCTATCGTGAAAACCATTCTTTTAAGACACGGTGCAAAGTTTGGCGTAAAGAGCAAGGTGGGCTTTGGAAGTACTTTTTGGTTTGAACTCAAAACCGTGAAAGACAAAAAGAAAACTTTAAATACGAAGGAATAAGTTAAATCTTATTCCTTTTTTTTTCGGTATTTTTATATTGCCCTTAACAATATAGTCTTTTGTGTTTAAACAAAATTGTCGGAAAGCTTAAGAATTTTGTAAGAATTTTATTCGGTTTTTTATAAGAATATTATCTTAAACTATAGGAGAAGTTGAGGTGATATTATGAATAAGACAGCAAAACATAAAGTTTATTTGATGTTTACGAGGACAAATACATTATTGTCGAAAGCCATATACAAGCGTACCAAAGAACCTTATACTCATGTTGCCATATCCTTGGATGATTCTTTAAATGAGTTTTATTCTTTCGGCAGAAGGTATACCCCTTTTATGCTTCCGGCAGGTTTTGCAAAGGAGTCTCCCTTTTTGGGAGTGTACGAAAAGAATCCCAATACAGAAATAAAAATAATATACAAAGAGATTGACGAATACAAATACCGATTAATAAAGAATAAGCTTACAAGTATGTACCAAAACAGAAAAGATTATAAATATGATATTATAGGAATTTTGCTTTGCAACAAAAACATTACATTTAAAAGAGATAAGCATAAATTTTGCTCCCAGTTCGTAAGTGAAATATTATCCATGACGGATATAGTAGATATAAAAAAGGATGTAAAGCATATAAGACCCAGTGAACTGTATTTTATGAAAGACATAAAGGATGGTTTTAGCCCTTTCTTTGAAGGAAGTGTATACGAACTTATGGAACTTGGCACTAAAAACTATGAACTTCCTTTCATAAACGCTGTAGGCTGTGAAAAGGTGTACTGATATGAAATTCAGGGAAAATAAGAAATTAATCCTTTCGGGGGTAATTTTACTTGTGATTCTTTGTGCGGCGGGGATATTTATGAGCTTGGATATGAACAGTATCATAAACGGAATAAAAACTCTTCCATCAGGTATAAAAGAAGTTTTAATGGTTGTTGTAATATCACTTCAAATTTTCATAGCTTTTATTCCCGGAGAACCTTTGGAGCTCGCTGCGGGCTATATGTTCGGTTCCCTGTGGGGAACATTGATTTGTCTGATAGGCTCATTTATCGGAACGGTGATTGTGTATTACCTGGTTAAGTTGTTTGGCATGAAGATAATAAGAATCATGTTTAAGGAAGAACAGATTGATAAGGTGCAAAGTATGTTTGAAAACAAAAAGAGTTTGTTTTGGGTATTTTTGTTGTTTTTGATTCCGGGTACTCCCAAAGACGTAATGACTTACCTTGTATCTTTATCAAATGTGAAACTTTACAAATGGCTGCTACTTACCACTTTCGGCAGAGTGCCGAGTATAGTGACTTCTACTTTTATAACAGGCTCCATTAAAGAACAGGATTATTTCCTTGCGTTGATTGTAGCCGGTATTACACTGGTTGCTGTAATAGGCGGGATTGTTTACTGCAAAAAGTTTCATATTTCTATGAAAAAAAGGTAAAATTGTTATAAAATAGATTTACTGACTTAAACTTAAAAGAGAGGATATATTGATGAATCACAATATACTTATAACTGAAGACGAAAAAGGTATAAGAGATGCAATAAGCATATATCTTAAAAACCAGGGTTACAATGTTTTCGAAGCGGAAAACGGAAAAGAAGGACTCAAGATAGTTGAGGAGAAGGAAATACATTTGGCAATAGTGGATATTATGATGCCTGTGATGGACGGTATAACCATGACGATGAAAATCAGAGAAAAACATGATTTCCCGATTATATTTTTAAGTGCCAAATCTGAGGATATAGACAAAATAACAGGGCTTAACATAGGTGCCGACGATTACGTCACAAAGCCTTTTGCTTCTATGGAGCTGATTGCTAGAGTAAATTCTCAAATAAGAAGATATGAGCAGATTCTAAACCTTAAAAATAGCACTTCTTCATTTAAGGAGAATGATAAAAAATATATTGTAGGCGGTTTGGAGCTCGATGATTATTCAAAGGAAGTTACCGCAAATGGAAATAAAGTTAAACTTACGGTAAAAGAATACGAAATACTCAAACTCTTGATAAAACATCCGGGAAGAGTCTATTCGGCAGAACAAATTTATGAACTTGTATGGAACGAAAAAGCCATCAGTACCGAAACCATTATGGTACATATAAGAAG
>NZ_JAHZIA010000032.1 GCF_019420015.1 Anaerofustis sp.
TTTGAAGAGTTTATAAGTTCCAGACCGAGAACTAAGTCTTTTTCTATTAATTCTTTTACACGTAATCCTAAAGAATCAGAAGAAGGCTTGTACTTATTAAATAAATCATAAAAATCACTTTCTACAAATTTTTTTAATTTTGAAGGAAGATTGATAAATGATTTTAATTGGCTCGCAAATTCAAAAAAAATTTTTTCAAAATCCTCTTTAAACCCTTTTTTATCATATGTAAATTGTACAGCTTCAAAAAAATAAGAGTCCATCTTTTCGGGTAATACCATTTCATCATAAACTCCAAAGGTATGTAATAAAGAAATACAGTTGTCTTTTTTTATACGAAGTAATGTAGAATACTTTGCAAAGGGAACATAATCATAAAGAACCAGTATTATATTCGGAAACTTGGTTTGCAAATTTTCTTTTATATCTAAAATTAAATATTTAAAAATCAACTCGAGATGGTCTAAAAATTCAGTGTCTTTTTTGCCCCATAAAACTTCAAACTTTTCCATACCTAAAGTTGGAACAATACCATAAGGTTCTCCAGAGTCTGTATTTTCATTTTTAATTAAACGTTTCGGCAATAAATACGGATTATTTTTAGGAGGCTTTCCTTTTTCTATGTACTTCATATAGTTAAAGAATGTGCTCACAAGTGTTTTGTCAGAAGGATATATAGAAATCTGATGTAGCTTTTTCCGCTCAAGCTCCTTTTGTACTCGTGTAATACATGATTGGTAAATAAAATGTGTAGTGTATGAAAAATCCATAAAAAACTCCTTTCTAAAAGTTGGGGAAAATATTGGAATAAAAAATTTTATTATACATAACTTTTCCCTAACTATTATGCACTATAATTGAACAAGAAGCAAGAGCTTCAATAAAAATAATATATTTATAAGCAGAAAGGTGGTGAAGTTTATGCAGGCAAAATTACTCGGTTTTATGGGTGTTGATTTTACCAATAAAGACGGAGAGCAGATTGTAGGAATGAATATTTTTGCGGCTTTTAAAGATGAAAATGTTCATGGCTTGAGAACAGAAAAATTCTTCCTCAAAGAAGGTATCTCTCTGCCAGAACAGGTAAAAATCAATGATACTTTGGAGATTTCCTTTAATTACAAAGGAAAAATCGAATCTATTACAAAAGTGTAATGTAACATTTGTCGGAGGGAGATACTCTCCCTCTCTGACAATGACAAAAGAAAAGGAGAGATTATGAGGATTATATATAATATAAAAAAGTGTTATTTTCGATTTTCATTAGCAATACAACAGATGATTTCCAGACCATATCTCAATCTTTTTCCATTAATGGTATTGGCAGGTTTCTATCGCTTTTGGATTCAGAAATCAGCTTTCTATGTCAATGCCCCAAAGCTGATACTTCCCCTTTTGCGTGGTATAGTGGAGATTGGTGGAACTACCCTGTTCGTAATCTTTTTTATTCTTACAGTATATTGGCTTGGAGTTATGACGGCAAAGCGTGATGAATATAATCTTGCACTTGCCTTTACTGGACAGGATTTAAGAAACGGTTATCCTGTTATGATGAAAAAGAGCAAGGATAGAAAAACAGGAGTAATAATAAGGGTATTTTACAGTCAGATTCCTATGGAACGATGGCGAAAATACAAAGAAGCGATTGCTGATTGTATGAATCTTCATTTTGTGAAACCTGATTTTGAATATGGAGGAAAAAATAAAGATAACGGAAAGTTGATTGTGATGTACAGTAAAAAAGGAAGAAAGCCGTTGGAAAGAGAGGTATTGTATGACGAAGAATAATTCTCTTAAACTTGGGTATGACTATGACGCTTGGCATGGGTACGGGCAAAGAGATGTCTTGTTTACGGATATATCGCTGAAAACGAATAGCCATATGATTTTATGTGGTATGTCTGGTAGTGGGAAATCTTATGCACTTGTCTGGTGTCTGAAAATGCTGATTCTTGCTTCTCCACCAGAAGCGGAGTATTTCTTTGCAGATTTTAAGCAAGACGATTCATTTGCTTTTTTAAGAGGGTGCACCTTTTACTATCCTTATAAAAAATCATTAGAAGCCTTAGAGGTTGTCTATACGATTTTACATAAAAGACAGTCAGGAGAAGATAAAAACAGATATACGGTAACCCTAATTTGGGATGAATATAT
>NZ_JAHZIA010000033.1 GCF_019420015.1 Anaerofustis sp.
GCTGGCGCGACAGGTGCAACCGGTCCTACCGGTGCAATAGGTCCGACCGGAGCAACTGGTCCTACCGGTCCGACAGGACCAAGAGGTGAACAAGGCATAACTGGTCCTATTGGTCCGACTGGTCCTTCGGGTGCAACAGGAGCTCAAGGAGTCCAAGGCGCAACAGGTGATACCGGTGCTGTAGGTCCGACCGGGGCTACCGGCGTGACAGGAGAAGCGGGCGAAGCAGCAAGAATCAATATCGGCACCGTTACCACCGCTAACCCTGACGAAGCCGCAAGCGTGACAAATTCGGGAACACCAAACGACGTTATTCTTGACTTTGTAATTCCAAGAGGCGAAACGGGACAATCAGGAGACTCTACTTCCGAAGTATTGTCGGCGGTAGACGGAGCCCCTCAGCCAAGCGGTACAAATCAGCCAATCAGTTTCAACAACAACGCATTGATTTCAGGACAATATATATCTCACAACGTTAATTCTCCCGATATAGAAATCACAAAAAACGGCATATACCAAGTATCTTTCAATGCCACTGTCGGAATATCGACGGGCACAACAATACCGTCTGACATTTTACTGTCGCTTACGGTAAACGGCTCTGTAACTCAGGGGGGAAGCGCACGCCATAACTTCACGGCAAGCGCAGAATTTGCAACAGTATCTTTTAATTTCCCTATATCCGTAACTTCCACACCTACGGTATTAAATGTTCTTACGGACAAAACAGGATTTATACTAAGTGACGTAACCATAACGGTATTCAGACTTGGAGACCAAAACTAAAAAACATTATAAAAAGAAAAGTCCGCCCAGGCGGGCTTTTCTCTTTTATAAAAAACAACCAAAACACAAATATAATTTTTTATTAACTTTACATTTTATATTCTTTGTGATAAAATATTATATATTAATTCACTGAGCAGAATGATACATGTACCAATTCATTTGTTTAATGACTTGATACATGTTTTTTTATTTCCATAAGAGTAACAAGAACAGTACCAGATATGTATTTTCTTAGAGCCTTAAGTTATATAAAATTCGTGCGGTTTTGAATTTATAAATAATATTACGGGAGGTATCTTTAAATGCAAAAAGGTACGGTAAAATGGTTTAACAAAGAAAAGGGATATGGCTTTATATCGAACGACGAAAGAAAAGAAGAAGTATTCGTTCATTTCAGCGCCATAAACGCAGAGGGATTCAAAAATCTTGAAGAAGGTCAAAAGGTGACATACGAAGTTGAACCTGACATCAAAGACAAAAACCGTCTAAGAGCCGTTAATGTAACAGCATACTAAAAAACAGGATATATATCCTGTTTTTTTATTTTTCAAAATCAAAAAATCTTTGCAATAAAAAACCCGAAAACCTATGAAGATTCCCGGATTTTTTCTGATAACAAATTATTAAAAAATAACTCGTTAGGTATTATATCTTTGTTTTATTATACTACACTTTTCCCCGTCTTACAACAAAGTTATTAAAATTATTTTCTTTTAAAACATAATTATTTCCTTTTTTACAAAATCCCAATCCCTTTATTTATATTCTTATATATCCTTAAACCCTAATACCGAAAGCAACAAAAAAGAGCTTTTAAGCTCTTTTTTGTTTGTATTATCCGTGTATCATCTTTCCGCCTATTCCTTCGCAAGCTTCCATAAAGCCTTCGCTTAAAGTAGGATGAGCAAATGTGATATTTGCTATTTCTTCGCTTGTCGCTTCCAAATCCATTGCTATTGCACCCTGTGCAACAATATCCGAAGCATTCAGCCCGACTATATGTACCCCGATTATTTCATCGAATCTTTCGTCTGTAATTACTTTTACAAATCCAGTCGTATCGTTCATGGCAAGGGCTTTTCCTACCCCCGCAAAAGGCATCTTGCTTACTTTGCACGGAATGCCAAGCTCTGCAGCCTGTTTTTCGTTCAAACCTATCCATGCAACCTCAGGAATCGTAAATACACATGAAGGTATACGACTGTAGTCTACCGAAGCACCTTCGCCGAATAAGTCTTCCGCAACGACAATCCCCTGTCTGCTCGCTGTATGCGCAAGCATTACCGTACCCGTAACGTCACCTATCGCATAGATATTGTCCACATTCGTTTTAAGTTTATTGTCTATTTCAATAAATCCTCTCTCACTTGTAAGAATATCTATGTTGCTCGCAACTTTAACAGGCTTTCTTCCAACAGACATAAGAACCGCATCGGCAGTAATCTCTCTTCCGTCAGACAGCACAACCTTGCCATTTGCAAGCTTGCTCGCACCTACTCCCGTAATAATATCTATTCCGTGTCCTCGAAGCTCTTTGTCTACGGTTTTTATTACATCATCGTCAGCCATAGCAAGAATACTGTCTAACATTTCAACTATGGTTACCTTAACACCAAACTCATTCATAACACCAGCAAGTTCCACTCCGATAACTCCGCCGCCTATGATAACCAGATTTTCAGGGAGTTTTTCAAGGTTTAAAATCCCTTCCGAATCATAAAGCTCAACGCTGTTGTCGTTTTCTATAGGAATCATCACAGATTCGCTTCCGCATGCAATGACTATGTTATCAACACTGTAAGCCTTGTCTGCCGCCAAAATCTCATGATTAGAGTTTATTACGGCTTCGCTCATCACAACATCTACTTTGTGTCTTTTTAAAAGTCCCTGTACTCCGCCAGTAAGTTTTGAAACAACATTACTCTTTCTTTCCATAACCTTTGACCAGTTCGTCTTAAAAGATTCTATCTCTATACCCATTTCGGCGGCATTTTTTACTTCTCTTAACACTTCCGCATTTTTAACAAAGGCTTTTGTCGGAATACATCCTTTGTTCAAACATACCCCTCCGATATGTTCCTTTTCGAAAATCACTACTTTTGCACCCAGCTGAGCAGCTCTTATTGCGCATACGTATCCTCCGGGACCTGCGCCGATAATTGCCAAATCATAATCATAACCGCTGTCTTTTTCTTCATCCAAGCTTCCCGTTTCTCCCGCAAGTTCAGGATGAGTGATAATCATCGCTTCTTCTTTTGTAGGTGCAATGGAACCTTTCTTTCCTATAAACATTATAGGCTCGTTTACCTTAACGTCATCCCCTTCTTCAACGTAAAGAGCAAGCACA